>JAXGXQ010000002.1:0-317635 GCA_040772685.1 Clostridia bacterium | reverse complement strand
GCTGATCATCCGTCAGCTCCGGTTTGGAAAATTTCTTGACATACCAGCATTTCCCGCGATAATAATCATTTCCTCCATCCTGGCCGTCATGCGCGTTCCAGGTGTGCGGAAGATTTATTGCGGTTCCTTTCGCCAGCGTCACCGCTGCTCCGGAATCCTGTCGCAAAAAACACCAGCCGTCATTGAAAAGCTGTTTTGTTCTCATAGAATCTCCATCATCTCTTGTTAGACATCCAGAATGACGTGTTGCGCCAATAAGCCTTCACGAAGCTTTTCATAGCGAAGCTGACGAGAATCGCAGTCCTGTGCGGCACACAGCGCAGCAGCGACTCCGGCTCCCTGGCCCATGATCATGCAGCCGACCGTGTTGCGCGTGGACATGTGCGCTTCAGTCTCTTCAGTCACATTGCGGCCCGCCATAAAAAGGTTGTCACAATTCTGTGCCAGAAGCATTCGGTACGGAAAGCCATAGAAGCCAGGTGCCTTCGGCATAAGATGGGGGTGTTTGGGGCTCAGGTCGTGGAACGCATACAATCCGATCTCATCCTCAAAGCGTGTCGCTTCACTAATCTCCTGTTGCGAGATGCTTTTATCACATAGAGTGACCTTGCTCGCCCGGATACCCAGCTGCGTCGAGGCCCAGGAGAGATAGGCTTTCTCGAAGCCTGGCACGCACCTCCGGAAAGCCTTGGCAAATTCCATGATTTTGATGCGCATCTCCATCTCCCCGCGGCTAAGACCTTCCGCGGTGCTTGCATCCACATACGGGCCCTTGGAGTTATTGATATAGGTCATCTCCCCCTCGTGAATGGACTGCATAGAGGTAAAATAGCGCATATCAAGATCGACAACCGGTTTATAGGTTTCAGGTTCTTTCATCGGCGTAAACACGAATCTGCGGCTGACGATGCCCTCATAGGCTGTCTCTTCACGGATCTGCTCAAAAGTGCCGTTGGGATTTTCTTTCACAAAACGATCCATGTCGATGCCAGCCATGCCAAAGACCAGACCGGTGGGGGCACCGGAAACCTCATTGTATCGCTGCCAGTTTTCTTTCTGGGGGACCCCTGCGTAACGGGCTATATCACCATCGCCTGAGCAATCAACGTACTGTCTGGCCAGAACCGCACTGCGACCATCTTTGTTCTCTATGATCGCTGCTACGATTCGCTGTCCTTCCATCTGGACGCCACAGAACATCGTCTGCAGATATACCTGAACTCCGGCTTCCAGCAGCATCTTGCTGATCACACCTTTGTACACTTCGGTGATCGCCGACGAAACGATACGGCTGTAATGGTGGTCATTCGGTGCTGAATAACCCAGTCGCTCCATCCGCTTCTTCCAGGCGCTGTGTCAGCTCAAACGGCAGACCATCGACAATCCGGATCGCTGTCTTCGGTCCAGACTGGCAGCATAAAAGGAGCTGGTGCCGATACCGCCATTGGTATAGGTTCCGCCTGGAACAGGCATTTTTTCCACCAGCACGACCCGGCTCCAGCCGGCTGCTGCGATGGCCGCCATACATCCGGCTGTTCCCGCACCAGCAATAAACACATCCGCTTCAATGCGGGATATCACGGGCTTCTTCGTGTAAAGTTCTCATCGTTACATTCCTCGTCATCGCAGGTCTCCCCAGAATCAGGGGTAATAAGGCCATCTGTCAACCAGCTGCCAGTTCCGCCTCGTAAGCTGCGGTGTTTCGCTTTGCGTTCATTGTTGGAAGCTTGAACTTCAACCATTTTCTCCGCAGTCAGAGAGCTGAACTTTATGGCGATAATCGATGCAGCAAAGCCCAGTGTGGCCGAGCCAGGCAAACATGGTCACTCCGAAGACCATGGGAGAATTGGCGTCACAGATTCGGCATCGTTGTTACATAGCCCAGCATCCCGAGCATCGCCGCGACGATAACCGAGGAAAATGAGTCAATGATTTTGCTGAGGATCGTGGCTACCGATGCGACCATGGGGCCAAGGAACTTGCCATGAAGGTAGAACTCATAATCAGTGATATCCAGCTGCATCGCCTGTACATTGGCATTCGTAGTGGAACGGAAAAGAGCCCATGGCTGCAGAAAGCGACGAATATGACGGTAGGCACCATGGACTTTGTAATCGATGCCGGATTAACAATTAACATGAAGACAAAAGCTGCTGCGGCCGTAATAATGGCAATCCAGCACCATCGCAGGTAAGCCTTTCGATTGCCCTTCTTCCTGGCCGATCCGGTTGCCAGCCAGATCATCGCCAACGTAAAGATCGTGGTATAAATGGAAATGGTACCGCTGAATTTGTAATTGCCAATAATCACACCGAACAGCAAAGTCGCTGATGGCACTATTGGAGGAGGAGGCTGCAGCCAGTTTGTCCGTGGCCATCGATATGACAAAAGGAATGAAGGCTCTATTGTGGGCAATTAGATTCCAGATATCCTTCAGGTTGTACTTCGTCGCGCCATGGAAATTCCGCTTGAAGTTCTCGACGTTATCGACAGGCGCAACGGCAATCAAGCCAATGGAATAGATCGGAGTTTGACGATCAGAATGAAGACGGCAAGCTCCTGGAACAAGCCCATAGTCAGACCGCCGTATTTGGGGAAGAGAATATGCAGCGGAACAGGCTCAGAGCCAGAGCGGTCAGCATGGTGACCGTCTGTCCGAAGCGGAAGATTAGCGGCCGCTGCTTGGGATCCGTGGTCATCTGCAGCTGCAGTAATTCATTACCCTTTGCCAACGAAGGTATAGCCAGACTGTACAGCATAGCAGGCACCAAAGAACACGATGCTTTTGGTATTGGGTGAATGAAGAACATGAAATAGACGGAAAGGGCTTGCAACAGATAGCCAAGGAAAACAACGGGTCTAGCCACCCCGAAACGACTGCGGACACCAGGGATGAACCAGGAAACAACAGGGTCGGTGACCGCGTCAAAGATGCGCATCGATGAAATGACCGCGCCGGCCAGTATAATGACACCATAGCCTTTATTTGCCAAATAACTGGCGAAGGTCATCAGCCCAAGAAACATGGTGTTGGAAGACTGGATCATGGAGGATAACGCAATACGCCATGTATCCGTGCGCTGATACTCAGGAGCAGAAGCAGTTTCATTCATAACAGGTGACCCTCTTTCTGTTGTGTATTTAGCTGATGTTCAACTCATTCCGAGAGATTTTCCATTTTTGGCTGAGGCCTCAACCGCTTAACCTGATTATATGGTTTTGCTTCATTGCCTCTATCCAAAATACGAAAGTAATTTATAGAATTTCGTCACATCTATCTGTCAAATTAATTTTTTGTAAATTTGTTTTGTTTTTTGGTTGTTCATGACAAAAGCCTGATCTACAATGAAAGCGCACTTGAGATGCACCCTGTAGGAGATCTACGCATGTTTGAAATTGAGAACAAAATTGAGTGGATCGGGGACTTGTTTCAATCGGTCGAACCCATCTACATATGGTGTTTCGATTTGGACGGCCGGGTGGTTGCTACCAATAATCCGGAGATCGAGTTAATTGATCAGCTGTTTGTCATTCATAGCTGGCGCCAGTACATGCTTCGCCATTTCCAGTTGAAAGATTCTCCCTACATCATGGGCTCACCTTTTGGCATCGTGTGGATGTGCGCAGTCGACAAGCGCTATGCGGATCGGATAAGAAGCGCATCTATGTACTAGGATACAGTCAGCACGTCAACAATTTCCCAGCAGCAGCTGCAATCCGGACTGGAAAGCACCCAACAAAAATATAAAGGCAAAGGCCGCTTTGATGAATTGGTGAAAGCCTTCGATCATGCGCCAGTGATTTCGCCCAACATGATCCAGCGTTACACGACCATGCTGCACTACGTTTTGAATTCAGAGAAAATCACACTGGACATGATTGAAATCCGCCGCAATAACGACGATACGATTCAAAAAGAACTGGCAGAAAACAAAAGACCGCCATAAAAATTATCGCGCTGAGCAAGCTTTACTGCATGCGATTCGGACAGGTGACCGCAATTATATGCAAGCCTTGCGCGCAGCCAGATGTTGGCAACGGTATTTAATCACCTCATCAGATCCCATGCGGTCTCTGAAAAACACGATGATCATTATTACCACCCTCTGCACCAGAGCAGCCATCGAAGGCGGTCTCTCTCCCGAAGAAGCGTACAGCCTCGGTGATCGCTACATTCAGGAAGCGGAGAACAGTCGCAACGCTCCAGAACTGACGGCCTGCTGTCATAACATGTACGATGACTTTATTTCAAGAGTCCACCAGAAACGGGCCAATCCTCTGCTGTCTTCCCAGATTCAAAATTGTTGTGATTATATCGATTTGCATTGTGAAGAGAGATTGCGGATCAAAGATCTGGCCAAACATGCCGGGTATTCAGAATACTATCTCTCAAAATGCTTTAAGCTGGAAACCGGCATAACCATAAATGATTACATAAAGTTTGCCAAAATCGAGCGAGCCAAAATCATTTTGCGCACAACAGATCTGGACATCGGTGAAATATCTGAGAATTTATGTTTTTCTTCTCGTGGGTACTTTAGCGATGTGTTTACCCAGGTTGTTGGAACAACCCCCAGCAAATATCGCAAAGAAAATCAACTACATTAGTCAATACCACAGATTTATTGATGTGGTTTCCCCTTCAAAAACCTGTCCCCTTCAAAAAAACATCGGCTCAACAATTTTCAGCTTCTTATGATAGTTGTACCATAAAATTAAATATTGAGTAAGATACCTCGATGGAAATGGATCAAAATCGATCCCAGCTATTGTACACATGACTGTGCCTCCTACACAAATCATCGCTATATGAACTTCCAGAGCAGCACAAAGCGAACCAAAACTCATTATCCGCTTACTGTCAAAGCAGACTTCTTGTAGTTGTGATACAATCCACCAAGTATCGGAGTCATTAATAAATCTTACTCTGGCCGGCGGTTTCATGGTATACTTCTCAATATTAGTTTTAATCCACTTTCATATTACTTTATTGATGTTTACGATGTTTACAGATTTGAGGGCTGTACTAATCGAGATAAAAGCAATGTATTTCCAAATCACTCAACCCGATTCTTGATGTTTACTTGATGTTTGCCGCGAAAAATATGGCTAATAATCGCCATCGATCGCTTTTCACATTTTTAACAAAACCTTTGATAACAGCCGATTACAGGCAATTACGCATATTAATAATCTTATAAATCATACTTCCTAAACCGCAGGTCGGAGGTTCGAGTCCTCTCGCGATCACCAACAACAAGACCGCTGCGGCTGTAAGGCCGGGCGGTTTTCTTCTATTGAAATGGCAATCATAATATTTTATTATTGCTCTAGTATAAAAATTCAGCCGTGAAAATCATGATAAATCTGATTTAGCAGTTTCAGCAATAGGCACGGCCAAGGGGCACCAATGTATTTAAGCACGAATGAACTGAAGACTGCCGGGATACGACCACTGAATCTCATCTTGTGGTCCGCTTTTTTGACAGGCATGATTTTGCTGAGCTTCCAAAACTACCTCCTGTTCCATAGTTTGGCTGAGCTGTTTTCAATAATCATCGCCTACATGATGTTCGCAATCGCTATAAATACCGGGCGTTTCGCGGGTGCCAATTCTGCGTTCCTGACCTTCCTGGGCCTTTCCTACGGAATTGTCGGTGGTTTTGATCTGTTGCATACTCTGGCTTATCGACTTACTGGATCTGGATGTGAAGAATTACCCTGATAATACCGAACAGCTGTCAAGGCGACGGATCGAACGGCCGGATGGCACTGAGGCTCAGGTTGATTTTAAGGTTTTGCCATTTACTTACCAGGACCGTGCGGCCAGTCTGGCGATCGTCTACAATGTCACTGAGCGCAATGCCGCCGAACAGGTTATGGTACGCAATGCTGAGCTGCAGATCGAAGCGGACCTGCTGCGTCAGAAGGAACAGGAATACCTTGAAATCCTCAATGGTTCAACAGAAGCGTCCTAGATCCATGATAGTACCAACAACTTGCTGATATACTCCCATAAGTGGAAGCAGCGCATTGGCGGCGAACACGTTCCAGATGAAGAAATGATGCGCTATGCCACGAGCCTGGTGCATCCCGATGACATCGACTGGGTCCTCAGAGAACGCCAGTCAATTTTCGATGACAGGTTGTCTAAATACGCCACCGAATACCGTTTCCGGATTGTCAGCTCCGGATTGTCAGCGGCGAATTTATCTGGGTATATGATCAGGGCAAAATCATCTACAACGATGAAGGCACGCCCGTCAAAATCTACGGCACCTCGATGGATATTACCAAGCGCAAGACCTCTGTGGAAGAGCTGAAGCAGGCTGACAGGAATAAGAATGAGTCCCTCCACACCTTATCCCATGAGCTACGCAATCCACTGGCCGCGATCGTGGCGCAATGTTCATCATCCGTTTGCCGGCTAAGTCCGCCTAAAGTTAGATGGTTGTTCTGAACTCTTATTATATGAGCATTTTTGCGCAATATTGTTAGTAATTATCTCGTTTTTTGGCGGCTGCCTGTTACCGCCCGAGGTCGATTATGTTCTGGATCAGCAACTTGCATTTGCCGCAGGGTTCACCAGTTTCCTCAACGATTCCAGTTCCGGCACCGGTAACTTCACCGACCTTTTCTACTGTATCTGCCCCATTCTTTACAGCATTTATTACAGTCTCCAGTGATACCTTCTTGCAACCGCAGACAGAAGCAAGGATGCCTTCCAATTCGCTTTTGCAACCTTCACATGTGGCACATACACCTGCAAGCTCTATCAGTTCGGGCACTGTTCTGGCACCGGTAACCATTGCCTTACGGATGGTTAAATAGTCAATGTTGTTTTTTGTACAGATCACTTTATTTGCTGCCATATCATTTTCCTTTATTAAAAATTTCCGATGTAGTATATCACAGAACAGCAGGTAAAGTGAAACCGTGGCTGGCACACGTAGGTATAGAAGAATTGGCGTTAGAATAGATTCCTGTCTCTATTTACTGTATCTATCCACTCGCACGCGGGCGGTAATCGCATGCGCGAGCATATTTTCCACCTGGCACTGGCGTTCGGTCACCTCACCGATTTCCCTGCTGGCTTCAGGTGTCATTTTTTGATACGTGACAGTTTTGAGGAATTTGCCGACCCATAAACCACCTGTGTACCTGGCGGCTCTGCTGGTTGGCAAAATATGGTTTGTGCCGATTGATTTATCGCCATAGGCAACTGTTGTTTCCTCACCAATAAACAGCGAGCCAAAATTGGTCAGCTGATCAATGTATTCGTTTGGATTTGCAACATGGAGTTCAAGATGTTCCGGCGCATAATCATTGCTGATTTCAATAGCCTCTGCGATAGATTCAGCGATCGTAATGATGCCGTTATGCTGCCAGGAAACAGCAGCGACTTCCTTTGTAGGCAGGACCTCGAGTTGACGTTCAACTTCTTCGCTGCAGGCTTTGGCGAAAGCTTCACTCATACAGATTAAAGCTATACCGCTATTGGGATCATGTTCTGCTTGTCCGAGTAAGTCACATGCGACTAGAGCGGGATCGGCTGTATCATCCGCAATGACCATTATTTCTGTTGGGCCAGCGAGCAGATCGATACCACATCTGCCAAATAATTGCCGCTTCGCCTCAGCAACATACTTGTTTCCAGCTCCGCAAATAATATCAACCGGCTCGACAACACCCATGCCAAAGGCCATCAAAGCCAAGGCAGGTACACCTCCCAGGATAAAAATCCTGTCTGCGCCTGCTTTTTTCATGGCATTAATAGTGGCCGGATAATAACCTTTACCTTTATTTGGCGGTGTGCAGGCGATAACGCTGCTGACTCCCGCAACCTTCGCCGGGATGATGCTCATCTGGGCTGAGCCGAACATGGGATACCTGCCGCCCGGAATATAACTGCCGACAGATTTGACTGGAATATGCCGGTGTCCAAGAATAACGCCCGGCCGTGTTTCAATTTCAAGTGGCAGAAGCGTAGTCAGTTGAGCTTGCGCAAACTGGCGGACATTGTTTTGGCAAAAATCCGTGTCTTCAATGATCTGTTGTTCTAAAGAACTGATCGCCTGGTCGATCTGCTTTTCGGTAAGTTCGAATGATTCTGGATTCCACTCGTCAAACTGGGTGCTGTATTTTCTGACTGCAGCCATTCCGTTTCGCTCTAAATCCAACAACATCTCAGAAACAACACTGGCTGTTTGCGGATCATTTTCGAACAGTCGATGGCCACCTTTTTTAAATATGATCATAAATGGTTCCTTTCGTAATTGCCTTGGCACCAGGCTAATAGTCATGTCAACAATATAAGACAGATACCGACAGAGTGCTAGTTTTAAACACTAATGTATTGTTTAGTGTTTACGCTTTAACTACAATTGAAGTGGAAGGTGAGGGACTTTGGGGATTGTTACGAGCAGCTCATTGAAACATATAAGAAAGCGGATCGTCTAAAGAAATATAATTGCACACTCTTTTACTGAGCCGCTAAGGTGAGGGGCTTTTATGTTTAAGTTGAAATATGTCTGGCTTATCGCATTAGTTATGAGCCTGATGCTTGGCTCTTGTTCTAATTCGCCTGCAATCTCTCAAACGACAAATACCTTCAGCCCTGAAATAACCTTTACAACTGCTGTATCCGATGCTCCTGATCCAGTTGAAGCTTATTTAGTCGTAATTGATCATCTCCTTGAGAATCGCAGGATCGCCATTTCGACACGCAAGTATCTGGCGATCGACATCTCGAAGCTGCCGGATTTTACTTCATCGGCGAAGGAAAGACTATTTAGTGAATTGGAAAAATATAATCTTCAATTGTTCGGCAAAACATACGAAGAATTAAAAGCTGAAGGCTACGCAGAAAGCGGTTGGTCGTTCCCGAATGGGATTTTCATTATATTGCAGGATATCCGACTAAAAGATGAAATAATGACTTTAGATGCCGCGATTTATCTTGATCCACTTAATGCCTACGGTCTCGATGACTTTGATGTTACCTGGAAAGATTCTCATTGGCAAATTACCCGGACGAACATTACTTGGGTCACCTGATCATATTTGTTTGTCGAATTGCGTAAGGTTATGTAGAAATTGGAGGTTATCAGTTATGCATTGCCCGTTTTGTGAAAATGAACTGATTAAAGGTACGTTTCGCAGCAGAGGTGCGAATTATTTTCTGCCAGATGGCGAGAAAGTACCAAAGCTACATACCGCTAAGTCAATGGCCAAGAGCAACGCTATCACTTTACCTCCTGATATCCTCGACATAAGCTTCACTCCCAATTGGCCTATTGCTTATGCTTGCCCAGACTGCAAAAAAATCATCATTGAATACTAAAAGAGATTTTTAAAGGTTTCGTTGGAGGCTTAGTATGAAAAAGAAGATGATCAAATTTCTACTAGCTGTGGCGTCGATTCTGGCTATTGCCGTCTTTCTTGTTGTCAGATACTCACCCCAGCCGGTTGTGGGTGACCCGGCTAAGGCGCAAGTACAAAGTGTCAGATATCATCAGTCACCAGAACCGATTCTTCTTGATGCTGTTCAAGAGAAGACCATCATGAACCTGCTTTCAAATTATAAGTGCCGACGCAGCATGAAGTCATATTTCCCTTTTCATGGCGAAGATGCTGATTATGAGCTGACACTCCACACGGATACAAAGATCCCCTGGCATATCCTGATTGGCAAAATCAACATATGCTATGTATCTGGCGATCAAGGTGCATTTGAAATTATTGACGCTCAAAATCTTTCAACTGAGTTGAAGGCTATCGTTGGCTGAAACACATAAACAAAGGAGGCACACTATGTTAAAACCTGGCGCGTCTGTACCTGATATCAGCTTGCTTGACGACAGTGGCAAGCCGATTTCGCTGACCGATTTTCAAGGGCAGCGGCTGATTATCTACTTTTATTCCCGTGACAATACCTCGGGCTGTACTAACGAAGCACTTTCAATAGAAGCCGTGAGGCCAGAGCTCGAAGAGCTTGGTTATGCGATTATTGGTGTAAGTCCGGATAGTGTTAAATCGCACATTAACTTCAAATATAAGCACAGCCTCGGCTTTAAATTGCTCTCCGATCCCGACCGTGAAATGGCAAAGGCTTTTGGCGTGTATGGTGAAAAGAAAATGTATGGTAAGACGGTAATGGGAATTATGCGTACAACCTTTGTTGCCGATGAACAGGGAAAAATCATAAAGGTATACGAAAAAGTGAAAGCTGCCGGCCATGGCCAGCAGCTATTGTCAGATCTAAACAGTTGAACAGTGGCTTCGGCTGCCTTTATTGGATATCACTCGGTTGAACCGCGGCTTAGATGTTTCTGTTCTTAGGTTTTAACTTGCGTCCAGTCTCAGACTTGAATTCACTCAGCCAGGCAAAGATGCACTGCCGTTGTTTTGAAAGCTAAAGGCAATGCCAGAAGATTGGGATTAGGCCCGACATATTTCTTCATGGCATCTTGAAGAGCTTCTTCCACAGTCGCGCGGGTTTTGAGGCCTATACCTCGAGCTATGCCAGGTTCCTGCGCGCCAATCAGATAAATAGCCGCTGTATTCATTTCGGCTATGTGAGCGCAGCTGATCATGCTGAAACCATGAAACGGGTGGTACGCATTGGCAAAGCGGTATTTGCGAATGTATTCCGCATCAGTCGCGAAATATTCACCGTACCGGTTGAGATCCGGCAGCGTCTGCATATAGTCTTTTTGAAATAATTCGTACATGGCACGCGTGTATGGCCACAGCTCCTCATGAAAATAGCCGTTACATAGTGATGGGCAAATTATTACGCAATTATCGCTCATGACCCGGCGATGGCGGATCACCTGGGCACTTAACGCCTGCATCAGCATGATCGGGTTTGTTCCCATGCCCTCGCCATAATGGAATGACTGTGGCATACCAAAAACCATCACATCATACTTCTGCTTCGCCCAAGGTACGTAGGTTCTCTTGTCAGCTACTTCCCAGCTGATTGGCTGCATCTCCGCCGCATAACCACTGAAAACCGCAATTTGGCGCGACCTTGTGTCGAGCACAGCGTCGCAGCAAAAGAACTTTTTACCCATGCATTTTTCCATATGCATGCCTATTTCGTCGAATTTGCTGCGCATCAGGCTGTGGGTGCTTACGGGCGTGAAATCAGAGCGATGCATGACATCCGGTACGTGATGGCTGGCAATGCTGCGCCAATGGGTGATCCCGGTCGCACAATGCTTGTAACCACCGCTATACCCCCCATAAGGGTTGCCCTGAGCATGGCCGACCAGAACTGCGACATCTGCGTCATAAACATACTTGTTCATCAGCACCGGATCGCCGCGTTCCGTTGTACCAAGATCAACCAAATGATCATAGTCTTCGCTGTCATGATTGATTATCTGCTGCGTCTGCCAAAATTCGCGAAACAAGTCTTCGCCCAGGATGGAGCGAATTTCAGCTTCAGTATTTTTACGATGCAGACCATTGGAGCAGATTAACAAAATATCTCGTTTTTCCACACCCGCGGCATAAAGTTCTTCGAGGATAATCGAGATTGCGACCTTGCGATGAGAGGTAGGCTGCTCGCCGCCTTTCACCTTATCGGGGAAAATAATAGCTGCCTTGGCGCCTTTGAACGCCAGTTGAGAGAGGGGCGCCATTCCAATCGGATTACGGACCGATTCGAGTGTTGCGGCCTGTACATCCGCCAGATAAGGCGGATCCGCCACTGTAACTCCCGGAATAAAAACGTCTGTATTGTCAGGCAGCTCAGCTGCCATAGTGCCGTGTCCGTATTCAAATTCCAGTCTCATTTTATGCCTCCATTTCCTGTGTCAGATACAAACGGATAATTTCCAAATACTCTTGCGGATAAAAACCAATCTCCCCCTGGAAGCGGGTCAAGGCAATCAAGCCACCGTCAATTTCCGGAATCGAGGCAAGCATACGAGCGTTATCAGCTTTCAGGCCGCCCCCATAAACAACAGCCAAATTGCCGGTTTGTTCCTTGATAAAGCGGGCTGTACGGGTAATGTATTCCTTGTCGGCTGGCACTTTGCCTGGCCCGATGCTCCAGACTGGCTCATAAGCGATTACGACACCGCTCAGGTCAACACCTGCCAAGCCCACCTCGAGCTGTTCCCCAAGCACTTCCTGCCAGCGTTCCTGTTCTTCACTTTTTTCACCAACACAATATACTACCGACAAACCTGCCCTTTGCGCAGCTTTGATTTGCTGGTTCATTAAACGATTTATTGCGGCTGTATCTGTCACCCCGGCCTCCGCCAGAATTCCGGCTTTGTCGTTGCGCTCCTCGCAATGACCGATCAAAGTCGCTTCACAGCCAATAGCTTTAATCGCGTTTGCGGTCCGGTTAGTGGTGAAGGCTCCAAAGTTGCCGCCGACAGCCGTATCTGCACGGTAGACGGACTGACTGCCGAGCTTTAAATTATTGTCTGCTGTACGCGCGGCAACAGCACCCAACAGATGAGCTTCCGGAAAGAACATCACAAATTCAACGTCACTGGCAGCATATTCTTTCAGTGCTGTTTGAGTTTCTCTAACAATATACGGGCTCCAGTCAGCCGGCGGTGCCAGTCGGTTGACACCTCCTAATTCCGGCGGAATATCAAAGCGCTTTAGATTCAAATAGATGTGTTTCATAATCTGGTCCTTCCTTTGTTGATTCTGTCACCTCTCAAAAGACGATTCTATGATGCGGTGATTTGCTTGTTTCTCCTACTTATATAAATCAGCAGTAAAGGTTAAATGTCCAGCATGGCGAATGGAGCCAGCGGTCCACCCAGAAGAGGGCGGCACCAGTCGACGAAAGCAGCGGTCACATCGTGGCCATTAGGATGGATAAATTCTTCTGGCAGCACTTGCTCCGTGAGCATGACTTTTTGAATCGGTACCAAAACAGTTCGTACCCTGTAATCACTGCCCGACAAGCGTTCAAAGGCTACCATTACCCCGCTTTGTCCGTTAATTGCGGCTTTTACAGCTTCCTCTCCAGCCAGAATTGCCTCCTGCCGATCGAGCGATGACTGGTGGGCAATGGATGACCTGGCGCAAATGCCAGGTTTTTCGTTACGGGCCTTGATGCCAAGGCGGCGGATAACCAGGTTAGCCAGATGCGCGCCAACGTCACCATAGTAAACAGAGCGGTCAATTTCAAAAATTGGCTCAACTATCAATTTGCCGTCTGCAGTCTTCAGGCCTTCACTGGCAACAACTACCACACCGCCCTGCTTTTCATGCAGTGCTTTGACCTCACGCAAAAAATCCTCTTCAACGAAAGGACGTTCCGGTAAATAGATCAGATCCGGGCCGTCGCCCCGCCCGGTACGGGCCAAGGCGCTGGCGGCTGTAAGCCAGCCGGCGTTGCGCCCCATGGTTTCGATGATACAAACATGGATAGGAAGCGCGCGCACATCGAGGCTGATTTCGCTCACGGTTGCCGCGATATAGCGAGCCGCGCTGCCAAAGCCCGGAGCATGGTCGGTGCAGGCCAGGTCGTTGTCGATGGTTTTGGAAATACCTACCACCTGAATCTCAATCCCCTCTGACTGACAGGCTTGAAAAACCTTGCCGCAAGTATCCATCGAACCATTGCCGCCATTAAAGAAAACATAATGGATCTCATTTTTTTGCAGGATATAGGCGATTGATTTGTAATCCTCTGGTTTAAGACGGTCGCGGGAAGTACCGATAGCGGAAGCCGGGGTGTAAGGCAGTAACTCCAGCACATCCTCCGGCACAGCATTCAGGTCGATGAATGATTCACGGAGAACGCCGCCGGTGCCTCCAATCGCGCCGAAAATTTTGTCTATTTCAGGATGGCGCTGGGCTTCGCGGACTGCACCGTATAAAGATGCATTCATTACCGCAGTCGGTGCACCGCCATGAATAATCAGTGCGTTCTTCATTGTTCGCAGCTTCTCATCGCCAGAATGGTTTTGGTTATCAGCTCATCCAGACTCCAGCCAAGCATTTCAGCACCCTGAGCGATTATTTCTCGGGAGCAGCCTGCCGCGAATTTTGGGGTTTTGAACTTTTTCATTACGGATTTCGTTTCAAGATCTGAAACACTTTTTGAAGGGCGCATAAGCGCAACGGCGCCGATCAATCCGGTAAGTTCATCTACCGCGAAAAGGACTTTCTCCATAGTATGTTCAGGTGCGACATCCACTGTAATACCGTAGCCATGGCTTACCACAGCCCGGATTATCCGTTCATCAATATCGTGCTCACGTAAAATTTCCTGAGTTTTCAGGCAGTGTTGTTCAGGATATTGCTCAAAATCCAAATCATGCAGAAGTCCGACAATTCCCCAAAAGTCTGCTTTTTCGCCGTAGCCAAGTTCTTTAGCAAAATACATCAAAACGCATTCGACGGTAACAGCGTGTTTTAAATGAAACTCTTCCGAATTATATTCGTTGAGCAGCTCCCAGGCTTTCTCTCTTGTTGGCATGATTCCCATAAATATCCTCCGTATTATTATTTCCCCACAAATATTGCTGGTTGCCGGCTTTGCCAGGGCAGTTCCCGTTCAAGCTCTGCAGAAATTACCAGTAATTGATCTTCTCTGCCAATCGCGGCGGAAAACTGTATGCCGATTGGCAACCCTGTGTCACTCATTTGTAACGGCAGGCTGATAGACGGTTGGCCGGAAGCATTAAATGGATTGTTGAAGTGTGAGCAATAGCCCTTCCTTCGTGTCCACTCCTCACTGCCCATGTCTCTGGAGCCATATATTTCGCCTATTTTAGGCGGCAGGATGCCCATTGTCGGGGTTAATATCAGGTCGTAATTCTCCATGAAGGCGCCAATAGTTCTGGAAATGCGGTTATTAACACCTTGTGCCCAAATGTAATCCTGCGCCGAAGTCCGGATGCCAAAGTTATATACACTCAGGATTTGTGGCTCCAGGTAATCGAGCGAAATCGGGCGGTTCATCTTTTTAGAAGCTGCTTCGATCATCTGGGCAACATGTGAGCTTTGAATTGTTCTTCTGGCAACGTGAATATCAGGGTCAATGAGCGGGAAATCCTCATTTGCTTTGTGCCCCAGACTCCGCAGCAGCTCAACAGTCGCCAGCAAGGCTGCTTTACACTCGTCGCTGATTTCACCGCCTAAAGGATAACGTGTGGTATAAGCAATTCTGAGTGGTACAGTTTTGTCTTTGATAATCTCTGTGTAAGGTTTGGCTGGCGGCAGGGCAACAGCAAAGTGCCCTGTGTCCGGTCCAGTGACGGCATCCAGCAGACCAGCTGTATCTCTAACGGTTCTGGTTAAAGCAAATTCAGTGGAAATACCGCCATATTGCATGAACTCATTTGGACCGTATGGAGTTCTGAATCGGCTTGGCTTCAAGCCGACAACCCCGCAGCAAGAAGCCGGTTCACGTATCGAGCCGCCTGCGTCAGTGCCATGCGCAACTGGAACGATGCCCGAAGCTACAGAAGCCGCCGAACCACCACTGGAGCCGCCTGCAATATGCTCAAGATTCCACGGATTTCTGGTGGCTCCATGCACTACAGATTCAGTAGTGCAATCAAAACAATATTCCGGGGTAGTTGTAGTGGCAACAATAATGAAACCAGCTGCTTTCAGGCGTTTGACAAAATTGGTGTCTGTATCTGTTGTATATCCAGCCATTAAGCGACTGCCGCCTGAAGCCGGAATTCCTTTGGCCATGGCGTCAATATCTTTGAGGAAAAACGGTACCCCGGCAAAAGGGGCAGTTATATCAAATTCATTGGCTATTTGATTGCGGGCGTAGTCGTAGGCCCGATAAGAAATTACATTAAGCACCGGATTAAGCTTTTCAATTGCACTAATCGCGCAATTAAGTACCTCCGTAGGCGTAACTTGCTTCTGCTTAATAATTTCAGCTAAGCCTGTTGCGTCATAGCCAGCATATTCGTTAAGTTTCATACTGAATAAGTCCTTTCATACTGGGCAATCGGGTAAGGCCAGAGGTTTCTGCAACTCTATTATATAAAGAATGATAACACCGCTGCAGAAATTAGACAGCTTATCACCGTTTTCTAATCGGCATCCCGGCGACAAAGTTGACTATACCTGCCGCGATTTTATGCTGATAAACTGGATCATTTAGCAGCAGATCCTCTGCCGCATTGGACATATAACCCATTTCCAATAAGAATGATGGTACGCTGTCGGCCCAATTCAAGCCGGTGTAATCAGAACTGGCTTTTGTGCCACGGAAAGGAGCACCTGTAGTTTTGCTTAACTCTGAACCAAGCTGGTTGCTCCACTTAGGCAGCTGAACAGCGTAGGCCCCGGTCACCGGAATATATATCCTGATTCCCCTAACCTCCGGGTTTGACGAGTAATTGCAGTGCAGTCGCAAAAATAAGTCAGGCTGCTTGGATACCGCAAACTGCGCGCGCTCAATGTTTGAGATTTTGACATTGTGTTCAGTTCGGGTCAGGTGGACAACACAGCCTTGTGCCTCAAGCCTTGATTTTAGCTTAAGCGCTATTTCCAGGTTAACTTCATATTCATAGCGTCGCGTTAATACACCTTTTGTGCCTGATGAAGTTTTGTGCTTGAGTATTTCGGAGCCAGGCGCGACCGGTTCCAGCTCTCTGTCGGCTTCTGCCTGATGCCCTGGATCAAGCACCACAACATGTCCTTTAAGTAACGAGCCTGTGACAATTTCGGGAGCTGGCTCTGTTGCTGCCGCTGGAGTTGATACAGCTACTGTCGGTTTCGGTGTTGCGCTGACTTGAGTTGTCGGGGCAATGGTTGGAGAGGGATTGGCAGTACTTGTGGTTTTTGTGGTTGTAGTGGCCATCGTTGTCGTCTTTGATGGCGTGGTAGTAGAAGTTGTTGCTGAAGTTGCAGGCATACTCGGCGCTGTAGTAATGGCTGGCTGGTCAGAAGCAGTGCCTATTGGTTGAACCGCAGTAGTAACAGATGGCATGGCCGTGCCAGTTGCGGTTGAAGTGGATGTGGCGACCGTGGTAGGCTCGGCTGCAATATTTTTGAAGGGAAACGCACAGGAAGTCAGTAGCGAGACGACAAGGATGCCGATTAAGGCAAGTATCAGCAATGCAGCTTTAGCAGGTAATTTAAATCTGATTCTCTTATTTAAAAATGTGCTATTGTTTTTCATAATAGCCTTCTACCTCTTATGCAATCGATTCTGAAATTTTTTCTTGATGATACTGTGTTGATTTTCTCATAATACCACAATAAAAAAGGGTCCTGCAGAACCTCGTAACTAATACCTTAGCGAGGGTTGCAGGACTCATTTATTTTAAACTCGCGTAAATAATCTGCGCTTCACAAGCAATGTGTCACTGCCCCGAAGCGATCGTGATCAGGGTATAGTCGAAAATAAACGGTTTTCCCAATCAGCTAAAAAAATCAGCCTTCAAAATACTCCGCGACTTTCTTCCAGTTGACAACATTCCAGAACTGATTGGCATATTCATGGCCTCGGTTTTGATACTTAAGATAATAAGCATGTTCCCAGACATCGAGTGTCAAAAGCGGGGTTTTGCCATCAGAAAGCGGCGATCCCTGGTTCAAAGTTGATTCAATAGCAAGTTTGCCTGATTTGTCTTTAACCAGCCAGCCATAACCGCTGCCAAACTGACCTACAGCAGCAGCTTCAAATTTCTCTTTGAAAGCGTCAAAGCTGCCAAAAGCCTCGTCAATCGCCTCAGCCTGCTTCTATTACCAAATCACACTTTTCACGGATAACCAGTTCGCGAAAATAAAGGTCTTCCAGGGGAATCCATTCTGTGACAAAGCGCTCCAACAGTTTTGGACTACGAAGTTTAAGGCGCCGCAATTTTTCTTTGCGTGAAATATCAAGAAAAATTTTCAAATCATAACACGCTTCTATTGCGGGATGTAAACAATAAACGCCTTCGACAACTGTCAGGTCTTTTGCTGGAACTTCGATGTATGCTCCCAACTGCATTGTAGAACAGTCAAAAGCCTGGTAAATAAAAGCAGTACCTGCAATCAAACCTGGGACAACTTCTCTGACGAACCTTTCGTAATGAATATTGCCACCAGGTTCTGCAAAGCGCTCTGTCGTTCTCATTTCCAGCGGTAAGAAAAAGTGGTCCATGTGAATCAGCGCGCAATCATAAACACGCTGTAGTAAACTGCCCAAAGTACTTTTCCCGGAGGCACATGGTCCATCAATCGCCAGACGCAGTTTTTGCTGTACGCCATCAGCTATTCGCGACATAGAATCAATCCGACAAAATACAGCATAAAACTGGCGGTAAATATCCTGAACGATCCTGTAAGCGGGCTGATACTCTTCCCGATACTGCTGACTATGGCTAAACGGCGGGCAGGTAGCCATATCGTAATTTACCAACAATGCTTCCAGTTGTTGTTCAGAAAAATCGACCTCGTTACTGGCAATCATCTGGCGAAAAATCAACAAATTTTGTTTAAACTGCTCTTCCCCATCCGTAATAGCTGCTGCTGACAAAACAAAAAAACGATTGATAGTACGTACATCAATTCCGTCCTGTTCGATGCCCGCGAGATTAAGTCGGCACAGGCCATTGCCAATAGGTTCAAAGCGTTTATCAAACCCACTGATGCCAGAAGTTACATCAGCTCGATCAGCTGTAGAATTAGGAGTTGAAACCGGTTCAGAATCGGCATTTATTTTAGTCTCGGCTGTTGCTTTTATTTCCTGGTTCAGGCGTTCTAAGCTTGCAGGTTCATCTGTAACCAGATGGCCACCACCAAAAGCATTTTGGTGTAATAGCTTCAGTAGATCCTGGATCTGGAGCACAGGATAACGTTCTATCTGCTGTCTGATAATTTGCTTTAATGCTTCAGAGCCTTTCAAATTCAAATATCCTCGCACGTTGTAAAGCCATGATTATCAAAGGAATCAGGACTATCTGGATCGCAAGCCCCGGTAAAGCGTTGATTACCGCCCCGGCAGCGAATATTTGCCAAGTAAAAGCTGAGCCTGTTAGGGAAAAGAGAACCCAGCTCACTACTCCCCACACAATCCGCCCAGCGATCAATGCAGCAAAAAGACTGAGATAAATATTGATTGGCTTTTTCGGCAGCAATCGATACACTTGTCCGCTGACAAAGCCATACGCCGCCAGTTCAAAAGCCATCGCCAGCGCCGTTGGAAATATAGGTGGAAACCCGAAAAGCAAACTACGCAAAAGAGGCGTGACCAAGCCTACTAAGGCTCCGGCAGGGCCGCCACAAATGAAGCCGGCTAAAAGGACAGGAATATGCATGGGCAGTAAACGACTGCCTATAGCAGGTATTTGGCCGGTTATAAACGGCAATAAGATACCGAGTGCAATGAAAAAGGCCGAAAGAACCATGGTGCGGGTTGTAATACGTTGCATTTGCTCCTCCATAATAAAAAAAACGTCCGCCCTGTTCACAGGTGGCAAACGCCTTCATGGCATAGCAATTCATTTCAGAATGATTCTACTAATAATTTTTGCTTATCGCGGTATGTATGTTTATAGCCTATCGGTAAATAAAAAATTTGAATTCACAGCTTCAGCCGCTAAATCGATACTGTTTTTTTCGCGGCTTCAGCCAACGACAATATATATTTTGCCTGGAATTCAAAATAAGTCAAGGACAACCATGGTATCAGCCTGAAAAAAACGGCGGGTACCAGCATTTGCCAGTACCCGCCGTCAGTTATCTAAATATTCAGTTTTTAATAGCGGTTGGGTGTCAGGACATCAATCAGCTTTGCCAAAGCAACACCAATAATGGCGTACCCGACCATAGCTACCAAGGTTTGAACATCGAACCCCGGCGCCTGTGACTGGGCGATTATGCCACGGAACGGGACAATCAGTACATCACTAATCCCATAAATAAGGGAGACAATCGCATTGCCGTCGTTGGCGTCAACCAGTCGTAAAACCAAGCGTAAACCCAGCAGCACTTCGACCACTCCGAGCACCCAGTAAATAAACCGGCTTGCCCGGGGTGCATATGTACGTTCGGGTCGTACGGCATCCGCTACCTTCTCAGCACGATCACTGGCCAGTCTGTCGGAAGCCATACGGTCTGTCCGATCGTCCAGATGACGGCTTTCAGCGGCCGCTCTGGCAAGACGTTCTTTCTCAGCCAGTTCAGCCCTCTCACGCTCAGCCAGAACTGCCTGTTCTGCCTCAGCACGATCAGCTTGTTCACGGGCAAATTTGTCTGCTCGTTCTTCCATCATGCGCTCATCAATTTTCTCATCAATCCGGTTATCGATTTCGTCATCGATCCTCTTCGGGATCGGGCGATCTTCTTCCGCGATTGGAGTTCTGTTTCTATCATCATCCATTTTCAGCACCTCACTGTACAAAAATAGCTATAAAGGAAAATATTTCATTAGGCATGCAATTTTCCACTGCTGACTTGTTTTAAGCTGCAACAGCTTGGTTTTCGCAGTACACGGTAATCAGTACTTTTTTTTACAGCTACTGAATGCCGCTAACTGTTGTTATTATGACAGCGAGAGGTGTCGGTTTTAGTTCGAAATTAAATGCAAATTTAAAACATATTATTAACTGTCAAAGTTGCGGAGATGCCAGATTACAGGCATAAAAAGACTTTGCTGTTCATGAAGTCATGAACAGCAAAATCACTTTTTTCACTTTTCTTCAAAATATAAATTTAGATTTTTTCTTTATGATACTTTTGTTTTGGTTTTTTGCTTTTCACTTTTTGTACTTCGCTATTTCACGTTTTTGGAATGATTGCCCTTTGGTATCAATACCAACAATTACCCTCAGATTTTCCACTCTAAGGCGCTTTATCGATTCTGTTCCCAGGTCTTCGTAGGCCACAACTTCGCAGGATTTAACCTGATTCGAAATCAGAGCCGAAGCGCCGCCTATACTGAGTAGATACAAACCGCCATATTGCTTGCACAAATCAGCAACATAATCCGCCCGGTCACCTTTACCGATCATGGCGATCATGCCATGCTGGAACATCATCTCGACAAAACCGTCGATACGCATGCTCGTTGTCGGCGCGATTGAACCCATCGTCCGGCCTGGCTTTGTCGGGCAGGGGCCGGCGTAGAAAATGGTCTGGCCATTAATATCTATCGGCAGTTCTTTGCCTGCGTCGCTCAGTTCCTGGAACCTTTTGTGAGCAGCATCGCGGGCCGTAAAAACATCACCAGTCAGGTAAAGCACATCACCGATTTCAAGTTTTTTGATTTCGTCCCGATCCAGAGGCAGGCTGATATGGTATTCCTTCATTTCTTCTTCCCCCTAAATCGTCTTGCTGGCGTGCCGGCTGGCATGGCATTGCAGGTTCACAGCAACCGGCAAAGCGGTAATATGGCAGGGATAGTATTCAATATGCACATCGAGCGCAGTTACTGTACCGCCCATTCCCAGTGTGCCGATGCCGGTCTGATTGATTTCGTCCAAAAGTTCTTCTTCCAGTTGCGCATAAAGCGGTTTTTCATGCCGTTTTCCAATTGGACGCAGCAATGCTTTCTTGGCAATCCAGGCACAGTAGTCCATGGTGCCGCCAATTCCAACGCCGACTATAATCGGCGGGCAGGTTTTGCCGCCGGCTGACTGGATCGTTTCCAGAACAAATCGCTTAACGCCTGCAATCCCGTCGCCTGGCATCAGTGTGCTAAAAGCACCCATGTTCTCGCTGCCGCCGCCCTTGGGCATAACAGTTATTGTCACTTTGTCACCGTTGACGATTTCGGTGTGCAGAATCGCGGGCGTGTTGTCGCCGGTGTTGACTCTGTCCAGAGGATCTGCCACCATCGATTTACGCAGATAACCTTCGTCATACCCTCGCCGGATCCCCTCATCGACAGCCTCTTTTAAGGACATACCTTCCCAGGCAACTTCCTGACCGATCTCCAGCAAAACAACAGCTGAGCCCGTATCATGGCAGCAGGCCACCTGTTCAAGTTTGGCGAATTCAGCATTTTCGATCAACAGTTGCAGTGTTTCTCTACTGTAGGGCGATTCTTCTTTTGCCAAAGCAGCTCTAAAAGCATCAATAACATTGTCATTGAGTTCAAAACAAGCCTGCATACTTAGCTGCTTGATCTCAGGTATCAGGACTTCCGTGTTCAGGATTCGAGTCATGGCTGCCTCCGTCATAGATATTGTGTTATAGAATATCTCTGCTGCCATTATATGCCTTTCAAAGCTCAGACAGCAGCGAATCTATGAGAAATAAAAACGACTGAATCAAATAAATTAATCTTATCTATCAGATCCGACCGCACTCATCTTCCTGGCCGGTCAAAATTCCCAGAGCGTGCGTCAGCACCGGCAGAACAACCTCAAGGCTCTCGCCGACAGCTTTGGGGCTGCCAGGCAGGTTAATAATCAAAGTCCGGCCGCGGATACCAGCTATAGCACGCGAAAGCAACGCCTTATCGGTTATCGACAGGCTGCGTGCCCTTATTGCCTCCGGTATGCCGGGAGCAGGGCGGTCAATAACGTCAGCGGTTGCTTCCGGTGTCACATCCCGCGGGGAAAATCCGGTACCGCCGGTTGTGAGAATAAGGTCAGCCTGATCCTGATCACAAATGCGACGTAGTTCTGCTGCGATCAGAGCGCGATCATCCGGAAGGATTGACTTGAGGACAACCTTACCGATTTCTGCTGTTTTCTCCACAATCAACGGCCCGCTGGCATCCTCACGCAGGCGGGCTGCGCCTTTGTCGCTTATTGTCAGTACTGCGATCCGAAACATAGAAAACGCTCCTCTTCCGTAATATCATTTTTTGCTTCTGAAAAATTCTGCCAGAATATTATTGCATTAGCAACATAGTGTCTGTTTTTGGGTTACAATACACTTTAAGAATCCCGACTTCGAGTCTGTTGAGCTAAATCAGAAGCTGACATGCCTGCAGACCGGGGTGGCAATGGAAACGTTGCCGCCTTCCATTGTGAAAAGGAGAAGGTATGAAAAAAGTCCTTTCAGTGGTCCTGATCTTGTTTGCGTTGCTCTTTACCGCCTGTGCACCCGCCACGGTAAAGAATCCGGTTGTCCGTCTTTCCACAACCACGAGCGTGAACGATTCCGGCTTGTTACCAGAACTGGAAAAGATGTTCGAAGAAAAATCCGGATACCAACTCGAAATCGTTGCCAACGGTACCGGAGCCGCCATCAAGCTGGGTGAAACCGGCGATGCCGATGTACTTCTGGTTCATGCCAAGACTGCTGAAGATGAATTTATCTCAGCTGGTTTTGGTGTCAAACGAATCCCTTTCATGCACAACTATTTCGTTATTGCCGGTCCTGAGACTGATCCAGCCGGGATTAAAGGCGCCAAATCAGCTGCGGAGGCTTTCCGGCTTATTGCTGATTCCAAAACACCTTTTATTTCCAGAGGTGATGATTCCGGCACCCACAAAGCTGAAGTGAAAATCTGGGATAAATCAGGAGTAAAGCCAAAAGGCGAGTGGTACAATTCTGCCGGCAAAGGTATGGGGCCTTGTCTGACGATGGCCGCTGAAATGGAAGCATGTGTTCTAACTGATCAGTCAACTTATCTCGCGACCCGGGAGCAAACGAAACTGGCTGTTCTGCTTGGGCAGTCTGATGATCTAAAGAATACCTATTCACTGATCGGAGTAAATCCTGAAAAGCACGACGGAATCAATACCGATGGCGCTAAAGCGTTCATTGAATTTATGCTAAGTGATGAGGCTAAAACATTTATAGAAAAATATGGCACAGAAAAATATGGAGAACCTCTATTCAATTATGATGGTGTTACTGCCTGATATGGAAATGCTCCGAATCCTCTGGCTGACCATTTTGATGACCGTACTGAGTACAAGTCTTGCGGCCCTGTTTGGAATACCGGCGGGAGTGTTGATTGCCTCCCGCCAGTTCTCCGGTAAACGCATGCTTCGAAGAGTCATCCAGACCTTTATGAGTCTGCCGCCTGTCGTTGCCGGCCTTTTCGTTTTTCTGCTCCTTTCGCGCAGCGGACCACTAGGCAGCCTGAGCCTGCTGTTTAGTCTGCCGGCAATGGTCATTGCCCAGTTTATTCTGATTTTTCCTATTGTTACCAGCCTGACACTTTCAGCAGTTGAGGCCAAAAGGCCTCAGCTGTTGGAAACTGTTTCAGGTCTGGGGCTCAACCGACGCCAGGAGTATGCCCTACTTTTCTGGGAATGCAGACTGGCGTTGATAACCGTCTTGCTTTCCGGTTTTGGCCGGGCAATTTCCGAAGTAGGTGCGGTAATGATGGTTGGCGGCAATATTGCCGGTAAAACTCGTGTGATGACGACAGCAATAATGCTGGAAACCAGCAAAGGCAACTTCGCCGGTGCAATTCAGATGGGAGCGGTACTGTTAGTGCTTTCATTTGTAATCAATATTGCTGCTGTGCGGCTGCAGGAGAGCATAAATGATTAAATTCGACGGCTTGCGCCAGGATTACGGCAGCCGCTGCGTACTTGATATTTCATCCCTGACACTGCGTTGCGATGGCCGCTATGCACTATTCGGCGCCAACGGAGCCGGTAAATCTACTCTGCTGCGTGCCCTGCTGACACAGCTTTCCTCAGGGTCCGACCCGGCACGTCTGGGATACCTGCCACAGAAACCTTATGCCTTTTCCTTCAGCGTCAGAAAAAACATTGAGCTTGGCATCCCGCTGACAGCCGGTCTGAACAATCAACAAAAGCGAGATCTTGTTGACAGGCAGCTGTCGGAATTCGGGCTGCAGCATCTGGCTCAGCAGCGGGCTGACAAAATGTCCGGAGGAGAAACGCAGCGAATGGCTTTGGCCAGACTGCTTGTCTATCCCAGAGAGGTTCTGATGCTGGATGAGCCTGCCAACAGTATGGATTTAAGCAGTATCCAGCTGGCATCCCGGGCTATAGAACTTTATCTTCAGGCAAACCGCTGTCTTTTCATTCTGGTTTCGCACCAGCTGTCGCTGATCAGTCAGTTGACAGAGGAAGTGCTTTTTCTCGATCAGGGAAGGCTTGTGGAAAAGGGCACAACACTGAAACTGCTGAAGCAACCGGAAAGCGAAAAACTTAAGCAGCTTCTTCAGTTGCAGCAATTGAAGGGAAATTGAAATGCTTAATGTCGTAACCCTGGACGAAGCCGGTAAAATATTGCAAAACCTCGTCAAACCGGTTAAACGCACAGAATTGATAACCATGGGAAAAGCAGTCGGACGTGTTCTGGCGGCTGATTTATGTTCGCAGGCAGATGTGCCCTCCTTTGACCGGGCAATGGTTGATGGTCTCGCGGTTCGGGGGGCCGATACTTTTGGAGCCAGCGACACTCTGCCGGCCATGCTTAGTCTGGCAGGCACTATCAAAATGGGAGAAACTCCTGACTTCAGGCTTAACCCCGGTGAATGTGCCCTGGTTCCGACCGGCGGAGCCTTGCCGACGGGTGCTGACGCCATGGTAATGATTGAATACACGGAAAATCTGGGAGGTAAGCTGTGGTTGGTGCAGCGACCTGTCTCCCCGGGTGATCACATAGTAAAAAGAGGCGACGATTTCGCAGCCGGACAAGTTGTTTTGCCAGCAAGTCGGCAGATCCGAGCCGCCGATATCGGTACATTAGCGGCTTTGGCAGCAAATCAGATTCTGGTTTTTGAACAGCCCAGGGTTGCGATAATCTCTACCGGTAATGAACTGCTGCCGGTTGGTGAGCCGATTGTTCCCGGTTGTATACATGATGTTAACAGCCCTGCGCTCTCTGTTCTTGTGCGGCAAGCCGGGGCCTTGCCGATCCTTTATGGTATAGTCGCCGATCAGCCGGACGAACTTGCCGGCGTTCTGACTAAGGCAGCCAGCGAATGTGATTTGGTGCTGGTTTCGGGTGGCAGTTCAGTCGGCGAGAAGGATTATCTGGCTGCAGCTATTGCGGCGCAAGGAAAATCAGACCTACTTTTTCACGGGATTGCAGTCAAGCCCGGTAAACCAACGATAGCGGGCCTGGCCGGAGACCGGATTATCCTGGGGCTACCCGGGCATCCTCTCGCAGCCTGGTTCATGACCTTTTGGCTGGCTCTGCCGTTGCTGGATGCATTACAGGGAAAGATGCCCACAGAACCGGAAACTTTGACTGCGGTAATCAGCTGTCGGATCCCCTCAAATCTGGGGCGCGAATCAATCATACCGGTAAAATTAATTCCGTCAGCCGAATCCGGGAAGCAGTGGCAAGCGGAACCTGTTTTCACCAAATCAGGCCTGATAACAGCCTTGAGCCAAAGTGACGGTTGTATCCGGATCAGCAGAGAGCTGGAAGGAATTGAAGCAGGCTCGCAGGTCACAGTCTACCGGTTTCATTAAAGAGACTCCCATAAGAGCAGCAGCCTGAACTGCTATAAGAGCAGCAACCTGAACTGCTATAAGAGCAACATCCTGCCGTTTTATTAAAAGAAATATCGTCGTGGATATTTCACTGCGATTCATAGAAGGAGCAACGCCGATGCCACAAGAGTATCTAGCCAACACACCACTTGCTGAAGCAGTCAGACTTTACCTTGACCGTTTGAATTTGGCCGGCGTCAAGCCAGGTGTTGAGAAAATCCTGATCAAAGATTCACGTGGCCGCAGAATTGCCGCCGCTGTCTATGCCAGACGCAGTGTACCGCATTACCTTGCCTCGGCTATGGACGGGATCGCGCTAAAGGCTGAATGGACTTTCGGTGCCAGTGAAACTGCCCCGGTTGAGATCCACAGGGACAAAGTCATCCCGGTGGATACGGGCGACTGCCTGCCGGAAGGGATGGATGCAGTGATCATGATTGAGGACGTTATCGAACAAGGAGAACAGATCCGGCTGATTTCACCAGCCGTCCCCTGGCAGCATGTACGGCAAATCGGCGAGGATTTCTGTGCCGGCGACATGCTGGTCAGTAGCGGCACAATTCTGACGCCGGCGCTGATGGGCCTACTCATTGCCGGAGGTCTCTCAGAAGTTGAAGTTTTTCGTCAGCCTCAGATAACACTGATTCCCACCGGCGATGAGATTATTCCGGCGACAGCCGAGCCTCAGCCTGGTATGATACCCGACTTTAACACTACTGTTTATGGTTCTGCTCTTGAAGCGGACGGGGCTGTGGTTACAGTAACGCCAATAATTCCTGACGACAGAGAAAAACTGCAGGCCGCGCTGGCAAAAGCTCTCGACATTTCAGATATTGTTATATTGCTGGCCGGTTCTTCCGCCGGTCGCGACGACTTAACAGTCAGTACAATTTCCGTGTTGGGAGAAGTGATTCTGCATGGAATCGCCATTCGACCGGGCAAACCCACGGTTCTTGGGCTCTGCCGGCAAAAACCTGTAATCGGTCTGCCCGGTTATCCTGTTTCGGGATTAACGGTACTGGAGGAGGTTGTGCGTCCACTGCTCGGTAGCTTATATAAGCTTGATATTCCAGCCAGGCCCGTGGTCAAGGCACGCCTGACCCGCCGTCTGGTATCCTCGCTTAAGTATCTGGAGTTCATCCGTGTTCGCCTGACCCGGCATCTGGGGCAGCTCAATGCAACGCCTTTGGAGCGCGGTGCCGGCGTACTCAGCAGTTACGCCCGTGCCGACGGTCTTCTGACTATTCCGCGTGACAGCGAAGGTTTGGTTGAAGGAACGCTGGTGGATGTTCGCCTGCTGCAGCCGCTTGCCCGGGTAGAAACCGCGCTCAGTGTAATCGGCAGTCACGACCCTCTGTTGGATGAAATTGCCGACCTGCTGTATTATTCCGGTGAACCCGTCGTTACCTTGTCCTCCAGCCATGTCGGCAGCATGAGCGGCATTCTGGCTGTTCGCCGCCAGGAAGCCCAGATTGCAGGAATCCATTTACTAGCTGAAAACGGTGAATATAACGTACCTTTTATCCGAAGCTACTTTAGCCAGAATGAGGTCATTCTGCTTGAAGGTGTAAGACGCTCACAGGGTTTACTTGTACAGGCCGGCAATCCACTGGGAATCCGCGATCTGGCCGATATCGCCCGGCGCGGGCTGCGTTATGTCAACCGTCAGAAAGGCGCCGGCACCCGTCTTTTGCTTGATCACCAACTGGCACTGGCAGGTATCCGGCCGGAACAGATTTCAGGCTACACCCGCGAAGAGTACACGCACACGGGCGTGGCAGCGCAGATTGCCGCCAGAACAGCGGACGCCGGCCTTGGTATACTCGCCGCGGCTCGTATTGCCGGGCTTGACTTCCTGCCGTTAGCTGAAGAAAGCTACGATTTTCTGATTTCGGTATCTGCCTGGGAATCACAGGAAGTACAGAGATTTATCGCGATCCTCCGCTCCAGAGACTTCAGTCAGCGTCTGGAAAGAATGGGCGGTTATCGTCTTGTGCAACCCGGCCGGATAATTTTATACAAGGACATTGAATAAATATGTTTGACCAATACGGACGAAAAATAGAATATCTGCGTCTTTCGGTCACGCCGCGCTGTAATCTGAACTGCTTTTACTGCCGTCCTGAAACCTGCCCGAACGGAGAGAGCGAACAGTCGGCACTCCCCATGCTTTCAGCTGCTGAATGCGGCCGCATTGTCCGGGCTGCGGCGTTGGCAGGAGTGCGCAAAGTTCGTCTGACCGGCGGCGAACCACTGTTGCGGCCTGATCTTGCAGAAATTATCCGCCTGATCCGCCAGATTCCCGAAATCACAGACCTGTCCATGACAACAAACGGCCATGGGCTGGCCAAACAAGCTTTGTTCCTTAAGCAGGCAGGATTGGACAGGGTAAATTTGTCGCTGGATTCATTGCGGGCAGAGCGTTTCCGGCTGATCACCGGCGGCGGCTTGTTGGGCGAGGTTTTTGCGGCTATAGATGCCTGTCTTGAGGTGGGCCTCACTCCCCTGAAGCTGAACACTGTTCTGGTACGGGGTGTAAATGACGATGAAATTGGCGCCCTGATTGAGCTGACCCGTAGCAGACCAATAGCTGTCCGTTTTATTGAACTAATGCCAATGAACCCACTCAGCAGAAATAATGACAATCTGGTCACTGGTGCTGAAATCCTGGCAGCTTTCCCGGCCCTGCAACGGATCCCTGCTTACGATCCTGCAGCTCCCTCAGAGGATTACCAGCTACCGGGCTATGCCGGCAGCGTTGGCTTAATCCGTCCGATTTCTCATCGTTTCTGCTCGTCCTGCAATCGGATCCGGATTACAGCCGACGGCATGTTGAAGCCCTGTCTGGGTGATGCGGGTGAAATTTCGCTGAGAGCCGCGCTTGCTGACTTTAAAGAGCAGACTCTGAACGAAACCATAAAACAAGCAATATTCAATAAACCGGCAGGCCATTCATTCAATCAAGACTTCTCACCTGCTCGCAGTATGAACAGAACCGGCGGCTAAGCCTGAAAGGGTCATTATATGAAAAATAAAAAATTCAGTCACTTGAATGACAAAGGTGAGGCTCACATGGTCGATGTCAGCGCCAAGCCTCTCACCTGCCGCAAAGCAACTGCCGAAGCGAGGGTGCAGATGCAGCCTGCTACGCTGTCGTTGATCAGGAATCAGGCAATAAGCAAAGGCGATGTGCTGGCCACAGCCAGAATCGCCGGCATTATGGCCGCTAAAAAAACATCGGATCTAATTCCACTCTGCCATCCGCTGCCTATAGACAGCGTTGAACTCGAAATTCAGCTCCGCGAGCCGGATTCCGCAGTCATAACTGCCACTGTTCAGACATTCTGGCGCACCGGAGTTGAAATGGAAGCTCTGACAGCTGTTACGACTGCCGCTCTGACTATTTACGATATGTGCAAAGCACTTGATCGGGGAATGAGGATTGAGCAGGTTATATTACTGGAGAAAACTGGCGGCCGATCAGGTCATTTTCAACGCTGACACGGCATAGAAAGACAACGCAATAAACAACTCATAGCAAGACAATGCAAAAGGAGTAATCATGGCCAAAGTAATCGCAATCAACCGCAGCGAAAAGAAAGGCACAATTAAACAACCAGTACCAGAGGGTAATTTCCTTGTTGATTTCGGCTTGGAAGGCGACGCTCATGCCAGCAACTGGCACCGTCAGGTTTCCCTGCTGGGAGCTGAAAGCATTCGTAAAATGGAACAGCTGGGCATCGAAGGATTGTGTTCCGGCAAGTTTGCCGAAAATATAACCACAGAAGGTATTGTTCTATACGAGCTGCCGGTTGGCAGCCACCTTCGTATTGGTCCTTGTTTAATGGAGATCACCCAGATCGGCAAGGAATGCCACAAACACTGTGCGATTTATCATCAGATCGGCAGTTGTGTGATGCCGACTGAAGGTGTTTTCGCTCGCGTACTTACAGGCGGTATTATCCGGGCAGGTGACGAAATAACAATATTAAAGTAATTTCAACCGGCCTCAATCACCGGAATGAGTGCGATTTCATCTGATTCATTAAGTCGCGTTTCCATTCCGTTCAACAGACGCAGATGACGGCCGTTGACCAGAATAAAAATCTCAGGATTCACTTTGGTGCCATCCGACGTCAGCACATTGCTGCGAAATGGTTCGTCATAGCTAGCAGCCAGATTTTGCAGCAGTACCTGAACAGATTCGCACTCAGCAACAATTTCCTGCTCACAGCCGGTATAGTCACGCAGCTGGGCAAAATAGCGCACAGTCATAATACCTCACTCCAAATACCCTCACTCAAACAGGTGCGCGCAGACAGGACAGCTCTGTTCCCGTGCTACCTTAACACGGTTCATTGTCATGTCCTTGCTGAAATAGTAGATAATTTCGTCCTTGAGCGGCGTCTGCAGCTCCAACAAACTGAATATCGCTAAAGCTGCTTCAATGGAGCCTGTTACACCTGCTGTCGGCCCGATAATGCCAACAGTGTTAGCGCCTGTTGTTTTAACATCTGATGTCGGTAAAGGCAAGCCGGCAAAGCCGAAATAGCAGTCAAAACAAGGCGTCAACCCCGGAATAATCTGAACGGCATAACCCGAAAAACCGCTGACACCGCCGTCTATCCAGGTTTTTCCCAGTTGGCAGCAAGCAGTGTTAATCAACCGCCGGGTTGGGTTGTTATCCACTGCTCCGACAATCAAATCAAAAGATGGAAAAAGTTCTAATGCCAGCCGTAAATCAAGAGCTGCTGGGAAAGCTTCAAACTCCAGATCCGGGTGAAAACTCTGCAGCCGCTGTTTTGCCTGCGCTGCTTTTTGCAGACCGATATCAGCGGGAGTATACAGGAATTGCCTGTTCAGGTTAGAAGCGGATATTGTATCAGCATCAAGTATTCCGATCCGTCCGATACCGGCTCCAGCCAGATTGAACAGCAATGGTGAGCCCAGGCCACCGGCACCGATAACGAGAACACTGCTTCTCCCCAGCCTCGCCTGCCCTGCAGGACCAATTTCCGGCAGGCTGAGCTGCCGTGCGTAAATTTCGGCCAGCTCAGGCGTCTGCATTGGCCAGGTCTGCTTCCTTCTTCAGCTGCTCGGTTTTTTCAACAAATTTTCGAATCATCCGATTAGCTGTCGCTTCATCCAGAGGACCATTCATGCTGGGAGTCTCAAAGAAACGACGGGGCAGCTTCACTGCTTTCTGTCTGAAGCCGTATTTCTCTTTAATCCTCAGTTTTGTACGATAAATCCGCTTGGCTATCTCCGACAGATCATCATCTGTCAGATTCCAGCCGATACTGTTCAGGGCGGCGAGGATTGTCGGCCGATCGTAGATTTTGCGGGCAAAAAGGCACATGATGAGGGAATTTGTCATGCAGCGCTCTACCTCTTCGCTGAACAGCTTATTGATAAGACCATCTTCATCAAATTCTTTCATGCTCTGGTCAATGGAATAACCGCCGTTGCACAAATGTGAGTGTCGGGCGCCGACAGCGGCGCCCACCAGAGCACCATAACCAGTGTGATAGCCTGGCATCTCGTTCCCGGCTATCTGCATGGCGAATTCGGAACCGCCGTAGATCGAAGCAGCATATTGCGAGCCTTTTCCCAAATCCTGATAGAACCTGTTTCTGGCTGACGCGAGATATTCAATAGCTTTGATATAGGTCTGGCTGTCGCCGAAAGCCAACTGAAGCAGAGTCTGATCCTCATTTATCAACCCGGTTGCCTGAGCTTCCGTCGCCCAACCCAGTGCAACACCGACACTCATGGCATCAATACCGGCCTCCTCAACCGCGTCAATAACGGCGATGATTTCATCAGTTGTCTGAATTCCCAGGAAACTGCCCAGAGCAAAGATCAACTCGTAATCATAACTTACGCTTATTGCTTCATATTCATGGCCTTTGTCAAATTCGCGCCGATACATGCCAATATGGATGCAGCCAACCGGACAGCCTGTGCAGGCCAGCTTGCGGACCAGATTCTTTTTCGCGAATGCTTCACCCGAAATAGAATCACCATGTTCAAAGCTGGCACTTTGGAGATTAAGTGTCGGCAACGCTCCCGCTGCATTCAGTGAAGCTATGTTAATCGGGGTACCGGCATCGTGATACTTAGCCATCATGTCAGTGCTTGTGCATTTTTTATAAATCTTCTGGTACTCTTTGAAATACTTTGGTGTGTCTTTGATGTGGATGGAGCGATCCCCGATCACCGTCATTGCTTTCAGGTTCTTGCTGCCCATGACAGCTCCAAGGCCTAGGCGGCCGAAATGACGATAAGTATCCACACAGACACTGGCATAGGCAACCTTGTTTTCACCGGCAGGTCCGATGCGAATTATACTGCGTTTGCCGCCAGCGGAGCACCGTTCACGAATTGCCAGACCTGTTTCCTCGCTGCCAAGTCCCCACATTGCACGCGCGTCCCTCAGCAAAACATCCGTATTAGAAACCTGCAGATAAACCGGTTTCTCCGCTTTGCCAAACAAAACTATCGCGTCATAGCCGGCCATAAGCATTGTCATGGCCAGGCGTCCGCCGGCGTAGGATTCTCCCAGCTCATTGGTCAGGGGCGAACGGAACATGGCTACGGTTTTGGTCATTACCGGGAACGTCCAGGTAGCGGCACCGATGGCGAATATTATCGGTTGATCGGGATGCAGCGGATCAAGCTCAGCATGCATGCTTTCTTCCAGTAATTTACTGGCGATGCCAACACCGCCCAGATATGCCATCAGGTCTTCCCGTTGGGAAATTCTGATTTTACCTGTGGTGAGGTCAACATAGAGAACGCGAATGAATTTTTCGTTAATCATTTTCCGCGACCTCCTCCATAACCAGACACTGATGCGGGCAAAAACGGGCGCAAGATCCGCAGTGACGACAAATTATTGGTTTGTTGGTTTCCTCGTCAAAAAACACCGCCTGCATTACACATGCATCCACGCACTTGCGACAGCCTATGCATTTCTCCGGATCGAGATTAACGCCGCCGCCTTCTCGTTTGGTAAGCGCCCCGCTTGGGCAGGCTTCCATACAAGCCGGGTCGTGACAAGCAATGCAGACAACTGCAATAAAACGGCTGGTCATGCCACCGGCAGTTTTTACTTTAATAGCGCTTTTGGTCAGGGAATGGTTTTTTCGATTAACAATTGAACAAATATTCATGCAGGTAAAACAACCAATGCATTTGTTCATTTCAGCAGCTCGTAATTTTTTAGCCATAAGTTTTTCACTTCCGTAAACGTTTAAGGTGCCATTATTATATATAGTGCAAAACGCAGATGTCAATTAAATAAGCTTATCTGCCTGCATTAAATAAGCTTATCTGCCTGCAACAAAAAACATGCCATTGCAATAGTGGAGCAGTTGCAGCGGCATGTCCTGACTGTTTTTGACTTTTAGTTCAGACTAATCCCAATTCTTTACGATTGACGATATTTGCCGGTTTTTCACCGCGCAGTACGGCAACTGCGCTTTCAGCCACCTGTTTATGCTGATCGGCAGCGGATTCAACCGAGAAATACGCCGCATGCGGGGTGAGCGTAACTTGTTCGAAATCCAGTAAACGTTTATGTTCCGGCGCTAACGGCTCGCGCTCGAGCACGTCGAGACAGGCAGCCTGAATCTGACCGCTCTCTAGTCCTTTGATCAAGGCCTTGGTATCGATCAGGTCGCCGCGTGAGGTGTTAATTATCGTCACGCCGGGCTTCATCGCAGCGATCGTGTCCTGATTGATAATCTGTTTGGTTTCAGCTGTAACCGGTGTATGCAGTGAAATAAAATCAGCTTGAGCCAGCAGTTCCGGCAATTCCACCTTTTCAACCGCCAGTTCAGTAAAGCGTTCAGCAGGCAAGTATGGATCGTAAGCAATCAGTTCGAAGCCCAAAGGCTTAACGTATTCTGCCGTTGCCCGGGCTATGTTACCAAAACCGAGGAACCCTAAAGTCAGCTTATAGGGCCGGTGCATCTCATAGCCAAGAGCCTGGTTCCATTCGCCGCGCCGAATTGAGCAATCGAAAAAAGAAATTTTCCGGAGCGCGTTCAGGATCATTGCCAGCGTATGCACAGCCACGTCTTCTACACAATATGTCGGCAGGTTGCAGACGGCGATGCCATGATCAGTTGCCGCCGGTACATCAATCACATCGTAGCCAATGCCATAACGCACAAAAACCTTGGCCTTGGGCAACTGTTCGATTATGTTCCTGGTCAGCGGCGTATAAACACTCAAAACACCTTCAGCATCACTGGCACAGTCAATTACATCCTGCTCAGTTTTGCATTCGCAGACAACAAACTCTATCCCCGCCGCGGCAAAAATCTCTTTTTCCTGCGGTAACGAGTCTTCAGGCAAGTATTGATTATCAAGTAAAACTACTTTCATTTCACAGCACTCCTCAGCGTTTGATTTCTTTGAGGATATTGCGGAAACCTTCAATATAAACGGCCAAGTCTGTGCCATAAGCGACCCCGTCAATTCCCTGTTCGAAATATTTGCTGGCAGCAGCCGTATTTCCGGTATAAATCAACAAGGGAATGCCGGCAGTTTTACAGGCTTTGTTGACACGGTCCAATGCTTGCAAAAAGGCCGGATTGCTGAACTGGCCCGGGATACCCATAGCAATGGTGAGGTCATAAGGCCCGACAAAAATGCCGTCTACACCTTCAATGGCAGTTATTTCCTCAATATTTTCCAAACAGCCGACTGTTTCGCACTGCGGAATCAACATAACGGTGTCGTTGCATTTCTGCAGATAGTTTTCGATCGACGCAGCATCGGCAGAATTGCCGTATTCAGCTACGCGGGTAAAGAAAAAGCCCCGGCGGCCGACCGGCGGATATTTGCCGTATTCAACGATCTTTTTGACCTGTTCAACATTGTCAACACAAGGAATGATCAGCCCCTGAGCACCAATGTCGAGCATTTTCAAAATTGCCGGCCGGGAAATATCACTTACACGCACAAACGGGGTAATGTTTTTGAGTTCAGCCGTGCGCACAAATTCCAGGGCACGTTCAACATCAAACGGTCCGTGCTCACAATCAATAATAAAATAGTCGAGACCTGTCAGCGCGAGGCATTCAACTGCAGTCATACTGCCGATTTCGAAAAAAGTGCCGACCACCTTCTGGCCAAGAGCCAGCTTTTCCCTGACGTTATTTTTCATTCTAATTGCCCTCCTTTTCTGTTTCAAAACCTGAATTATTTATACGATAGGAAAGATCCAGAATCATATTTTCCATGCGAGTGATGTCAAATATAATTTCAGACCGGGCCAATTCTGATAAATGGTGACTCAAAGCATGATAAATCGCTTCATGATAAGAGGGGTACTCCGTGTAGTAATTACGCTTAGTATAATAAGCCAGATAATACCGATAACGTGACAGCCAGGGGCGGATCATATCGTACATTCGTGAGAGATAAACGTTGTTGGCAGCATCAATGATCAACTGGTGGAATTGGTCATCCAGCTCCGAACAGCGGATCTTGTCTTCGGGTTTGCAGGCGTTGAACTCCTGCAAAACAGCAGCCATAGTATCAAGTTCAGCTGGGGTCAGCACTTTGGCCGCGATATATGCCGCTTCGCTTTCGATCGCCCTTCGGGCATGGATTATTTGGCCGTAAGTGGCGAAATCCAGCTGCGTGACTACCGGGCTGTGCCCCGGCTCTTTTGCGATTAAAGTGTCATCGATCAGCTTATCGATAGCCATTTTTAAGGGAGAGCGAGAGATGCCCATTTTTTCAGCCAGCGATTTCTCGTTGATCCGGGTTCCGGGTTCGATTTTCAAGGTGATTATTTCGGCTTTCAAGCCTTCATAAACAACTTGCCAAAGTGGCTTAAAGGGCTTTTCTCTGGTCAGATCAGTTATTTCAGTCTGATTCATCTGGTGCCTGCCTTCCCTTGATTATCCACGCATACCGTGATTAACTGCCGTAAACCGGCAACGCTGTAAATTTTTCACCATCATCAGCAAGACAATATATTTGATTTTGATCGCGCAATAAATATGTCAGGTTGGAAATACCGGTTCCCTTCAGGTCTGCAAGCAGAACTGGCTGGCAGTCCGGCATTTCGAGCCGATAAATGGCTGAGTTGACATTGCTGCCCTCAAGGGAAAGCAAAATACCGTTTTCGTCAGCTGCTATTGCTCCCGGCAGGCCAGTAATTTCGCCAAAATCAATTCTTCTGATATTCGCAGGACTGGCAGCAGGTGAAAGCGATAAAGCATATAAAGCGTGATGCCAGGCACTGAGGAAAAGCGTGTCGCCGCTGATTACGGCATGAGTCGGCTTGTACTCAACCTGAGCTGACAAGTCTGTTACGTGCCCGTTTGTCAGGTTGATTTCGCCCAGTTTGACCTTTTCATTTGTAAAAAAAAGCCGATCTTGCTCAATAGCCAGAAAGGTTGGTGACAACTCTGGTGCAGTAGCTTCCCGGCTTAGCGCTGTGACTTCGCCCGTTGCGACTTCAAGTTCATAAAATTCATATTCCCCGATTGGCTGTGACTGCCCCCGTGGTTTAAAAGCTTTGCTGAGAATGATGTGCTTTTCCGCAACCAGGTGCAGCCTTAGAATCTCGCCGTCCTCAGCTGTATACATATCCTGCTTGTCGCGGTTGTGCAGCGGGAAGATTACCAGTTTCTTGCCTTTAACATAATAATAAATTTCGTTAAGAATTATCCCATTACCATCGTCTGAAGCAGGCAGGCGCAAAATAAGCTGACGGAAACCGTTCGCCAATGGCCGGCGTTCTACAGCTCCATTAGTTTGCAAGGAAAGGATTTCGTCCTCAGCCCAAAACAATTGCTTATAGCGCGGGTTGAGGCGGGCCGGAGAACACGAGGTTAACAGCAGGGTCGCGATTATTATTAAAATGAGAAAACGAAAGAACCTTTGCATCAAATTACCCAGGTTATCAAAATATTGCCGACTTGAATCCGCTTCTATCAATGATAACTCAAACAGTAACCAGATGCTATCGCGGCAGTTGCAAAATTGCTTTGAAAAGATCCCCGTCAAGTTTGAAATTCAATTCACCGCCAAGAATTTCTGCCAGGCTGGATGCTATCGCGAGTCCCAGGCCAGAACCCTCGGAGTGGCGGGATTCGTCACCTCGAACAAAGCGCTGGCTCAGTTCTTCCACAGAGCAGTTTAAGCTGTCCTTCGAGATGTTCTTCAGCTCGAGTGTCACCTTATTTTCTTCGGTGTACAAATCCAGATAAACACGCGTTCCTGACAATGAATACTTGATCGCATTAGTCATCAGGTTGTCCAGGATACGTGAAATATGGTTACCGTCGCTGCTTATTGCCAGCGGCAGGTTTTCACCGCTTTCTGCCTGGGGTTGTTTGACCACCAGAGTGAGTTTAGCTGCTTCCAGTCGGTCACTATATTCACCCGAAAGCTGGCTGACCAGCTCATTGAGGTTGACATTGCTCATTTTGACAGGCAAATTTCCGGAAGAAGCCTTGGCAGCTTCAAACAGGTTGTCAGTCAGAATTTTGAGTTTTTGAGATTTCTGATCCAGGACATCAAGATATTCTGCGGTTTTAACCGATCCCTCCGGCTCCTGTTTCAATAAATCGATGTAGCTGATAATGGAAGTAAGCGGCGTCCGCAGGTCGTGTGAAACATTGGAAATCAAGTCGGTTTTCAAGCGTTCGCTTTTTAATTGTTCAGCAACAGCCTGCTGCATCCGAGCCTGCGTATTGCTGAGGCAATCTGCCAAACTTCGCAGGTCGACCGGCAGCTTTTCAATTGGTTCGCTCAACTTAAAAGAATTCAGTCCCAAATTTGCTGCAGCGTCATTTACCATTTGATACTGAACGATCCAGCGGGAAGCGGGCAGCAGAATGAGTACCGCCGGCAGGATAACGAGCGCTGCCAGAAAGAGGAGAAAAAGCGCGCTGTCAAATCTTGTAACAGCAAGCAGGAAAACGGTTGCAAAAATAAAGAATACATAAGCGGTGTAGAGCAAAATGGCTTTCCAGAGCAGCTTACGATTGTCATAGAACTTCTTGCCGATGCGGAGTAAAGTTGCTGTCAGGGTCTGCTGCCAGAGAATACCTGCTTTGTAGCGCCGAATTAAAGAGAGGAAGAGTATGCTCCCGGCTACATAAAATGCCAGAATAAGAGCTAAGTAATCCAGTGGGTCACCGCCAAACAATGAACCGAAGTTATAGAAAAAGTACGACGCAGCACTAAGCGTAATTATTGCCATAGCAGCAACTGCCAGTAGGATAATTTCACCGTAAATCCGGTCAAACCAGGAGAGCTGTATCTTGCTGGTTCCCTGTTGGCTGCCGGCAAAGCGAATCAGAAATATCCAGGCTGCCAGAAACAGCAACAAGGAGACGCCCAGAATAATCAAAGCGTATATTGTCCAGTTTTGTTGCCTGCTGTATTCGATTGAGCCATTTCTTATATGGTCAAGCTTGCTGAAACTTGTATCGAGAACAATAGTTATATTCGCGTCTCTGCCAGCCTGATACATGCTTATTTGCTGCAGTTGCGGCGGTACATCCGCCGAGGTCAAACCCTCGCTAAGGTTAATGCTGCCTTTCTTGAAATCAAGCTGGAACGCGTAATTATTCTTTAGTAACTCACTGGTGAAAGTTGCAGACTTGAAGTCAAGCTCAGTTCCAGCCTGAGTGCTTTCGATGTTGGTGATGATATTGCCAGTCTTGTTATCGCGGTAAAGCAGCTTTAGGTTGCTGTCCAGCAGAATCCAATATAACCCAAGATCCAGATCCGGCGCCAGTTCCGGCAAATCACGCATTTCAACTATCCCGTCTTCAGGCCACCGGCCGGCAAGACTGTTCTCTACAGTGGGCATCAAATTAACCGCTCCCTGCAGGAAATTTCCCAGACGCTTGCTGCTGGTGAACTCGGTTGTCGGCACGAATTCATCATGATTAGCATTAACGATTATCACGCCGGAGATCAACATAGCAGCAACTAAAGCTGTTGTAAGGAAAAATATCATCAATTTGAAAATGACAGAGTGTCTTGGTTTACACATTTTGTAGTCTCCCGTTTAATATTATTTTGGAAGCAAGCGGCTGTGCTCAGCCAATTTTGTATCCCTGACCCCATAGAACCTTGATATACCGTGGTTCGCGAGGATTAATCTCAATCTTTTCCCGGATGTGACGGATGTGAACAGCGACTACATTTTCGCTGCCCAAAGCCTGTTCGCCCCACACTTCCTCATAGATCTGGCTTGAAGAAAATATCTTGCCTTTGTTCTTAAGTAAAAAAAGCACAATATTATATTCAGATGCAGTCAGGTTAACAGGATCACCGTCAACAGTAACCGACTTGCTTTCATCATCCAGCACCAGGCCGCTATAACTATATGTCGCAGCTTGTTCCGTTAAACTGCCGAGTTTGGTATACCGGCGCAATAGCGACCGCACACGGGCGCGCAGTTCCATCGGACTGAACGGCTTGGTCAGATAATCATCAGCGCCAATATTCAGGCCTTTAATCTTATCCTGTTCCTCGGAACGGGCGGTCAGCATCAGGATCGGCAAATTGAAATCTTCACGGATCAGCCGCGTTGCCTGCATGCCATCCATATCCGGCATCATCAAATCCATCACAATCAGTTGAAAATTGTGGCCATCCTCAGCCATCAGTTTAACGGCTTCGATACCGGACGCAGCTTTAACTGTCTGATACCCCTCCATTTGCAGATAAACCGAAATAGCCTCCAGAATTTCCGGGTCATCATCACAGATCAGAATTCGATACATTGCATGTTCTCCAGTTTCATACTTCATTTATCGCAACTGAGCTAATTGTACCCTCTGGTCAACATTGATTTATTGAGAAAATCTTAATATTGCAGGAACTTATCAAAAAAGCGGATTGGTTGACGATTTGAAGTCCTCAAATCATAATATGGCAATGAAACTTAATAGTGACGAATTAAATAAAGAATTAAATAATAAATCCAGTAATATCATATCGGCCGCTAATATCCTGTCTGCCGATGGCATCATGCGACACCTTGCCGGCGGAGCTAAGGAGCTGCGGCTGGATGTGCGTAAAACAGTCGGTTCAACCAACCGGATTGTAAAAGATCTGGCTGCGGCCGGCGCGCCGGAAGGGCTCACAGTAATCGCTGAAGAACAAACTGAAGGACGAGGCCGTTTGGGCCGGAGCTTTTACTCGCCTGCCGGAACGGGAATTTATTTGAGTATGCTGCTGCGGCCGGAACTGATGGCTGAAAAAGCTGTTTTATTAACCGTCACCGCCGCAGTCGCTGTAGCTGAGGCTATTGAAGAGATAGCTAACCGAGAAGCGCAAATCAAGTGGGTTAACGATGTGTACCTGGAGGGGAAAAAGGTTTGCGGGATTCTTACAGAAGCATCCTTTGCGCCGGAAGGCGGTAAACTGGCATTCGTCACCCTCGGTATCGGTATTAATGTTTTTGAGCCAGCTGGCGGCTTCCCTGCGGACATACGGAATAGCGCAACTTCAGTTTTTGCTGCTGAACCGAAAATTGAAGCAGCTCGTAACCGCCTGATCGCAGCTATCCTCAACAGTTTCTGGCACTACTACAGAAATTTGTCTGACCCTGCCATAATCGCAGCTTACAAAAAACGTTCTTTTGTTATCGGCAAACAGATAATGGTTCATACTCCTCTGGGCAACTCCCCGGCTTTTGCCCTGGATATAGATGATTCCGGTCATTTGCTGGTCCGCTTCGAGGACGGCCGGGAGGAGTTTCTGGACAGCGGAGAAATCAGCATCCGACTTAATTCAAAAGGCTGATAATCATACTTTCGCTGCAAATTAGCCATCAAAGTTTCGCGGCAAATAATGCTTCCCGTGGCAAAACAAAACGGACAGTAAACTGTCCGCTGTGCGTGGTGGATTATTATGCAGTATGACTTTATTTCAGCGTCTGCGTCCCTGATAGCATTCGCGGCAAAAAACTGGTTTATCGTTTCTTGGGCGGAATGGAACTGTGGTTGATTTATTGCATGAAGCACAAACTGCCGGGAACATATCACGTTCTCTCCTGCCGTTCTGCTGGAAATTCGGATGGTTTGCCGGCATGGTGGCACGAAGCTCTTTACGGGCTTCACGGCAGCCGGGACAACGGCTTGGAGCGTTCATATGACCTCTCGCGAGGAATTCGTTCTGTTCGCTCTCAGTGAAAATAAATTCGTCTTTACATTCTTTACAAACTAGGTTCTTGTCTGGCATCTTGGGTCCTTTCCTGGTAGCTTCCGCAGGCAAACACAGAAAGCCGCGACCGTTTGATTAGTCAGCAGCATTACCGGTTTCGCGCTGAGGACGCAGCGAAACATTGACGCCTATGAAATTAATGCGCCCAGGGCAATATTGTGGATCTTCGGCGAAAATGCACAGAAAGCACAATTTGGTTATTTCATTGGCAGGTATTAATCTTAGCATTGATCGGGTGCTTAAGTCAAACGAAGGCCCCCCGACTGCCCTGATCTACACCCTCAATTACTGGTCTGCTGTCCACTAGTTGAGTCGTATATCACTGCTGCCAGAGGGCCTTGATAAAATAAAAATTTAACTAGCGAAATTTCGCTGTTGGTCGAAGAAGCTTATCGGATTAGCTTATTCGTTGACGAAGTTCAATACTGAATCGGTGATGCCGTCAGCATCCAGGCCATAACAGGCGAGAATTTCGTCATAGGGGCCGGAAGTAGCATAAGCTTTAGGTATTCCCAGACGCTTGACTTGCACCGGGTACTCGGAACTGACTACTTCTGCCACCATTGTGCCCAGGCCACCATCCACATAGTGTTCTTCTACAGTAATAATGCGGCCGGTTTTGTGAGCAGCCTCCAGGATCAACTCGCTGTCTATAGGACAGACAGTCGGCATGCCCAGAACCTGCGCATCAACGCCCTGGTCACTTAAGGCAGTAGCTGCTTTGAGGGCGGCTTCTGTGGTTGAGCCAGTTGAAATAATCGTGACATCTGTACCATCACGTAAAATACTGCCTTTGCCGATTACAAACGGGCGTGGTTCAAACAATTCAGGAATTTTCGGATTGCCGATGCGCATGTAAACCGGGCCTTCATGCTCAATCATGGCTTTTACAGCGGAGCGGATTTCAGTGGGATCCTGCGGAGCCAGCACGACCATGCCGGGGATTACGCGCATGATCGCGAAATCTTCCAGCGAATGGTGGGTAGCGCCAAGATCGGAATAGGTTATGCCACTGTTGCGGCCAACCAGTTTAGCGTTTTGATTCATATAGCCCAGGTCATTGCGCACCATTTCAAAAGGACGGGCAGTGACAAACGGTGCTATCGCGCAGAAGACAGGAATTTTACCTACTGAAGCCAGGCCTGCCGCAACTCCGACGGCCCCCTGCTCCATAATGCCCAGTTCAATGTACCGGTCCGGATAAAGTTTGGCAAAATCACCGAAGCCGGAGCTTTTACCGCTGTCAGCGGAGATAACAACTATCCGCTCATTTTCGGCCGCCAGCTCAGTAACAGCTTTACCAAATTCTTTACGGGGATCGAAATATTCACCAATCATGCTTCCATCCTCCCCTTCAGCTGAGTTTCAAGTTTTTCAATTGCTGCCGCAACTTCAGCTTCGGCTTTCTCCAGATCAGCAGCTGACGGGCTCCAGAAATGGTAAGCGGGATCATTTTCTGCAAAGGACAAGCCTTTTGACTTAACAGTACGAGCAATAATAACGCTCGGTTTCCCTTCCTCCAGAGGTGTTGAATCGAGCACATCCACAACCTGAGCCATATCATTACCATCAATAGTCTTTACAGCCCAGCCAAACGCCTTAAAGCGCTCGTCGATCGGACTCATGTTCATGATATCCTCAACTTTACCGCTGATCTGCAAGCCGTTATAGTCGACAAATGCAACAAGGTTATCCAGTTTAAAATGTGAGGCCACAGAAGCACCTTCCCAGTTGGAACCTTCCGGGAGCTCGCCATCGCCCATGACAACAAATACCCGTGATTTTTTCTTGTCTTGCTTCAAGCCCATTGCCATCCCGCAAGCAATCGACAAGCCATGCCCGAGTGCGCCGGTATTAGCCTCAACCCCGGGCAGTTTATGCATGTCGGGATGCCCGGGCAGTTTGCAGTGCAGACTGCCATAGGTATCGAGAATACTTTTTTCAAAAAAGCCGCGTTCAGCTAGAACTGCGTACTGTACCATGCTTTTGTGGCCGGCAGATAACAGGAAGCGGTCGCGGTCCGGCATTTTGGGATCAGCCGGATGGATATTCATCGTGTGAAAATATAGAGCCGTTACTATCTCCATGCTGGAGAAGGCGCCGCCTAAATGCCCGTGTCCGCTGGCTTTAATCATGCGCAGGACATTCTGTCGGCATTTCGCAGCTGTCAGTTGCAGTGAGAGGACTTCCCAGGAAATCGCCATACCTTACCTCGCTTTCACAGTTCCTATGTTATTCACAGGTGCCATGTTCGGTCTCGTAATCAACAATACGCTCAACCTTAGGCGCCGAGCGGGAGTTGGGGTCAAAAGTCAAGCTGAGATACTCTTTGACAAAACGCTTGGCCAGCTCGCTGCCGAGAACTTGCGAACCCATGGTGATAATATTAGCGTTGTTGCTCAAAGCCGCACGTTCGGCCTGGTAAATATTGGAAACACAGGCGGCGTAAGCTCCCTTTACTTTGTTTGCCGCGATGCTTACACCAATGCCCGTACCGCAGATAATCACACCGCGGTCGCAAACACCGGCTGCAACTTCTTCCGCGACCTTAAAAGCGACGTTAGCGTAAATTGGGTCGTCACTGCCGTAATCGACAACCTCATGCCCTAATTCTTTAATGTAAGCTGCCAGAAGCTTTTTCAGCTCAGATGCATTCGGATCACAACCAATTGCTACTTTCATAAAAACACCTCCCAGGTTTACTTGTATATACCGGTATATTAATATACTAACCAGTAGTCGTCAACGCACAGATGTCGCCTTTATTTTACTGATCATGCGGCCTGATTTGCAACTTGGCGGGAATATGTTTTTCAGCCTGCAACTTAAATCCCGCTAAAGCAAAACCTCCGATTGATATTCGGCACTTCGGTTCGGGCAGTTCAGCAATGGACAAAATCTGCAGCTGACAAAATCTGTCTCGCTGGTGAAAAAGAAGCCCGAGCCTGATTTGGCAGGCAGCATTAAACAGGATTCAGTAAGGCTTACACCTATTTGCGCAGGCAAGTCGCCCATGAGCGCAAAAAGTGCACGTTGCTGCGTCAACGGCCAAGCGGGCAAGGAACCAGGAGTCATTCTGGCCATTTCTCCCTGCGTCGCATTCGCCTTGGGGAAATGACGACGCTGAACCACATGGCGCAACTCGGACATCGCCTTGCCCAGAAGCAGAATTTTGATATTTTCCGCCCAATAATGTTCAACTATGTCGGTGTATTGGCTTGACCATTCTTCAGCTTCACGGCCACAGGTGGCAATATACGGAAAAATCCTGTGGACATTCGCCAGATTCTTACTTACGAGTGCTGAATCAAGGCGGTGCCCCTCAACCTCTACATAATCAGCTTCGATTTTATCAATCGCTGCAACGGCGTACGCAAAACGGGGACGGGAACAAGCCAGAGCTTCATCCAGCATGGCAACTGCCTGAAGATAATCCTCATCTTCCGGATCGTTTGCCAGTCTTAAGTGGCGCCTCAGCTCTGCGTTAGTAATCGTGAATTCAAAATCCTGGCCTGTGTAACTTTCCATTATTCGTCTCCTGAGTCCTCATTTTGCCCGGGTTTGAGCAGTTCTTTGCCGCGTTTCATCTGTTCGCTGAATCTGTCTTTCATCATGGCGACCATCTCCGCTTCTGAGACACTTTCACCCGCGTAGATACGCCGGACAAGAGCAGCCATAACCTGATTATAAGCCAAACCCAGCGCTGCGGTAATTATTGCAGCAGTAGTGGCGTTAATTGTGCCGCCAATTAAGGAGCCGACACCCGGCAGGAACTTAAAAATATTAGCCACAATTGTCCGGCCGATGGCGGTAGCGCCACCTGTTCCCAACACTGCGGAAATAATAGAGGTCATCAGTGTCTTGTTTACCGGTACCCCAAAAACAACTGTAAGCCTGGCCAGCATTGCCAGTTGAGTAGGCACCAGCAAGGCAGCGTCAGCAAACGGCAAAGGATTATAGCCTTCCGCAAATGCCGCCGTGACAAAAGGCAGCACCGAACGATTGGCAGTCTCCAGTTTGCGCTGCACATTTACTTTCTGGGCGTTAATGAACGCGGTACGAACGGCTTCCGGCAGGCATTCGAAGGTTGTATCAACAAGCTCACGCAAGCCAAACGCGGGCAGTATGATGTCATCGGAAATTTCATAATCGCGGGCTAACACAGGATGGATGCTTTTTACGGGTAAATTCAATTCGCGAATATACTTTGCCAGCTCTTTGTAATCCTTGCCAACTGATTGCGTCAGCACAACAATTACTGGCAGCCGCGCGGCAAACGCGCGAATCCATTCAATTTCAAAAGCTTCAATCCGACGGGTGCCGCTGTTAATGCAATACCAAAGCATATGGATAAAATGCTCTGAAGCGCCAACCCGGAAGCGGGCTTCGATTTCGTCCAGAATTTCCTGTTCAACTTCTTGCTGTACAGCCTGGTCCAGTTCCAGTCCGCGGGTGTCGTACAATGTTAAGGGCACACCGGTTTTGGTGATTTTCTGCAAATGCCTGGTTACCGGCGTGCCTATACCAGTGTCCGCAAGGTTTTCTCGAAAAACGCTGTTAATCAGGGTGCTTTTGCCAACACCTGTCTTGCCGACAACCATCAGGTTGACCGTTTGCATATTTGCCTCTTCCTCCTGAAGCTTACTGAAAAACTGGCCGAAAATATCGTAAGGGCGTTCCATAAGCTGGTTCCTCACCTTTAATGTATTGAATTCGCAACAGTTACAGGATAGCACGTATCGAATTGGTAACAAACATGGTATAATTAATTGTTTATTAACTGTTACGATATTTATCCAATGTTTGATTTCAGTATTATATTCAAAGGGGCAAAACGCTCGTTTTAATGATGGAATTACCCTGAATTAATGCCAGTGTCGCTTGCGGCATATTCAGGTTTTATAAAGAAGCGATGAAAACAATTACAGGAGGCGTCATTTGACACCAGAAAACGAAAACACCAGTAAATCGAAACAGCAACGCAAACAGCGTTCACAGCCTGACAGCGGCCAATCAACCCCCCAGGCAAAATCAAGCCGGGCTCCAAAGTCCAGCCGCTGGTCAGGCAGGCAACGGAAAGCCGGCCAGAATTCACACCCATCTGAAAGGGCTGACCGTCCTGCGCAGCCAGCCGGTCGCGGCACTTCTGAACAAACACCAAGAAGCGGCCGCAGGCCCGGCAGACAAGAGCCCAAAGCCGGTCAGGGACAGACAGCCCGCCAGGCTGGACAACCAGGAAAAAGCAGCCGCAGGCCGCAATCACAAATCAAGTCCAGATTCGACAAGGTAGTTCAGAGTACAAGACAGCTTAAATCCGATCAACAGCAACAACAGAATCGGCAACCGCCGGCGTCCCAACGTCAGCAAGTCACCAGCCAGGCCGGAAAATCCGCTGCCACCCGCAGCGGCGCGGCAGCGGCAGCAATTGCCAGGGACGGCGTGCTGCGCGTTATTCCGCTGGGCGGCATGCGTGAAATTGGCAAGAACATGTTTGCCTTGGAATATGGCAACGACATGATTATCATTGACTGCGGCATTGCGTTCCCCGATGAAGATATGCCGGGCATTGATGTCGTAATTCCTGATTTCACCTATGTTCGCGAAAACATCCATAAACTGCGCGGCGTCTTTTTGACCCATGGCCACGAAGACCATATCGGAGCAATCCCCTGGCTTTGCCGCGAAATTAAAGTGCCGGTTTACGGCAACCGCCTCACTTTGGCTCTGGTCAGACAAAAACTGGATGACCGCGGAACCGGAAGCAAAGGTGTCAAACTGATTGAAATCAGAGACGGTGAAACTCAAGCGGCAGGCTGCTTTGAGGTGGAATTTATTCATACAAACCACAGCATTGCCGATGCCAATGCGTTCGCGATTCACACACCTGCAGGAATTGTCTTCCATTCGGGCGATTTCAAAATTGACTACACACCGATCAACGGCACACCGATTGATTTACAGCGTATTGCTGAAATCGGCGCTGAAGGTGTATTGCTGATGATCTGCGAAAGCACAAACGTCGAGCGTGGCGGCTATACTTCATCTGAAAGCAAAGTGGGCGAAACACTTATCAACCTGTTTGACGACGCAACGGGCCGCATTTTTGTGACAACTTTCTCTTCCAATGTCTTCCGTATTCAACAAATTATTACTGCGGCGGAACGCTATAACCGTAAAGTCGTGCTGATCGGACGCAGTATGTTGAATTATTTCGCTGCTGCTGACTCCCTTGGCTACCTTAATTATCAGCCGGACACTCTGATTGAAATCCGTGATATCGATAATTATGAAGCCAATGAAATTCTTTTTATAACTACCGGCAGCCAGGGCGAGCCAATGTCAGCTTTAACCCGGATGGCTTTTGCCGAGCATCGTCAGGTTGAAATCCTGCCCGGCGATACGGTGATTCTTTCTTCGAGTGCCATTCCGGGTAACGAAAAGCCGATTTACCGGGTAATCAACGAGCTTTATAAACGTGGAGCACACGTGATTTACGAATCACTCTCAGAAATCCACGTTTCCGGTCATGCTTACCGGGAAGAACTCAAAATATTGCACTCGCTGCTGCGGCCGCGCTACTTTATTCCTAACCACGGTGAGTACCGTCACCAGTTCATTCATGCAGAGCTGGCCAATAGCCTGGGGATGCGCCGCGATCACATTTTTATCCTCGATAATGGAGATGTTTTTGAATATAATGCAGCCCGTGATTCCGCTGAAATCAGCGGTTTTGTCCAGACAGGCGGCGTGCTGATCGACGGTTCCGGCATTGGCGACATTGATGCAGTTGTACTGCGCGATCGTCTGCTTTTGGCAGATGATGGTGTTGTCGTAGTCTCGGTGGCCATTAACCGGTCTACCGGTGAACTGATTGGCGAACCGAATATTCAGGCCCGCGGGTTCATTTATGAAATCGAAAACCAGCGCATAACCAGCGAAATGGCAAAGAAGGTTGAGGACATGGTACGCAAAGCAGGCAACAGCGGTAAAGCAGTACGCGAAGCACTGGACAGCGACGCTGCCCGCAATCAGCTGCAAAAGATGCTTTACGGTAAAACCCATCGCCGGCCAATGATTCTGATTTCAATCCTGGAAGTGTGAGTTACAGCTGCGCTAATCTGTGAACACATGTTTTGACAATTTAACAAGGTCCATCTCAATCCTTTAATTTGAGATGGACCTTGTTTCTTTTCGTCTTTTTAGATGCAGTTCATTGTGTCCGGATGCTCTGCTTTAGTTGCTGTTCATCGTGTCCGGATGCTCTGCTGTGCGCAGGTTAATGTTCAGCGCATCAATTCTTTTCAGATCATCTTCGGTTAAGTTGAAGTCAAAAATGTCTGCATTTGTCTGCATTCGTTCTAATTTTGAACTTTTAGGAATGGCAGAAACCCCATGTTGTAAATGCCAGCGCAAGGTAACCTGAACAGCGCTCTTGCCGTATTTATCGCCAAGTTCATTCAATACCGGATCTTTAATAACACGGCCACGGGCTAAAGGCGCCCAGGCTTGCATCACAATGCCGCGCTTAGTCAAATCCTCTCGCAGTTCCTGCTGCGTCAAGAACGGATGCGCTTCCACCTGATTGAGCACCGGCATGATTTCGCATTCCCGTGCCAGGCGGTCTAGATGTGATGACTGGAAATTACTGACACCAATCGCGCGAGCCCGGCCTGAACGGTAAATTTTTTCAAAAGCTTTCCACATAGTTACATACAAATCCAATTGCGGCTTTGGCCAGTGAATTAAATAAAGATCAACATAATCCATATTCAGTCGGCGCAGACTCTCATCAAAGGCGCGGATTATTGATTCCTCGTCTGTGTAATGTTCCCAGAGTTTGGTGGTAATAAACACCTCTTCGCGCGGAATACCTGAATCACGAACGCCACGGCCAACACCCTCTTCGTTGCCATAAAGTGGAGCGGTATCGATCAGCCGGTAGCCGGTTTCGATTAAATCACGAACAGCACCGGCAGTATCACGGTCGCTGATTTTAAAAACACCGGCTCCATATAAAGGCATCGTTACACCGTTTGCCAGAGTAATCCGTTCAGAAATATTTTTAATCATATTCAGATCCCTTCTCTTAATATCCCCGCTCGCGGGGCATGAGCCGCAGCGAATTTAAACATACCAAAGTTATTATAGGCAGCAATTGTAAATATTAACAATCGGACGTTGCTAATTATTAACAATCTTGCGGCTAAATGTTTCGTTTAATGTCGGGTTTTTAAGCCGGCATGCCTTATCTTTAATCTATAATAGAAACTAAACTTTGCCAATATTAATCCACACAGTATAGAAATATATTCAGGAGGACAAAAAAATGTATCGCTATAACTTCAAAAAGATCACACTTATATTTCTCTCAACTTTGTTGGTTGCGCTTTTTCTGCTCAGCTGCGGCGGCAGCGCTGCCACAACAACAGCGACGACAACAGGGACAACCGACGCAGTTGCTTCGGCTTCAATTGTTGATACAGCCGAAGCCTTCGAAAAAGCTATTTCCAAAGATGGCACCTGGATTATCGCATCCCTGAAGGATATCACAACTGACAAAGAGCTTGTTCTGGATGGTGATTTTACTAACGGACGCAAAGATGACGCCGGCAAAGACATTTACCAGCGGAAAATTGGCCTTTACACCCAGGACGCCAATCGCAACGTACTTGACCGATTTAAGTTAACCGCTCCGAAACTGACAATTAACAGTCGGAATGCCAGCTTTGAATATGGAACCTTTGTCGGCGACCTTTATGTTGCAGTGCCCAACTTTAAACTGATCGATGCCCGAGTAGAGGGCAATGTTTACTTTAAAACTGAAGAAATCAAGAACTCTTCTAACATTGATTCCAAAAGTGTAGTCACTGGCACGCAGGAGGTGCGCAGCTTCTAGTTGATTTTAGGCGGTGGTATATGTCTGTTATTCAAATTAAGCGTGTTTATGAAGCAGCGGAACCCGCAGACGGCTTCAGAATTATGGTAGACAGGCTCTGGCCGCGGGGTGTTGCCAAAGAGGAACTACAATTTGACGAATGGCGTAAAAATATAGCACCATCACCGGAAAGCCGCAAGGATTTTGGTCATAATCCGGCAAAGATGGATTATTTCCGCGCCCGTTACCGTCATGAACTAGAGAATAATCCTACTTCACCAGAGTTTGTTACAATAGTTGAAGACAAACTTAAAACAGGTAACGTTACCTTGTTGTATGCTGCGAAAAGCGAAACTGTCAACCATGCCATAATCCTGTGTGAATGGCTGATGGAACAACTGGCTACACGTAAATAAAGGAGCAAACGCTGGGAATGATCAATGCCATGCTGCAAAAAATGGATAATCCGGACCTGCTAATAATAATGGCAGGTCGCTTTTTAAGGGAGTACTGGCTGACCTGGCCAGGCATCCTGATTACAATCGTTATAATTCTATTAATTCCGCTTAGTTACCGGGCTTATTCCGATGCCAAAAACTATTTCCGGCCCAGTGACCGGACTACGAAAACACGTGAGTGGCTGCAGCTGATGTATGCCACAATCAGTGCTGACGAAGCGGAATTCAGCATGGCAGCCTTCGCCCGTAAATACCCTGTACGTGAAAAAGCTCGTACACGCGTCCTGGCAGATATTCAATGGCGTGTGTACCTGAACCTGCAATATATCCGGCGCCAGCTAAGCAGAACTCCCGCGCGAACCATCTCGCTGATTCCCGCTTCTCTCTGGCTGTTTGAAAACTATAACCTGATTTATCGTGAAATCAAACGGTTACAAGGGGCCGGTAATTTGCGCCAGCTCTCGCGCCTGCCGGTACTCAATATCAGCAGTACCCGGAGCTACCCGCGGATTTATCTCATCGCTCACAAAATCATCTCGGGCACAAATGGCCATATCCACGAAGAATCACTCGTTAATTACATCAGTGACTACCAGAAATCGGAAGAGCTCACCTCAAAAGAACTCTGGGCGCTGCCGCATGTGCTCAGCCTCTGTTTGCTTGAGCGGATTGTCGATGAAGCCATTCGTCTGATCAATAACATACATGTCCGGATGCGGGCAGATGATACAGCGGAACGGGTTGCTGCCGCCTTACGTCGCAGTTCTGAAGAAACAGCCGCCATTTTACAACAAGAGAATTTCTGGAACGAGTGTACGGATGAAACCTTCCTGGCTCACTTCATTTATCGTCTGCGTAATCTTTCCGTTGATGAATCGGAAATTGTCCGCTGGCTGGCCAGCCTGAGCGGTGTTGGCGTTGAGGATTATCAACGCCAGCTGCATAACCTGATCACTCAGGACCGTCAACGTGAAGCACTTGCTGAATCTACGGTCAGCGCCCTGATCATCAGCCTTAAAGAAGTAGGTGAAATGAACTGGGAACAGAACTACCGCAAGGTTTCTCTTGCAGAAGCAACGCTCGCCCTCGATCCCGCCGGCGTTTACGACAAAGTTGACGGTAATACGCGAGCCCGCTATCGCCGTCAAATTCAAAAGCTGGCAGATAAATATAGCCTGGACGAATCTGTGGTAGCTACAAAAGCACTGCAACTGGCCCGTCTGGGTGATCAGCAGGTTCATGCCCTGAATGGACCAGGAGCTCCAAACGACGAGCCGTTGACAGTCAGTGCTATGGCGATTGGTGCGCAGCCGCAGAATAACGATACTGACCAGGTAGAAAAAGCCGCAAGAGACAGCAGCGACCCCATGAATATTCCTTGGGATGAATTACCTGTTCCTAATCATATCGGTACCTTTTTGATTGGCAGAGGCCGCAGCTTACTGGACGACTACATTGCCAACCGTGCCTACAGGCCCCTGGAAGGCAATGACCGCCAGAAAACTATTCGCAGTATTGTTTACATAGCCTCAATTACTATACTGACGCTGTTACAGCTTTGGCTGCTGTATCGCTCCGGTGCAGGCATGTTCGCAGAGAACACAGTTGCAGCAGTTTTCTTTTTTATCAACATCGGTATTCTGGCTGTGGGAGTCAGTATTCTGCTGACACACTCGACTTTTACTCGAATCATTAAGCCTAAACCACAATTGTCTATGGATTTCACTGAACATATCCCGGATGAATTCCGGACTTTCGTTGTCATGCCAGTCATTATCGGCAACGTCGAATCCGCCCGCACTTATGCAGCCCGCCTGGAAAGGTACTACCTTGCGAACAAACAGGAAAATCTTTATTTTGCTGTATTGGGCGATCTGCGCGATTCACCGACGGAATTCGCGCCTGACGATGAGGAAATTATTGCCGCGGCAACGAAGGCAATTGACGATCTGAACGATCGCTACCCGGGAACTGCCAAGCGTTTTTCACTTTTGATACGCAGCCGTAAATGGAACGAGTCTGAGCAATGCTGGATGTGCTGGGAACGTAAACGCGGCAAGCTGGAAGAACTTAACGCCCTGCTTTCCGGCGATGAAAGCACCGGATTCAAAATCCAGGTAGGCTCGCCGGAAATCATGCAAAGCTTCCGCTTTGTCATCACACTTGATGCTGACACTGAGCTGGTACGCGAAAGCGGCGCCCTGTTAGTAGGCATAATGGCGCACCCGCTCAACTGGCCGGTTATTGACCCGAAAACCAAGCGTATTGTCAGCGGCTACGCTATTGTGCAATCAGAAATCACCTCCAGAGTGAGCGACGCCCGCAGCAGCTTCTTCTCGCGGGTTTTCGCAGGGGAATCCGGCATCGACAGCTATGCCTCTGTAATATCGGATGTTTATCAGGATACTTTCGATGAAGGTATCTTTGTCGGCAAAGGAATCTACGATTACAAAGTCCTGCATATACTGCTGGGCGGCATGATTCCGGAAAACTCGGTTCTGTCGCACGACTTGCTCGAAAGCAGTCTCACCCGCTGCGCATTTGCCAGTGGTATCCGCCTGCTGGACAGTACACCGCCCAACTTCGCCGCCTTCGCCCGGCGGGACCATCGCTGGATCCGCGGTGACTGGCAGCTATTGCCCTGGATTTTCAGCACCTCACCGATAAACTGGCTGTCGCGTTGGAAAATGCTGGACAATCTGCGCCGCAGCATCACACCAATTGCCAGTGTAGTCGCTGTTTTGCTCAATGTGGCTTTTTTCCCTGCCATTCCCTGGCTCTGGCTGCCATTCGTTGTTTTTGGCGATTTCTGGCAGTTGCTTAGCCTGTTTGCCGACACGATCTTCAGAAAACTACAAAACTCCACGGTTCGGGTGGCACACCAGATTTTATTAGAAAATGCCGGCCTGATAGTGATTCAGGCACTGCTTTACGTGATCTTTCTGCCTTTCCGGGCCTGGATGTCGCTCGATGCGATAACCCGCACGCTTGTGCGCATGTTTATCACGCATCGTTACCTGTTGGAATGGCAAACATCGGAATCAGTGGAAAAATCTCTGCAAAATTCCCTCAGCAGCTATATTCGCCTTTTCCTGCCTTCACTTCCTGCCGCTATCCTTTTAGGTGCAGCGGCTATCTGGCAGTTGCGGGGTCTTAACCTTTTCTTGCTGTTGGTTCAGGCTTTGCTCTGGCTGGCGGCACCCTGGTTTGCCTGGCGTGTCAGCCTGCCGCCGCGCACATCCATCCGCTATCAGCTGCCAACTAATGAAGAAAAGGAATTACGGATTCTTGCCCGCAGAACCTGGCGCTTCTTTGAAGATTTTTCTACCGCAGAAAATAACTGGCTTTGCCCCGATAACTACCAGGAATTCCCAGGGCCAAAACTAGCCGATAAAACTTCGCCAACCAACCTGGGCATGCAGCTGCTCTCAGCCTTAAGCGCCTGCGACTTTGGCTACATCACCCTTTGTGATCTGGTCGAACATTGTGACAATGTTCTGCGTACGATTCAGAAGATGCCCAAATGGAACGGCCATCTTTACAACTGGTACTTTGTCCAAACTTTGGAACTTGTCTGGCCCAACTACGTTTCCGTAGTTGACAGTGGTAACTTCCTGACCTCATTGATTACTCTGAAAAACGGACTGCTCGAATTGGCGCAAAAACCGTTGCTAAATAAATGCCTGGTGCAGGGAGCCCGCGATACGCTGGCTGCCGGCGGGCTTGATCCTGACGTGCTCCAGGGTTCATTGACTGACGAACAGGAACGCGAACAGTTTTTCGAATCTCTGACAGCAGCTGCAGCGCAGCCGGAACTTGATTCTTACTACACAGCACGCATTCTCAAATTTGCTGAATCATTACAAACAATAATCAAAACTTACGCCACGCCTGCAGGCTTAGATGTGAAGCTCAGCCTTAAGGATCTGGCAAAACTTGAACAGCCAGCTGCAATGGACATGATGGACCTGATCCGCAGCATCTGCATGGAAATTGACTATATTGTCGATCACGCTGATTTTAAGCCCTTATACGATGAAAAACACAGGCTGTTTCACATTGGCTATAACGTTTCAACCCAAAGCAGCGAAAGCGGGCATTACGATTTGCTCGCATCTGAAGCCCGCGCAGCCAGCTTCCTGGCCATCGCTAAAGGTGACGTGCCACAGAAACACTGGTTCTCGCTCGGTCGTCCGCTTACCCTTGTAAAGGGAGTTCCCGCCCTGGTTTCCTGGAGTGGCACCATGTTCGAATACCTGATGCCAAACCTGATTATGCGCGCTCCCCGCGGCACGCTGATTGAGCGCAGCAACCGGGCTGCTGTCCAGCGCCAGATTATGCACGGCAAAAAATTTGACATCCCCTGGGGTGTTTCCGAATCTCAGTATTTTATGTTTGATGTCGATTCTAATTACCAGTACATGGCCTTTGGTATGCAGTATCTTCGTCTGCAGTCGAGTATGCGGCCTGCCCGTGTGGTAGCTCCATACGCTACCGCGCTGGCGCTTGGCATTAAACCAGAAGCAGCAATAGCAAACCTGCGTCATTTAAAAGATATAGGCGCTTCAGGCATCTACGGCATGTATGAAGCACTTGACTTCAGCCGGCCAAATTCCGCTACTCTCCAAAATTATTCACTGGTGCAGACATTTATGGCCCACCACCAGGGCATGATCATGACGTCGCTCAACAATTTCCTAAACAACCGGAATCTGCAGCGCCGTTTCCACAAAGAACCGATGGTTCAGTCGACCGAGGTTCTGTTAGAGGAAAAACGTTCTGTAGTACTGGTTCTGCTCGCTCGTTACGGCTATTCAATTAACATCGATCAGCAGGAATATCAGGAAGAGCAAATCGAAGATCGCCGTATTACAGATTTGAACCCCGAAACACCGGAAGCGCATGTACTCTCTAACGGGCGCTATTTACTGATGCTTACCTCTGAAGGCCAGGGCTTCAGTAGCTGCAACAACACCATGATCCACCGCTGGCGCTCAGAACGTGTTGGCTCAAGCCACGGACAATTCATCTATATCCGGAATCTGGAAACAAACCAGCTCTGGAGTAGTACCTACTACCCGACGATTGTGCGCCCCGATCACTACGAGGCAATTTTCTCGGCTGACAAAGTCAAGTATCTGCGGCGGGATGGCTTGATAACCACAACTACAGAAGCGACTTTATCGCCACTCGAAGATTTTGAACTGCGACGGGTGACCTTTACTAACCACGGTGACCAGTCTGTGCTGCTCGAAGCAACGAGCTATCTGGAAGTGGTAAACGATACCTTTATGTCGGAAGCCTCACATCCCGCCTTCAATAAGCTATTCCTGGAAATGGAATACCTGCGCGAGGATAACGCATTGTTAGCCAGTCGCCGTCAGCGCAGTCCGGATGAAAAGAACGGCGTGGTTCTTCACAAACTGCGTTCGAGTTCGCCTTTTGAGCGTCCCGTCGAATTTGAGACCGACCGCAGAGCCTTCCTGGGTCGCGGCGGAACCAAACAGCAACCCCATGCATTACGGGTCCGCCAGCCACTTTCCGGGCGTTCAGGGTTTTCTAATGACCCGATCATGAGCCTGCGCGCTGTCTTTAGCGTACCGGCAGGTCAATCTGTTTCTGTATCCTTTATCACTGCCTGGAGTCCCGACCGTGATTCTGCGCGCAACCTGAGCCAAAGCCTGCAGCGTTCGATGTACGACGACGATATTTTCCGGCAGGCACTGACCAGCAGCACGCTGGAACGTAAATATCTAAATTTGAGTTCCAGCCTGCATAACGCCATTCAGGAAATGGTTGGCCCGCTGTATTATCCGACCAGGGCTTTCCGCGACGATGAGGCGATCATCCGCAAAAACAAGTTAGGCCAAAGCAGTCTCTGGCGCTTTGGTATTTCAGGTGATGATCCGATAATACTGATGCGGGTGCGTAATCTGGAAGACCTGGCAGTTGTCCGTGACGCGCTTGCGGCTTATGAATTCCTGCGCCAGCAAACTGTGGCCGTAGACCTTGTTTTAATTAATGAAGAAGAAGAAGGCTACGCTTTACCGCTGCATAACCGGATTCAGGATCTGACCAGTATTCTCAAGGTTTATAACGGCGCCAGTCAAAAGCCGAGCCTTTTCCTGCTGCGCCGCAGCCAGATGACAGACGAGGAAGCTACTTTACTGGCAGCTGTGGCACGAATTGTCATCAATCCGCAAAAGGGGATCTATCGTGACCGGCGCGCAGCCAAAACTGAACGCCCCAGCCAACATGCTGCACGGATCATTCAGCTGCCTGACGGCCAGGATCATTCACTCCTGCCGGACAGCGGACTTATTCAGAGCGCACCGCAACTGGAGTTTTTTAACGGTATTGGTGGTTTTGCCAATGACGGCACTGAGTATGAGATCTGGCCCGCCAACGGCCGCAGCACGCCGGCACCCTGGATTAATGTAATGGCAAACCCTGATTTCGGTTGCCTGGTTTCAGAAACAGGCGGTGGCTATACCTGGGCCGGCAACAGCCGGGAAAACAAACTGACAACCTGGTCAAACGACCCTGTGACAGACCCTGCCTCAGAGGCTGTGTACATTAAGGACAGAGAATCTGGCGCGATCACAACACCGGCGGCGCTGCAGCCTGGTACCGGTAAGGACTACCAGGTGCGTCATGGTTTCGGTTATTCCGAATTTACCCATACAGGCCTGGAGCTTAAACAGAAAATGACAGTATTTGTCGCTGCTGAAGCGCCGCTTAAGCTGACTTTACTCACCTTACACAACACGAGCAATTATGAACGCAGTTTCTCCGTGGTTCATTATGCGGAACTGGTGCTCGGTGTAATGCGGGAACAGACAGCACCCTATATTGTCAGTAAATACTCGGCAGATGATGATTTATTCCTGGCACATAACGTATACGCGCCGGAAGATAAACAGCCTGTGGCTTTCCTCTTCGGCAGTGAACCGATCACCAGCTATACGGGCGACCGCACAGGCTTCCTGGGCTTGGGCAGTTCAATCAACTTCCCAAATGGACTCGCGGTTGATAAGCTGAGCAATCTTACAGGTGCCGGCCTTGATCCCTGCGCTGCCATTCAAATGGACTTCACTATAGGCGCAAATGAGACCAAGACAATCGTCCTTGGCTTGGGACAGACATCAACTGCGGCAGAGGCGGCTCAAGTCGCTGCCCGCTTTAAACAGACAGAACAGGCTGAAACAGAATTACAGCGTGTTCGTGCCTATTGGCAACAGAAACTGGGGCAGATCCGGGTCAAGTCAGATGATCGGGCTATGGATCTAATGTTGAACGGCTGGCTGCTGTACCAAACTCTGTCATGCCGGATCATGGCCCGCACAGCCTTCTACCAAAGCGGCGGCGCCTTCGGTTTCCGAGACCAGCTGCAAGATACTTTGGCACTGCTCCATTCAGCACCAGAATACGCGGCCGACCAAATCCGCTTGTGCTGCAGCCGCCAGTTCATCGAAGGAGACGTGCAGCACTGGTGGCACAACGAAACAGGCATCGGTGTTCGCACATTGATCACTGACGACCTGCTCTGGCTGCCATTTGCGGTTGCTGCCTATGTTGAACGCACTGGTTCCCTGGCACTGTTGAAAGAACAGATTCCATTTATCGAAGGTGAGCCATTGGCTCCCGGTGAACATGAACGGATGTTCGCACCGCGCATCTCCGAACAATCTGCCAGTGTCTATGAACATTGCCTGAGGGCGATTGAGCGAGCCAGCAGATTTGGAGCGCACGGGATCCCGCTCATGGGCGGTGGTGACTGGAATGACGGCATGAACCGCGTCGGCGTGGAAGGACGTGGCGAAAGCGTCTGGCTCGGTTGGTTCCTCTGCACAGTCCTGAAGCGGTTCGCCCCGATTTGCCGCCGGTTTGGCGACAACGATCTCGCCAGCGGCTTTGATAACCTACGCGAAGAATTGCGCGTTAATATCGAAACACACGCCTGGGACGGACACTGGTACAAACGTGCCTGGTTTGATGACGGCAGCCCGATGGGTTCACATCTCAATGCCGAGTGCCAAATCGACTCAATCAGTCAGTCCTGGTCAGTGCTATCCGGTGCAGGCAACCCGGAACGGACCAGTGAGGCGCTGGAAGCTGCCAATCGTCATCTGGTTCACCGCGACGTTTCTATTATTCAACTGCTGACGCCACCCTTCAACGTTTCTGATCCCGATCCGGGCTACATCCGGGGTTATTTCCCGGGGATTCGTGAAAACGGCGGTCAGTACACGCATGCAGCGGTCTGGCTGGCGATGGCTTTTGCCAGGGCGGGACGCGGCAAAGATGCCCGGGAATTGATGGCCATGCTCAATCCAATTAACTTCACTTCGACACCACGCGACATGATGCGGTATGAACGTGAACCGTATGTGGTTGCGGCTGATATTAACATTGGCGAGCCTTTCACAGGCAAGGGAGGCTGGAGCTGGTATACCGGCTCCTCCGGCTGGCTTTACCAGGCAATGCTGCAGTCTTTGCTCGGGATCAGGCGTGAAAGCGACCATCTAATCTTGCAACCGGCTTTCCCGGCTGTGCTGAAAGCCTGGGAAGTTGATTACCGCAACGGCGACACAGTCTACAATATTCGTTTTGAGAATCCCACAGGTGCCGGCAAGCGAATTTCAGCACTGACAATCGACGGGAAACAAGCTGCCAGTGACAATCGCTTTTACCTGCTCAACGACGGTAAACGCCACGAAGTTGTAGTGCGATTAACCGATGCCGATATTCTTAAATCCGATTTTCAGTAACAATTGGCCAAGCAGCTGAGCAGTCGCAACTGTTACAGATATTACAGCTTAGCGCGCTGCCAGCCGATATAATGAAATTGTTATTGAAGACAGGATTCGCAGAAAAAGACTGACGAGGCATAAGGAAACAGCACCTAAGCAAGGAGCAGTTGTAAGGAGAATTTTTATGAAAACAATACTTGTTCCAATCGACGGAAGTGACTGCACTGAACTTGCAGTTACCAAAGCCCGCGAAATGGCCGATTTTTATAACGCCAAGCTGATTATTATGAATATTTATGACATGCCGACTTTGCGTTCATATTTTGATTTTGATACAGATAAGCGCGAAGACAATATATTGCAGGATTTGCGTGCACGTTCAAAAAAGACACTGGAAACAGCACGCAGTTTTATTCCGGACTTCAGTGAAGACCGGATCGAACTGGTTTCGCTGGAAGGCGACCCGGCGGACAGGATTGTGGAATATGCCAAGCTGAACGATGTTGAACTCATTGTCATGGGTTCACACGGTATGGGTACTTTCCGGCGGTTCTTCCTGGGCAGTGTTTCCCATAAGGTTGTTGTCCAGGCGGAAACCCCGGTTATGATTATCTAAGCAGCCATGTGGTGATTTGCCGAAAAACAGGCGTTCAGGCTTTGTATTACAACCTGAGCGCCTGTGTTGCTCTCAAGGAGGGCCTTGACATGAAAATAGTACTGGTGCCGGTTGATGGCGGTGATTGCACTGTAAGCGCGGTTCATAAAGCCAGAGAAATGGCCGATTTCTCTCAGGCCCGCCTGGTTATCCTGAATGTGTACGATATGCCCGCAATGCGCACTTATCTTGATTTTGAGCGGAGTTTTGTGGAGAGCAATGTCCTGAAAGAGATGCGCGCTCATTCGCGAAAAATTCTGGAAACAGCCCGCGCTGTGATTCCCGATTTTGATGATTACAGGGTAAAACTAGTTTCGCTGGAAGGTGACCCAGCCACAGAGATTATCAATTATGCAGACGAAAATGAAGTTGATCTGATCGTCATGGGATCATACGGCATGGGAACCTTGCGTCGCCTGATTCTGGGCAGCGTTGCGCATAAAGTTCTTGTCAATGCTAACTCTCCGGTTTTGATTATTTAGCTGAAGATGCCGGTGATTTAAGTGGCAATCAAAGCTATAATATCTTAAGTTCAAATGATCGAAACTGGAAAGGTAAAATCATGAGAGGCAAAAGCATATACAATCACTACTCTTCTGCATATATCCACCAGCCGGAGGGTGATCGGCCCGAACGCTGGTTCATTTTTTACAAAAACCTGCTGCTGGTCCGGCAGACAGCGGTCGGCCCTCAGGTTCCATACAGAACCAGTGTAGAAGGCATTGCCGGCTTGCCGGAAGAACGCCATTACCTCGGCACCTTCGATGACGACGATTGCTTTACCCTCGATGTCGGACAAATGATTGAGTTGCCCGCAGGTTATGAATTTGTTAATTTGCGGGCTCTGGCAGCGGATATTGACGATGACATGTTCATGCTGGCGGGGCGGGCCGCCCAGATTCTGCATTGGGACAGGCAAAGCCGTTTCTGTGGCAGCTGCGGTAAACCTACTAGTTGGAAAGAGGATGAAAGAGCAAAAAAATGCGGTACTTGTGGTAACGTAATTTATCCACGGATTTCACCCGCAATAATTACAGCCATCATCCGCGACGATAGAATCCTGCTGGCCCACAACCGGAATTTCCCGGCTAACCGCTATAGTGTAATTGCTGGCTTTATGGAGCCAGGCGAGGAATTTGAGGATACCATCGAACGTGAAGTTTTCGAAGAAGTCAGTATCCGGGTTAAAAACCTGCGTTACTTCGCCAGCCAGTCCTGGCCCTTCCCTGATTCGCTGATGGTTGGTTTTGTTTGCGAGTACGCTGACGGCGAAATTAAGGTTGATGGGGTTGAAATTGATGACGCCGACTGGTTTAGCCGCGATAATCTGCCCGACATCCCAAACACAACCAGCATCGCCGGCCGTATGATCCAGTGGTTCCGTGAAGGTGCTGACGAGTCACTGCAATACGCCGCCAGAAGGTAGATCCTTACCCTCTTCAAGCAGCATTTTACGGTAAGTAACCATAGCGGCACGTGCTTCATCTGTTACCTCCGGATACGCCAGAGGCAGTTTTTGCAGCGTTTGAACCAGAATTTCTGAAATCAGCAGACGCGAAAACCATTTGCGGTCCGCAGGAATAATGTACCAAGGTGCCATTTCCGTTGCAGTGCCCTGAATCATTTCTTCATAGGTATCCATGTAATCGTCCCAAAATTGGCGTTCATGCACATCCGCGGCTGAAAACTTCCAGTTTTTATCTGGCTCATCTATACGTGCAAGCAAACGCTCGCCTTGCTCATCCCTTGAGATATTCAGAAAAAGTTTCACGACGATTATCCCGTTTTCGGTTAAGTAGCGCTCCAGATCGCGTATTTGGCGATAACGCAGTTTCCAGATATCCGGACTGCCATCGCTGGTTGTCTGTTTGGCAGCAGGCAGCAGATTATGAACTTTGACTACCAGGACATCTTCATAATAGGAGCGGTTAAAAATCGTGATGTTGCCATAAGCAGGCAGCCAGGGGAAGCTGCGCCAAAGGTAATCGTGATCCAGCTCTTCAACGGAAGGTGTCTTAAAAGCCTTAACCAGCACACCTTGTGGATTAAAGCCGCTCATAACATGCTTAATCGCGCCGTCTTTGCCGGCGGCGTCCATAGCCTGCAGAATCACTAAAACACCATACTGGTTGTGGGCATAGAGCTTATCCTGCAGTTCTTGCAACAGTTCCAGGTTTGCAGCCAATGGTTCAATGGCCTCTTTTTTCCCTGAATAAGTACCGCGATCGTTGGTATCATGTTGTTTCAGTTTAAAATCCTTGCCGTCAGTGACCCGATATTTCGCAAGATCCATGCCGCGTCTCCTTTTCTGCGTTGGCGCTCGTTCTTAGCGCTAATTGCCTACACAATCACAAGGACTGTCTACCTGCTGTTCATGCAGCTGCATCTGATACAACCGGTACCCACCGCTGAGGTTATAAACGTCGCTGAAACCATTCTGCGATAAAATGCGCGCTGCCAGATACCCGCGTAACCCAACCTGACAGAAAATATAAACAGGCTTTTCTTTGGGGATTTCAGTCAGACGCTGCCGCAGATCATCAACATTGATGTTGAGCGCTTCGCGAATTGTACCAAGCGCGTATTCATAAGGTGAACGAACGTCCAGCAACGTCACCTTTGCCAAATCAAGTCCGTCAACGTCGTGATAATGGAACTGCTTTACATCGCCTTTTATTACATTCGCAGCAGTGAAGCCAAGCATATTAACCGGATCCTTGGCAGATGAAAAAGGCGGCGCGTAAGCCAGCTCCAGCTCCTCCAGGTCAAATACAGTGCCGCCCAGGCGCTGAGCCGTTGCGATTACATCGATTCTTTTATCCACCCCGTCGATGCCGACTGCCTGAGCCCCAAGAATTATGCCCTTTTGAGGGTCGAACAACAGCTTCATCGCCATCTGAGTGCCACCCGGATAATAACCGGCATGATTCAAGGGATGAATATAGACTTTTTCGTAAGGCATATTGCTGCGCTTCAGCAGTTTTTCGTTTAAGCCAGTTGAAGCGGCTGTAAGGTCAAACAGTTTTAATACTGATGTGCCCTGGACTCCGGTAAAAGAAACCTTGGCACCCAGTGCATTTGCAGCAGCTATCCGGCCCTGTTTATTGGCCGGTCCGGCTAAGGGAATCAGCGTCTGCTGGTCGTTGACCAGGTTCGTTACTTCTATGGCATCACCAACCGCGAGGATATCAGGGTCAGATGTAAACAAGTATTCATCTACTTTAATACTGCCGCCCAGACCAAGTTCAAGGCCTGCATCACGTGCCAAACGGCTGTCGGGTGAAACACCTATACTCAAAACCACCATATCAGCAGTGAGACTTTCGTTATTAGTCAAGTGTACCTCGAGGCGACTGTCGGGCAATGCATTGAAGCTGGCAGCACCAGCATTAAAAAGCAGCTTTATGCCTTGCTCGCGAGCTTTGACATGCAAGAAGACCGCCATTTCGCGGTCGAGCGATGCCACCAGCTGATCGGTAAATTCAACGATGGTAACCTCAAGGCCACGTTCGCGCAGATTTTCAGCCAGCTCAACACCAATAAAGCCGCCGCCGATAATCACGGCGCTTTTAGCATTCTGTTGGGTGACAGCAGCGTGGATTTTATCTGTGTCCGGGATAGTCCTAAGCTTGTAAATGCCTGGCAGATCAATTCCCGGAAGCGGCGGACGCTTTGGCTCAGCTCCGGGCGAAAGGATCAACTTGTCGTAGGATTCAGTATAGTCACGATTATTAACATGATCATGCACTGTCACTGTTTTCGTAGGGCGGTCAATTTTGACCACTTCCGAAAACACGCGCACATCAAGATTAAAACGTTCCGAAAGTCCTGCCACTGTCTGCACCAGCAAGTCATCACGGTCGGTTATTACGTCTCCAATGTAGTAGGGCAGCCCACAGTTAGCATAGGAGATAAATTCACCTTTTTCAAACAGGATGATTTCTGCCCGCTCATCGAGCCGGCGCAGCCTGGCCGCCGCGGAGGCGCCACCGGCAACTCCACCCACAATTATTACTTTCATAAGCCCTCCATTCAGGTGCTTGTTTTGATATCCGATTGTTCATCTGTCCGCTGTCGAATGCGACGGGTGCTTAGTTTCTCGTCCTGACGCACGCGGCCCGAGCTGCGTATTTGTGCCAACAATTGGTTTTGCAGTGCTTTATGCTTGCGAGGTATTAGACTCCGGTTCACAGGATAATAAATTCGACGATGCTCAAGGTCGAGCATTACCGGGAACAGGGTACCGCCTTTGAACTGTCCCATAAAGTTTACACAGCCGGCAGCGGCAGAAGCCACACGTTGTTTGTCCTGCATGCGAACAGCAATGATCAGAATATTCCGCTGCGATTCTGGCTTTACTGTGTCCAACTGATCAATTGTATTCTTCAGCAACCGGTCCACGCGAAAAATATTGATAGCATCAGTTTCCAACATCAACAGCCGGTCATTCTGCGGCCTTCTGGTCCAAAACTCTGTTCCGGTACGCAAAAAAACCACACCGGAAGAAAGCTCACCGCTCGAATGTCTGAACTGAGCTTTGGCCAGATCTGTCGGGAATTGTTGAAAAAATTTTTCGCTTTCCCAGTTATAGGGCAGGCGAAAGCGCCAGTTGCGGGCTAAACGGCGTATACTGCGTGAATCGCCGGGGTCGTACCGTTCAAGTAAATAAGCGCTGAAAATATGTCTGAAGGTAATAGCTATTAAGAAAATATAAATGACAACACTTGCCACCAGCAGCCAGGTCATCATGCCTTGACGCTGAATCAGTCCCAGCTCATCAAGTTTTCGAATCAGAACAAAAAGTGCACCACCGTATATTATGAGAAAAAAGAGGGGCATCAGCACTTCACGGCGCAGCCATTTTTTCATGCGATTGTCTCCTTAGCCAAGTGCCGGCAGCCCAGCAGCATCATTGTGTCCGCATAGTTTCGAATGAATTTATTCTAGCACGAAAAAGCCGCCGTTCACCAGTTTATGAGGACAACGGCGGCTTTTTATGCATATTATTAATTAGTTATTTACAGGCTGACCTTTTGGCTTGCAAGGCTCAGGTTGAGGTTGAGGTTCTCTGCATAGTCTCTGGCCGGTCTTCTTGCAGTACAACACTGACTGTCATCTCGTTGCCGTTACGAATAAGAGTAATCTGCATTGTGTCACCAACTTTGTGACTCTCTTTCACAGCATTCAAAGCTTCTGTTGTCAGAGTTTCCTTGCCGTCTGCCTTAATGATTATATCACCCACGGCTATGCCAGCTTTGTCAGCAGAACTGCCATTTTCCACCATTCGGACATAAATACCGGCACGCATATTGTAATAGGCTGCTTCCTGTTCAGAAACGTCGCGGGTACCAATGCCAAGTTTGGGACGGCCTGCAACATAGCCATTCTGGATCAGCGATTCAATAATCGGTTTGGCGGTATTAATCGGGATCGCAAAGCCGAGGCCTTCAACGCCATCGCCAGCATTCTTGGCTGTATTTATCCCTATGACTTCGCCAAAGGAGTTAATCAGCGCACCGCCTGAATTACCAGAATTGATGGCAGCGTCTGTTTGCAGCAAAACTAGCGACTGGTTATCAATGGTTATCTGCCGGTCAAGCGCGCTGATAATGCCGGCTGTTACAGTACCGCTCAGTTCGCCGAGGGCGTTACCGATGGCAACAGCCAGTTCGCCTGTCTCAAGTTCAGAAGAATCACCAAGGACAACTGTGGGAAAGCCACTGCCGTTCATTTTTAGAACCGCGATGTCGTTTCGCGGGTCGCTGCCCGTAATTACCGCCGGGATAATCCGGCCATCTTCCAGAGTTATCGAAATGGTTTGCGAATTTTGAATGACATGATAATTAGTTACGACATAGCCATCTTCTGTGATAATAAAACCGGAGCCGGCAGCTTCCACCAATTGCGGCTGACCGAAAGGATTCTGGATTCTGGCTTCAGTACTGATAGCAACCACAGCAGGCTTGTTGCGCCGAGCTATTTCCATAATGGAAAGTGCCTGCTTGTTGGGGCTCTCTTTAGCGGAAGCATCCACAATATTAAAATGTTTATTTGTAGAAAGTGTTTTACCGTTTTGCGAATCAGTCGGCAGTGTAGTTTCAACTTTCGCAGTTATGCTGCTTTGAGTCGGATTAGAAGCTGCGGGATTACGGTTATTCAGCAAATTATAAACAACAGCAGTTGCGCCGGCAGTCAGTAGAACCGCAACAGCAAGAAACACAGCTACTATTCCAATGATTCGTTTGGTATTGCGCTGATGTGGGTCTCTTTCCGGTCCAGGATCCTGGGTCGGAGATTGTTGAGGTGGTTCATAGCGATAATCGCCGTCTGACATAATATTCGCCTCTTTCATTAAATTACTTAGCGGCTGTATTACACAGCTCGCAAAATCACGATATTCGTTAAATCTATTCTAGCAAAGCTTTTATAGTTCAGCTAACAAAGGATCTGTTCTTCAGATAATTACTTTATATACCAAATCTATGGCATCTGTCGGGCATAAATGAAACGGAATTAGAGGCAAACATGACAAAATTGTGAAATGTTGAAAAACTGCACACAACAGGCGGCCTACTTGCGCGGCTCAATCCCCGATGATATAATGTCAAGCGCTGACAAAATCTATTGAAAAATGCCAGTCAAAAGAATATTGCCGGATTGTGTAAGGGTAGCACAACTGACTCTGGATCAGTTTGTCTGGGTTCAAATCCTAGTCCGGCAGCCACCTGAAAACCGCTGAAGCGTAAGCCAAAGCGGTTTTTTTGTTGTAGAGGATTGATTTTGAGCCTGGTCTACCCTACGACAACATCTCGACAATCTCCTTCAACGTTTCTACTTCGCCGACGTTGCCGGGGAAGATTATGTAAGGCATGCCGGGGAACAGGCTTTCTTCGCCTGTCATCCAAACTGGGATGCCGGGTTTGATCTGACCCATCACTGTGGCTTTGCGAACCTTAAGAGCTTTAGTTCCAACATCACTGGAGGTGATGCCGCCTTTGGCTATTATGAAGTTTGGCCTCATAGTCAGGCGTCCAACAACGCTGGTTACTGCATCCGAGATTCGGGTGGATACCTGCAGCTGAAGTTCCTTGTCGTCAGTTTCCAGGTCAAAACGTTCGCGGCGGGTATAGACTATCGCGGTTCGGCCGCTTCTGATCGTCTTCTCTGTTAAGGCTACAACTCGATCAACCTCACCTTCAAGTCCACCTTCGATTTTCACCAGATGCTGATCAAATTCAATGAATTCCAAAGGCAGCTTACTGGTGCGTAAAGCCTCAAATTGCGCCGTTGTTTTATTGACATGCGAACCGATCACAACTATTCCACCGTTGGTGTTTTCCGAATGGATAAGCTGCGATTTAGCCAACAGCGGCTGATCGCTGATACCGCCTAAAACCTTGGTGATTGCGGCACCGCTGCGGAAAATGAATTCTTTGCCACTGGCAACAGCCCGGCAAAAGGCAATCATGAACAATTTGACATCAACATAATCTATCGCATTGAGAATCACTTTGTTAAAGCCATTGACTGTCTGCAATTGCGCGTCAATTTTGTCGAGTTTGAAGCTGCGCAGGTCATCGATTGAAATAAAAACACAATTTTCCTTTTGATAACGGCCCCCGGTTTTTTCGGCAACATAATCACCGATGTTCGAGCTGTGGTAGCCAAAGGTCTTATCGCGGGCAAATTCTGTCTGACCAGCAGGTGTGAGCATATCGCCTTCACGTACGTAATGAACATTTTCAATTGTGTAACGTCCGCCTTCCTGGAAAAACGGACAGATTATTTCGCCATCAAACTTTTTCTCTGAATTCTGTTCAATAGTCTGGCGCAGCGTTTCAGTCTCAAGCGGAAAGTGACCGCGCATTGTAGAATCACTGCGGCTGACCAGAATATAATCAATTCCTGTTTCAGCTGAAATCTTAACCAGCCTTTCAGCTATTTCCACATGTACGCGAATTGTTTCTTCTCGGGAAAATCCACGCGAATTCGTCAGGATAAAAAATATCGAATTTGCTTCCGCAAACCCAGCACGCAGGGATGCTTCATCCCACTGCGTATAAACTGAAACATCATGCACAGTTTGAACACCGGTTGGGTCATCATCAAGGACGACAATTTTGCGGTTCAGCCCGGTAAGCGCAATTTTCAGATTCCTGTCAACCAACGCAGTATCAACTGCCGGATACTCATCAAGAACTGTCAACGGCAGCAATGGCAGCTTATCCATCTTACTGTTCCCCCCGCTTAACTTCGATGTCGGCTAATCGTTCAAAATGCTTAACCAGACTGCTATGATCCTCTCCCATCAGGCCGCGAACTTTCAAGCCCTGCATAATTTCAAACAGCTGGGCACTGAAAGGAACTGGAATATCAAGGGCATGAGCGGTTTCGAGCACATTTTTGATATCCTTGTGGTTGATGGAAATTTTGCCGCCAGGCTGGAAATTACGGTCGAGCATCATTGGTGCCTTTGCTTCCATTACGGTGCTGCCAGCCAGGCCGCCGCGTATCGCCTCGAACACTTTAGCAGGGTCAACACCGGCTTTGGCGGCAAAAACCAGGCCTTCGCCCAGTGTTGCAATATTCATGTTAACGATTATCTGATTCACCAGTTTAGTAACAGAGCCACTGCCCACATCGCCTGTGAGGACAGCGCTGCTGCCCATTTGCATCAGCAGTGGCTTTACCCGCTCAAATACCTCTTCTGTACCGCCAACCATGAAGGAAAGAGTACCGTCAATAGCTTTGGGTTCGCCGCCGCTTACCGGCGCATCCAAAAAGGCCGCGCCAAAACCAGCGAGTTTTTCGCTGCAATAACGGGAATCAACCGGTGTTACCGAACTCATATCAACCACTACTGTGCCTGGTTTCAGATTTGCCGCTATGCCATCGTCCTGAAAAAGCGTTTCACGGACAATCGAACCCGACGGCAAAATGGTAAATATCACATCGCATTCAGTGCCGATGCGTGCCAGTGAAGCGGCTTCAGCGCCGTAACCAACAACTGTGTCAACTGCAGTTGAGTCTATATCATTCACTAAAAGCTGACTGCCTTTTTCGATCATGTTCTTGGCCATAGGCTTGCCCATTATACCCAGTCCGATAAATCCGACGCGTTCCATTTCAACCCTCCAAATAAAGTTTTGTTAATCATTTGTTCATATTTGAAAACAGGAAGACTTTGGTTTTATATAAACATTTTACAGTTAGCAGATGCAGATAACCAGTCTGTTATTGCTGGCTTCGAATCGGGTAAAAAAAGACGACCTGGGCGGTCGTCTTTTTAACAGATTACTCTGTATACAGATTATCTGTATAGATGCTGTTTTTCCGTTCTGCTAGGTTCGGATTATGTATTAGCGTGTGCCTGCTTCAAGCCCTGCAGATCCAGGTTTTCCCTGTTGATCTGGCAGCCGGAACAGGTATGTGCAAATGCGACCCTGGGACGGAAGCCTTCTTTTGTGCCTTTGGAACAATCATTAGTTACCCAGTAGACACCGTTGCAAATCTCCTGCTTAATGCAAGGACAGTTAACTTTATGCATTTTTGGCCTCTGCGCGGCGTTCGAACGGGCCCGCGTACCCGCTTGGCAGGCTTGTTTTGTGCTTGGAATCCTGCCTGTGCTTTTACATACCGATTTTAATGCTCAAGACATTAAAATAATAACTACCTGGTACGACGAGTATATTTTACAAAGCTTGCGCTGTTACTTCAAGGTTTATTTACATTTTTTAGCAATATTTATATATTACACAATAAAATAAAATTAAATTATGCTAATTTACAATAAATTTACAGACAGCACTGGCTACTGGAAGTTAGCTGCCGGCTTTGTTAACATTAACTCGATTACAGTGCTGAATTGCATTTTTAGTGAGAGAACAGACTGGATTCTCGAAACGTCAAAGTTGTGTCCAGCCAAGAGAATTGTGACGGAGAGACAGGTTCTGATGACTAAAAAGGAACAACCCAGGTCAGTCGCAAAATCTGTACGCGACCAAAGTCGAAAGGCAATAGTTTGGGCGAATAGCAAATTTCTGCGGCAATTCTTGCTATTTGCGCTTGTCTTTGCTTTGACCTTGTTTCTGGCACCAGCTGTCATAATTCAGGCAGGCACAATTACCTGGCCAACAGCTGCATCTGCAGTAAATGATAGCGGACGTTGGCCTGAACTGGCTGAAATAACCTGCGGTTCTTATATCGTAATTGAGCGGGCAAGCGGTGAAGTTCTGTTAGCCAAGGAGCCCGATAAACAGCTCTTCCCCGCCAGCACTACAAAAATCCTCACGGCCCTGTTAGCTTTAGAAGAATTGAATCCCGATAAATTACTCACAGTATCGGAGCAAGCAGTGAAATTGACTGCCGGTTCTTCGAAGGTGGGTTACCTTGCCGGCGAGCAAGTATACGCACGCGACCTGTTGGCGGGCTTGATGCTGGCTTCAGGCAATGACGCTGCTAACGTCATTGCGGAAGCAATAAGCGGTTCCGAGGCAGCTTTTGCCACCGCTATGAATGCCCGCGCCCGCGCCGCCGGTGCCGCAAATTCTAATTTCATCAACCCCTCCGGCATTCATGTTGCCGAACATGTTACCACAGCACGTGATCTGGCACTGATAGCAGCTGAGGCGATGAAAAATAAAGATTTTTGCAACCTGGTTTCGTTGGAAAGCGCTTCTATGCCTGCAACAAATAAGCATCCGCTCAACGGCTGGGCAATCGTTGCCAACACCAACCGCTTGTTGCTATACGGAGACAGCTATCTTGCAGCACCTGAATTGAAAGCAATTACCGGCATTAAGACAGGATCAACAAATGCCGCAGGCGATAATCTGATCGCTGCGGCTAGCAGCATCGACGGCACCGAGTTAATAGGTGTTTTATTGGGAGTGCCGTTGCGAAATGTGACCAGCAACAAATTTGTCTTCATGCGCACACTTTTAAGCGAAGCAGCTCGAAAAGCTGCAGCTGATAAGCCCACTCCGGTGCCAACCAGTGCGCCAACCACCACTGCCGCCACCAGCGTGTCAACCAGTACGCCAACTACAACTGCCGCCACCAGCGTGTCAACCAGTGCGCCAACTACAACTGCCGCCACCAGCGTGTCAACCAGTGCGCCAACTATTACGACCGCCAGCAATAGCACCCCTGTTCCAACCGGCGGGACAACCGTTGGCATTGCTAGTATAGATCCCGTGAGTGTGCTGGTTGGTTTGTTAATTGGCCTTGTGATCGGAATAATTCTTGTTCTGATACTGAATAAAGCGACACGCCGTAACAAACGGAGACGTTCTTCTAACGGCCGCGGCCGGTTGGCATAACAGGTTTCTGCAATAGTGGTTCCAAGAGACCATCCTGTTCCATCCGTGCCCGCACTTCTGCCAGATCAGCAAATAGTTTGCCGCGTTCATTGTTATTGCGCAGTATATAGGCGGGGTGGAATGTGGGCATGATATGATAACCGCCCTTTTCGATCCACTTGCCGCGCACCTTGGTGATACCGTCATTCAAACCGGTGAAATACTTATAAGCTGTTGATCCCAGCAAAACAATATATTTGGGTGTGACAAAGCTGAACTGCCTTCCCAGTAAAGGGCGGCAGGCTTTAGCCTCTTCCAGGGTTGGCACCCGGTTTTCCGGCGGGCGGCATTTCACGATATTGGCTACATGGCAGCTTTCGGGCGGGAATCCCAAAGCTGTAATCAGTAAATCGAGTAAACGGCCGGCCTGACCGACAAACGGTTTGCCTTGAACGTCTTCTTCAGCCCCCGGGCCTTCGCCGATAAGCATCAGGGGCGCCCGGATGGCACCACGGTAGACAACAACATTATTGCGGCTAGAGCCCAGGTTACAGGCGCGGCAATTCGCGCAATCTTCCATAAATTGTGGCCAGGTATCCATTAAATCCTCCGCTAAATGTTGTTATTTAAGTCCTGCAGCCGGTCGGTGAAGCGATAACCGCGGCCGCGAACCGTTTCTATTAATGCCGGTTTAGAGTCGTCAAGTTCGATTTTGCGCCGCAGTTGCCGAATATGGACATCTACTGTGCGGGTTTCACCATAGTAATCGTAGCCCCAGACTGCGTTAAGCAGCTCGTCACGACTAAAGGCAATGCCGCGGTTTTGCAGCAAAAATTTGAGCAGCTCATATTCGCGATGCGTCATTTCAATTTCTGTATCGTCGCGATAAACCCGGTGCCGGGCATCATCAATTGAAATCGGACCAAAGCTGATTATGTTTTCTTCCGCTTCATTTGCCGGCACTTTAACGTCTTCCGCTTGCGATTCTGTGGCGGCACTTTTACCGGTCGCTGTGCCCGCTGCGGAATCTTCTGCTTTAGCGGTTACAGAACCGGCTGCTGCAGCAGTAGAGGAGCCGGCATTTGCATCGACTGCGGCATCGGTATCATCGGCATCTTTATCTGAAGCAGCTGAGCTCACTAAACTGGTAAGCCGCTTATAGCGTCGCAACAGGGCTTCAACCCTGGCCAAAAACTCCCGAATGCCGAAAGGTTTGGTCAGATAGTCATCTGCTCCGGTGGAAAGCCCGCGGACTTTGTCTGATTCAGTGCTGCGGGCTGTCAGCATCAGTACTGGCACAGCTTCAGTTGCCGGATTTTGCTTAAGTCTTTTGAGTATTTCAAAACCGTCCAGGCCCGGCAGCATTATGTCGAGCACAAAAAGAGAAACAGCGGGCAGCTCCGGCAATGCTTTCAGCATGCTGGGGCCATCACCAAAGCTACGTGTGTTGTATCCGTCGTTATGCAGATTAAATTCAATTAATTCTGCGATTGTGGCATCGTCTTCAACTACAACGATGAACGGGTCACTCATAGTGTCTCCTTCTGTCTGTCGCCGGCCGGTTTTGTAATGACCATATGTCTGCCACAAACTACCGGCGCTTTTTGTCGTTTCTAAACATGCAACAATACAATAATAACAGACAATAGCCGGCTTGATAATAAAAAAGCCAGCTCATAGCTGGCGCGGATAAAGCAGCTGGTTCTTTTTAATAAATTAAATTACTACCATCGTTATTCCATCGTTCTGGCGGCCCCAATCAGGATCATGCCGGAATGAGGGCATCAGCTGGATAATTTTGCGGCCAACTGTTTCGAAAGGTCCGAACTGTTCGCCGGGACAAAAAGCCCGAATACGGGATTCCTGCTGCTGTTCACGCAGGTAGTTCCTGGCTGCTATCCGAATAGCGCCGCCTGTACCAGTTGATCCATACCCGTGGATAATTTTAACGCATTTGACCCCACAGCGGCGAAGAGTAGCCAATTCAAGTTTCAAACGCATCATAGCCGCGTCTGTCCGTGGCATTCCTTCCTCAAGGTTGATTATTGTAGCCGCCATGTGTCGCCTCTTTCCTGTGTCAAACCATCAGCTAAGATAAAATAATTATAGCACAGACAAGGATTGTAAGACAAAAGCGTCTGCAGGGAAAAGAGTATATAATGGGGCAATGAGAATCGATCGATTGTTAGCTAATTCCGGCTATGGCAGCCGTTCCGAAGTTCGCGCCCTGATCCGCGCCGGCAGGGTCGCCCTCGCCGGCTCAATTATCCGCGATCCTGGCACAGACATACCTGACAGCGAACGCGCTTTACTTCAAATAGACGGCCAGCCCGCCCTGATTCGGCGCTATTACTACCTGATGATCGACAAACCTTCAGGAGTAATTACAGCGCTGGACGATCCAACCCATCGGACAATTGCTGAATTCATCCCGCCGGCTTATCAGCATGCCGGCCTCTCCCCTGTTGGCCGGCTGGACAGAGACACCACAGGGCTTCTGATTCTAACTAATGAAGGCGTCTTAAACCATCGCCTCACCAGTCCGAAGCATGGAGTCGAAAAAGTTTACGACGTTGTTTTTACAGGGCCCCCGCTTGATCCGGTTAAGGATCCGACTGATTTTGCCGCAGGAATTAAGTTGGCCGACGGGTTTTGCTGCCAACCGGCGAAGCTGCAGATAATCGCTTCACACCATGCTCAGCTGACAATCACCGAAGGAAAGTTTCACCAGGTCAAGCGCATGTTTGCTGCAGGAGAGCGCGAAGTAACCGCTCTGCGCCGCCTGAGCGTCGGACCGCTTCAACTTGATCCGTCTCTGGGCAGCGGCGGTGTACGAGAACTGTCAGAGGCTGAAATTACCGCACTTTACGAAACTGTCAGCCTTGAACGCCCCCATTAAAAAACTCATTTCAAAGGCTTCATCGTTGGAAAAAGCAATACGTCGCGGATTGAGCTTTGGTCGGTCAGCAGCATGACCAGCCGGTCAATGCCCATGCCCATGCCACCTGTCGGCGGCATACCGTATTCCAGAGCGACGCAGAAATCCTCATCAATCAGATTGGCTTCTTCATCGCCGGCTTCACGCTTCTTCAGCTGGTCGGCAAAGCGCTCGCGCTGGTCGAGCGGATCATTGAGCTCGGAATAGGCATTGGCGTATTCGCGGCCGTTAATAAACAGTTCGAAACGCTCAGTCAGGCCATCGCTGCCCGGCTTCTTTTTTGTCAGCGGCGATATTTCAATCGGGTAGTCATAAATAAAGGTGGGTTGGGTCAGCTGGCCTTCACAATGAGCCTCAAAGAACAGGTTCAGAATGTCGCCGCGCCGCATATCCGGACGCAAATCCTCCAGCTTATGTTCTTTGGCGATTTCCTGAGCCGCTTCAGTTGTCGGGATCTGATCAAAATCAACCCCGCTGAACTGGCGCACGGCTTCTACCATTGTCAGGCGCCGGAAAGGCGGTGTGAGATCAATCTCCTCGCCCTGATAATTGATTTTGGTTGAATCATTAACAGCCAGACAAGCGGCTTCGATCAGGTGTTCGGTCAGTTCCATCATGCCGTTATAATCGGTATAAGCCTGGTAGCACTCTAAGAGGGTAAATTCCGGGTTGTGCTTAATCGATAGCCCCTCATTACGGAACTGGCGGCCGATTTCATAAACCCGGTCAAAACCGCCGACAATCAGGCGCTTCAAATAAAGCTCCGGCGCGATGCGCAGATAAAGATCAATATCCAAAGCGTTATGATGCGTTGTAAAGGGACGCGCCGTGGCACCGCCTGGGATCTGATTGAGAATCGGTGTTTCGACCTCGATAAAAGCACGCGCTTCCAGAGCCGTGCGGATTGCCCTGATAATTTTGCTGCGCTTGTAAAAAGTGTCTTTCACCTCGGGGTTCATAATTAAATCAAGATAACGTTGACGATAACGGGTATCTGTATCCTTTAAGCCATGGAACTTTTCCGGCAGCGGACGCACTGTTTTGGCCAACAGCTTATAGCTTTGCGTACGCACGGAAATTTCACCGCGGTTGGTGCGGTAAGCCAGGCCGGTAACACCAACCAGATCGCCGATATCGAGTTTTTGCCACTGCTCATATGCTTCCTGACCGATTTCATCGATGCGGGTGAACAGCTGAATCCGCCCGGCGTTGTCTTGCAGATCAGTAAAGCTGACCTTGCCCATGCCGCGTTTGCTCATCAGGCGCCCTGCGACAGCAACTACCTGGCCTTCCAGTTGCTCGAATCGCTCAACTATCTCAGCGCTCAAATGAGTAACCGGATAGGTTACTTCTTCAAACGGATCACCCTGAGTGGCGCGCAGGTCTGCCAGCTTAGCCAGGCGGATCCGCATTTGTTCATTTTGTTCAGCTGCGACAGTTGCCTCAGGTGTACCGGAACCGGCTTCAACCGTTTCAGCAGTTATGTCAGCTGCGCTGTTGTTTACGTCTGTGTGATTTGAATCTTGATCCGGGTGGGATACGGACATTGTTGTTCCCCTTTCAGCAGTAAAGCACCGCAGTGTCAAAACACGGCGCGGTGCCTTGCGGTAAGTCTGTTTTGTTGCGGGTTTTCAGGAAGGACGGTCGATTTTGAGGATTTTGTATTTGAGGATGCCGGCCGGGGTTTTTACATCAACTGTCTGTCCCTTCTTTTTGCCGAGAATATTTACACCTACTGGTGAATCACTCGACATCCGGTCGTTAAAAATGTCCTCTTCCTTGGCGCTTACCAGGGTGAATTCCATCTCTTCCTTGGTTTCGCAATCCAAAAGGCGCACCAGCGAGCCGAGGGTAACCTTGCTCTTGCTGATATCTTCCTCATCAATTACCTTGGCGTTTTTGAGAATCGCTTCGATTTCCATAATCCGCACTTCATTCTCTGCCTGGGCATTCTTGGCGTCGTCATATTCTGAGTTTTCCGTCAGATCGCCGAGGGCGCGGGCTTCTTTGAGGCGTTCTGAAATCTCAGCCGCGACTATTGTCCGGCGGGATTCAAGTTCCTCCTGATACCGGCGGATGCCTTCTACTGTCATTTCATATACTTCTTTGGCCATATTAATGGTCTCCCTTCAAGTTAGAGCTGCATTTAGAACGGAGCAGCTGCCAGTGTCAGCAGTTTACAGCGTTCAGGAACGCCGTTCGCTTTCTTTTTGGATAACGTCGTGGGCACCGCCTTCAACAATGCTGGTGGCTGAAACCACTACCAGGCGGGCTTTCGCCTGCAGCTGCTTAATCGAGTTGCTGCCACAGGCACACATGGTTGCCTTTATTTTCGCGAGCGTGAGATCCAGGTTGTCCTTGAGCTTGCCCGCATACGGGACGTAGGAATCAACACCCTCTTCGAAAGCCATACCACCGGCACCGCCGTCGTCGTAGCGCTGCCAGTTGCGGGCCCGGTTGGAGCCTTCACCCCAGTATTCCTTAACATAGGTGTTGTTAACCAACAGCTTGCGGGTGGGGCTTTCGTCAAAGCGGGCGAAATAGCGTCCCAGCATAACAAAATCAGCGCCCATCGCCAAAGCGAGAGTCATATGGTAATCATACACTATACCGCCATCGGAGCAGATCGGAATATACATGCCGGTTTCCTGGCAGTACTGGTCACGCGCCGCTGCTACGTTCAGAACCGCGGAGGCCTGACCTGTGCCAATGCCCTTCTGTTCCCGCGTAATGCAGATTGAGCCGCCGCCAATGCCGACTTTGACGAAATCAGCGCCTGCTTCCGCCAAATAACGGAAACCTTCAGCATCAACTACATTGCCGGCACCGACCAGAACTTCATCACCATAGGTGTCGCGGATCCAGCGCAGAGTGTCGTATTGCCATTCGCTGAAGCCGTCGGAGGAATCAATACAGAGAATGTCCGCACCGGCAGCAATTAAAGCAGGCACGCGCTCTCGATAATCACGGGTATTTATGCCGGCACCGACGATCAGGCGCTTGTGGCTGTCGAGCAGTTCGTAGGGATTCTCTTTGTGTTCGTCATAGTCCTTACGGAAAACCATCGCTACCAGCCGGTTCTCACTGTTGACTATCGGCAGCTGGTTCAGCTTGTGATCCCAGATGATATCGTTGGCTTCGGAAAGCGTGATTCCCTCGCGGGCAAAAATCAAATGGTTGAACGATGTCATGAAATCACGCACCGGTGTATCCAGATCGGTACGGCTGATGCGGTAGTCACGGCTGGTGACGATGCCCATCAGGAGGCCGTTCGGTGTACCATCATCAGTTACAGCAATAGTAGAATGCCCGGTACGTTTCTTAAGTTCGAGGATATCGCGCAGCTTGGCATCCGGCTTAACGTTGGAGTCACTGGTAACAAAGCCTGCCTTGTATTTTTTGGTTTTTCTTACCATTTGTGACTGGCTTTCGATTGACTGCGAGCCATAAATAAAGGACACGCCGCCGCTGCGGGCCAGCGCTATTGCCATCTCACTGCCGGAAACGGCCTGCATGATAGCCGAGGCGAAAGGGATATTGAGACGTAAACGGCTCTCTTCTCCCTGGCGGTGGCGCACAATGCCTGTTCCGAGATTAACGTTATCGGGAGTACAGTCCCGCTCGGTCAAATTTGGAATCAGCAGATATTCGCTGAAGGTGCGTGATTCATTTTCGTAGATCAGAGCCATGTATAAACCTCCGGACAGCTCAGACAGCGTCTGTTTTGCAGTCGCCTTTCTGACAATTGAGCGCAACCGTTATTAATTCACTAAACAGCGGGTGCGGCCGGGTAGGACGCGATTTGAACTCCGGCTGGTAAATAACTGCGATATAAAACGGATGCTCCGGATGTTCAATTGCCTCCAGATACTTACCGTCTGCCGACCAGCCAGTCAGGTGAAAGCCGCCATTGCGGACAGCTTCAGAATATTGCGGGTCGAATTCCCAGCGGTTGTGGTGGCGTTCGGAAATTTCCGTCCTGCCATAAATCTCTGCCATGCGGCTGCCGGCTTCGAGCTTGATATCGTGGGCGCCGCGACGCATATATTTCTCCTGACTGCTGCCGTTGTCGGGCAGGACAAATACAGGGGTGCAACTGGATTCACATTCTGCACTGTGAGCGTTACTGAGGCCGCCATGACGAGCCGCGTCGACAGACGCCATTTGCATGCCCAGACCAATACCAAGGAAAGGAATATTGTTTTCCCTGGCGTAACGGGCTGTGAGCACCATGCCCTCCATGCCGCGCGGACCAAAACCGCCGGGCAGCACAATCGCGTCTGTGTTTTCCAACAAGGCGCCGGGGCCATTGTCCTCAATTTCTTCAGCACTGACATAACGCAAATTCAGCCGCGTGCTCAGCGGGATAGCCGCGTGACGCAACGATTCCGTAACGCTCAGGTACGCGTCATGCAAGGTCACGTACTTACCGACTATGGCGATTTCCAGGCTGCGGTTGATTGAGCGCGACTGGGCAACCAGCTTTTCCCAGTCCTTCAAATCAGGCTCCACGCCTTCAGCGATCCGCAGTTTGCGACAAACAACTTTGGCAAAGCCTTCAGCTTCAAACAGCAGCGGCAACTCATAAACTGTATCGACATCGATATTTTCAATAACTGCTTCTTCCTGGACATTACAGTATAAAGCGATTTTACGTTTGACACTTTTATCGATCGGCACTTCCGAGCGGCAAACCAGAATATCCGGCTGAATGCCCATGGAAAGCAACGTGCGGACGCTGTGCTGGGTCGGCTTTGTCTTGATTTCACCGGCTTTGCGCAGGTAAGGGATCAAGGTAACATGAATGAACAGCACATTTTCGCGCCCGACTTCATGACTGGCCTGACGGATTGCTTCCACATAGGGCTGGCTTTCCATGTCGCCGATAGTACCGCCGATTTCGGTGATAACCACGTCCGGTCCCTCTTCACCCGCAAGTTTAAAGAGGTGTTCTTTAATTTCATTAATAATATGAGGCACCACCTGAACGGTTGTGCCCTTGTAACCGCCTTCACGCTCACGGTTAATCACGTCGCGGTAAATCATGCCGGTTGTGATGTCACTCTCAATATTAAGATTCTCGTCCGTGAAGCGTTCGTAATGGCCGATGTCAAGGTCAGTCTCTGCACCGTCTTCGGTGATGAAAACTTCGCCATGCTGAGTAGGGCTCATCAGCCCCGGATCAACATTAATATACGGATCGAATTTTTGATTGCGAACCGCTAATCCCCGGGCTTTGAGCAAGCGACCCAGCGCCGCGGCTGTAATGCCCTTGCCAAGACCAGAAACAACTCCACCGGTCACGAATATAAATTTCGTCGGCATGTTATCCCCCATAAATCTAATAAACAATACAGGATATTCTAAAGACCAACAGGCCTTGTGTCAACAGATTCAATAGCCTGCAGGAATTGCCCGCAGACGTTGCGTCAGCTCTTCAACCTCTTCGATTTCGCGCGGAATTGTGGGCGACAGCAGCTCACAGCGGCCACTGGTGACCAGCACGTCATCCTCCAGCCTGATACCAAAACCCCATTCCGGCACATAAAGTCCCGGCTCAACCGTTAAGACCATATTGGGTTCCAGCGGAATCTCGCGGCTGACCGGGTCATGGACATCATGGCCCAGGTGGTGTGAAACATTGTGCCAATAGCATTTAGTGACATCCTCGCCCTCGGCCAGGGCACCGATCCGGACCAGTCCTTTATAGGCGGTTTGCTTACAGGCTTCGTTGATTTCCTGAATCTGGATACCGGGCTGGATAACGGCAAAAACCGTCTCCTGACATTCCCGTACCACTTCATAGAGCGACTTCTGGCGGGCTGTGAATTTGCCGCTGGCAGGGTAGACACGTGAGATGTCAGCGGCCAGGCCGCCGAAGATCGCACCAACATCAACCTGAACCACATCGTTTTCCTTGATCTGGTCATTCGGGGTCATATAGTGCAGGCAAAGACTGTTTTCACCGGCGGCTATGATACTTGGAAACGCCGGCACCAGGCAGTTGCGTCTGGCCAGGGCATACTGGAAAGCAGCCCAGGCTTCGTATTCCCAGGCGCCCGCCCGGGCAGTGCGCATTATGCCTTCAAGCCCTGCCTGCGTAAGCAGGGCAGCCTGCCGGATCAGTTCAATTTCTTCCGGACTCTTGAGCATACGCAGTGGTGTAATGTAGGGTGTAATATCGTGGATTTCAGCGGAAGGCCATTGTTTGGCTGCACCACAGCGGAAATCCACAGCCTGGTTATCTTTAGCTTTCAGGTCGATATACAAACGGATGCCCGGCTGAAGCAGACTGGCGTTGATATGTTCTTTTTCGCCATTTAAAAAATGGACATTCTCAATGCCGGAAATGGCGGCGGCTTCTTCCAGGCGCAGGCGTCGGCCTGTCCAGCGCTCAGCCAGGTCGTCACGTTGGCGGATAAAAAGCTCTGTCTGCACCTCACCATTCATTTTGCGGATCAGCAGCGTGCTTTCTTCCTGCTCTATGCCTGTGAAATAGAAAAAGTTACGATTGGAAAAAAACGGGTAATCCTCGTCAGCAGTGCGATTCGGAGCCAGACCGGAAAAAAGCAGCACAACGCAGTTCTCCTCAAGCCGATCGAGCAACGCTGCGCGATTACGGCCAAAAAAACCGGGTGAAAGCCGGGCTGTATCGGGTTGAAAAGTCTGATTAGGGTCCATTACACTGCCTCCTGAAGGATAAATTCCTTACCCTGCAGTGTACCCCAATTTTGCTGTTCTTGTCCACGTTGAAGCAGGTTGTTACCGCTGAATTTCGAGCGAATTATTCGCTGAATTCACCGATCCTGCGAAAGCGCCGGTAACGCTGCTCTTTCAGGCCGGCGGGATCAAGTCTGCTCAGTTCTGCTAACGAGGTCAGCAAATACGCGCGGATCGTGGCTGCCATTTGAGTTAAGCCGAGATGGGCACCGCCTTCCGGTTCCGGTAGAACAACATCGCATACACCAAAGCGTTTGAGGTCGCGGGCTGTAATTTTCAGCAAATTCGCTGCTTCTCGCTCACGGCCGGGATCTTTCCAGAGGATTGAGGCAAAGCCGCGTGGCGAAATAACAGAATAAATCGAATTGCTCAGCATCGCCAGGCGATCTGCCACACCGATTCCGAGCGCGCCGCCACTGCCGCCTTCACCCATTACGACAGCAATAACAGGCACTTCGAGTTCCATCATTTCCATGAGATTCCGGGCAATCGCCTCACCTTGACCGCGCTCCTCAGCCCCGACGCCACAATATGCGCCGGATGTATCAATCATACAGATGATCGGACGGCCAAATTTTTCAGCTTCATGCATCAGGCGCATCGCTTTACGATAGCCCTCCGGATGAGGCATGCCAAAATTGGCACTGGTGTTTTCGTTTAAAGTACGGCCTTTGCGGTGGGCAATAATGGTCACAGGCTGTTTGCCAAGGCGGCCAATGCCACCGTAAATCGCGCTGTCTTCCCTAAAGCAACGGTCACCGTGCAGCTCGATGGCTTCATCAAAAACCAGCGGTAGATAATCGCCAATTACAGGGCGGCCTTTCTGGCGGATCAGATCGAGACACTCTTCAGCACTCCGGGCCGGAACCAATTCGTCATCAACAGGGAACGCAGGCGGTTCCGCAGATCCAGTTAGTTCCGCAGCGGCAACAGACGGCTCTTGATGCAGTTCCAGCAGTTTATGCAGGATATGACGCAAGCGGCTGCGGTTGACGATCAAGTCGAGAAAACCATGTTCGAGCAAAAATTCGGCGCTTTGGAAATCTGCCGGGAGTTCCTCGGCAATTGTGCCTTCAATAACGCGCCGACCAGCAAAGCCGATCAATGTGCCAGGCTCGGAGATCAAGTAATCACCTAAACTGGCAAAGCTGGCGGTAACACCACCGGTGGTTGGGTCGGTCAGTACGGAAATATAAAGCAGTCCGGCTGCGTGGTGGCGGCCGACAGCCGCAGAAGTTTTGGCCATTTGCATCAGCGAAATTATGCCTTCCTGCATCCGGGCGCCGCCTGAAGCGCTGAACATGATCACCGGCAACCGCTCCTTTGTAGCTCGCTCAAACAAGCGGGTTATTTTCTCACCGACTACGGAGCCCATCGAAGCCATCATAAAACGGCTGTCCATCGCACCAACCAGACAAGGCAGGCCTTCAATCGTCAGACGAGCACAAACAACCGCCTCGGTGAGACCGGTTTGCTGCTGCAGAGAGGCGATTTTTTCCGGATAACCGGGGAAATCAATCGGGTTAACGCTGGTAAGATCAGCATCCAGTTCCTCAATCGAATCTGGATCAGCCATACTTTTGATCCGCTGCCAGGCAGTCAGACGGTCGTGGTAACCGCAATGAGAACAAATCGCCTGCAGGCGCTCAAAATCGTCACGGAACATAGCGCCGCCGCAACTTTTACAGCGCACCCACAAATCATCAGGCAAGCCGCGCTGTTCAACAGTCGCCTGCAAATCGTGAGTTTCAATTGTCTGCTGAGACGCGAAACGGGCGTCCTTTTCCAGACGGTCCCGCATATCACGCAACAAATCTATACCCATTTTATGTACTCCTGGTTTTGCTATTCCGGCTTGCACTGCAGCAGCAACTCCTCAGTTTTTTGTCCTAAATAACCGATGTGGTAGTTGCCGGCAATAAAGTCGGGATCGCGCAGAATCGCGAGGTGGAAGTCAATGTTGGTTTCAACGCCCGAAATCAGAAATTCCATCAGGGCACGGCGCATACGGGCGATGGCACTCGGACGGTCTGAAGCATGCACGATCAGCTTGGCGATCAGCGAATCATAATCGGAGGGGATCTCGTACCCGGAATAAATGGCGCAATCTACACGTACGCCGGTGCCGCCGGGCAGGTGCAGTGAAGTGATCGTTCCGGGCGAAGGCCTGAAGCCGTGGCGCGGATCCTCGGCATTAATCCGGCACTCTATTGAATGGCCGCTGAAAGTAATATCTGACTGATGCAAAGTCAAATGCTCGCCGGCTGCTGCTCGCAACTGCTGTTGAATTAAATTAACGCCGGTAATCGCTTCCGTAACCGGATGCTCAACCTGAATGCGGGTATTCATTTCCATAAAGTAGAAACGATTGTCGGAATCGACCAGAAACTCAATCGTTCCGGCACCTTCGTAGCCGACAGATTCAGCCAGACGCACTGCAGCGGTGCCCATTTGCAAGCGCAGCTCTGCGTTGCTGGCAGGTGCCAGCGCTTCTTCCAACAGCTTCTGATTACGGCGTTGAATTGAGCAGTCGCGGTCTCCCAGATGCACAACCCGGCCGTGTTGATCGGCCAAGAGCTGCACCTCGACATGGCGCGGGTTTTTCAAAAAGCGTTCCAGATAAACGCGATCGTCACCAAAACAGGCGCGGGCTTCAGCTTTGGCAGTCGCCAGCATGGCCGGCAGCTCCTCCGCGTCAGTGGCAATGCGCATGCCACGGCCACCTCCGCCGGATGAGGCTTTGATCATGATTGGGTACCCGATTTCCTCAGCGGCACGTAATGCATCGGAAAGAGAATCGATGATGCCAGTGGAACCAGGCACAACCGGCACTCCCGCAGCAGTAGCAGTCTTGCGGGCAGTTGCTTTGTCACCCATCTGTTCGATTGTTTCCGGTCGTGGTCCGATAAAAGTAATGCCGCACTTCTCGCACATGCGGGCGAAGGCAGCGTTTTCAGACAAAAAGCCAAAGCCGGGATGGATCGCCTCGGCACCGGTTATGGTGCAGGCAGTTAAAATTGCCTGGGCATTTAAATAGCTGTCGCGCGATGCAGCCGGACCGATGCAGATGCGCTCGTCAGCAAGCTGAGCATGCAAAGCGAGCCGGTCGGTTTCAGAAAAAACCGCGACTGTGCGGATACCTAAATCACGGCAGGCTCTGATTATTGTGACTGCGATTTCACCGCGGTTGGCGATCAGAATTTTGTTGAACATTTTGTTTCTCCGTCAGTCACGCTGAACAGCGAACATCAGCGAAGCCTGGCAAGCCAGCTCTTCACCAACATAAGCCTTGCCTTCACCAAAGCCGACAGGACCGCGCAGCCGGGTGATCTGGACTTCCAGACGCAGAGTGTCGCCGGGGCGAACCTGACGCTTGAAGCGAACTTTGTCGAGACCACCGAAAAAAGCGATTTTACCGGCGAATTCCGGGCGGCTGAGAATGCTGACAGCACCGGCCTGGGCGAGTGCTTCGACAATCAGGACTCCGGGCATTACCGGGTATTCGGGAAAATGGCCGCGGAAGAAATCTTCCTCGCCAGTCACTTGCTTTAGAGCCACAACGTGTTCAGACGAAAGTTCCAGCACGCTGTCTATCAATAAAAAAGGATCACGGTGCGGAATTATCTTTTTGATGGCTTCCTGGTCCATAATCATGTTTAGTTCTCCTCGATCCGGAACAGCGGCTGACCATATTCAACCCGCTGGCCGTTATCCACCAGTATTTCAATTACAACGCCGTCGACGGGGCTGGTAACTTCATTCATCAGCTTCATCGCCTCAATAATACCCAGAGGAGCACCTGCAGCGACCACACTCCCCTGACTGACAAAAGGATCCTGGTCAGGCGCAGCGGCAGCGTAGAAAACACCAACAACCGGTGAACAGATCAGACGGCCGGCAGGCTCAACAGCAGCGGCAGCAGCTGGGTCTTCAGCAGCAGCAGCGGAGGCTGCGCCCATTGCAGAAACTGAGGAAGAAGTAACATTGGCGGCAGCAGTATTGCTTTCCGTGTTAGCAACAGCGGCTCCGGCAACGGTTGCGTTGGCCTTAGCACCAGGTGCAGATTCTGTGCAGGCAGCACCGGTTGCGGCTTGCGCCGGTACAGGGCGGGTCAGACGCAGTGAGTGGCCGTCAGCTTCCCATTCCAGGTTTTCTATACCGCTGGTTTTCATTTCCTGCATCAGAGCCAGAATTGCTTGTAGATCCATAATCAGTCCTCCAGGCTGCGCAGCAGCAGAGTGGCGTTATGACCGCCGAAGCCCAGTGAATTGCTGAGGGCGACCCGCACCGGAGTATGGCGGGCAGTGTTCGGCACATAATCCAGATCGCATTCCGGGTCAGCTTCCAGTAAACCAATTGTCGGCGGTATGATGCCGTCTCGAATAGCTAAAGCCGAGGCGATAGCTTCAACGGCTCCAGCTGCGCCCAGTAGATGGCCAACCATCGATTTAGTTGAACTGACCGCGACTTTTTCAGCGGCGGCTGCCAAAGCGGAATGAATCGCGATCGTTTCGTATTTGTCATTCAGCGGCGTGCTGGTACCGTGCGCATTAATATAGTCAACATCTTCCGGGGTCAAACCTGCCTCAGCTATCGCCAGGCGCATGGCCTCGGCTGCACCGCGTCCTTCCGGATCGGGGCTGGTGATGTGGTAAGCATCAGAAGTGGAGCCGTAGCCGGCAATCTCGCAGATGATGTTGGCACCGCGTTTTTTTGCTGATTCCAGATTCTCCAGCACAAGCACGCCGGCACCCTCGCCGATAACAAAACCGTCGCGGCGATTATCAAAAGGAATCGAAGCGCGAGCCGGATCCTGCTGATTGCTGAGCGCAGTCATGTTGGCAAAACCGGCAACAGCAATTGTGGTCAGAGGCGCTTCACAACCGCCGGCGATACAGGCATCCGCATAACCGTGCTTGATCAGGCGGAAGGCATCGCCAATTGAGTGAGTGCCGGAAGCACAAGCTGTGGTAACGCAATAACTGGGGCCTTTGGTGCCATGAGCCATCGAGACATGGCCGGCGGCCATATTGCTGATCATCATCGGGATAAACAGCGGCGAGATACGGCCCATGCCGCCCTGAAACAATTTGGTATATTCATTTTCAATAGTTTGCAGGCCACCAACACCGCTGCCGATTATAGTTCCAACGCGCTCGGGTTCGTATGCCGACATCAGGCCGTCGGCTTGTGCCACAGCTTCGCGGGCAGCAACCAGGGCAAACTGACAATAGCGATCCAACCGCCGGGCTTCCTTGCGCTCAAAATACTGCAGAGGATCAAAATCCTCGACAGTGGCGGCAACATGCACCTTTTCATAAGCAAGCTCAGGCTTAGTCAAAGTCCGGATGCCGGAAACACCGTTTACCAGACTATGCCAAAAGGCAGCAGTATCATGGCCGACGGGGCTGACAACGCCCATTCCGGTGATCACAACGCGACGAGAATCAGGATTGGTTTTCATTTCTGGATTCACTCCTAAATTCAATAGTTTCAACAATTCTAGTTTCATCACAAGCAGTGATGCTGTAGTACCAGCAGTGATGCCAAGATCCGGCTTATAAACTTAAGCCGCCGCTCACCTCAACCACTTGGCCGGTAATATAACCAGCTGCATCCGAAGCCAGAAAAGCGACAAGCCCGGCAACATCAGCAGGTTCACCAAAACGGCCTAAGGAGATGCGTTCAAGCGCGCCGGCGCGCAGTTTTTCCGGCAACGCCGCGGTCATATCGGTGTCGATAAAGCCGGGGGCGACTGCGTTAACCGTAATGTTGCGACTCCCCAGCTCGCGAGACATGGATTTGGTCAGGCCGATAAGCCCGGCTTTGGCGGCACTGTAATTGGCTTGCCCTGCGTTGCCGTAAATGCCGGCAACTGAGGTGATATTAATAATTCGGCCATGGCGCGCTTTCATCATGTCTGGCACTACCAGACGACTGAGGATAAACGCCCCTGTCAGATTGGTTTCAATGACTTCAGAAAATTGTTCTGTTTTCATCCGCATCATCAGTCCATCACGATTAACTCCGGCGTTATTTACCAGAATGCTGATTGGTCCCAGCTCAGAACGGATTCTGCTAACCAAAGCTTCACTGGCTGCTTCGCTGGCGATATCCGCCTGCAATGCCAGCGCTTGAACGCCGCAGGCACGGCAGAGTTCAGCCGTAGCTTCAGCCGTGTCGCCTCCGCTGCGATAAGTCAAAACAACATCGTGGCCGGCTTCCGCCAGCTGTTTGGCGATAGCGGCGCCAATACCACGCGAACCGCCTGTTACCAGTGCGATCATTTCAGCACCTCCGGTCCCTTAGCCTGAAGCAGATTCGCTGCTTCGGCAAACAAACCGCGGATGATTTCAGCCGCCGGCTGGATGGTTTGAACCAAGCCGGCAGATTGTCCGGCCATGAAAGAGCCTTCTTCGAGGCAGCCTTCCTGCACGGCCTTACGCAGTGAGCCGACTGTAATGTTTTCCATTTCTTCGAAGGTTGCGCCTTGCTTTTCCAGCTCAATCAGATTACGGGCAAGTTTGTTTTTTAAGACACGTACAGGATGACCACCGCTGCGGCCGGTGACGATTGTATCGATATCGCGCGCTTTGACGACCAGTTGTTTGTATTGATCGTGAATGCAGCATTCCTCACAGGCCAGGAAGCGCGTGCCCAGTTGAACCCCTTCTGCACCCAGCATAAACGCTGCCGCTACGCCGCGCCCGTCAGCAACACCGCCGGCAGCAATAACAGGAATGCTTACAGCATCGGCTATTTGCGGAATCAGTACCATCGTGGTAAGTTCGCCGATATGGCCGCCGGCTTCAGTACCTTCTGCAACCAGTGCATCGGCGCCGAGTTTTTCCATGCGTTTGGCATAAGCAACAGAAGGAATTACCGGAATCACAACAATACCCGCTTCTTTCCAGGCAGCGATATATTTGCCGGGAGAACCGGCGCCGGTGGTCACAACATTTACGCCTTCATCGATTACAACCTGAGCAAGTTCATCCACAGCCGGGTTCATCAGCATGATATTGACACCAAACGGCTTATCAGTCAGAGCTTTGGTTTTGCGAATTTCAGCGCGCAACAGCTCAGCTGTCATGGAACCGGCGCCAACGAGGCCAAGGCCGCCGCCATTGGAAACGGCTGCTGCCAGTGTGGCGTTGGCAACCCAGGCCATACCGCCTTGAATAAGCGGATATTCGGTTTTAAGAAGCTGACAGATTCTATTTGAACTCATAATTTATTTCCTTTCTTATAGGAGCCAAGCGCCTTGTTGCACGCTATTAGAATTCGAGAATTATTTAATAACGGAAGATAACGCAACCGTAGGTAAGTCCACCGCCAAAACCGGTTACTGCTACTGTCTGGCCGCGCTGCAGGCGGCCATCGCGAATCATTTCATCCAGGCAAACCGGAATACTGGCCGAGGAGGTGTTACCAAGATCACGAATACGGGAAACAATTTTTTGTTGGTCAACTTTGAGCCTGCGGCTGGCTGCGTCGAGAATCCGCAGATTAGCCTGATGCGGAACAATCCAGTCCAGCTCGCTCACTTCCATGCCCGCGCTGGCAGCAGCAGCTTCGACGGATTCCGCTAAGGCACGAATAGCAAAGCGGTAAACTTCTTGACCATTCATCACCAGAAAATGGCCGTTGGCATTGCTATAGCTGTCAATTGCTGTATGATCTTTTTTCAGAAAAGGGTGCGAGACCGGCAAGGCTGAGCTGACCAAAGAATCAGCGTTTTTGCCTTCAGCGCGCAGATAGCTGGCCAGCATCGCCGAGCCAGCAGTAGCACCAACAGTTGAAGACGCAGCTGAACCCGCAGCTGTATCTGGAGCGCGATCAACAATAACAGCACCGGCCGCGTCGCCAAAGAGCACACAGGTGGTGCGGTCAGAATAATCAACAATTTTGTTTAGGGCTTCAGTGCTCACTATCAGAATTGGTCCGATTTCCGGATCCAGCAGGTAACGGGAAGCGATGTCGAGGGCATAAACAAAACCCGTGCAGGCAGCGTTAACATCAAAGCAAAAAGCGTTGTCAGCGCCGATCCGGGCTTGGATTTCGCAGGACGTCGAGGGGGTAAAGTGGTCCGGCGTCACGGTGGAAACTATTATGGCGCCAAGGTCTGCAGCCGCAATCCCGGCAGCACCAAGCGCATGTCGTGCAGCTGCTTCACCCATATCTGTTGTGCCTTCGCCGCTGGAAAGATGACGGCTGGAAATACCGGTGCGGCTGAGAATCCAAGCATCGCTGGTTTCAACAATTTCCGACATCTGGTTGTTATCTATGGTCATCTCCGGCAAATAAGAGCCGGAGCCGAGGATGCGCATTGGCCGCATAATGCCTCCAACTGAATCTGTGCGTTGCATTTCAAACAAGATTCTATATAATCATATTATTATGATTGTCAAATAGTTTGATCGTCAAATCACATTCAGGATAACTGAGATGATCTCAACTGTCAAGAAAAATACACCTGCCTCAATTGGGGCAGGTGACTGAATTTAGAAATTATCAGGAGTTCGCTTTATGATCGCATTTGTATTTCCCGGGCAAGGTTCACAGAAAGTCGGCATGGGTCAGGAGCTTTGCCATGCCAATCCGGCCGCTGCTGAAGTAATGGCGGCTGCTTCCAAGTCAGCCGGTGTTGACCTGCTGAACCTTGACGCTGAGGCGCTGACGCAAACACGCTACGCGCAGTTGGCGATAGTTGCCCATAGTCTGGCAGCTTATACTGCAGTTACAAAAGAGCTGGCAAAGAAAGCAGCAAATGGATCGAGGGCAGCAGGAGTGGCGAGAGCGGTGGAAGCAGCAAGCGCGGCAGACACCGCGAAAATAAAAGCTTCAGCTAAAACAGCCTATGCCGGTTTCTCGCTGGGAGAATACAGTGCGCTTTGTGCCGCCGGCCGACTCAGTCTGGAGGATACAGTGCGATTGGTTGCGCGGCGTGCCGAGCTGATGCAACAGGCTTCAGCGCAGGAATCAGGCGCAATGGCAGCTGTCATTGGGTTGCCGGCAGCGGCCTTTGGCGAAATATTGAGCAAACCTGAGCTTGCCGGCAGGGTTTACGCGGTGAACGATAATGCCCCCGGCCAAATGGTAATTGCCGGCGAAGCAGCAGCAGTAGCGGCTGCAGCTGAACCGTTGAAAGCTGCCGGCGCCCGGCGCATTGTGCCGTTGTCAGTCAGCGGCGCTTTCCATACCAGGTTGATGTCTCCGGCCGCTGAGCCTCTGCGCGCGTTTGCAGCTGAATTCAATTTTCTGCCCGGTCAAGGTCTTGTCTTTAGCAATAAGACTGCCGCTCCCCTGCCGGCTGAAGCTGATATGCCTGCTTATCTGTCTGAGCATATGCTTAGCCCAGTGCTCTGGCGACAAGAGGTTGAAGCATTAATCGCAACCGGCTGCACCGCTTTTGTGGAATGCGGCAGCGGCAAAGTGCTCACAGGATTAATTAGAAAGATCGCGCCGCAGGTTTCCTGCTGGCCGGTTGAGGATACGGAATCGCTGACGGCAGCTGTTACAGGGCTGCAAATGCCGGGGTGATACTTCTGCAGCAAAACCTCTGCAGCAAAATATCAATATGATTCAGTCGCTCGCTATGCGGTTGGACTGATTTTTCACTAAAAAACGGGCTGCCAGCTGGCAACCCGTCTTTTTTGAATTTTTAATGCTTTCGCTTTACGTTCTTTGAGAATTACTCTTCTACAAGATAATGGCCACGTTCTTTAAGATCAGAGATAATCTTGCCGTGCAAGTTTTCGTCCAGTTTATAGAAGAGGAAGAGCACAAAGCCGATTACGGCGAGGATTGCCGGCACCAGGTTCATGACGATATTCATGGAACTGAGCGCACCGGCTGTTTGCTGTGGAGAATTCGCTACATAACCGCTGGCGGCAAGCATTGACAGCAGCATGGTGGGCGCGAGCGCGCCGCCAAATTTCAGCATGAAGCTTGTACCTGATGAGCAAAGTCCATCGGCACGGAGACCGGTTTTCCATTGGCCATAGTCCGCGGTATCACCGATAATTCCATAAAGCAGAGCCGTAATCGCGCCATTCATGACAGCTGCTGAAAGCAGGATTACCATGACAACTGTTGCTGTTGATCTCTCAGGTGTTAAGAAATAAAGTATGGCATTAAGAATTATAGAAACGAAGTAGCTAAAGAGCAGCGCTCCGCGTTTGCCTTTAAACAGTCTGACCAGATAAATACTGAAGAATGCAGCGACCGCAGTTACGATGCCGGTAGCTGTGGCATAGAAAGTGAAGAGGCTGGGATTTCCCCAAACGTAGGTGAAATAGTACATACCAACAGTCATTCTGCCGTAGTTCAGGAAGCCATAAATCAGGAAGGCCAGGCTGACGATCAGCAATGGTGGGTTCTTGGTAAAGAGTTGAACCATGTCTTTGGCATGGAATTTTTGTGCTGGCGGCGGTTTAATTGCTTCTTTGGTACCAAGAATACTCGTAAACATGAAGGGTAAAGCTAAGGCACAAATCACAAGTGCCGCCATAAGATAACCACGGACGCTGTTATTGTCCGCACCGCTGAATCTGGCAACCAGTGGGAGGAATAATGCTACCGAAGCAGAGCAGGCTAGTGAGGAAACCGAAATCCGGTAGCTGGCGAATGAAGCTCTTTCCCTCGGATACGGGCTGATTACGCCATTCAAAGCGGAATATGGAATATTCCAGGATGTTGAAGCTACTACAGTGATCATATAAAGCACAGCATAGTAAGCGGTGCGGGCGCCAACACTCCAGGTCGGATGCGCCCAGAAAAGCAGCACAACCAGCGGCAGCAGCGCAGAGCCGCCAAACAGCATCCAGGGGCGGTATCTGCCCAGTTTTGTTTTGGTCCGGTCAGACAGAGATCCAATCATTGGATCGTTGACAGCATCCCAGATACGGCTGACTAAAAAGATAATTGATACTGAAGCGGCAGGAACCAGGGCAACGTCAGTCAAAAAAAAGGCAAGAAATGAACTGACCAGCATCCAGGGCAGGTTGTACACCATCTCGCCACTGGCGAACGCCAGTTTACGGGCAACAGCCTGACCTCCATAAAACAATTGCTTTTCGGTTTCCAGCTTGGTGGATTTATCAGTATCCACTTTAACAGCTTTTACTTCACTCATAGTGTGTTCTCGTCCGCCTATGTATAAGCGGACTTCTCCTTCCTTCTATTAGGGTGTGCTCATGCATCCATTTTGATGACAATCTTTACCTGTTTTTTCTCATAAAGATCTGCAAATGCCTTCTGGTAATCACTGAGGGGATAAACACGTTGAATCAAGGAATCCATGTCCAGGCGGGGAAGTGTTTTTATGGCCTTGGGAAACATGCCGGCGCCCATGATTACGCCATGCAGGTGTTTTTGATCCCAATAAAAATCGGTATGCAGATTAACTGGCAAAATTGGATCCTGCCCATACATGGCAAAATATACACCTTCACCATCACGTGCCAGCAGTTGCAGCGCAAGCTTCGCGGCCTCAGTTGAACCGGTGCCCTCCAGCACACAATCATACTTGCCGCCTGCAGCTTCGATCGCTTTTTCAACAACACCCTCAACGCGGGAATCAAAGACAAAGTCAGCACCCAGTTTACAGGCCAAGTCACGTTTGTCCGCAACTAAGTCAAAAACCGTTACAGTTGCCGCACCGGACAAACGCGCCAATTGAACAAGCATCAGACCAAGTCCGCCTGCACCCATGATCGCCACTGACTTACCGTAGCTGAATTTTGCCTGTTCTGCAGCGGCCATTGCTATGGTCAGAGGTTCGATTAACGCTGCTGACTTCAGGTCGTAATCCGCGGGCAGCTTATGCACTTGTGTGACATGATAGACAGCGTACTCAGCAAATCCATTCATGCAGAACTGCAGATTGGTGCAAAGATTTTCTTTGCCGCTGCGGCAATTATCACAGCTATAACAGTACTTGGCATAATTGGCAGTTACCTTGTCACCGGCCATATAGCCAAGGGCTTCGGCTTTGGAGCCAGCCTTGTCAATGATGCCCGACAGTTCATGCCCAAAGGACATTGGCAGCATCGACTTGGTCGTTTCTTCCCAGGCCCCTAGATGTCCCGTCAGAGTATGTGTGTCAGAGCCGCAGATAGATGAATAAACAACCTTGATCCGAACCTCATCATCTGCTGGTTCGGGCATGGGTACTTCCCGTTTCTCAACAACACCCATTGTATTTTTTGCAAAATCGCGAACCGCAGTGATAAATAACTGTTGCATTAATTACCCTTTCACTTGAGCATTTCAAGCGCTGTTTTGGTAATGCCGGCTGTATCCATACCATAGAAGGGATACAACTCCTCCGGATAACCAAAGTCAACGAAAGTATCTGGTATGCCGATTTTTTTCACTTGGGCATAGACGCCGTTTTCCAGCAAAGTGTCGGCAACGATGCTGCCCAGGCCGCCTTTAATGTTGTGGTCTTCAACTGTAATAATCTTGCCTGCTTTTGCAGCTTTCAGAACTGCTTCGACATCAATCGGTTTGATTGTATGCATGTCGATAACACCGACATCATAGCCCGCTTCCTGTAGAGCCTCCGCTGCTTTTACGGACGGGTACACGCCAACGCCGGTTGCGATAATGGTTAAGTCGGTGCCTTCCTTGATTTCGATCGCTTTGCCGATCTGGTATTCATACTCAAAGTTTTCCGGATAGACTGAAGGCTCTTCACCGCGCGGGATACGGATGTAGATCGGGCCAGGGTAGGTTATTGAGGCATTAATCAGCTTGCGAGCCTGGCCAGCGTCGCAGGGCGCAACCATTGTCATATTGGGTAACGCGTTCATTACCGCAAATTCAATAATTGTATTGTGGGTCGGTCCGTAGCCAGATGAAACGCCAGCATGTGTGCCGATCATTCTTACGGGGAAATCGTTATAGCAGACATCGTTATGAATCTGATCGAGCGCACGCACGCAAAGGAACGGTCCAAACGTCTGGGCAAAGGGGATGTAGCCCATTTTAGCCATGCCGGCAGCAGCAGTTACCATGTTCATTTCCTGAATGCCGACATCAAACACTCTGTCTGGATATTTTTGCGAAGCAGCAGCAAGGCTGTTCCCCTTGCCTGTACCGTCAGTATTGATATATGCGACCTTGGGGTTTGACTCTACGAGATCCAGAATCGCTCTGGAAACTGATCCCTTGGCATCAAACATAGCTCCCATATCGCCGCAACAAAATGTAAATCCGCCCATTATCACTGCACCTCCTTCAGCTTTTCATTCGTGTATTCAGCAATCAATGCCTGTGCTTCTGCCAGCTTTTCATCGTCAAAGCCGCCAATGTGCCAGGCAGCAGGTCTGTCGCTCATGAATTTACAGCCCTGACCTTTAATGGTTTTGCTGATAATCGCATTAGGTTTGCCGTTAAGTGTGACCTCAGGCAGTGCGGCCAGAGTTTTGTCGATTTCTGTCATGTCTGTGCCGTCTATGACAACTGCGTTCCAGCCGAATGCCCGGAAACAGTCTGCCATGCCTTCAGCACCGCCTTCAGTGCCCCAACGGATATTCTCGTTAACTTCGAAGGAAGCGGAACAGTGGTTAAAGTCAACCAGTGCGACGATATTGTCCATGTTTTTAGAGGCGGAATAAAGGATTGCCTCCCAGTTGGAACCTTCTTCCATTTCACCGTCGCCAAGCATTACAAATATACGCGACTTAATACCTTGATCACGGTTGGCATGCCCAATGCCTACAGCCCAGTTCAAGCCATGTCCAAGTGAGCCGGTTGAGACTTCAATGCCTTTGACATGCTTACGGTTCGGATGGGCACCGAAGGAGTTGCCAATGGTGTTATATTTGTCCAGGAGCAGTTCCCAGTCATACATCCCCATGTCGCAGAAAATTGTGTAAAGCAGAACACCGTTGTGACCTTTACTTAAAATGAAGATATTGCGATTTGGATCTTCCAGATTTTCCGGGTCAAATCCAAGATATTTGTAATAAACGGCGACAGCCATATCTGCAGCTGACATCGGGCCAGCGATATGAACATTACCGATACGACGTGTGCCTAATGCCAACTGCTGGCGGATTTCTCCAGCCTTGGCAACCAGATCGCGCACGTCTTCAATATAAACTTTTGCCATGATTCTGTACATCCTCTCTTAATAAATTGAATAGCCGCCATCCACTGGGATATTGATGCCTGTAACGTATGAAGAAGCATCACTGGCCAAAAACAACATGACAGCCTGCAGTTCATCAGTACGGCCGAAACGTTTCATCGGCACTACTTCGAGCAGCAAGTCATGGCCTGTTTTGTCCATGACGCCTTCATGAATTCCTGACCAGATATAACCGGGTGATATTGTATTTACCCGGATATCGAATTTTGCCAACCCGGCGGCCAGATAACGTGCATACTGAGATACAGCGGCTTTTGTAGTACCATAAGCAGCTACAGGAGTGGGGCCGCCATCTATGAAGTTGGCGTTATAACCAGATAAAGAGGAAGTCATGATTATGGAACCGCCATGGCCATGCTCGCGCATTATCTGATGCGAAATCTGCGCAGTCAGGAAAGCTCCGGTAAGGTTGATATCAAGTGTTTTCTGCCAAACCTCATAAGGACAATCCACGTCATCGCCGCCCAGGCAAACACCTGCGTTGATATGAGCAACATCAATTGTGCCCAATTCTTTAATGAGGTTTTCCTTGAGTGCATCTACTTGTTCTTTGCTGGAAACATCACAGTACAAAGGAACAACTTTTACACCATAACGTTTCGACATTTCTGCGGCAGTCGCTTCAAGCCTGTCCTTAGACGCGGGGATATCAACCAAAGCAACGTCAGCGCCTGCTTCTGCCCAGGCAGCAGCTGTATTTCTGCCGATGCCGCCGCCACCACCAGTTACCATGCCTTTTTTCCCCTTAAGAGAAAATTTGTCAAATAACCGATATGTTTCATTCTTCCACATATCTTTTGGATAAATCGAATAGTATTCTTCCGACATCATGCAAACCCTCCATATTTTTCGTTGCGAAGAACAAATAGTGCCTGAAACCAAATTTTGGTATTCGATGATTGAATTTAGATTTTCTTGCTTTTAGTTATTCTGTGCAATTTTCAGTTGCTTTTATTTTGCAATTTTGTGATAGTATGGGCAAATATAGATTTTTCACACCCTGCCCATAGCTTTTGTGCATTGACTAGGTGATAAAGTACAAAAAAGGAGCCGAGTTTTGTGAACATTAATCAATTGAGGTATTTCATAAAAACAGCAGATTGCGGATCTATGACGGAAGCAGCACAGGCGTTGTACATCAGCCAACCGAGTTTGTCAAAATCAATAGCCCAGCTGGAAAGTGAGTACAGCATCCAACTGTTTGAGCGCAAACCTTTAGGCGTAGTTTTAACGCCGGTTGGCGTCAAGTTCCTGAACTATGCGAAGGTTGTTGTTGAAGCTGCGACAAGACTCGACAACACGTTTACCGACAGAGGTGCGGAAGACAGGTCACAATTGTTTATCGCTTCACAGCAATGCGACTTTCTTTATGACATCCTGGTCAAGACCTTTAAAAAAAGCGGAGCTATTGTCAGCAACATTTTAGAAACTGATCGCAAGAGCGTAATCCGCAAGGTAATTGAAGGCGAGGTTGACCTTGGTATACTGGTGCGTTCAACTTCTGACAGCAAAACATTTCTCTGGCAGTCTGATTTGAAAAAACTTGAGGTTAATCATCTCGACAAAGCCGGCGTTTTTGCCTGTATCGGGCCAAAATCACCCTATTATAAGCGCGAGCAGATAACCTTCGCGGAAGCTGAGCGCTGTCCGCAAATTGCTTTGGATATGGAGCAAGAAACGAAAATGGCCAACTTTATTGAAAGCACGAAACACCACTTCAATATGAATAACATTATTTTCTTTAATTCCATTAGTGCCTGTGCGCACTTTCTGCTTGAAACCGATTCATTGCTATTTGTTTCAAAATGGGCTATTGGGTGCTTTGCCGGCACACCAATCCGTTCTGTAGCAGTGGTGTCTGATAATGAAGAACCGGCACCTGTTACCGAATTAGTGTGGATCAAGCGATATGGTGAACCGCTTAACAAGCTTTCAACTCGATTTATCAACAACCTGAACGACTACTTCGGCTTAGATGGCTAAAAGCTTGCGCGTGAAGCAAAAGCTGGTTTAGCTGCCGGATCCGCGAATCTTACAGTGCTATCTGCTATAATATTTTCAGTTATTGAACACGAAAAGCAAGGCGGCCGATGCATAAAACCGCCGTCTTGCCAGCGCAGTCTGAGGAGGCAAAATGAAAGATTCACGTCTCGACCAACTTGCTAAACTAATGCTTGAATATTCGATAAAAGCCCAGCCGCAGGAGATCGTCCTCCTGAACACGGATATCACAGCCTTGCCGCTGGCCAAAGCCATAATGCTTCGTGCCAACGAAATGGGCGTTTTTGTCGTGCCGGAAATAACCACTCAGGAAACAATTCGTCTGGCAAAGGAAGGCCTGCATACTGATGACGACTGTGCCAGTGAACGGTTTTTGGAGAAAAAAACATCCTGGGGACTGGCCCGTGCACAAGACATCGCTTGTCTGATCAACCTGCGAGCCTATCAGAATGACCAGGAATTGTCGGCAATTCCGCCTGCGATTCACAACATGGAAGGACGCATAGCCAAGCCGCTCCAGGATTTGTTGATAGATGAACGCCGCTGGGTGCTGTTTGAATACCCGACTCCGGGCCAGGCGCAGCGTGCCGGTATTGCTTATGAAAAATATTTCGATTTTGTCTTCGACGTTTCCAATGTTGATTACGCCAAAATGGCGGAGGATGTTAAACCCCTGGTCAGCCTGATGGAACGCACCGACCGCGTCCGGATTGTCGGGCCGGAAACAGACCTCAGATTCTCAATCAAGAATATTCCGATTATTCCCTGCAGTGGTGAAGCAAACATTCCGGACGGCGAAGTTTTCACAGCACCGGTTAGAGATTCCATCAACGGCACACTTAAATTCAACACACCAACGCTCTACTGGGGCAAAATCATGACCGGCGTAAAGCTGGAATTTGAAAACGGCAAAATTATCAAAGCAACTGCAGATACCAATGAAGAGACGCTGAATAAAATCCTGGACAGTGATGAAGGCGCCCGTTATGTCGGTGAGTTCGCGCTGGGAATCAACCCCTTGATCCGCGAGCCTTTCCTGAACACCCTGTTTGATGAAAAAATCTGCGGTTCCTTCCACTTCACACCCGGCAAGGCCTACGCTGAAGCGGATAACGGCAACACTTCAACAATTCATTGGGATATGGTCTGCATTCAGCGGCCGGAATACGGCGGCGGCGAGATCTGGTTTGACGACGTATTGGTTCGCAAGGACGGAATGTTCACATTACCGGAACTGACCGGCCTGAACCCCTGATGATTTGCTTCTGAAAATTTCCAACTGAACAATATTGACTCAAAATGACAGTTTTTACTTATTGACTTTCGTCCCTGCCAACTCATTAAAGGAGGCATCTATGTTGCTTGCTCTTGCCGGATTTGAACAGCCAGCCATTCATCTGATCCTTTCGCCCGGGATAACAATACTCCTGCTGCTGGCCGTGATTATTTACAGTCTGGCAGGCTGGCGCATTGCCAAACGCGTCTCAAAAGCACTGAGTTATTTAACCGAAGATGTAAATGATCTGCCCGGTTACAGTGCCGCCAATATCGATGCTTTGGCTGCGCTGGCAACGGCAGCCGATTGCGAAGCTTTGAGTGAGGGCATAACCTGTTTGCGGCGTGACGCTATTGAGCTGCATGACGGCAAGTGGCTGCCTGATCCAGCGCCGGTTCTGGCTCCGGATAATCTACTGACACCTTTACAGGAAAACAGCCTCAGTCTGCGCCCGGCAGTATCTGTTTTCCTGATCGGTCTGGCCGCAACTCTAGCCAGTCTGATCACTCAAATCAATTTACCGCTGCCGGCAGGTGCGCTTAATCTACTGTTTACGTTCGCACCGGTTACTGTTGGACTGGCCGGCGGTCTGCTGCTGGCATTACTGGCAGTTCAGCGGCGGGGCAAACTAAGACACCGGGCTTCACAGCTGAATGCAGCAATCAACCGCCGGGTGCCGACTTTGGGCAGTCAAACCGGCCTGGCAGCATTAGTTAATGCTTTTCTGGAATCCGACCGTCAGATGGCGGCATCTCTCGACAGTTTCAATCAAACTACTTCCCGCATAGCCGAATCGGAAATGGCAGCTGGGATTCAGCACAGTGTCGAGCGCGTCCTGATGGAAACCGTCGCGCCCACAATTGCGGAAGCCAATCAGGCTGTTACAACACTGGCTGCCGATGTTGTCAACCGCCAGGATAAAGGCATGCAGGATATGGCTGTCCGTTTTGCCAGCGCTTTATCGGAAGAATTAGCCAGCCATTTAGAGCCGATCTACAGCGAGCTCAGTAAGCTGACTCCGCTGATGAGTGATGTCAAGCAGTACGTCGATGTGGCTTTACGCTCCCTGCAGACCGCTCGCACTGAAGCTGATACCTTGGCTCGCCAGACAGAAGCTTCGATTGGCGTTTTAGCCCAGGCGCGTGAAGCCTTTTCACAAGACAGCAGCGCCATGAGCAGTGAAATTTCCCGGCTGGCAGAAGCAACTGCCAGTATGGCAAATGTCTACGCCGGCAATGAGCAATCTTTGACCTCGACTGTAAATGAGCTGAACCAACAAATGTCCTCGTACGCGCAAGCTCTCGCCGGGCTGGTAGCGGAATCGAGCCGAGCCTTACGCGAAGCGCAGATTGCGGCTCAGAACCAATCAAAAACCTCCGGCCAGTACATAGCCGATATGAACACGCAGGTCAGCCGCCTGACAGAAGGATTACAGCAGGAGATTGGTTTGTTGCTGCAACAGATGCGTCAGGAAACCGGTCAGCTGACTTTACAGTCAACCGGAATCAATCAACGTTTTCAAGAACTCAATGCACTGCTCGACCAGACCGGCCAGCAGTTTGCTCAAGCCTCAACTCGCTATGTAGCGGATACATTGCAGTCGTTTGACGATGGTCTGGCCGAAGTCGTCAGCCGCCTGGCCAACGCCGCCAACGAGATCCGCGATGCTGTCGATGCCTTACCGCAGGCCCTGCGCGGCAACAATGATTTCCAGTAATCAAAAACCGACAGAACGGCTGGCGACAGTTCTTAAGGATGTCCGGCAACAGTTGCCGTATCCTGAAGAATTGGAATCAGTTGCTGAGCCAGATGCGTTGGAACAACTGGCTGTTGAAGTAATGCGGCCTGCCAGTCAGGCAAAATTGTTGGCCTGGGCGCAGGTTTTGCCTTCACGCAAACTAATGCTGGTGTTTCCACTATTAGCTAAGCAAGAACAGCGCAGTGAATTTACAAACCGACTCAACACCGTTTTGCGCGAACGCGCCTGCATTTCATTGCTTCGCGTAGGCTATGTTACTTTCCAGCGCCACTACCCCCACCCGCTAGTCGCGGCTGCCGTGGATTCTGTCTGGCGTATTTTGCAAATTCGCGGTATTCGGCACGACCCTATTCTGCAGGATCTACTGCCTTTAACTTCGCGCTCCTTAATCAACCGCACCTGTCGCCGTGTGCTTGACCAACGTTTATCATTAAGCGAGTTTATTAATTATTACCACATTGATCCGAAGCTGCCATTTGGCGCAACTCTTTGCTCTCAGTTGTTTCGCAACAGCAATGCCGAGTTGTACACCGACAGCGCTCTCTTATTTGAAGAATCTCTGCTGCAGGCAGAACCCAAGGAGCAGGCAGTTCTGCTTAGCCGGTTCCTACAGCAGGAGAAACTGGCACCGGCAGTTTTTGACCAGTATTGTCAGATTATTTATGACCGTTGCGGCGGACCTGAAGACGGTCAGCCTATATGGGAGATGATTCGCCCCAAGGAATGCAGCCGCTTCGAAACCTGGCTGCGGGAAGCAACCATCGGCTCGCACTTCAGCGGCAACCCTGAGTACGCACGTTTCTTCCTGCGATTTCGTAACTATATTCAAAGCGCAAGTGAACAAAACCGCGATACGTTGCTGATCCGGTTCCCCAAATTCACCGTCACCCACAGTCACCGTTGGCCGGACACCGCAATGTACCGCAGCCTGGTGCTCGAACCTGACCAGATTGGCTACCCAAAGCCGGATCCGGCAGATAATCTCAAAGGTATCAGCCCGGCCGACCCACGCCGTCCACACCGTCTGCCCGAAGAAGCCCTGCGTCTGGCAGCGACCGGCGGTCAGGTTCTGCTCCTGCTCGACCCCGCAGGCAGCAAACAAAGCGCAGTATTTCTGGAATTTGCGCTCAGAGGCGGCAAACGGCATTTCGGCTAGAATGCTGTTAAAGAGACATCAAGACTTATTGGCACGAAATGCCTGAAGTGATAACGCATTGAAACAAAAGTATAAAAGCGCGATTCTGTCAATAGTCAGCGATTCTTGACGCCTCCGAAGCGCTAATCTATAATTGGGTTCTTGAAAGATACGGAGAGATGGTCGAGCGGCTGAAGGCACCGCACTCGAAATGCGGCGTACGTGTGAGCGTACCGAGGGTTCAAATCCCTCTCTCTCCGCCACAACTTGTCCGAAAGCTGTCCATTAACAGCAGTTTTCGGACTTTTTTGTTTATGCGGTAAATTGACGATTTTTACAGCAGCGCATCAGCTGTATTTAGTTCAGTTTTTTGAAAACAGCAAAAAGAACGGGCTCGGCAAAGGCGCATATCAGCCAAACATAAATACCGATGGCTCCGAACAGATGATTATACTGTAAGCAGCTATCACTTTGGCCAAAGCAATATCGTTTGCATCGCCAGACATATCAGGATAAGCTAAAACAACAAATCCTAAATAACAGGAGATAATAATGGAAATATTTATGGATGTACTGCTTATGCTAGGTGGAGTCGCTGTATTTATGTTCGGCATGAAGCAGATGAGCTCTGGTTTGGAGCAAAGCGCAGGGACAGGAGTACGAAATCTCTTCAAAAGACTGGACAGAAACAGAGTTGTCAATTACGGAATAGGAATCGGAACCACCGTGCTTGTCCAATCTTCTTCGGCCACTTCGATTATGACAGTTGGACTTGCTCATGCTAACATTGTGACAGTCAAACAAGGCGCAGGGTTTATCTTAGGCGCAAAAGTAGGTACAACTTTCACTGCATTTATATTTGCTCTTTCAGGCATCAGCAAAGGTGATTTTAGCATCAGCTATGTTTTTGCGTCATTAGCGTTTGTCGGTGTCATGATTATTTTCACAACCAGCAACGAAATCCTGAATAGAATTGCACCCTTCTTAATAGGATTCGGAATGCTTTTCATTGGTATGGAAGTTATGGAATTCGCCATAGGCGGACCCGAATCAACGCTGAGCATTGAGCTGTCAAAAGTTTTCCAGTATGAAACAATGCATAATCCTTTCCTGCTGGTGATACTGGGCATTCTCTTTACAGCCATCATACAGTCATCTACGGCAGCAACTGGTGTTTTTATTGCTTTCCTGGCTACAGGAGTTATCAACAATATTGATCAGTCGTTTTTCTTAATTATGGGAGCAAATATTGGAACCTGCAGCGACGGTATTATGGCATCATTGACCACCAACGCCAAAGGAAAACGAATTGCATTATTTCATCTGATTACCAGTGTAATTGGAGCGACAGTATTTACGATTATTTTGATTATTTTCCAAACACCAATCGTCAATATATTTGAGAGTCTCTTCCCCGGAAGACCTCAGTTTAGCCTTGCATCATACAACTTAATTTATAATTCCCTCTACACACTGATATTGCTTGTGTTTCTCGATCCATTAGTCAATCTGGTAACACGGTTAGTGGTAGATAAACAACTGAAGTTAGAAGAATTGTCGTATATTGATGAGCGTTTTTTGAAAACTCCGGCGGTTGCTATTGAACAGGCACTGAAGGAACTGCTCGATATGATGATCCTTGCCAAGGAGAACCTTGATCGTTCTTTTACCTCGTTGATCAACGAAGATTTGAGTGAGCGCAAAAAAATAGATGATATTGAATATCGGATTGATTTCCTGACAGAGAAGCTCACAAGCTTTTATATCAAAATTTCATCAGCTACTAAATCGGCAAAAGATGAAAAACTGATCGGCGGATTGCATCATGTTACCAATGATGTTGAGCGGCTGGGCGATTATGCGGTTCTTTTGGCTAAAGAAACCAAGTATATGAAAAAAAATGAAGTTAAGTTTTTAGATCAGACAAAAGCTGAGCTTGATACAATCTACAACCTCCTATCTGAACTTTTCGACTTCGGATTTGATGCCTTCAAACATCAAAATACAGAAAATTTTAATAAAATGTCAGATCTTCACAAGGAAATTAAAAAACTGATAACCGCTACACGTGACGAACATGTCATTCGGCTAAACTCTGGAATGTATCCTGTTGAAGTATCAAAAAGCACCTATTCCGTTCTGTATGCAATGCAAAGAATATCGGATCATATCGTGAATATTGCTTTCTCAATTCGATCCACTACTGGCAGTAAAAAAGAAGCATTGCAAGCCGTTGAACGAGAGAACAAGTAAACAAAAGGTCGCGCGCGATGAAGGCTCTGAAGAACAAAATAAGGATTAAAGAAGGGAATTCGGAATTATGAAGATTCGAATTATATCTAAAACAAGGATTGGCAAGTGGGCGTCTTTACTTGCATTGCTTTTTATCGCATTAATGGGATTAAAGGCATTTAATATTGGAATCAGGATCCCATTTCCATCACCATTTATTGCTGTATTCGGAGTAATCGGCTTCGTTTTAGGAATCATTTCGTTTTTTAAAAACAAAGACAGATCAGTGTCGGTAATATTGTCTATAGCAGTTGGATTGCTGATTATTTTCTGGGGGGCAGCAGAGATTCTATTTCCTCATTAAGCAATTTCGAAAAGGGTTCAATTATTTGAGCAACGGGCATTTGCAGCGGAAGCAATAATCATCCTGGATGTCGCACAATGTCCCGCAGGCGTTACAGGGAATGAACCTATCACCGGTCTTGTCATACTTTTCGTATGAATTCAAACCCGCATGATGCCGCACCCGATCGCCGATCTGATAGTAGTTATACAGGGTATCGCTGTCTTCAGATTTGATGGTGTGCCTTTTCCCCTTATCGCTTCGGATGATAACGGAATATTCCAGATAGTCGTCATATTGAACGTTATCGTTGCCATAATCGTGCCTTTTGGTTTTCTTCTTGATCTTCTTGTCCTCCACCGTACCATCCCAGGTCTTACTTCGCTTCCTGCCTAATATCTGAAACAACGCGATCAGCAGAAACATACCGCCAATCCCGAACCCAATGTAAAGCGCTCCTGGGTTATCCATTTCTGAGCTGACCTCGCCGTAGATGTAAAAGCCAATCAATGCAGCTACAGCAAGTATCATGGAGAATATCGCCGCCCAGCGGTTGCTGTTCTTAACATATTTGGCAAAGGCCAGGTCGTTGATGCGAGGCGAAAATCCGCGCAGACCTGTAGTCTGTGACACTTGAGACTCGTGTTTTATTTCGTTGCCGCAAGCTGGACAAAATCTTGTGCTTTCCGATAATTGCGCTCCACAATTTGAACAATACATGGCACATTCCTCCTGGAATAATGTGTTCCACCAAAGGCCAATATAGTATATGCTGATTTTAACATTAGTTGCCGATCAACCTTGTAGCATCACTAAAATATTTCAATAACAACTTATTCAAAGTTGCTAATAAAATCAATGATCCGGTTCGAAAATTCAATAAAAATAAAGTGAGGCAAGCGGCAATGAACAAAACCATTAAAATTCTTGTTGTAAATGGCAGCCCCAAAGGTGAATTCAGTTTAACCCTGCAGCACAGTCTTTATATGTTGGGTCAGCAAAAAGACATTGAGTTTAAGGTTCTGCAGGCTGGCGAAGCCTTGTCAAAAATCAACTTTGAGCAAGCCTGGCTGAATTCCGCCATCGCTGATATCGAGTGGTCTGACGCGGTTATCTGGAATACACCAGTCTACACGATGCTGGTTCCCTGGCAGTTGATCCGTTTGTTCCAATTAATCAAAGAAGCCGGCCGCAATACGATTTTCAAGGGGAAATATGCCACCAGTATGATGACTTGCTTCCATTATTACGATTACTTGGCGGAGGAATATCTTCGCGGCACGAGCGAAGACCTTGGCATGTTATATATTGAAGGCCGGACAGCAGATAATATGGACATGCTGAAAAAGTCGCATCGGTCCAGTATGCGGTTTTTCATGAATGATTTTGTCAATGCCTGCCGCAACAGATCCCCAGTGGAACGCAAATTCATGCCTCTGCCAGCTACTAAATCCCCTCGCTTCTTGCCAAGCCAAATCCCCACATCTCAAGCAGCAAATCCAGTTTCTAAAGCAACAAATTTGAGAACGGTCCTGCTGACGGATGAGATTCAGCAAGATGGCAATTTATCACGGATGCTTGAAGTATTTATAGATGAATATCCCCACACAATCGAAGTCGTAGATATCAATGATTTTCCTTATGAAGAAACACAGGTTGTATGACTTCCCGCAAAAGGACCTGGGAAAGCAAGTTTTCAATCTTGGCATGGGCATGGCTTTTAAGTTAAAACCGGTGCGGATCCAGGCATTTGAACGTATGCCGAAATTGTACATTCAGCTTCATAAGCAAATCGTAGATTCAGGCAAAGAATAATACGTAATTTTGAGAGGAAATAAATGGCTAACAGTCACGTTGTCCGGTTTGACCTGCAGAAACCCCCGATTCGCCAGCGGTGGTTTCTACGTATTGTCACCTGGCTTGCCAGCTATCCTGACGTATGGGCACGCCGTCTGCGAATCCGGCGCACAGACGTTGCTGATTTAAAGCCGCCTTACCTTCTTCTCTGCACCCACCACGCCTTTATAGATTTCAAAGTTACAACGGCAGCCATATTTCCCCATCGGGCAAATTATGTGGTCGCGATCGACGGTTTTTTAGGGCGGGAATGGCTTTTGCGTAATGCCGGTGGTATCTGCAAGCGCAAATTCACGCACGACCTGACCATGATTCGGCATTTGAAACGTGTGATCGATAACGGCGACATCCTTGTCCTTTATCCCGAAGCCCGCTATTCCCTTGCCGGCACAACTGTAGTTTTGCCTGACTCCCTTGGAAAAGTGGCACGTTTACTGGGTGTGCCGGTCGCGATGCTGAATATGCATGGCAACTATTTGAGCTCTCCCTGCTGGAACCTGAGTAAGCGCAAGCTGCCTCTGGCGGCTGATTTCAGCAAAATCCTCACAGCCGAAGAAGTCCGAAAGCTGCCTGTTGCTGAAATCAACGAAAGGATACGTGCGGCTTTTGTTTACGATGAATATAAATGGCAAAAGGAAAATGGTATTCGCATCGACCACCCGGAAAATGCCAAAGGGCTGCATAAGGTTTTATACCAATGCCCTGCCTGTCGTGTCGAACATAAAATGGCCTCCGCCGGAGTTCGTCTTTGGTGTGAAAACTGCAGCAAGAGCTGGACGCTGTCGGAGTTCGGAGAGCTACGCGCCGAAAACGGCGAGACTGAGTTTTCGCATGTGCCGGATTGGTACGAATTTCAACGGGCTGAGGTCCGTAGACAAATAGAAAACGGCACCTACTTTATCCACGATGAGGTCGATATTGATTCGCTGCCGAACGCGCGCCGCTTTATTCATTTGGGAACAGGTCGCCTTACGCACAATCAAAACGGTTTTACTCTGGAAGCGGATCTGCCGACCGGCCTCTTGCAATTGCATAAAACGCCGGCCAGCATGTATTCCTGCCACATTGAATACGATTACGACCACCGCGGTGATTGCGTCGAGCTGTCGACGCTGGAGGACACTTACTATATCTATCCGAAAAATATTAAGAATGTTGTAACTAAAATAGCCCTGGCCACCGAGGAGCTGTACGCCTGGAACAAAACCAGTGACCAGCAGGCTGCAAAGCTTTGAAAAACTTCTGAAAGCTTCGGAAAACTTTAGAAAAGCCAGAGCCAGATGTTAAATCCGCGTCACAAGGTCTGCCCAAATCATCTGCCGCAATGTTGAGATCTTACTGTAATTACCATTTGAGCCGCCGTCATCTTGTTGCAGCGCCTGGATTGAAATTACAGTATTCTTTTCGGGCAGGACAATACAATACTGGCCAAAAATCCCCCACATAAAAGCCGCGTTATTCTTGCTATCCAGCCAGATTTGATAACCGTAACCGGCTATGGTCGGCGGTTCGCCGGGAAGATATTCGTTCGTCTCGATCTGTGCAGTCAGCATCTCTTTGACAAACGATTCTGAGACAAGGCGTTTACCGTTGAATTCGCCGCCATTGGCCAGCAGCTGGCCAAAGCGTCCCATTTCGTCAACGCTGATCGCCAGCGAATTAGCAACAACTGTGTGGCCAAGCGGACAGCTGGTCCACTCCACATTGTGAATCTCCAATGGTTCAAAGAGACGGTATCTGAGATATTCCCGCAGGTTCTGGCCGGATTTTTTCTCGATCAGACAGCCAAGCATGTAGGAATTGACGTTGTTGTACAAGAACACAGTTCCCGGCTTATGATCGAATTTTCCGTTCTTATAGAAAAAACGAATCCAGTCCCGCTCATGCTTGCGCTCATAACCATCGCGCCAGAACATCGTATTGCTCACACCTGAGGACATCGTCAGCAGATCCCGGACAGTTATGTTAAGGGCGTTTTCACTGGTTATGTCGTAGGTCGCCTCCGGAAAGCTGGCGCTGACACACTCGTCCAGAGTTATCAGGCCTTCGTCTATAGCGATGCCCGCCCCCACAGCCGCAAAGGTTTTTGAGGTGGAATACGATTCAAACCTCGGCTTAGCCGCGAACCTGTTCCATTCAGCAACCACTTCCCCACCCTGACGCAGCTCAGTAGCAAGAAGAAAGAAGTTGCTTTGCTCGGCGTGGGCGATGAAGTTGTTGATGAGGGTTTGCATGAGGGTGCTCCTTGTTATTACTTTGATCAACAGATGATTTTCCTTAATTATAGGCGCCTTCATTATTGTCGTAAACATGGTCAAAACCCATGGAGGCAACTATAATCAAAACAAATCAGCTATGGTGTACGCGTTGGGAAAAAGGAGCGGTATGAATCTCCAGAATTTCGAAAAGCAGATTAATAATGTAATTGTTGCCAGAGGCTATGATTATTACGTAAATAACTGTGTGATTTCAGTGAAAGAAGTCGAGAAAAATTTTTATGTGGTAACGGTGGAAGGCAGTAATTTGTATAAAGTAGAAGTTGAGCTCGATGATCAGGAAGCGATAACAGCGAGCCAATGTGATTGCCCTTATGATCGAGGCGAATACTGCAAACATCAGGTGTCCGCTTTCTTCGCTATACGTGATGCAAAGAATAATGAAGTTACCAATAATTTGAATACAGTTTATCCAGCTTACAGCCAAATAGAAGAGCCTGATATGAAAGAATTGCTTTTGCAGAGGACAAAATCTGAACTTATTGAATTTATCCTGGCAATCGCAAGTGATAACGAAGAAATCGAGCAATTATTAAAATTGCATTTTAACGAAGGAACCGCTGAGGACGAAATTTCCCAATCTGAAAACCTTATCCGCACCTATATCAGAAATAATTCAAGCAGTCGTGGATATATTGCATACAATGATGTCTGGGCAGCAATCAAAGGAACGGGATTGGTATTGGATAGAGCCCGTATTGCTTTAGCCAAAAACGATTTTATTCAAGCTTTACACCTCTCCCTTTGTGTAATCAGGGAAATGATGTCACTACTTGAAAATGCAGACGATTCCTCCGGATATATCGGCGGCGAAATTGAAGAAAGCCTGGCACTCATCCATGAAATAGTTGCGAGTAAATTCTTAAGCCAACCGGAGAAAGCCAGTATTTTTCATTTATTGCTAGAAGAAGCGTCGCACACGCGATACGAAGGTTGGACTGATTGGAAACTGGAGTTTTTGGAATGTTGCTCAAAGTTGGCCGATACTTTAGTTTTGCGAAATGTATTAGAAAAGCATTTCGAAGCACTTAAAAATAACCACAATGAGGATTCTTGGAGCAATAGCTACCTGACGGAAAGAATTAATCTCATTAGGTATAAGATAATTGAACATTTTGATGGGCGAAAAAAGGCGCTGGATTTTATTGAACAGAATTTACAATATCCTGAATTTAGAAAAATGGCTATAGAAAACGCTATGGCAGCTAAAGATTACAATGCGGTAGTTAACCTGACGCTTGATGGCGAAAAAGAAGATCAAGAATTTCGTGGACAAGTAAATCAGTGGAAGAAATACCGTTACCAGGCATTTCAGCGTTCAGGCAGACTTGAAGATATGCGCGGGTTAGCCATGGAATTTATTCTTGATGATAATTTTGAATATTATAAGGAACTGAAAAACACTTACAACAGCCAAGAATGGAGTTCTATATACCCTGAAATTTTTTTACTACTGGAAAACAAAAGGAATAGCATCTACCCGCTTGTTCTAATCGAAGAAGGAGAAAAACAGAAACTCCTCACTCATATTAAGTCAAGGCCCTCAATGATAGTAGTTTTTTATGATCAACTGCTTCCGGAGTTTTCAGAAGTGGTATACACTCTATTTGCTCAGTATATTGAGCTAAGTGCTGTCGGAGCACGTAACAGGAAAGATTACCAAAGTGTATGTGCCATTATACGGCAACTAATAGAGCTTGGCGGGCATCAACAGGCAACAGAAGTCAAACATAAGCTGGCTACCGAATATGCTAACAAACCGGCGTTCAAAGATGAGCTGTCTAAGATATAAAATTGATTCAAATTTATTTATAGTAACCATATTGTAAATATTATAATTTGCTATAATTTTTCAATTTAGTGATAATTAAGATATTTGAAATTCGACTACTCTATGTGCAAATCGTGTATTAGCTCTCATTAGCTCGTCATTAATCTTTATGTAAATTGTGTTTAAAATATTTAAGCAGTTAAAGTCAGTTACTTAGGAGCTCACATTATGCAAATGCCCGAAATACTTGATAACGTAGGCAAAACTTTAAAAGATGACTTAGCTGTAACAATTAAAAAAGGTGACAATCTGGCGATTGCGGCGGCATGTTTCTCCATATATGCTTACCAAGCTTTAAAGGAACAACTTGACGGTATTGATGAGTTACGTTTTATTTTCACTTCACCGACATTCTTGCAAGAAAAAGCACCAAAAGAAAAGAGAGAATTCTATATACCTCGCCTTGACCGTGAGCGATCTCTTTACGGCACGGAGTTTGAAGTAAAACTTCGCAACGAACTGACACAGAAAGCAATCGCTCGTGAATGTGCCGATTGGATACGTAAGAAAGTTAAGTTTCGTTCAAATTTGACTGGTGGAAATATAAGCGGTTTTATGAATATCACCGGTACTGAGTCAATAACTTACATGCCTCTGTATGGGTTTACTACTGCGGATATAGGTTGTGAGCGCGGCAACAACATTATCAATCCTGTCAATAAGATGTTTGCGCCACTTTCGAACGAATACGTTCGCATGTTTAATCAAATCTGGAATGACAAGACCCTTATGCAGGATGTTACTGAACAGGTCATTGAAGGTATCACTGCGGCTTATAATGAAAATTCACCAAGATTTATCTATTACATAGCCATATACAATATTTTCAACGAATTTCTCGAGGATATTTCTGAGGATGTTTTGCCAAATGAAGCTACTGGCTTTAAAGAAGGCAAAATTTGGAATATGCTCTATACTTTCCAGAAAAGATGCGGCTTTGGCTATCATTAATAAGCTCGAAGTCTTTTAATGGATGCATTCTTGCCGACAGCGTAGGGCTTGGCAAAACGTTCACTGCACTTTCAGTAATTAAATACTACGAAAATAAAAACCGCTCAGTTCTGGTTTTGTGTCCCAAAAAGCTTTCGGATAACTGGAATACTTTTAAGGATAATTATGTCAATAATCCCATATCTGCTGATCGTCTCCGTTATGACGTTTTGTATCACACAGATTTATCTAGACTGACTATATGAAGTCAAGCTCTAAATGAGAAAAAGTAGCGTAGTCGCTAGATGCAGTGAACCTTGACAATAATGCATGCTGAAAAGGCCTGATCCATCTGGAACAAGCCTCGACGATCGAAAGGTGAACTCAGTTACGTCTGAGGAACAAAGACCTCGTTGGTATTCAGAATGTGAAATATGACGCGTATGAGTTTTTTAGCTGTATGGCCAAGGGCAACAAAGTAGTGTTTCCCTTGGGCACGTTTTAACTCAAGATAACGACGGAAGGTCTCACAGTTCAAGGCGGCTAAACGTGCTGCCTGCATCAATGCCCAGCGCAAGTAAGTCGAGCCATGTTTGACCATTGGCGTCTTATCGGCCTTGAACTTGCCAGATTGGTAGGTCGAAGGATCAAGCCCTGCAAAGGCTTGAAGCTTGTCAGGCGAACTGAAGTTCTGGATGTCGCCGATCTCGGCAAGAATAATAGCAGCGAGAGTTGGACCAATGCCGGGAATGGAAAGCAGCGGAGTTTTAGTAGACAAAACGGCGTCCCGGATTTCTTTGTCAAGGCGAGCAATTTGTTGCTGTATGAAGTTGAGCTGTTGCAGAGTGAACTGCAGTTCTAATGCAGTAGCGGGGCTTGAGGATCCGATTGAACTTTTAGCCAAAGCTTTAATTTGAAGGGCTTTCTCACCGCCATAGCGCCCTTTGGAAGACTTTCGAAGAAGATTCGTCAGCCGATCAATACGGCAGGCTGCGATCTCGCGGGCACTAGAGGAGTTCGAGCAGCACGGCCGCCTTTATAGAAGCTTGAGTGACGAAGCAGCAGATAGATGGCAACTCAGGGAAAAGTATGTCCACCAGCCTGGAGATACTGACCTTGAGCTTGGTTTGCCGGGCAACCAAACGCAGACTGGCGTGTTAGTGTCTTGAGCTCCTGAATTTGGTAAGATACTGGTGCCATTAACAAGTCGAACCCACCCTGATCGTTTGCGAACGTGAATGGTTCCCGAAGGGCGCTGCCATCACTGCTAAGGATACAACAGTCGTGTTTAGCCTTGGCGACATCAATACCTACATAGATCATGGATTTTCCATCCTTTGAAAAAAGTACGCTGAATATTCCACAGACTTTTTGCTACCCGATCCTAGTTCTATATAAACCGTCGAGCGGTATCTGACTCATCACCAATTAGGCAAAAAGCTGTGGCTGGAGCCTTGAAAAAACCGTCAAGCGGTAGGAGAGCGTACCAGTCCACAGCGTCTGCGTGCATTATATCAAGCAACAGGCTAAACCAGCGCTTGACAGCGCAATATCATAATACTAGGAGAAATTAATCAAGAAGAGCAGATCAAAGAGCTTTTTAGATGAAGCACAAATTCATGACAGTTTGGGCTAAATGATGACATCAAGACTCAATGCTTCAATGCAAACCAATGAGGTTCAGGATTTAATGAGAGTACAATATTAAACCCTTACAGATTTTCTGTCTCAATTGAAATTAGTACGCGTTTTACCACTATGTGATTATCGCAAATATTACAAATTAATCTCTCGTGTTATAATTGCTATAACAAATAAGCTCACTTAATTAAGAGAGTATAATTCCATGGCAAAGCAACATCGTACTGCACGAGAGCAGGTGTTTAAGCTAATCATGGTTGTCAGTCTAATTTTAGCACTGGCTTTGGCAGGCTGCTCCGACACTTCGCTTACCAGTGATTTTTCGTTTGGCGTTGCAAGTCCAACCCCAATGAACTATCCCAGTTCTAAAACATCAACTACATCTCCAGCTGCGCCAAAAAATCCTATTGGTTATCGCATCGCGTTCAGCAATTCTTATATTGGTAATCACTGGCGAGCCGAAACGGTGAAAATTTTTGAAGCTTATACTAAGAAGCTTATCGAAGAAGGTATCCTGGCTTCAGCATATGCAACCAGTAGCGGTAATGATTCCCTTGCCCAGATCAATGAGATTAAGTATCTGATTAAAAGTGGTTATGATGCGATAATTGTTAATGCCGCTTCCCCAACCTCGTTGGTTGAAGTTTTAACGGAGGCGACTGCTCAAGGTATCGTTGTTGTTACTTTCGATAATACTGTTGATTGCGAAAAAGTGTACTGTGTAAATACAGATCAAGTTGAATATGGCCGCCTATTGGCCCAGTGGCTTGTCGAAACTATGGAAGGAAAGGGTAATGTTTTGCGAATCAACGGGATCACTGGCACTTCTGTAAGTAGAGACCGGGGAATCGGAATTGATTCTGTTTTGAAAAACTATCCAGATATTCATGTCCTAGATCAGGGTGATGGTAAATGGGACAATGAAGCAACAGCAACATTGATGCGGCAAATGCTGTCGAGTTTCGATGGAGTTGCCATTGATGGAATTCTAAACGAAGGCGGCGGCGAAAGTGCTATCTATGAGGCGTTAATATCTCACGGTCTTTCTCCGCAAAAAATTCCCATGACAGGTGAAATGTCTAACGGATTCTTTCGCCATATGCAAAATGATGGTGTTATTGGCTTTGCTGTTGGGCAACCGCCATATATTGTGGCAGAAAGCGTAGATATCGCACTCAGGATTCTAGCTGGGGAAAAGGTACCGCAGAATAACAAGATGGATATTCCTTATGCATCCTATAAAGAGGCAACAGTATATTATTACCCGGATCAATCTGATAGTTTCCTGGTGGCCTACACCAACCGGACTAATTCCTACGGTCTGGAAGTGAATGACATAGCGCCTAAATATTGAAAGGGAGAAAAACTTGAAGAGATTTGCCAAGTATTTTAATAACCTGACAATTGCGCAAAAAATTCAATACTTTACAGGCATCCTTATCTCGATCCTGATCGTTACCATGTTCTTTTTTGCCGAATCATTAGCGCACAAGTTAGTAATCGGCAAAGCTATCCGCTTGACAGAAACTAACCTCACGGAAGTTTCAGACTATTTTGACAAGTTGAATGACAATCTTGAAGAAAGAACATCCCACCTAGTTAAAAGCTTAACTATACAACAATTTTTGAAAGATCCCAAATCGAAGAATCATTCTGCCAGCATATTTGATGTCTACACAATTTTAAGTTATCGCATATCCTCACTCGTCAAAGAAATCTCTACTGACCCCAACATATACTCGCTAGGAATCTTTAATGATGGTGGGCACTTGCTCTTCCTCGACCAGAAAGGGTTGCTGGAAACCACAAGCGGCCGGCCGCTTGATGACCAAATCATGAAGCAGATCAAAAATTCTGAACAAAAATTTCTTTGGACCAACGCAAATGAACTTAATTCTGTCATCACCAACAACAAGCAGACGAAACTCTCAGCGTTACCCGGCTAATCTATGACCTTGAAGATACCGCAACTATCATTGGCATGGTGAGCACGAGTATCCAACACCGGACAATTATCTCAAATTTATAATGAAATTGGCTTCAACCGTTCTGCTCAGATTGTAATAACCAGCAGCTCGGGGCGAATTTTGTTGCCTTTTGAGCGAAGTGAGGTAAGTAATTACCTTAAACAAGCAAGCTTTAACGACTATGTTGAGAATAAATTTGAAGGCCTGAAGCACTATCACTATTTGGGCAAAGAATACATTGCTTGATGTCCCAATTCTTAACCGATCAAATTGTTGTTAGCGCCTTTTTGCCTTACGATGAACTAATTCAGGAAAAGCGTCAGATAAGTAGCTTGATCTATATAATTGCAGCTGTCATTATCATCCTGGAAATATTGTTTACCCTTGTCATGCGAAAATCTGTTACCAAAATCGGTTGGTCATCTGGCAAAAATGATGACCACTATGGGCAAGAAGATTTGCAAGTACGCGCCAAATTTGATCGCAAAGATGAAATCGGCATGCTTGCGGATTCTATGGACGAAATGTTGGATCGAATAGTCAGTTTGATGGATGAATTGGTTACTGCTCAGAAAACAAGAAACGTGAGCTTGAGTTAAGGCATTGCAATCGCAAATCAATCCTCATTTTCTTTATAATTCACTCGAAAGCGTTTCCGCCCTTACTCAACTGGACCGGAATGATGATTTATATACCATGTCAAGATCATTGGCTTTTATAAAGGCGTTCTTAGCAGCAGTAGAAGTTTTGTCACACTGGCTGAAGAACTGGATATAACAGAGAATTATCTCAAAATTCAGTCTATCCGTTATGAAGGAAAATTTCTTTCCGTATACTAATGCCCGAGGCAATGGCAGGTCTTAAAATGGTAAAGCTGTCTATTCAACCTCTTGTAGAAAATTCTATTTACCATGGTTTGAAGCATATCAGCCGAAGAGGGCGAATATTAATAAGATGCTTTAGCCAAGGTGAAAATGCTGTTATCGCGATTTACGACAATGGCCAGGGATTTGAAATCAGCGACACTATATTCCAAGAAGAGCAGGAACCTTCCCTAAGTATAAAGCGTAAGGGCTTTTGGTCTGGCCAGTATCGATAAAAGACTTAAGCTTTGCTTTGGTGATGTTTACGGATTGAAGGTTGAATCAAAGCGGATATTGGACTCGCGTTGAAATGCTAATACCAAACAATCCAGAAGAAAGTAGGCTTAGCTTATGAAAATTCAGTTTTATTGGCTGATGATGAATATTTTTACTTCTTGATCTGGTCAAGCGGTTGATTGACTGGGACGAACTGGGTCTTGAGGTTGTTTGTGAAGCTGCCGATGGTAAGGAAGCAATCCTATTAATCGAGACTCATAATCCACAAGTGCGATAATTGATATTAATATACCACATATCAATGGGTTGGAACTTACTCAGCTTATATCCGAAAAGTATCCCAATATACAAGTAATAATTTTGACCGGATATCCTGATTTTTACATATGCCCAAAAAGCTCTGCGAGCAAAGGCTGTAAATTATATAACTAAACCGATTGACGCTAGTGAATTAAAGGAAGCGTTAATTCAAGCACGCGATTCGGTGATAACAAAAGATAGCTTTAATCAAGAATATGTTAGTCTGATGAGCGAGGCATTCCGTGGTCAAGCGGCTATCAAGTCTGATTATATTCGACGCCTGATTAATGGCTTTGTTAAGGACAACGAACAAGATATTCTGAAGCGGTGCAGCAATGGAATGAGCACTGGCAACCAGGCGGTTTCATTGTCATGGTCATAAATGTTGAACCCGAAGATAGCTACTATACAGACTCATCTGATCAAGTCCTTTTCCTAAATGCACTTGCCAACATTGCCTTGGAAATAGTCAATAGGAACCGGGTCTGCGATGCCCTGACAGAGCTTGATTTAACAATCGCTATGATCGTGCAAATTAGCCAAGCAGAATATGAGGCCGGATTGACACCGCTGGTTAATGACTGTCAGGAGATAATTCAATTATCCAGGCATCATTTGAAAATCAATCCTACGATCGTACTCCGGATCCATTCAATCATCAGCTACAGCGATCGCCAAATCGTATAAGGATGCCAACCATTTTATTAAGGAGCGCTTTTATAATCGGAAGGCGATTATGGTGTTCCAGCCAGAAACCACATCTACATTAAATAAAATTGATCATATTCCAGCTGCTAGTGCGATTAACATTTTATCGGACCTTATGCTTGGACATTTTTGAGGAAGCAGGCTGTTGCAGTTGAAAATATTTTTAGAGGGGAGCGAAATCTATAGAGTTCGGAAGAATATATTAAGAGCATTTCTATAAATATTTTTATCTGTCTTTCAGAACTATCTGTCTCACAAAAACCTTTCACTACCAGAGTTTTCTTTGAATGGTTCATTGGAATTTCGCCATTTCTACTGATTCGATTCAAGAACTCCGTGATAATGTACTCTATCTTCTTAAAGCTATCATGAACAAGCTGAAGCGGCCTATGAGACAATTCAAATCCATCCGACAGTAAAAAAAGCGCTGATTGAAATCGATCAACGCTTTAATGACCTGAATTGAGTCTCGATCAAATAGCAAAAACCATTTTCACTAATCCCTCATACCTGAGTACTTTTCAAAAAAGGAAACCGGCAAAAACAGCTGACGGAATATCTAGTCACATACCGCATGAAAAAAGCATTTGATTTGCTCAAAGTTGATTTGCGTAGTGAGATTACAGACATCGCCACAAATGTTGGTTACCGTGATGTTTACTATTTCAGCCGCTGCTTTAAACGCCACTTCACGAGGTTTCTCCGAACCATATTTTTAACTCTTAATTATTGAGAGCTTGGAGTAAAACGTCGCGCAAAATGACAGTTTCGGAGATGTTATCGTTGCGGCTGCAGTTTTCCCAATGTGAAGTCAACAGTATTCCAGGCAGATCCATTTCGCGTATTGATGGTCTTTAAGCAATTGAACAACACGTGCAAAATCTATTTCGTTTTCCTCAACACTTGACTGCAGAATTCCCTTGGCCGCACCGCGCCATGCATATGATTAGCATAAGGGATTAATGCGTCACCAGCTGTATCTGGTTTCCCCAGCCTGACAAAATGCGAGTAATCTAGAGTTAACCCCAGTTCCGGAACTGCTTTCACATTAGGCGAATCGCCATACCCGGCTCTTCAATGATTGAGTCTATGTGAGCTTCAACACCGTACTTCAGATTTGCCTTATTTGCTTCTTTGACCCGCCTTGAAACGCATTTCTCTTCAATACATCGCTCAAATGATTTTTCAAACGGTTCGGAATCAAACGTAATGCCCGGTAATCAAGATATATGCTTGGATTCTGTTATACAGGTGTATTCAACACATTTTTAAAAATTGCTCACGTGCATGCACTCGCCGTCCGGCTTCAGGATGATTCACTGCGTAACGGGTAAAATCTAAATCTGACTGCAAAAACACATCTGAAACTACTAATCCCCGGTCCTCTGCTCTCTTTCGCATTTCAGCCGCGCACGAAGCGGAATGTTCTGAAACTGGTCTGCTGGTTGTAGATGAGAACGGTCAACAAACAAACCAACATCAACGCCTTCAAAACCGATGGCGGCGATCAAATCAAAAGCAGCATCATGGTTAATCAGTGGGAATGCAAAAGTCAGCACAAAGACGACCGCATCTTAACACCTTCTTTATTCAAACGCGAAAGCAACGACTCTGACAGGTGAGCCACCAAAACCAACAAGCTTTAGCGGATAGCAAACCAAGAACCATTCCGGTTCAGAAAACAGCTCTTCGTCCATATAAAGTTCTTCGACAATAACGACCGAGTTGCTTAGCAAAACATCGTGCGGGGGCACGCAGGTTCCCTCCGGCCAACCGCCGACACTCAAACCATCGATGCAAACGCATTTGACCTGATGATCCACCAGCCATTGCGCAGCCTCGCCAAACATATGGCCATTCATAAAGATATTCTTTGGTCATGGCTCTCTTTTGAGCCCAGCCGGTATACAGTAAAACAATATCATTTTGCTTTAAACGTTCTGCAAGTGGCTCAGGTGCTCAGCCATAATTGCCTGCGATTGTATGTTTCGCAGATCAACAGCAACCGCTCGTCCCTGAAACAGACTCATGTCCATGTTCTCGATCGTCTCACCCTCATCACTAAAGTGAAACGGGGCATCCATATGTGTTCCTGTGTGCGTGTTCATTTCGATTCGTTCAGCTGTGAAACCATGCGTTGCGTATCTGGCTTCATAATTTACATTGGTTGGAGCGTAGGTAGGCCAGGCAGGGCAAGCATGGTAGACAGGCTGGCTCAAATCAGTATCTTTTTGACTTTAGGTAGCATGGTAAGTCTCCTTGCCGGAAAATAATTATCCGGGATGTCGGGTGACACCCCGGACTTATCAACTTTACTTATTGACAATTATTTCATAGATATCTGTTTTGAGTTACTTAAGTCCGCAGACGTCCTTTTCAATAGCGTCAAGATTTGCCATGACATTATCTTTGGTGAGTAACAGTACCGGCACAGGAATTTCTTTTTGGGGTGTGCCGCCATCAAAATGTGTTTTTAGAGCGGTAACAGACTCACGGCCCATTTTCTTTGGCTGCTGAGCACCACAAACAAGAACCTTGCCGTTTTGCAGATAATCAACGATATCTGGATCACCGTCAAAAGCCGCTACCAAAACCTTATCTTGCAGGCCTAGTTCGTTCAAAGCTGATACTGTTCCCAAGGTAGCCTGGGAGTGATGTGCCCAAAGGCATACTAGTCCGGGGTTAGCTGTGACAATATTCTTTGTTTGAGAAACAGCTTCGTCAATGGTAAAGTTCTTGCTCTCAAGCGTGGTCGTCATTTTGATGCCAACTTCATCCATTGCCTTTTTAAACCCGGCTTGTCTGTTTTGACCATTCAATCTGGCCAAAGGTACGATTATTTCAGCTACCGGACCTAATGCCGTTTGTGTCTTGGATATACTTAGCTACATATTTACCAACTTCATAGGCACCATCAAAGTTTGGTGTTGCTACATAGAAACATATTCACCAAGAGTTTGTACCAATGTCGCAAATAACAACCGGTACTTTCGCGGCTTGGGCTTCTGCTAATACTGAAACGCATGAGGCGGAGTCAGTTGGCGAAATCACGATTGCATCAACTTTACGAGTAATCGCGTTTTGAGCGTTTGTCAGCCGAGTTGTGGCACTGTCCTTAGAGTCATAAGTAATCATATCCCAGCCGTAGGTATCGCATTGAGTCTTAACACCCTCTTCTGTCCAGTTCAAAAAGGAACAGTTGTTGAAGGCGTGATGTAAGCGATTGTCTTCTTTGTTGCGGCAGTTGTTGTAGGCGCGGTTGTTGTCGTAGCTGCTGCGGACCCTTTTGTTGTCCCTGCAGTGGTACCGGCAGTTGTTCCGGCAGTTGTAGCAGCTGTTGTTGTTGCTGTGCTACCACAGCCGGCAAGCAGTGCTAAAACCAAAACAAGGCTTAGGCAAATAGTAATGATCTTTCTCTTGGACATTTGAAGTACCTCCTATTATATTTGGATCCTCATGAAGAGGATGAACCCCAAGAAATATCAGCTAATTTTTCGTTTCTTTTCTCGAGAAGCGGCTCTATCAATCACAAGCTTGAGGATGATGATCACGCCAACAGTCAACCCCTGCCAATAGGGTGAAACCCCAAGGATATCTAGCCCGTTTTTGATCAGGCCTAGAAAAATAACACCGATTCCTGTGCCAAGCAAAGTGCCTTTGCCGCGGTCATCGCAGTACCTCCAATAACTACGGCTGCCAAGGAGTATCCATTTCATAGCCATCACCATAGTTCGGGTCTGCTCCCCAGACGCGAGGCAATTATTATTGGCGCCAATGGCGAACATGATGCCTGAAATGATGTAGGTGTAGCTCTTGAATCTCTTCACGTTTACACTGCCAGGCAGGTTGCGTTTTCGTTACTACCAATCGCGTAGGTGTAACGGCCTAGTTTTGTATTGGCCAGTATCCAAGCCATTACAAAACTCCATAGAATCACCACGCCGAAATAGTAAAATCGGGAAAATTCCGAAGCCTGAGACTGTGAGCTTTTCAAAGCCAGGAATCAGCCTCGTGACTGCGCGGCCACCACTAACAAGATAGTCCCCACTTCTGGTGATCATGGACATGCCCAGAGTCGTAATAAAAGCGGGGATTCCTACATAAGAAACCAGAAGTCCATTTACCAGTCCGATAAAAATTCCTCCGAGCAAACAAACCACTACACCCAGAAAAATACTACCCGTATCACGCATGGTTAAGGCAAGTAACATTGAGATGATGCCAAGCGTATTACCCGTCGACAGGTCGATGCCGCCTGTGAGCATGACGTAGGTTTGACCAATTGACAAAATCGCTATAATCGCTATCTGCGACATTATGTTGGCCATGTTTTGCGCTGTCAGGGAAGTAAAGAGACGCGATGCTCATGAAGACAAAGAAAGCGATCATTCCCAAGCCGACGCTTATTTCTGACTGAAGTAGGCAGATCTAATACTTCAGATTTCGCCGTTCCGTGCGACATTGTCAGCTGTATGATTGCTCATGGATTGAATCCTCCTGATTCACATGTTATAGCATTTTTGTATAGTTCTTAAGTCCTGTTTTTGATTGAAAGTTCACTGACCCGCCGCTCGGCAAAAGAAGCATACTGCATTACATGCTCTTCTGTGAAGCCATCCTTAACATTTAAATCGCCCACAAGGGAGCCATCCTTCATAATTAGCACCCTGTCACAAATTCCTAGTATTTCAGGCAGCTCAGAGGACACCACGAATTATTGCAACACCATTTGTTGCGCCGAATTCTGAATAATCGTGTAAATCTCTGATTTTGCCGATATATCGATCCCCCGGGTAGGTTCGTCCAGAATCATCACTTTTGGCTCAGTTAAAAGCCACTTGGCAATAACTACTTTTTGCTGATTACCACCGCTTAAGCTGCTGGATTTCTGTAATGACCGAGCTTTATGTTGAGGTTTTTTATCATTTCAATACAATCATTTGCTTCAGCGCGATGCGGCAGCCAAAAGCCTTGTCTGGTCGCCGTTTTGGCGAAGGCGATGTTGACCAAAACTGAAAGACTAAGCCCGGCCCTTCCCTCCTTTCTGTTTTCCGTTGCCAACACCATGCCGTTTTTGATTGCATTCTCCGGCGAGTGCTTTTGGATGCTTTTGCCATTAACTTTGACGCTGCCTTGCCTGTAACTGTCCGCACCAAAAATACTACGAACAAGAGAGGTGCGACCCGCGCCGATTAAGCCAGCGATACCAAGAATCTCACCACCGTATGCATTAAACAGAAATATTTTTTGAGAAAATCGTAATTATCGTATAAGCCTTCTACACTCAATACGGGTGTTTTAGAAATCTGTCTCCCCTTATTTCGTTTTTCACCAAAAAACTCTTTGATTTCGCGACCTACCATAGCCCGTACAAGCTTTTGCTCGGTCATTTCACTCATATGTCTCCTTCGACAACCAAATTGCCATCGCGGAGAACCGTGATTCGGTCTGAAATTTCAAATATTTCCTTGAAGCAGTACGAAACAATGATAAAGGCAACACCTTTTGCTTTTAGGCTGGTAATTACTCTGAACAACCGGTCCGCTTCTGTTTTGCTTAGCGCGGCTGTAGGTTCGTCCATTATTATGATTTGGGAATCGTACGAGCCGCCTTCAATATTTCCACTATCTGTTGTTCCGCGACAGATAAGCCTGATAGCAGCATATGCGGACTGATTTGACCTTGCATGTCAAACAGCTTAAGCAAGTCGACTGTGCGTGAAATTGCCTCTTTTTTATTGATTATCCCATGTTTGTATATTTCTTTGTGGCCAATAAAGATATTTTCATAGACCGTAAGATGCGGCATCGAGTTAAATTCCTGCATCACAATTGAGATTCCATTGTCAGTCGCGAATGCTGGGTTATCTATGGTAACTTGCTTGCCACAAAGCTCAATGTTACCTTCGTCTGGAATTTCAATGCCGCTGATAATCTTCGCTAAGGTTGATTTGCCGGCTCCGTTCTCACCCATTAGAGCGTGAACTTCGCCGCTTCTTAACTCGAAATCGACCTTGCTCAACGCTTGAACAACACCAAATCCTTTTGATATACCTTTAACTTTTAATAGTGGAACATCTTTCATTTATACCACTCTCCATACTAGTGTCTTTAGTTAGCTTCTTTACGTAATAAAATTGCCGATGAGCAAGAGTTCTGATAAGGCTTAAGTCTATAAAGTAATTAAAGCAGACATGACGGTGTACTGCAGAGTTGAGAATGAAGAAACACATAAGTCTGGCAAATCCTACGGCTTTAGGCTAAAGGATAACGCATTCAATTTAAATATATTAAGATCAATTGCTTTTACTTATAGTATCAATGTAAATCCGAGATCTAAACCTGTCAATGTGTCAACACTGAGCGGGGATGAGTTGTGCAGTTTATCGTTGTTTCTTTATAATACTTTTTCGTCTGAAAACTTTTTCGAGTCCAGTCATTGCCGCCAATTAAGTTACTAATCGCAATATTAATGGTCAAAAAGCACAAGTAAAATGTAAGCCTCTTGTACTTTTGAGCAGGTGAAACGGCGGTTTCAAAATTAGCGCAACTTTTGGCATCATTTGAAAAATTTTGGATGTCCGCATTTTAAAGAATGATCGCTGGTATTTAATGAAGTTGCAGATAATGCGTTTGGCAAAATTGAAACCAGCCAGTACGGAAGCTAAGAAACCAGCCAGCTGGAGATCGTGACATTTTGACGCCGTTTATAATGAAAGTGGATATTGCCCAAAACGGTGCACAGTCTCTACCATAGCTAAGAAATTATCCGCGGATGTGGGATAACCAATAGTGTTGATCGAAACGATATGACCACCGCCAGGAGAATGCCTGCTTCATGCATTCGATAGTTTCCTTGACAACTTCTTCCTTTGAGCCAAAAGGCAGTGTACGGGCGCAGTCAATATTGCCCATCAGTAAAACCTTGTCACCATATTTTTGCTTGATAAAACCAATGTCCATACCAGCATATGGCTCAATACTCTGATAGCCATCAATTCCCATAGAGAAAAAGTCATCAACAAATTGCATGATGTTGCCGTCAGTATGCTTGAGCACAAGCAATCCACGGGAATGACAGTATTCTGACATTGTTTTTATCTGTGGAACCAGTCTTATTTTCTAATCATGTCCGGTGAAAACAACGGTCCATTCGCACCAGCCCAATCCGTTGCGATCATAACGCAATCAGGCCGAGATCAGCGTACTTTTTAGCAACGGCAAGACCGTATTGCAGATAGATATCGCACAACCGCTCTGTCAGCTCAGGTTCAACATACATCATCTCCATGAATTTAGTGTACCAACTGCGTCCCGAGGGTATGAGGTTGGGGATTTTCGCCATAAAGAACATATCGTTTTGCCAGCGTGTTCAACCATGTAACGTGTAGAATCGAACATACTGTCATCCAGATCGTAACCACGCTTTTCCATCGTGTCGAGATGTTGCTCAATCGCCTCGTAATCTTCTCCTTGCTTTTCGAGTGAGTCGACTTCATGTGCTGTGTCTGAACTCTCTTTATAAACAAACTTCGCCCAGGCGCCTGTTTCAGCGTCCACTTCTACCCAACTGTCAGCTGTAACATCTTTATAGATTTTTGCCGACAAATCGGCGGAAGGATCCAGTTCAGTGCAAATCAGGTCCAAGCCGCTTTTGGTGAATACATCATAAGTATCTTTTGAAAGCCGTTCGATGTACTCGGCGCGGTTGTTATTAACTAGCATCTCCATCATGGTACGGATCGTCCAGCCGCCTTCGCCTGTAATCGCTTCACGTCAAGAATTTCGCTAGCTACGGGAGACATAATGTGCATTTCCCCGACAGGGACGATCGGGTTCCTCATTGCCAAGTATGCTGTCAATACGTTCCTTTGAATTCATATGCCTCTCGCGCTTTTACAGTTGCGTTAGTAAATGATTTCTGCTCTTGCTATCTGATGAAATCTAATAGTCACCAGATACTCTAATTGGAATTTCCTTTCATATGAGGTGTGGATATTCGGATGATTAATTCAACAGGCATTCTAACATGCTTCGGAACAAGAAATACCATTGTACAGATGAAGCAGCATTTGAGTATGCCACCCTATTTTTTTGAACTAACATTAGTACTAACTAGAAGCTTGCAATTAAAAGATTAGAGGTTGCTAATCACTTTGTTTAAACAGCAAACACCACTCATCTTCTGCGTTTGCTCGCCATCTCCACCATCTTTTCCGCTATCTTTTGCCCTGTCGGCGTCATGGCCAGACCGCCGGTAGAGGTTTCTTTAAGAGCTATAGGCATCATGTCGCCAATGGATTTCATTGCTGCTATTACTTCGTCAGCTGGGATTGCACTTTCTATACCCGCCAGTGACATATCACTGGCAGCCATAGCGTTGGCAACAGAGATGGCATTGCGCTTAATACAAGGGACTTCGACCAAACCGCCAACCGGATCGCAAATCAGGCCCAGGCTGTTCTTCAAGGCAATAGCAAATGCATTTGCAACCTGACGCGGGTTTCCACCCATCATCGCAATCGCAGCTCCGGCAGCCATTGCTGCAGCACTGCCGCATACAGCCTGACAGCCGCCTTCAGCCCCTGCCACTGTTGCGCAATTAGCGACAACAAGTCCCAAACCCGAGGCTGTGAATAATCCCAGAATGGCCTCTTTTTCTGATAACTGCAGCTCAACTGCCAAGGTTAGGATTACAGCAGGCAAAAGGCCGCAAGAACCTGCAGTTGGAGCAGCGACTACCTGACCCATTCGCGCATTGACCTCCACAACTGCCAGTGCTTTAGCCAACATTTTACTTAAAATCGGGCCACAAATGGTTTTGGAGGAAATACTTGCTATGTGCATCTTGGCTGCGGAAGTGCCACTAAGGCTACTGATAGATAATTCTTCTGAGCGCAAACCAGTTTCGACCGATTGACGCATAATTTGCAACCGTTCAGACATCAGCGCGATAAATTTCTCAACAGGTAGATCCTGCTGCCGCGCCTGGTCGTGCAATACCATTTCACCGATAGATATGCCGCTATGTTCAGCCAACTTGACCAGGTCGGAAACGCTCGTATAATCCAGCATAAAGTTTTCCTCAATCATGTTGAATCGCCTTGATTATTGATGAGCTGATAACACCAGTAGTATCTGCAATCAGCTTGTTAGTTTCCTCTGTTATCGGCTGATCTGTTTCTATAATCATGTAGGCGACACCACCGCGATTCTTACGGAATATCTTCATCCGGGCAATATTAACTCTTTTTTCAGCCAGTATACTGGTAACTGCAGCAATTACACCCGGCTCGTCTTTATGGGGAATAACTAGCGTACTGTATTCCGCACTGAAGGAAACTTCCATGCCATTAACCGACTCAATTTGTACAGCACCGCCGCCAATTGAAGAGCCGCGTACAATTGCTTTATTGCCATCCTCACTCCAAAGTTCAATCAAAACAGTGTTTGGATGTACGTCGCCTAAATCAACATGCTTGAATTGGTAATACAGTTTAAGTTTGGTAGCAGTTTGCAGGCTTGAGTGGATACGCGGATCAGAAGGTGCATAACCAAGCAGACCACCAATGATAGCCTTATCGGTACCATGCCCAATGCCGGTTTTTGCAAATGAACCATGCAGACTAATTATCGCCTTTATTGGCTGTGAACCCAGTATTTCCCTGGCAATCAAACCCAGCCTGACAGCACCCGCGTATGCGAACTTGAAGGACCGATCATAACCGGACCGATAATGTCGAAAACATTTGTGGTCATTGCGTTACCTCGCTCGGGTTGCTAAAGTTATAAGCTATGTTTTTCATAGATATATTTTTTAATGTTCTTCATGGTAATCATAAGCGCTAAAGCTTTACCTTAACACACTCTCAGCCTGGCGTCAGGCGATAACGTAACCACACGGCCGACGCTCAATGTTTTCAATTAATTCTGCATGATAATAATTGGATACGTACTACTCTACTCCATTATCTGCTAACATAATAATAATAGGCATTTACGTGCAATACGAAAGACCCAATACTTGCGATTTTTTTCTTGTTCATGATAAACAAAAATAAGTGGTACAAACGAAATCGCTCCGTCTGCGCCACTTATTCTCTTTTGTCAACAATCCCCTTTTGACTAATCTGAATTCCGTCTTTACAACCTAATCCAACGATCAAGCAAATAATTCAGTCCCAGACAATTTCGCCGTCTTTTAATACTGCTTTGTCATCAATTGTGAGGGTAGGGTTCCACATCATCATATCGAGATGGAAGGCGCAGTCGCCAGGGCCAATCCAGACATTACTGCCAAGCGCCAAGTGTACAGTGCGATAAATCCCCTCGTCCTCCAACATGCGGCCCGAAAGCTTGCAGGCTTTGTTAAGACCCACGCCTATCTCGCCAACATTATAAACGCGCTTGTCATCATATTGAGCGAGAATCTTGTTAAGTGTTTCAGCGTTTTTCCCACCGGTAATTTCGTACACAGTGCCGTCCTTAACCTTCATAGTTACAGGATCGTCTTCGACAATGCCAAGATCGGGGTGTGTCATGGAAGCATCCGCCACAATTACGCCATCGCCGTAGCCCGGACGGCCGTAAACCGCTGCTTCGATATCAGGCGGTGAAGACGATTGCCCTGGTACCAAGCTGCGTCCATATTGGGGGAACACTTCAGCGCCTTCAATGTTGGTGGTGTAATCAGTACCACCTGGTGTTGTGACATGGGCGACCTTGCCGGGTAAACGGCTTATTACGTGATCGACCATGCGGCGGGCTTCTTCATAATCTGTAAACAGGCCGCTGTCTTCCAGCATTTCGAGTGAATAATCTGCCATGTTACAACTTCTGGCGCCATTTTTGCAGGCGAGCTGGCGAGCTTGTGTATTGTTGATCGAGAACTTAGTCGCATTGAAGAGAACATCTGCTTCCATCATTGCCGCTCTTACTAGTGGAGCTGGTTCCTCGGCATGGGCAGTGCGGTCATCCATCAGAATCATGCTTCTGTTGGGGTATCCCTCGGTCGCAGCCCACATGGCCATCCCAATTTCCATGCTGTAATTATCTGTAATAATCAGAATTTTTTCGTCTTTCTTACATTCAGCGCAAACTTCAACTAGTATTTTGCAGCCAGGATAAATGCTTGTCATTTTAATCACCTCATTGATTTCGTTTTTCTATAATCTTTCACTGTAAACTCAAAATTGTTTTCCATACGGAATCCTCGACCGGCACACCATTGGCAAGATTGTCCAGACGCGTCTGGTACTCTTTTTCGCCCGGATAAAGGATCGGACTCCCTTCGTCAATGCGCTCTGAAGCCCGTATGTCGGCTACTGTTTCGGCGACCAGGTCAGCATATCCTGGTGTTGCCTTTGTGACATCGAGAGCTATGAACACCTGTGAAAGTGAATATTCATCCTCACTCAATTGGCCAACTTTGCAGGTTGTGTTCCCGTCAGAGAGGCAAGCCGCAATCAGATCCATGGCAATAGAGAACCCCGAGCCTTTCCAGAATCCAATTGGGAGGACACGCCAGGTTTTTTCGATTTCGGCCGGGTCGCGCGTCAGGTTTCCCTTAGAGTCATACCCGCCAGGCACTGGCAGCTCACGGCCCGCAATTTTCGCAGCTTCAATTGCACCATATGAAAACTGTGCCATAGCCCCATCAACCATTATGTGGCCATCCGGTTTAGGTACAGTCATAATCAAAGGATTATTGCCAATTCTACGATCTTTAGCACCCCAGGCAGGCATATTCGGCTGTGTATTCGTCCAGCAAATGCCAATACAGCCGGCATCTGCTGCTTGCAGGCCATAGGCACCGCCGCGCATCCAGTGGTTCGTGTTCCGCAGTGCAACGCAGCCTATGCCGTATTGATGAGCAAGCTCAATCGTTCTTTCCATCATTAGCTTCGCATTTGTGTTGCCCATGCCCAGCTGACCGTCCCATTTTTCCAGCGCACCCAGCGATTCCACCAGCACAGGCTTCTTATCCGGCTTGATGTATCCTTTGTCAAGGTATGACACCAGACGGGGAAAGCGGTTAACACCATGCGAGTATATGCCATCGAGGCTGTTTTCCAGCAGGAGTTGGGCGCAGTCTTGCGCGTCAGAGGCATTAATCCCTTTCTTTATCAATGTTTTTGATAGCACATCGAGTATTTCTTTTTCACTATGTCGCATTTAGACTCCTCCATGTTATTTTGGGAATTTGACAGTTTTCCTAATCAGGAAATCTTTAATCCAAGGTAAGAACAAAGCTCATCTATGCAGGAAGCTTTGTCTTCCCGTGTTAGCGTAACATCAAAAAGAAACTTAAAAATTTCGGACATCTGACCAACCAGCATGTTCATGCCCGGCACTGTTTGCAGATTTCTAGCTTTGGCGCGAGCAATAACCGGCGTATCCGGTGGATTGATAATAACGTCAAAAACAGTTGCGTCATCCGGCAACTGGTTGATGAAATCCAGGTAAGGATGAGTGTGCTCATAGCCAGCCATCCCTAGAGGTGTTGCTTGCAATAAAACGTCAGCCGTTTTCGAAATCTTGTCCAGATTTTCAGGGCTGGAAACTATTGCGTCTGCTTGCATATCAGTATGCTCATTCAGTATCCGAGTGATTGTTTCAGCTTTATCAACGGTTCGGTTTAACAGTGTCAATTTCCGAACACCTTTTCGTGCCAATTCCAGGCCGATAACGCCGCTGATGCTGCCGGCGCCGATCATCATAGCTTCACGGCCCTCTAGTTCCACCCCGGCATCTGTTAACGCGCGGACAGCGCCCTTGCCATCCATACCTGTTCCATGTGATATTCCCTCATCGTCTATTCTAATCGCGTTTACCGATTTGAAAAGGCGAGAATACTCGTCTACATCGTCTAGATACTCAATAATGTCAGCTTTATGCGGCATCGTGGGGCATAAATAACGAATATTCAATGTCCGAACTGCTTCCATAAAGCTTTTAAGCTCACCTTTATGAATCTCGACAGGCAGCATAATCGCATTCATGTCACGAACACTGAATAATTTATTGTAAACCCGGGGGGCATTTGTTTTACCCATAGGGAACCCGACATTCAGCACTAGCTTCGTATCCAGGTTCAATTTGACATTTTCGAGGTTCATCTCGTTCTCCTTTTTGTTCTAAGACTGTTCTAAAGAAAAACCTGACTCATCGGTCAGTCTTACTTCATCGTTAATTGTTTGAATAGAATTATTTTTATTGTTTCTTGCCGAGATAAGCTTCCTGAAGAACGCTGCTATCAGCCATATTGGCTCCTGTGTCTTCCGCTGTTATAACGCCTGTATTAAGGACGTATGCCCGGTCGCTAATCTTTAGCGCCATACGTGCGTTTTGCTCAACTAGCAGAATTGAAACATTAGTTTGTTTAACACGTTGCAAAACCTGGAACACCTGCTCGACAATTATTGGAGCAAGTCCCATAGACGGTTCGTCAAGCAAGAGCAATTTGGGATCTGACATCATTGACCTGCCAATCGCTAACATTTGTTGTTCGCCGCCGGAAAGGGTTCCTCCCATTTGGTTTCTGCGTTCGTAGAGTCGTGGGAACACCTCGAAAACATTGCATAAGATCTCACTGTTACGTTTTCTATTATTTTTTGTGAAAAAAGTACCAATTTCCAAATTCTCGGTAACTGTCTGATCAGCAAATATCTTGCGTCCTTCAGGAACCAATGAAATTCCGCAAGGAATAATTTGATGGCTTTTTTTGCCCACTAGTTCCTGACCTTCGTATTTTATGCTTCCCGAATCAATATGGACCATCCCAATAATTGATTTAAGCAAAGTCGATTTCCCGGCGCCGTTTGATCCAAGCAATGAAACCAGCTCGCCTTGTCTAACCTCCATTGAGATTCCTTTTAATGCTTTAATTAATCCGTAAGAGGAAACAAGGTTTTCAATTTTCAATATTGCATTGCGTTCATTCATCCTTGCTTTTCACCCCTTCCAAGATAAGCATCAATTACTTTATCGTTTCTCTGAATCGACTCTGGAGTACCTTCCGCGATCCACTTGCCAAAATCCAGCACGGTGATCTTGTCGGATATGTTCATTACGAGCTGCATGTCATGTTCAACAAGTAATACTGTAAGCTTGAAGTCGCCACGAATTCTTCGGATTGTATCGATTAAAGAGATCTTTTCTTTTTCATTCATACCGGCTGCCGGCTCGTCTAGCAGCAGAAGCTTCGGTTGGGTAGCCAGCGCTCTGCCTATTTCAAGTAATCTCTGATGGCCGTATGGCAGGTTACGTGCCTGGTAGTCACGCATGTCAGCAATACCCAGATAATCAAGAATGTCAAGACTATCCCGCTTAACCTTGGCATCCTCTGCCAGCATTGCTTTCCGATTATAGATAATGTTAAACAAACCAGCCTTGGTTCTTGAATGAAAACCGGTCATTACATTTTCCAATGCGCTGGCTTTCTTGAATAATCGGATATTTTGATAAGTTCGAGCTATGCCTTTCTCTACAATTTTATGTGGCGCCAGACCGCATATGTTGTTGCCATCGTATGTGATGCTGCCGCTCGTCACTTGATATACACCGGTAATCATATTGAAAACGGTTGTTTTACCAGCCCCGTTCGGGCCAATCAGGGCAGATATGGTATCTTCTTCGACCTGAAGATTGAGGTCGGATACGGCAGCAAGTCCGCCGAATTTTTTGGAAATATCCGTCAATGTCAGGATTGCCACGTTCTTACCTCACTTTCTCGCCGGAAGCGTTTTTTTATTTGTAATAGTTGACCAGATATAGTCTTTAAACTTGATAAAATAAGGAGTCAGTCCTGAAGGATATTTAATTATCACGATCAACAGCACAATCCCAAAAATTACCATGCGCATATTGCCGATCCCACGGAGTGCTTCAGGCAGAATTGTCATAACTATCGCACCGACTACAGGTCCGGCAAGTGTTCCAATGCCGCCAATTATCACTGTCCAGAGAATTATGCTGGAATCATTGCCAGTGAAGCTGTCTGGGCTTACATACCTGATCATCATTGCGTACAAAACACCAGCGACAGAACTATAAACAGCGCCTATTACAAAAGCCTTTACCTTGAACTCAGTGATATTAATACCAGTTAGTTCAGCAACGGTGTCATCCTCCCGGATAGCGATGAAAGCCCGGCCAATTCTGGATTCAATAAGGATTTTTTGATATAGCAAACCGATAATCACAAAAAACAAAATAAGATAGTAGTATTTATTCAGGTCATCAAAGGTGATACCGAAGATTCTGGGCGCCTCGATACCGACTATGCCCGCGGGGCCTCTAGTAAGCTGCACCCAATTGACCATTAGAATCCGCACTATTTCTCCAAACCCGATTGTTATCAGGGCGAGGTAGCTGCCTTTGACCTTTAGTGCTGGCACTGAGAGGATCACACCAAAAATCGCGGTTACGAAGGCTGAAATCAGAATCAGTGAGATAAACTGCAGTCCAAAATTCTTATTCAGTATCGCGGCTGTATAAGCGCCAATGCCGAAAAACGCTGCTTGCCCCAAAGAAAGCTGCCCTGTGTATCCAGTCAGGATATTAACCCCGGTGGCAAGAATCACGTATATGAGAATCATGTTTACGATTTGAACAATGTACTGGTTTGGCAAGACTCTGGGCAAGATTAGCAGAAAAACCGCGAATATAATGTACTTGATAGCAGAAACAACTTTTTTATTCACACCAACCCCTCCTTATAACTTTTGCTCAATTTTCTTGGCAAAGAGACCGGCTGGTTTGAAATAAAGTACCAAGAAGAGAACTAGGAAAGACAGGATGTCTTTGTAAGCGGTAGATATGTAGGTGGCGCCCAGTGATTCGACCAATCCAAGGATAATTCCGCCAACCATCGCACCCAAAAGGTTACCGAAACCACCAAGAACTGCCGCCGCGAAAGACTTGAGACCAACCAGGACACTCATGTCAATACGAGCATAAGACATCGGTGCCAGCAGGATACCAGCAATTGCAGCAAAGCCGGCACTAATGCCAAAGGTCAAAAATCTGGCTTTGGCAACATTTATCCCCATCATGGCTGCCCCTTCAGCGTCAGTAGACGCAGCGCGCATGCATTTGCCGTTCTTAGTTTTATAGAAAAATATCTGTAATCCAATGGCGAACAACGCAGATATAAGTATAATGCCGATGCTTTGCGGCAGAATCAAAAAGTTACCAACTTTTATCGGTTCAGTACTAAAGATTTGTGGAAACAGTTGCGGATTAGTACCCCAAATTACAATACTGCTGTTCCGCATTACAAACGATACTCCCACAGTGGCGATCAGGAGGTTAGTAAATGAACTAAACTCTAAACGGCGATATAAGAATCTTTCCAGAAAAAACCCGATTCCGGCAGTCAATGGGACAGTAATCAAAATCGCTCCTACTAAGGGGATCCCGGCTTTGTACAATGTCAGGCAGATGAACGCGCCAACCATCATAGTATCGCCATGTGCGAAGTTGAGCATGCCCAAGGCCTTATATATCATTGTAACGCCGATCGCCAGCAATGCATAAATACTGCCCATGGTAAGTCCATTGAGGATTTGTTGTATGAGCATGTCTTCTTCCTCTCTTCTCGATGCCGGCTCGGGTGCTAGCCTAAAGGGGGACTAGCACCCGGACCTGTCAGTTAAATCAGAAAATCTCAATTACCAGTTCACGATGGAGTGTTTGCCATCGACAATCTTGACAACCATGAGGTCTTTAAGCATTTCACCTTTTTCATCGAAGTTTGTGATACCTGTGGCTCCATTGTAGTCTTTGGTAGACGCAATATAACCGCGTAGCACTTCTCCGTTGCTCCAGTCTTTACCGTCTTTGATAGCGCGAGTGACCGCATCGGCGATAATATAGACTGTATCGTAGGATTGAGGAGCATTTTGGTCGTAGCTGGATTTCATCTGTTCCATGTACTTTTTATCAAAAGCTTGGACTTTTGGATCGGGATTCGCATTGGTAAATGCGGTAGTGAAAATCAGTCCATCAACCGCTTCGCCGCCTAGCTCAATGAGAGCCGGTGAATTGTATCCGGTACCGATCATTGGGATATCAATCGCGTACTGCTTAACCTGCTTGCGGATCTGAGCGGCTTCGGTGTAATAACCCCAGAGGATAATGACATCAGGAGCGGCATTCTTTAATTTGGTTAGCTGAACGCTGAAATCCGTTTCACCTGAATTGTAGACTTCGCTTGTTACCATCTCGAGGCCATATTCATTAACGAGGCCATTTACAATATTGAACGCTCCTGTGCCGAAGTCGCTTGTCTCATAAATCATCGCGACCTTCTTGGCTTTCATTGATTCACTGGCATATTTCAGAAGAGTTCTGGCGTGGGTCGTATCAGTAGCGGTCATCCGAAAAATGAACTGATTACCCTGTTCAGTAATCGTAGCATTAGAGGATGACGGCGTGATTTGGGGAATTTTGGCGGCCTTTGTGACTTCCATGTTTGCCAGAGTACATGAGCTGTTAAGCGCACCAATCATAGCGTGGATTTTGTCCTGATTGACAAGTTTCTGGGTGACAGTGACCGACTTGGCTGGCACACCTTCATCATCTTCCGAAATCAGTTTGATCGGAATTGTTCCATTGATGCCGCCGGCAGCGTTAATTTCGTTAACTGCAAGTTTTACGGCGTTAGCCTGAACAGCGCCACTGGTCGCTCCTGAACCGGTAAGAGGACTTACCACGCCAAGAATGAATTCACTGGCAGAAGGCGAGGATGTAGTCGCTGCAGATGTTGTACCAGCTGTAGTAGTGCCACCAGCAGATGCCGTAGTTGTGCCAACAGTAGTAGAGACGGTGGTTGTTGCTGTAGTGCCACATCCGGCAACTAGAATCAGCATAAAGGTTAAAACGAGCGCAAGTGAAATTATTTTTTTCATTTCCAATCCTCCCGATTGATTATTAATTTTCAGCGCGGTGATCTTGTTGTTTCCGGTTCAGTGCTGTAAAATTTTCCTCCTGTCATACTGATCCGTTTTGGGTACGAATAATTGTAGCTGAATCAAATTTTGGCAATAGAGGCTGTGGCAAGCAAAAATTTATCTACGTCTTCAGTTGAATGACAGTGCAAGGGTGAAACTCTAATAATCCCATCAAGTCCAAACGGATGAAGTGATCTGACTGAATAATAGTTGCCGTCGTTACGATCGTAGACGATAACCCGATGCTTCTGGTATTCAGCCACGGCGTCTGTGTAGTTTATATTGTCAAATGTCACAGCCATTATGAAATCCCGGTTTTCGAATGTCTCACGGTCAAAATGCGCTTTAACATTTGGCAAATGACGCAGTCCCGGAATTTCCGGTGTGCCTTCCAGTGTGTGATACATAAGTGCCCGCTCATGCATCTCAATATGATGAACACCACACTCATACAATTTGCGTCGATCAGTCTCCTCGCAAAATTTGCTGCCAATCCAGCAGACATAGTCAACGATCGCGGTGAGACTGGCGAACAGCGCAGGGGCAGGTCCGCCGATCTCCCACGGATCACCGAGGTTACCGCCAATGTTGGGATGGTCCATGATCGCAACGCGATCAGAAATATAACCGATACCAAAGCCGCGGCAGCCGAATGTTTTGTAAGCCGCGAAGTTAATGGCATCAATCGGAATCTTTTGGACATCGACTAAACCATGTGGAATATGCTGTACCGCGTCTACCACAATATAGACATTGGGGTTCTTAGCTTTGCATAGCTCAACAGTTTTTTCCAAATCAAGAACGGCACCAGTGTGGTTGGAGGCGGCGATAATACTTACGAGAACAGTTCCTTCGTCGACAAGTTCCGCAAATTTTTCAGGATCCACTCCACCTGTTTGCAGGTTTGGAGCCGCTACACGGAAATCAAGATCATGTTTGCGAGCATAGTAACGAACTGAGTCATAAGCTGAAGGGTGGTCTAAATCAGAAACTACACAGTTGGTGCCCTTCACATTTTCAACAATTGTGCGCACCATTGTAAACATTACTTTTGAAGATGAGGTCTCAGTAATTATCTGGCCATATTTAGGCGCGTTGAATATAATCCTTGCATCGGCAAATCCCTGCAAAGTCTGCTTGCGGAGGTTCTTAGCACGCTTATGCTTGCGGGAATCGCAATCAGGGTAGCCATCAGCTTCAGCGACCGCGTCATTTACAGCTTTAAGGCGAAGCGAACCACCCGCGTTTTCAAAGAAGACACGTTCGCCGGTCTCAGGATCTGAATCGACGTTCAGGAATCTGGATTTAATCTCCTGCTGCATTTCGTTAGAAAAGAGTAAGCCTTGGGGGTAATCGATCATGTTCATGTCACTCCTTTTAGTTATCAAACCTTTCGTAGCCAATGGATTTCATGCCTTATTATTGCCATTTAGTTACACGTGTAGATTTAGTGTAAAAAATTACGCACTGTCTCGAATAACTAGACTAACTTTTAGATATTCTCCCGCGGGAGTTTCGCCATTTATCAGCTTAAGCATTTTGTCTGCTACTTTTTGAGCGAACTCTGTTTTGGAGAAATCAATAGTTGTCAGCTGAGGAGATGTGATCTTCGCGATATCTGTATTGTCTGTGCCAGTGAGCGCGATATCATCCGGAACGGATAATCCCATATGTTTAATGTGTTGCATTATTTGAGCAGCCAGAAAATCGTTTCCTACTACAAATGCTGAAGGCCGCATTGAAGCGCCTTGGCTGGTGATCATATTAAAGACGCTTTCGAGTATGGTATCCAAAGTTTGTGTATTGGTACAAACCAATGATTCTTCCAAGGGAAGTCCGTGCTTTTCCATGGTCTCAACATATGCCTTTACACGAAAGTCATCACCTGTGATGCCTTTTGTTTTGTAACGTATTGGTGGAATAAGTCCAATGCGTTTATGCCCCTTTAGCGCTAAATAATCAACTGACATTCGCACACCATCAGCATAATCAGGGGCCACCGTCACGATTCGCGAGTTGAGATCACCGTAATTACGAGTCCGGTAGAGAATGATTGGTACTCCAATTTCAGCAATCGTATTGAGCTGCTGCGTTGAAAGCAAGTTTGTCATCATAAAGACGCCTTCATATTGACGCTTCAGCAGCATATCAATAAAACCGTCATCCTCCCGGGTATAACACATCGAAACGTAATATCCTTTTTCTGAAAGGATATTCTCCAGTTCAGACAGCCAATCGTTACGGAAGTTATCGGCTACAAAGGCTATCTGATTGGATTTCATTGTTTTCAAGCCACGGGCTAATTGATTAGGAAAATAGTTTAGTTTTTTTACAGCGGTAAGAACTGCCTTGCGCTTTTCATCGCTGACAAATTTAGTATTATTCAATACATAGGAGACAACAGCAGAAGAAACCCCTGCTTCTTTTGCAACATCATCTCGTGTAGCCAGCTTTTTCATAAATCGCTTATAACCTCTATTATTATTACAGTTACACGTGTTTCTATGAATCAGATTAACTCACCATAGTATGCGTGTCAAGACAAAAGCAAAGCGCAAAACGCCGATCATTTTCTCATGTTCTTGTGCAATCTGTCCTAAGAAAAGATGCTATGTCCTTTTGTCATGAAAAAAGCCGCTAAAGCGAGTAAGGCTTCAGCGGCTATGCGTTATCAATCAGTATCCGTTTTTACTCGTGCCTCAATACTGGCTCACAGCTTTGCAAGCAAGGCTTTAAGAGTTTCCTTTGCGTCGCCCAGAAGCAGAGTTGTATTATCACGTTCGTAAATCGGGTTGGGCACACCTGCATAACCAGGCTGTAAGTCGAAATTGCATACGATTATATGGGCAGAGTCTTCAACCTTCAGTATGGGCATGCCATAAATAGGCGTTCCTGCGGCTGAATTTGCCGCCGGGTTAAGAACATCGTTGGCGCCTACAACAACTGCCGCGTCGCAGCCTGCAAAGAGCGAGTTTACCTCGTCCATTTCCAGCAATCGGTCATAATCTACGCCAACCTCGGCTAAAAGGACATTCATATGACCAGGCATGCGGCCTGCTACCGGGTGAATGGCAAACATTACCTCTTTGCCTTCTGTTTCGAGTTTATCAGCAAGCTGTTTGACGAGGCTCTGTGCTTGCGCCAGAGCCATGCCATAACCGGGTACCAGAATAACCCGTTTGGCCGCTTTCAATATTTCGTCAGCTGGTACCGCGGCTTTCTCTGGCTTCTGTTCTGTGGTATTAACCATGGGCTTAACAAGAGCATCTCCCTGTGGCATTGATACAGTTGAGGTTCTTCCAAAGAGAATGTCTGCCAATGAGCGGTTCATCGCCCGGCACATTATTTGCGTGAGCAGCAAGCCGGAGGAACCAACGACGCCACCAATAGCGACCAGTAATGGGTCGGAAATAGCCATTCCCGCGATAGAGCCAGCTACTCCAGAAAGAGAATTAAGTAGGGAGATGGTAATTGGCATATCAGCGCCGCCTACCCGAATTGAGAATAGAATCCCGAATATTGAGGCAGCCACAGCACATAATACCGCCGCGACGAGAAGCGCTGAGTTAAGTGAAAACGCGGCCGCTATGATAGTACCTAATGTCAACATAAGCATGCCATTAGTCAGTAGGCTGTGATTGCGCAGTATCACCGGTTTTTGCGAAAGTAACCGCTGCAGTTTTCCTGCTGCTACCAGACTTCCAGTAAGTGTTGTCAAACCAACGGCAACAGCCAAAACGGAGGTGGTCCTGGCAAACATATCACTTGTATCACTTAATGCCAGAAATCCAACAATCGCGGACGCGCCGCCACCAAATCCGTTAAGGATCGCTACAGTTTGGGGCATTGAGATCATTTTCACACGCCAGGCAGCAACAAGGCCAACTACCAGGCCAATAATCATACAGATCCCGATCCCCACGTCAGAAACAATCTGAAAACGGTAAAGGGTGACTATTATCGCGGCTGCAGTGCAGACAGCCGAAAGCGCGTTTCCCTTTACAGAGGATTTAACTTTACTCATAAACGAAATGCCAATTAATACCCCGATTATCAACACGCCGCTGATTATGTAATAAGTCAGGTCATTCATTACTCTCATGCTCCTTATGAACAAACATTTTCAGCATACGATGGGTTACGCCAAAGCCGCCAGCAATGTTCAGCATTGCGAGAATAATCGCCATATAGCCAAATACCCGACTTCCTGTGGCAACCGCAGTCCCAGTTGCTGCAAGCGCTCCCAGAATTGTGATGCCTGACAACGCGTTCATGCCTGACATCAGTGGAGTATGCAACAAACTAGGCACATTGCTGATTAACTTATAGCCGACAAGAGTAGCGACAATAAAAATCAATACTAAAAGTAGAGGACTCATATATTACCTCCTATATGCCAAATTCGACATTGCATCCAAAGCACCTTGATGTACAACCTGGCCATTCTTAGTTGTAAGAATCCCCTGTACAATCTCATCGCTTTCATCAAGCACTATTTCACCATTCGGCGACAGATATTTCAGTAGATTATAAACATTCAAAGCGAACATCCAGGTCGCGCTGGTTGGCAGCATACCTGGAATGTTTTTGATTCCGCAAATTGATACGCCGTCCTGCATAACAGTTTCTGCCGGTACAGTAGCGGCACAGTTACCACCCTGATCAATTGAAATATCAACCATGGCAGAACCCGGTTTCATCAATGCGACCATATCCTCCGTGATCAGAACAGGCGCCACACGTCCAGGTACCAGTGCTGACAAGAAGACTATATCCATGTCCGGTAGAACCTTGCGCAAGACATCACGCTCAGCTTCCAGCAATTCATCGTTCAATTGTTTCGCATAACCGCCGGGGCCAACAGCAGCTTCTTCAGGTATATTGCTTTCCACAATCTTCGCGCCTAAAGACTGTGCTTGTTCTACTGCCGCTGGACGAATATCTAGAGCATAGCAGACTGCCCCCAGCCGCTTCGCGGTCGCGATAGCTTGCAATCCGCCAACACCAGCTCCGACAATCAGAGCCTTGGCTGGTTTTATCGCGCCAACAGCACAAAAAATCTGCGGAACGAATTTTCTCATTTCCTGGGCTGCCATCAGCATCCCCTTGTAGCCGGCGCAGGTGCTCATCGAAGTGAGAGCGTCCATGTTCTGAGCGCGTGAGATACGCGGCACTCCATCCAGAGTCAGGGAGATTACGCCCTTTTGAGCCATATCCCTTACCATTTTATGATTAGAAGGAGTGGCTGGATGGATAAAGGTTATTAGATACTGCCCCGCGTGCATCATGTCCACTTCGTGCAGGTTTTTCTGTTGGTTGAACTGTGGTTCCTTGACCTTAAGAATAACCTCTGCCCTCTGGAATAAATCGGCAGGATCGGAAATAACCACAGCTCCGGCTGCACTGTACATCTCATCACTAAAGAAAGCGCCCGCCCCCGCGTTTTGTTCTACCAGGACAGTATTACCATCCGCGATCATCTTTTGGACCGTCTCGGGTGTGCCTGCCACTCTTTGTTCGCCAGCCATAATTTCCTTGGGAATGCCGATAATCATAAGATCCTCCTGTTATTCAGCTCATTTTTTAAACTTGAGTGTTAATTTTTTGTGTTGCCAGAAAATATTATTTGATATCCGGAAGAACGATCTGCCCATCTTTAGTAGTACTTAAAACAACAACTGTACGGGTTAACGACACTCCTACCAGCGATTTGATTTTGTTCAATAAATCCGTCAGTGTGCCGGTCGACTCGGTTATAACTTTCAAAAGGAAGTCATAATCGCCTGCGATATAGTGGCATTCAACTACTTCAAGAATACCCCCGACCGCTTTCACGAAATCATCATTGTGCCTTGGATGGTCCAACCGGACCGAAATATAAGCTGATACATCCTTATTGATTTTTTTGTTATCCAGCACGATTGTGTATTTGCGAATAACACCTGAAGTCTCCATTTTTCTGATCCGTTCAATGACTGCTGAAACGGACATATTGATCTGTTCGCCAATTATTGAAGCGTTAATCCGAGAATTCTTTTCCAAACACTTTAGAATTTTGATGTCAATCAAATCCAACACTCATCTCACCACCAATGTGTTAAATCTAAGCTTTGGGCTGAAGTCGTTATTATGTTTTATTATATAATTATCCATATTTATTACTACTATTTTTCCTTATTTACCTACATTTTTTGGTTTTTCTATTAATAACCGTAATTTTTTCGTTTTGTAACTTGCTGTCTTCATAAACATTTGTTAAACAAGATAAAAAGTGATAAATACAGTATTTTGCTGTTTATGCAGAGTATTCTTAGATTAAAAACGAGGAGCTTATGCCGCCATCGACAACCAAGTCAATACCGGTTATGAAACGGGCAGCATCCGAAGCCAGGAAGGCCGCGGCCATACCAAGGTCTTTTGGTTCGGTAAAACCACGCAGGGGCGTACGGCCAGATATTTCTTCAAGACGTTCGGGAGTCTTAATGTTGGTTGTACGCAGCATGTCAGTATAGACGAAGCCCGGGTTAAGACTGTTGACCCGGATGCCATGTGGTGCGAGATCAAGTGACAGGCTTCGCGCTAAGCCGACTATGCCTGCTTTGCATACAGTGTAAGCCTGGATGTTGTGCATGCCGAGGATCGCTGCCAGCGAAGAAATCAGGATGATACAGCCCTTGCCCCTGGCTTTCATATAGAGCGCTACCGCTTGCGATAGCATAAAAGGCGCCTTTGCCTGTGTCGCTACAATACTGTCGAATTCCGTAGCCGTGAAGTCTAGATAATCTTTTTTGTTGTTGATGCCGGCATTATTGACTAAAATATCTATCGCTGTTTTTGCTTCAATTTCGGCGATGTAACCGGGGATCCCCTCTGAATTTGTGATGTCAAATGACAGCCAAGTGCAGGCTGAACCGAGTTTTTCTGCAGCTTCCTGAAGTACAGCTTCACGCCTTCCGACAATGATTACATGAGCTCCGGCGTCGATCATCTCAGAAGCAATCGCGAACCCTATTCCAGTGGCACCACCTGTGATAAGCGCGGTTTTACCTGATAGTGATATTTCCTTTATCATAGCTCTTTTTCCTTTTTTCCGTGAATACGGCAAATTTAAACCATCTCTGGTCTTTTAACCGGCAATTGCCTGACAACACTAATTTGAGTGTGTTCATGCAGAAACAATGCCCAGACCAACAAATCGGGACATTATTTTCTGATGGAGGGAGACCGAAATGTTTTAATAAAGATATTGTTTGCTAATTTGTTGTAGAAACCTTCAAATGCAGCATTAGCGCAGTTCCGGTACAATCAAAGCAGGACGTTCCCCCGCCAGGGCCTGACGCAAATTATTAATGGCTGTAAGGCTCATATTCAAACGTGTTGCGGCAGTGGCTGAACCGATGTGCGGTAAGGTGATAAGATTTTTCAGCCGCAGCAGGGGGCTGTCCGGATTTATGGGTTCTTGTTGATATACATCGAGGGCAGCCGAAGCAATGATCCTGTTCTGCAACGCCTCAGCAAGCGCAATCTCGTCGACATTAGGGCCACGTGATACGTTAATGAAGCTTGCTGTTGGTTTCATCCTGGCAAAGTTTCCTCGATTCATTAAGTGCTTTGTCTCTGCAGTTGCTGGAGTTATTAAAACTACATAGTCTGATCTTTCCAACAGATCATCCAAGGTGGCATAAGTTACTTTCAGTCGTTTTTCAGCTTCAGGCTTACGGTTTCGGTTATGATAAAGGACTTTCATTTCGAGTCCAAGACGGGCGCGGCGTGCCAGATTTTCGCCGATCCTTCCCATTCCAATAATCCCGAGTGTCTGATTGTGGATATCCTGGCCGAAGTGTTCGGTTTCATCACCACCTAGCTGCCACTGTCCGGCTTTAACAAGCTGGTCAAGCTCACATATGCGTCGACCGCAAGCAATGATCAGGCCCAAGGCAAGATCGACTACAGAATCATCCAATGCTCCGGATACATTCATTCCCATAATGTTGTGTTCTTTCATTGCGGCAAGATCAAAGTTGTTATAGCCAACAGAGGCATTGCTCACAATTCGCAACCGCGGCAAGGCTTCAACTACCTTGCGGCTAATAGGATTAGCACCATCTACCAACAGGGCATCCGCGCCCCAGGCAAGGGTGATTATTTCGTCTTCGCTCGGCGTGCCTGCTCTGGTCCATTTTGAGTACTCACAGAACTCTGGCAGAACAGCCTCCGCTTCAGGCATTATTTTATAGCTGACAAATACTTTTGGTTTATTTTTATCCATCATAATTTTCCTGTTTCAAGCATTATGCAGATTAATTATTGTATTCCATACGGAATCCTCGACTGGCACTCCATTAGCAAGGTTGTCCAGACGTGTCTGGTATTCCTTTTCGCCCGGATAAAGGATCGGACTCCCTTCGTCAATGCGCTCTGAAGCCCGTATGTCGGCTACTGTTTCGGCGACCAGGTCAGCATATCCTGGTGTTGCCTTTGTGACATCGAGAGCTATGAACACCTGTGAAAGTGAATATTCATCTTCACTCAATTGGCCAACTTTGCAGGTTGTGTTCCCGTCAGAGAGGCAAGCCGCAATCAGATCCATGGCAATAGAGAACCCCGAGCCTTTCCAGAATCCAATTGGGAGGACACGCCAGGTTTTTTCGATTTCGGCCGGGTCGCGCGTCAGGTTTCCCTTAGAGTCATACCCGCCAGGCACTGGCAGCTCACGGCCCGCAATTTTCGCAGCTTCAATTGCACCATATGAAAACTGTGCCATAGCCCCATCAACCATTATGTGGCCATCCGGTTTAGGTACAGTCATAATCAAAGGATTATTGCCAATTCTACGATCTTTAGCACCCCAGGCAGGCATATTCGGCTGTGTATTCGTCCAGCAAATGCCAATACAGCCGGCATCTGCTGCTTGCAGGCCATAGGCACCGCCGCGCATCCAGTGGTTCGTGTTCCGCAGTGCAACGCAGCCTATGCCGTATTGATGAGCAAGCTCAATCGTTCTTTCCATCATTAGCTTCGCATTTGTGTTGCCCATGCCCAGCTGACCATCCCATTTTTCCAGCGCACCCAGCGATTCCACCAGCACAGGCTTCTTATCCGGCTTGATGTATCCTTTGTCAAGGTATGACACCAGACGGGGAAAGCGGTTAACACCATGCGAGTATATGCCATCGAGGCTGTTTTCCAGCAGGAGTTGGGCGCAGTCTTGCGCGTCAGAGGCATTAAGCCCTTTCTTTATCAATGTTTTTGATAGCACATCGAGTATTTCTTTTTCACTATGTCTCATATTCCTGTTCTCCTTGAAGCAGCCGTCTCAGTCGATACCTAGATAAATCTTTTGAACACGATCATTGTTGAGCAATTCGATATTTGTTCCTTCAATCACGGTTTCACCGTTGGCTATAACATAGGCATAATTCGCGAATTCCAGAGTTTCCTTGGCGTTCTGTTCGACGATCAGAATAGTAACGCCTGATTTATTAATTTTCTTAATGAAGTCAAAAATCTCCGCGACAAGTTTTGGCATTATGCCCAGACTGGGTTCGTCAAGAATAAGTAGTTTAGGATAAGACATCAAGCCACGACCAATCGCAACCATCTGCTGTTCGCCGCCGGACATTGTGCCAGCCAACTGGTTTTTGCGTTCAGCCAGGCGTGGAAATATTTCGAAGATTTCATCGAGCTTCTTCTGAATGCGCACCTTGTCTTTGATTGAAAACGCTCCCATTTTTAAGTTGTCCATAACTGTCATCTTCGGAAAAAGGCGTCGCCCTTCCGGCACCATACTGATTCCCTTTCCGACCATATCGTGACTTGGCAAGCCAACAATACTATTACCGTTATATTCGATGCTTCCGCTCATGGTTGGAATCGCGCCAATGATGGCACGCAAGGCTGTCGTTTTGCCGGCGCCGTTTGAACCCAGCAAAGCAACAATCTTGCCTTCGTTGACCTTGAAAGAAATATTGTGGATTGCCGGTATTTTCGAATAACCAGCAACAAGGTTCTTAACTACCAGCATTGTGTCCACCTCCAAGGTAAGCATCGATAACATCAGGATGGCTCGATACGACTTTAGGCGTATCCTCCAGTAGTTTCTTGCCTGTAACAATAACTACCACTTTATCAGAAACGTTCATCACGACTTCCATTACATGTTCGATCATCAGGATTGTTATTCCCTTTGCGTTTATTTTGCGTATCAATTTATTGGCATTAATTCGTTCAATACCATTCAAACCGGCCATTGTTTCATCAAGAAGCAGTAATTTAGGGTCACCTCCGAGAGCACGAGCAATCTCCAGTCGTTTCTTTTGCATAACGTTGAGATTTTTGGCGAGCATATGGTTGAAGTCGGACAATTCACAGAATTCAGAAACTTCCAGTGCGTGAGCTTCGGCATCTGAAACGCTATTGCGGTGGACGAGAGCGCCGACGATAATATTTTCCAACAGAGTCATATCCTCAAGCGCCTGGGGAATCTGAAAGGTGCGGCCCATACCAAGTTTACAAACCTGATATGGCTTCATGCCGGTAATATCCTTACCATCAAATATAATCTGGCCAGATGTAAGCGGATGTGAACAGCTGATTGAGTTGAACAAAGTTGTTTTACCTGCTCCATTTGGTCCGACTACACCGACAATAGATCCGGTTTCAACCTCAAAGGATATATCATGATTTGCTTTTAAACCTCCATAGTATTTGCTGGCGTTTTTGATTTCAAGCAGATTACTCATGCTCTAGTCCTCCCTATCTCTCTGACTCGGGGAAGCCATTTCGGTCTTCAGTCTGTTTTTACGAAAACGAGCCATGAAATTTTCTATCTTCTCCTTATTTACAAAAGAGATTAAGCCGTTAGGTATAAAAAGAACGATTAGAATGACAAGGACGCCATAAATCACAAGGTTCAGACCGCTGAATCTAGCAAAATACGCCCGGGTATACTCATTAATAGCTGTCATAAGGAAAGCGCCAAGTACGGGGCCCCACACAGTTCCGATACCACCCATAACGCATACAAGAACAATAAGCATCGAATTGCTTAATGGAAGAAGCACGGCGGGGTCGATGTACTGAATATACTGTGCGTAAAGCGCACCGCCTATGCTGACAATACCGGCACTAATCATGTAGGCGATCAACTTATAACGGGCAGCGTTAACGCCTGAGCTTTCGGCAGAATCCTGATTGGCTTTAATTGCCCGAAAATAATAGCCGTATTTGGATTTTTCCATAGCCTTGGTCAACAAAATGAATGCCGCCATAAAGCCAAGTGCGATGTAGTAGGAGGGTTTCTTTTCCACGAACTGCATTGTGTACCATTGCGGCATATCCCTTTCAAAAAAGCTGACTCCTGTAGAACCACCAATCCATTCCCAGTTCAAAAAGATAACCCGGGTACTTTCAACCAGAGCCATTGTGGCAATCGCGAAGTAGTGCCCACGCAGTCGGAATAGTGGCAGTCCAATTATGAAGGCTACGGCCATCGAAATTACAACACCAAGCCACATTGAGATCCAGGGTGAAATCTGAAACCACTTAAGAGCAAGGGCGCTGACATAGGCCCCGATAGCGTAAAACATGGCATGGCCGTTGGAAACCTGCCCCGTATAGCCACCAATGAAGTTCCAACCGATTCCCATAATTGCCCAGATAGCAGAAAGAATAAGAACATTTATTTGGAACGGGCGGGACATAAACATAGGCACAATAATCAGTATGCCCATGATTATGACAAACTCTATCACAAAGGTTCGATTGCGTTTTAGAGATGTTTTCAATTCCATCTGTTTACCTCCCGAAGAGCCCTTTAGGCTTGAAGGACACGATCAACATGAAGATCAGCATTACGGCGAGGTATTTGTATGACACGCTGAGATATGTACCGGTAAATAGATCCACCAGGCCCATGATGACACCGCCAACAAACGCACCGAAGATACTGCCAAAACCACCGAGGCAGACAGCGATAAAACCGAAGATGAGAAACGGAGCGCCAACAGATGGTGAAATATAGTAGTAGTAAGTAAGAGCACAACCGGCAGCACCAGCAATTGCAGACGATATACCGAAAGCAATCATATAGGCTCTCTCGGTATTAATACCCATCAAGGCCGCTGCTCCTTTATCTTGAGAAGTCGCACTGATTGATTTACCAGTTCTAGTTTTGTTCATGAACAAAAACAAGATAGCGGTAACAACCAGAGATACAACTATTGGAACTAGCTTCTGTTTGCTAAGGGTAACAAATCCAAGGTCTAGTGACCCTTCAAACATGAGATTCTGAACCTTCCAGTACTGTCCTCCTACTCCCATAAGCATTGTGTTAATTAGCACCATACCTAAAGCAAAAGTTACTAAGCGTTGCGAGAGAATTGGCCCGCGTAAAGCGCGGCTGATCAACAGACGATAAATAAACATACCAAAGAGGAACATGACAGCCATTACGATAGGTATAGACAAAATGGGGTCGAGACCTAGTTTCGTGTTCAATAAAAATGTTAAGTACATGGAAAGCATCATGAATTCGCCCTGAGAAAAACTCAGGATATTCATTACGCCCCAAACGAGTGCGATACCCATGGCGATCAGTGCATATACTGCTCCCATCGCCAATCCTTCAAACAGAACCTGGACTAGCATGATCTTAACTCCTTAAGCATCCAGATATTCGTTCAGCCTTATGCAGGCGAGGGGTTCAGCATCAGCCGCTGAACCCCTCTGCCAATAAGGTCAGTTCGAAAATCAGTCAGTTTTGTATAGTCAGCGTTTGTCCCAATTAAGTGCAGGATAGATGCCTTCAGCTGAAGCGTACTTTTGAGGATATACGGTCGCAGACGTTTTATCTTTCATCTGCAATACGATAGCACTAGTTTTGGTGTTTTGACCATTTTCGCCATACTGGTAGCCAGGCAGGCCAGTAGGATCTTTTGCTGCGTCAATTTTAAGACCTTCTGTCATGGTTGCGCGCATTTTGTCAGGGTCAGTTGAACCAGCTTGGTTAGCGATCAGAGCAATCAGATAAGCGTCCCAGGCGGAAGCAAGCACGTCACCAATCAAGTCTTTGCCGCCAGAATATTTTGTTTTGTAAAGTTCTGCCAGATCTTTAGATATTTTGCTATTAAAATCAGTATTCCAGCGAGCTGTTGAGAAGACATAGTCTGCGTCATTGCCAAGCTTACTGATAAAATCAGAAGATGCAAAGCCGCCACGCTGGCCAAACAGCATTTTAGGGAAGTAATTTTGCTCTTTAAATGTCGACATATAGAGTAGGGCATCAGCGATATAGGAGCTCATGATCACAGCATCAGCATCTGCCTGCTTAAGACGGAGTACTTCAGAGGTAACATTAGAAGCTTGAGCACTGTAAGAAATGTTCTCAATAATATTGAAACCATACTCACCGGCCCACTTTTGTTCCGTTTTCGCGATGTTTGTGCCAAACTCAGTGTCTTCGCTACATAGAGCAATGTTTTTGATATTGGCACCTTTGGTCTCATTCAGGAACTTAAGATACTCGAAAGTATCACGGATAAAAGTATCGTCACCTGGGTAAGAACGACCAAAGTATTTGTAGCCGGCAGTAGTTAAAGACTCAGAAGTTCCCTCTGAGAGCAAGATAGCCTTATACTTTTCAGCAGGAACCATTGCAGTCTTGGTTGAGGCACTCGAGAAGTTGCCCGCAAGGCCGATAACTTTGTGTTCTGTGATCAGACGCTCAGCTTCGATAGCAGCTATATCCGGTGTGCTAAGGTCACCAACAATAAACTTAACCTTGGCACCTCCAAGGCCCGGCAGGCCTTTGCCGTCAGCTATAGGAAGATCGATATCAACGCCAACATTAATAGCATCCTCTAGAAGTTTTGCCAAAGCTTGAACTTCAACCCCAGCCTGGGTCTGAGTGCCGGTCAGGGGCACCAACAGGCCAATATTGATGACTTCAGCAGCACCGCCACCCGTTGTGGTTCCGGCAGTTGCAGCGGTGGTAGTACTAGCAGCGCCGCAACCGACCAAACCAGTGAGCATGGTGAGCAGCAAAATCCATACGATTGCTTTCTTCATAAAATGTTTCTCCTTCTTGCTTTTGATTTTTTTATGTTTGGCTAGTGTTTCAGGCAATTCGGAATTTGTTGTTGTCAAGGAATTTGAATAAGTTTTTTAATGCTCATTGTCTGAATAATAAGTTCCTCTAGCGAACTGTTCAGACGCGCTTCCGGTGCTATGCTTCAGTTCGGATCGTTCGGTTGCAATTTTGAGATTTCTATTGCGGCTTTCAGGAAAGTATCAATTTCTTCAGGTGAATTACAGTGGATAGGTGATACACGAATAACACCCTCGAGGCCAAAAGATTCGACAATACGTTTGGAGTAATGGCTAGGTGATTTGCGTTCGAAAACATAAACATTACGTTTACAAAACTCTTGTGCAGCTGCGGTAGAATCAAGATTATCGAAGGCTATTGGTAAAATAAAGTCGCGTTGTGTCAGGTCAGGATTATCGCCACACTCAACCCGGACTCCTGGAATATGACGCAGCCCTGGCAGTTCCGGTGTGCCTTCGAGAGCTCGATACAGAAGAGCGCGTTCTTGCAGCTCTATGCGATGCATTCCCTCGACAAACAAGGTTCTTCGGTCGTCACTATCAATAAATTGGGAACCGATCCAGCAGGCATGGTCGACTATAGCAGTAAAACCCGCAAAAACATGTGGGGCTGTACTACCCAGTTCCCATGTATCCTCTGAGTAGCAAAGAATTCGGTTATGCGGTAATCGGGCGCAACGGTCTGACATCCAGGCAACACCTGAACCACGCAGCGCGAAGTATTTGTAAGGTGCGAAATCCATTGCGTCGATATCAAGTTTGCTTAGATCAATAGGTGCATGAGGAGCATGTTGTACGGCATCGACAACAATGTAGATATCGGGTTTGATTCTGCGGGCTTCCTTTACCATAGCTGGGATATCCATTACCGCGCCGGTAATATTGCATGAATACATACAGCTAAGCAGGACGGTATTTTCGTCCACAAGACGAGTTACTTCTGAGACGTCGATACCGCCGGTACGAGGATTACTATTCATGACACGTAGTTCACGCCCTGTCTTTTCCGCATAATATTCAACCGAGTCAAAACCAGAGGGATGTTCGAGTACGGAGACTACCATGTTGGAGCCGGGGACATTTTCAGCGATCGCACCGACCATATTGAACATGGCCTGTGAGGCTGATAGGAAGGTGCCAATCGAGCCTTTTTCAGTATTAAAAATGATACGCAGGTCTTTGTACCCGTTTTTGACGTATGCATCCTGAATATCCGCCTGCTTCTGGTGCCGTCCAGGACAATCAGGGTGTGAATCGACGTCGATACAAGCCTGAATGCAGGACTTTAGCCTAAGTGAACCGCCGGAATTCTCAAAGAACACTCGTTTGCCGAAGCTGTCGGCGTCAACGTTAGCAAATCTGTCACGAACTTCTGCTTGCAACTCGGAGGAGAAGAGCAGACCTTGAGGATAGTCGTTGGGATTCATGTTTTTTACCTCCTGATTATTCTACGTTAAGGACACCATTATCGAGAATTACATTACCATCAATGGTCAATGTAGGCGCTCTAAATACAAGGTCAAGATGCAAAGGACAGCTGGTTGTTCCGCCGAAGCCACGGTCATCACCAAATCCGAAGTGAATAGTTCCGTAGCATCCTTCGTCTTCCAGCATGCGCCCTGTTAATTCGCAGGCAGGGTTCATACCAAGTCCTATTTCTCCCACATGGTAGGCACCAGGATCATTGAAACCGGCAAGGACATCAGAAAGGATTTCTGCTTCTTTGCCGCCACTGATATTAACGACTTTGCTATCTTTGATCTCGATACGGATTGGCTCTTTGATCAGTCCAAGCCGAGGGTGCGGAATACTGCCATCTATATAAACGACTCCTTCCATCGTGCCGTCATTGGCACCGACAGCACACTCAATGTCTGGTGGTGATGAAGACTGTCCAGGAACCAGACTGCGACCATATTGCGGCAGGCTCTTGCGGCCAGTGATCTTAGCGGTGATATGCGTGCCGATTGGAGCTGTAATTAGAACATCGTTCCCTTCCATGAGAGGGGCGACTTTGTCCATTATGGGACCCATGGCTTCGAAGTCAGCGTAAAGACCGCCGCTTTCAAGCATACGCATATCGTAGTCGGAGCAGTTGAGGTCTCGGGCACCATTGGCACAAGCATTGCGCTTTGCTTCGGTGCTGGAGATCGAGAAAGTAGTTGGCCGGAAGATGACGTCAGCAGCCATCATGGCGGCAGCCACCAGTTCAGTGGGCTCCTGACCATGCATAGTCTGGGTGTCCATCATTATCATACTTTTGTTTGGATATTGTTCCGCGGCATCCCATAGTGCCTGAGCTATGTGCAGGCTATCGGGATCCGTCACGATCAAGATTTTTTCGTCTTTTTTACATTTTGCGCAGACTTCCAGCAGTGTCTGGCAGGCTTTATAGATTTTCTTTCCCATTTTATCCTCCTATTGAATAGAAATTTCAATTTTATTAGTAGTTATGGGTCAGTATGATTTCACAACCTGATATTTCTCCAGTTACTATTCAGATATCAAATTTGAAATATCCATAAACACTTTTTTTGGAAGCTTCAAGATGCTCGTCAGCAGGCTTGAATCCGTAGCAGAACTCGAAAATCTCTGAAAGCTGACCCAACATCATATCAATGCCGTAAATCACCTTATGTCCTCGGTCCCTGGCAATTTTGGCGACTTTCGTCAGCGGTGGGTTCACTATGTTCTCCATAACAACCACGTCTGAATGAAGTTTATCCATGAAACCAAGGTATTCATGATCTACATCAAAACCGAAAAGTCCAAGTGGTGTTGACTGCATGAAGAAATCGCATTCGCTTGCGACACGATCGAGGTTCTCATTGGTAAAGGGAAAGCATTCAATTTCAAGCTCAGTGTGCTGGTGAACCGTTTCCACTAATTTGAGTGCTCTCTCCATCGAGCGGTTCACTAAAGTTACCTTTCGTGCACCCTCTTTAGCCATCTGCAGCAGGATAGCGCCAACTATGCTGCCAGCTCCAAGAATGAAAACATGCATATTCTTGACACTGATGCCTGCTCTTTTGATAGCTGCCATGTTACCCTTGCCGTCCATGCCAACCCCGATCAACCGACCATTTTCGTTTTTCACGATATTGACAGAGTTAAATATTTTGGATTCTGGTGCCACTTCATCGAGATATGGGATAATCGCTGCCTTATGTGGCATCGTCAGGCAGAAGTGTTTCATGCCAAAAGTTTTAAATGCAGCTACGTAATCACCTAGACCGCCGACGGGAACTTCAATAGGCCACATGATTTCATCAATATTATTAGCGGCAAATAGCGGATTATAGGCATATGAAGCGCTACTTTGACCCATCGGATAGCCGATAATTGGGAAAAGCTTCGTATGCATAGTAAATGACAAGTGTTCAATTTTCATTCTTGATTCCTTTCATTATTGTGGTCTGATTGTAGTTTCAATCATCGTCTGAGCATCGCGGTTTACCAGGTAGGTTTAAAGTTCAGAGGAGAAGAAAATCAATAAGTATATAAATACGTATTTATATTTATTTAGAAAGATACCAACTTCTTTTCTTTCTGAATAACAATATGTCACAAATTATCGTGACAAGTCAACGTTGTTTTTGCACATTTGCCCCTATTTATGCTGAACTGTAAAATTATCGTTAATTTGTATATAAATACCTGTGGACATTTGTGTAGGCTGTTTTTCCATGATTTCATAAAATTAATGGCTTAATTTAGTTAAATATTTGCTCCGTTAAGAGATCAGAGCAGAGAACGTACGCTTTCCCGCTGATGCAGTGTCATCGGCATAAAACATCCTTCAGGTTGCCGACCTTCAATTATCTCAAGCATCATTTCCATCGCTTTTTCGGCAAGGGTACGTGGATCAACGCCAATAGCGGTCAATCGCGGTGTCAGGATCTGGGCAACAGTCGAGTCACTTGACGATACCAATGAGACGTCCTCCGGCACACTTATTCCTTTTTTGGTTAAGTGCTTAAGAATAGTACCGGCGATTATACTTTCGTCAACATAAATAGCAGTCGGCGGCAAAATTGTTCGTTTAGGGTCAAACAAACGGTCGACACTATCCAAAATTTGACTGATCTTACGATTGCCACCTTTGCATACATATGTGAGATTCAATGGTATGCCATGAGCCGCCAATGCGTGAACATAGCCGTCGAAACGGTGATTAGACTGATCCCAAACATTGGGATAGAGAAAGTTGGGCATGAACGCAATGCGAGTATGGCCATATTTGATCAGCATTTCAATCAGCTCTCTAACACCACTCCGATAGTCAGGGGCTAAAAATGTAAACTCCTTGTCAAGGCCGATATAGTCTTTTGTCGGGTACAAAAGTAGAGGCACATCGTATTTTTTTAATGTTAATAATTGCTTTTCAGTCAATGAGCTATTCGCTACAAAAATTGCGTCAAAATGTCTGCTTATCAGTTCCTCAATGTACTCATTTTTGCATTGGCCTTTCTCGTCCTGCATTACTGTAAGAAGTGATACAGAATAGCCATGTTCATAAGCAACACCTTCCATATTAAAAAGAAGGTCATTAAACATGTCATTGAGTGCATTGCCGCGCAAAACAGCGATCTGGCGTGTCTTTTTCTTGAGTAGGCTACGTGCCACCTGGTTCGGGATGTATCCCAGCTCCTCAACAGCTTTTAATACTGCTTCACGCTTCTCTTTGCTTACATAGTTTGAATTATTCAATACATACGACACGACAGTCGGTGATACATTTGCGCGTTTAGCTACATCTGCTCTTGTGATCATATTATTTCCTCCCACTCCCAGGCGGCAGCTAACTTGTCTAAAGTGGCATACTATAATTACAAATAATCGCTATCGGTCAAATTTAGTCCGAGAACAAGTTGTATAAATACCAGTTTATATCGAATTGCGCAGGAATCAATAGTATTCCTGCGCATTCAATCGAATTATTACAATAAATGCAGGGTTTTTCTTAGACTCTCCTTTTTTCTGTGGCTATTATTTTGGTGTAGGTCGCATTAGCAGTATTGCGAAATTTAGTGATTCTGCTGAATCAGCAGACTGAATTCGACATTTTACGACATAGCTTTAAAGACTGACTATATGAAGTCAAGCTCTAAATGAGAAAAAGTAGCGTAGTCGCTAGATGCAGTGAACCTTGACAATAATGCATGCTGAAAAGGCCTGATCCATCTGGAACAAGCCTCGACGATAGAATGTGAACTCAGTCACGTCTGAGGAACAAAGACCTCGTTGGTATTCAGAATGTGAAATATGACGCGTATGAGTTTTTTAGCTGTATGGCCAAGGGCAACAAAGTAGTGTTTCCCTTGGGCACGTTTTAACTCAAGGTAACGACGGAAGGTCTCACAGTTCAAGGCGGCTAAACGTGCTGCCTGCATCAATGCCCAGCGCAAGTAAGTCGAGCCATGTTTGACCATTGGCGTCTTATCGGCCTTGAACTTGCCAGATTGGTAGGTCGAAGGATCAAGCCCTGCAAAAGCTTGAAGCTTGTCAGGCGAACTGAAGTTCTGGATGTCGCCGATCTCGGCAAGAATAATAGCAGCGAGAGTTGGACCAATGCCGGGAATGGAAAGCAGCGGAGTTTTAGTAGACAAAACGGCGTCCCGGATTTCTTTGTCAAGGCGAGCAATTTGTTGCTGTATGAAGTTGAGCTGTTGCAGAGTGAACTGCAGTTCTAATGCAGTAGCGGGACTTGAGGATCCGATTGAACTTTTAGCCAAAGCTTTAATTTGAAGGGCTTTCTCACCGCCATAGCGCCCTTTGGAAGACTTTCGAAGAAGATTCGTCAGCCGATCAATACGGCAGGCTGCGATCTCGCGGGCACTAGGGAGTTCGAGCAGCACGGCCTTTATAGAAGCTTGAGTGACGAAGCAGCAGATAGATGGCAACTCAGGGAAAAGTATGTCCACCAGCCTGGAGATACTGACCTTGAGCTTGGTTTGCCGGGCAACCAAACGCGAACGGTGGCGTGTTAGTGTCTTGAGCTCCTGAATTTGGTAAGATACTGGTGCAGGACCTGATTCTGCCGTCATCAACAGTTGCGCGATGCATCTTGCATCCACCTTGTCTGTTTTGGTCTTCCGGAGAGTTTGTGATTTCCGGTACAGGTTGACCTGTAGCGGATTCAAGACCACCGGCTCGATTCCGCTGCTACGGAGGAAAGCCACAAGGTTCTCGCTGTAATGACCGGTTGCTTCAAGCCCTGCTTTTATTTGGCTAGAACCAGCTTCTTGCAAAGCGGCCACTATAGACGCCATTAACAAGTCGAACCCACCCTGATCGTTTGCGAACGTGAATGGTTCCCGAAGGGCGCTGCCATCACTGCTAAGGATACAACAGTCGTGTTTAGCCTTGGCGACATCAATACCTACATAGATCATGGATTTTCCATCCTTTGAAAAAAGTACGCTGAATATTCCACAGACTTTTTGCTACCGGATCCTAGTTCTATATAAACCGTCGAGCGGTATCTGACTCATCACCAATTAGGCAAAAAGCTGTGGCTGGAGCCTTAAAAAAACCGTCAAGCGGTAGGAGAGCGTACCAGTCCACAGCGTCTGCGTGCATTATATCAAGCAACAGGTTAAACCAGCGCTTGACAGCGCAATATCATAATACTAGGAGAACCAATGAAACGAGATATGAAAAAGTGGCTGCAGGATATGATTGCAGCACCAAAGAAAAAGGCAATACCCGTATTGTCGTTCCCTGCTATTCAATTGATGGATATTTCCGTAAAAAACTTGATTTCCAGCAGCGAGCTGCAGGCGCAGGGCATGAAGCTGATCGCAGATCGTGTTCCAACTGCAGCAGTTCTTAGTCTAATGGATCTTTCAGTTGAGGCCGAGTGTTTTGGTTCGGAAATCCGCAAAGCTGACGATGAGGTGCCGACAGTTGTTGGTTCAGTTGTTACTGACGAACGGGGTGTTTTTGATCTGCCAGTTCCACAGGTTGGCGCTGGCCGCACTGGTATATATGTAGATGCAGTAGCGAAGGCTGTCAAGCTGATTCAGGACCGTCCTGTACTGGCAGGTACCATTGGCCCGTTTTCCCTGGTCGGTCGTTTAATGGATGTTTCAGAAGCGATGGTCTATTGCTATGAAGAGCCCGAGATGGTTGCCGCTTTACTTAAGAAAGCCACGAATTTCATTACAGCTTACATTCAGGCATTCAAAGACGCTGGTGCTCATGGTGTGGTTATGGCTGAACCGCTTGCCGGGTTACTCTCGCCTGCCCTTTCTGCCGAGTTTTCTTGCACTTACGTTAAGAACATTGTTGATGCAGTGCAGGACGACAACTTCATTGTGGTCTACCACAACTGCGGCAACAATACTATTCAGATGATCGATGACATTCTTACGACAGGAGCAGCTGCTTATCATTTTGGCAATGCTATCGCTATGCCGGAAATGCTGCCTCACATTCCTGCCGACGTCGTCGTTATGGGCAATGTAAATCCAGCTGCAGAGTTCCGCAACGGCACACCGGAATCCGTTTACCAGGCGACACTCAAGGTTTTGGCCGCCTGCAGCCAGTATTCCAACTTCGTTATTTCCTCTGGCTGTGATATCCCGCCCCTGTCACCTTGGGAAAACATCGATGCTTTCTTTAAGGCTGTTGAGGATTTCTACGCTTAACTAATCGGCGGCTTCAATGAAGCTGGCATCATACTTTCATAAGTTATGCCTTTTGTGCTTTTAGCAAATTCCTGCTTGGCTTGTTCCACCAAAGTTGGATCATTCATTAACCGCATTACTGCCAGAGCTGTTATCTTGGCACCATAGAGCATCCCTTTTTGACCAATGCTTTTGCCGCCGCAGGCAGTTACTTGCCAGCTATGCCCCGGTGCGGTAATGTTGTAGCAAGCTGTTTTGTAGAAAGTTGTCGGTACAATGTGACCTACATCACCAATGTCACTGGAGCCATACTCAGGCGCAGTGTCGATAGGCATAACGCCTGTAAACAGCTGGGTGTCAGGGTCCTCTGAACCGGAGAACAACACGCATTCTTGCCAGATTTCCGGAGTGGTTTGGTTTATTTGTCGGGCGAAGTCTATCTCCTCTGCTGTCCAGGGTTCCTGGGGAATTTCACGCATACAGCTGTCAATCAGTTCACCCAGAACGTGATTTGGCAAGGCCGGGTAACAACCACCCAGCTCTTCAATCCGCAGCTCGGTTTCCGTCATCAAGGCGGCACCTTCGGCAACTTTATGCATGCGTTTTTCCACTGCTTTCATCATCTCACGGTCCAGCGCCCGGTCGTAATACCAGACAGTTGCCTTATCGGGGACAATGTTGGGAACTATGCCGCCATCTGTGATGCAGTAATGAATACGAACATCCATAGGCACATGTTCACGCATAAAATTCATGCCTACATTCATCAATTCCACTGCGTCCAGTGCACTGCGGCCCTTTTCCGGGTCATTGGCAGCGTGGGCAGTAATGCCGTTGAAATGATATTTGGTGGAATTGAGTCCTGTTAACACGCTTTTCGATGCCCGGTTATAACGGCCAGGGTGAAAAGAAAAAGCTGCATCAAGTTCAGTAAAAGCGCCTTCCCGTGCCATATAGCCTTTACCTGTTAGCACTTCCTCAGCAGGACAGCCATAATATACAATGGTGCCTGAAATACCAGTTTCCTCGAGCTCACGCTTAACAGCTATGGCTGCGCCTACGCCCGCGACAGCTATCAGGTTATGGCCACAGCCATGACCGAAACCGCCTTCTTCAACTGCTTCCTTATGCGGCACATCCTTTTGACTTTGTCCCGGTAAAGCGTCGTATTCGCCCAAAAGGCCAACGACAGGGTGTCCTGTGCCATAGACTGCACGAATTGCAGTAGGCAGACCGGTGTAGCCAAGCTCAACTGCGAACCCTTCAGCGCTCAGAATATCAGCACAAATATTAGCAGATTTATACTCTTTATATGGTCCTTCCGGATTTTCCCAAATCTGCCTGCTGGCTTGCTTCAGTAAATCTGCTATTTCGTCGATAGTTTTTAAGGCTGTTTCCCCTGTCATAATAAGTTCCGCCTTATCTGGGTAATATTGGGTAATATATGGTTGATTTACCTGCTATTCCCCGCATTTTTCAGCATTTTCTGTCGCTAAAGACCAGATATTTTCTGCCGGTACACCCCACAGATCCACCATTATGTTGCGGACAGGGACAAAGTCGAAGTGTTTGGCAGTCAAGCCGACTCTTTCCAGTTTGCCAGCTTCATTCACCCGCTGCATGAATTTAACCTTATTATTCTCTTTAGGTTCTTTTTCCAGGCATAAATACTTTTTGGCCGCTTCAAAATATACCAGTTCCGGGCTGTATTCAACCAGCTCTGCAGTCAACAAGTCTAGAATTTGATTGCGGATATCTTTGAAAGCCACGCCATATTTGCCTGCTTGCGAGGGTTTGAAAGCGGGGATGCAGATAGTGTCTACGTGCTTTTGCAAAGTATCCATGTCTGCGCCATTAACTTCATACAAGGTCAGCGCGCATCTTTGAAGCAAAGCGGGAATTTTTCTTTTTACTGGCAAATCCATGGCGCTTATATAGCAGGCACGGATTATTTCCGGGTCGCTCAAATGGCGGGCTGACAAGCGGATTTTTTCTTTAATTGTGTCTTTTTCCCATTGAGGAAAAGACTCTGCCACAGAGTCAATAAACTCATTTTCGGAAAAGTTGTTACCGCGAATGTGCCTTTCAGCGCGGTAAATCAGCAATAACAGTGCTTCCTCAGCGCTCAGATTATAATTCCTCGGTTTGCGTATAAATATATTGCTCAGAAATCCCACAATATAACCTCGCTTTGCTGTTGAAAAACAGAACGTTCAATCCCGTTCAGGATAACATAAAATACCATCTGCTGATGATTATTTAACAAAAATGTCTTTATCGAAAGCTGACGATTTATGAAATATAGCAAAAGCTTCATTGCAGTTGTTGCAGCAGGTTTGTTATAATTTTTGGATAATCAAAATAATTCTTTGTTAAGTAAATCTATTATTAGAAAAATAAATATAATCATTAAAGGAGAAAGTAAGAAAAATGGAACACGGGGCGTACAATCCTTACACAACTGCGCAGCTGCAATTTGACAATGCTGCCGAAATGATCAATCTGGAGCCGGCAGCTCGCGAGCTGATGCGCCAGCCCAGCATGGAATTTCACTTTACAGTGCCTGTAAAAATGGACGACGGCACCACAAAAGTTTTCAAGGCTTATCGAATTCAACATAATGCGGCCAGAGGCCCGGTCAAAGGCGGCATCCGCTTCCACCCACAGGAAACGGAAGATACTATCCGGGCTTTGTCAATGTGGATGACCTGGAAATGCGCTTGTGTTGACATTCCTCTGGGCGGCGGTAAAGGCGGCGTGATCTGCGATCCACACAGCATGTCACTGGCAGAGCAGGAACAGCTCTGCCGCGGCTATGTCCGCCAGATCGTGAAAAACCTGGGACCGAATATTGACGTCCCCGCACCGGATGTTATGACCAATGGTCAACATATGCTTTGGATGATGGACGAATACGAAGCCATCACCGGCGGCCATTTCGGCGGTATGATTACCGGAAAGCCGGTTGGCATGGGCGGTTCGCTCGGGCGCCGTGAAGCAACAGGGTACGGTGTTATCTACTGCTTAGCCGAAGGCTTGAAAAAGCTGGGGATTGATATTGCACAAACCAGCCTTAGCATGCAGGGCTTCGGCAACGTTGGTGAATACGCTGCCAGAATGTATGCCGAGTTGGGCGGCAAGGTTATTGCAATAAGCTGCTGGGACAATAAGGACAAGCAGTCATACACCTTCCGTAAACTGGATGGCATCGACGTTGAAAAAATCGCCGGTATTAAAGATCAGTTTGGGACAATCGATAAAGAAAAAGCAGTTGCGCTTGGCTGTGAAATCCTGCCCGGTGATGTCTGGATCGAACAGGATGTCGATATCATTCTGCCAGCCGCCCTGGAAAACCAGATCAATGCTCAGGCTTTCGGCAGGATAAGCAAGCAAGTCAAGGTGATCTGTGAAGCGGCAAACGGCCCGACAACTCCCGATGCCGACGAGCTGATCAGAAAATCGGACATTTACCTGCTTCCTGACTTCCTCTGCAATGCCGGCGGCGTAACCTGCAGCTATTTTGAGCAGGTGCAGTGCAACATGAACTACTTCTGGCCGCTGGAAGAAGTGCTGGAAAAACTCAAATTCAAAATGACCTCTGCTTTCCATGCCGTTCACGACCTGGCCCAGCAGAAAAACCTCTATATGCGTGATGCCGCCTATATTATTGCTATCAGCCGGGTGGCAGAAGCTGTCAAGATGCGCGGTTGGGTCTGATTGATTAAAATAAATCGACCACCCGGCACAGCGCATACAAATAGTTATAACAGGGGATCGCGTTTATGGAGCGGTATAAGAATGTAGATAAAGACATTCTGGTCGAGCGCGCTAAGGAATTAGAGTGCCTCTACCTGATCGATGAAGCTTTGGCGTCAACTCCCTTCCCTGCTGTAATGCAGGAAGTAGCGAATTTAATTCCTGTTGGTTTCAAAAATATGGATTCCTGCCTTGTAACCATCGGCTTTGACGGTGAAATTTACCGCTCAAAGCCGATGGCAGAGGTTAGCGATGAAATCGAGACACCTATTATTTTGAACCGCTGCGCACGCGGTTATATTAAAGTGGGATACCCGCCCAACACTTTTCCGCCTGGCGAAGAAGCTTTTCTCCCGGAAGAAAAAAGACTGCTCAACATTATTGCCGGTCGCATCGCGGAGTTTCAACAGCATAGGATAGGCGAAGAATCTGAGGACTACAAAAACAAGTGGAAGACGATTCTGGATCTGCTGCAAAAGACAGATAACAAAATGCTGCTTTATGTTTGCAGCCGTATGATCACGTTGCTTTCCAGCATGCGCCCCGATCTGCTGCATGGTATCTACAATAAAATGGGCTGGCAAGAACATACTCACAAAGGCGAAGTTAACGCGCCTTTAAAAATGCTTCCGGATATTGATGTTTTGCAATTAAGCGAAACTCTCTTCGCTGCAGCCTCCACTTGTATTGATGATCAAAAGATATTTGAAGACATTAATTTGTGGATTTATCAGCGTAAAACCTATGACCTCGCCCGTATTGTCAGTAAAAAACATACTGACGCCAGGAGTATAATTGACGCTCTGCGCAAATATATTGAGAACGCAAAAACAATCGAAGGTTTTAATGCCGCGACCAACCGCTGGTTAAAAGTGGAGTTGATCCGGCGTTTTTTAACCGAGAACCACAATTTGATTACAACCACGCAGGATCATATTCGCATTGAAAGCTTTTGTGACCTGCTGGAATCATTTATCGGTTCCTCCAGCGAAATTGGCAAAATTGGCGGCAAAGGCGCCGGCATTTTTATTGCCCGTGAAATTATCGAGGCCAATAAAGACAGGGAACCATTACTTGAGGGGATCAAAACACCGCGAACCTGGTATATTTCTGCCGAAGAGCTGGCCAACCTTTTGTCTGAAAATGAGCTGGACGAATTAAATGAACACAAATACAAAGATATAGTGGAAATTCGCTCAACTTATCCCCGGATCATTCAATTGTTTAAGAACCTGCGGTTCCCCGCCCATATTAATCACGCTTTGAGTGAAGTTTTGGACTTCTGTACTGATAATCCATTAATTGTCCGCTCTTCCAGTTTGCTGGAGGATCAGCTGGATGCTTCTTTTTCAGGCAAATACAAGAGCCTGTTCATTCCGAATGCCGGCACCAAATCCGAACGCAAGAAGCAGCTGATCGAAGGGATCCTGGAAGTTTACGCTTCCATGTACAACCCCGATTCCATTCAATATCGCAAGAAAAGAAACCTGCTCGATTTCTCAGAGCAAATGGGGATCTTGATTCAAGAAGTTGTCGGGCGCAAGGTGGGGCCGTATTACTTTCCACTATATGCCGGTATGGCGTTTAGCTGTAACGAGTTACGCTGGTCACCACGTATTCGCCGCGAAGATGGATTGCTGCGTTTGGTTATGGGCCTGGGCACCAGGGCTGTCGATCGCGTCGGTGATGACTTTCCCACCCTGATCTCACCTGGTCAGCCAGGGCTGCGGGTAAATCAGACGCCTGATGAAATAAAAAAATACTCACCGCAAATGATCGATTTGATTGATCTGGAGAAACGGCAGTTTAGCAGTATGCCGATCCGCCAGTTGATAAAAGAGCAAGGCAACTCCATCACCAAAATCAACCAGGTGGCTTCAACTTTCAAGGATGAATTAATTAAAGATACAAATATTTACACTGCCAATTTCAATAAAGACGAATTCGTGGTGACTTTTGAAGGCCTTTTCAGAAACACACAGTTTTTAGCCAAAATCAAAGCGGTTTTGGATGTGCTCCGTGAAAACCTGGGTTACCCTGTGGACATTGAGTTCGCCAGCGATGGTGAGAGTCTTTATTTGTTGCAATGCCGACCGCAAAGCAGGAATCTCGATAATGCGCCTGTAGCCTTACCCGCGGATATTCCCCACAGCGACACAATTTTCACTGCCAGGAAATATGTTTCCAACGGCAAAGTAACCGGTATCAAGACAGTTGTGTACGTTGATCCTGAAGAGTATGTCAAACTTAGCAAACACGAGGATTATCTCCGGGTCAGCTATGCGGTAAGTGAGCTAAACCGTACGTTGCCAAGGCGCAGCTTTATTTTGTTGGGGCCGGGGCTGGGGCAGTCGCGGTGATATCAAACTCGGCGTACCCGTAACTTACTCGGACATTAACAATACAGCCATGCTGATCGAAGTCGCCTCCAAAGAATCAAGGCATCCAGCCGGAACTTTCCTTTGGCACACACTTTTTCCAGGATCTGGTGGAAGAAAATATTAAGTATCTGCCTTTGTACCCCGATGACCCTAATGTTGTTTTCAAGAGATCCTTCTTTAATAACAGCAAAAATTCGTTGTCGAATATTTTGCCCGACTATGCCGACCTTGCTCATGTGATTAAAGTGATTCAGGTAGAAGAGGAATTCAACGGCAAGAACCTGTTTGTACTTATGAATGCGGATCTGGAAAATGCCATGGCTTTCCTTGATAAACCTACAGATGAAGCAGCCGGCGCTGAAACAGCGGCCAGCTTTGCTATGGAACCGGAAACTTCGGCTGATGGTTGGCAGTGGCGTTTTTATATGGCAGAGAAAATTGCCCAGAAGCTAGATATGGATGCTTATAACGTCAAAGGTGTTTATCTGATCGGCAGCACCTGCACTGGCACAGCAAAACTTTGCAGCGACATTGATTTGCTGATTCATCTGGATGCCACAGAAGAACAGCAAGAAGAGCTTGATGCCTGGCTGCGCGGCTGGAGTCTTGCCCTTTCCGAGATGAACTACTTGAAAACCGGTTATGAAACCAACGGGCTTTTGGATGTTCACTATATAACCGATCAGGACATTAAGGACAGAAGCTCCTTCGCAATCAAAATCAATTCGCCCTATGATCCCGCCTACAGACTGAGAGTTAAGTGAAAAATACGGAAAATAAACAGCACCTTGCAACGGTGGCGGTGATATAGAAGCAGGCAGCCTGGCAAAGGCTGACTAGAGCTGACAAAAAAGGTAAAGCAGTGAAGAAAATTGGACTTTTAGGTGGTTTGAGCTGGGAATCATCGGTGGAATATTACCGCATCATCAACCAGCTTGTGAACACCAGGCTGGGTAAAGCCCATTCTGCCGACTGTCTGTTATATTCTTTTGATTTTCAGGTGATCGAAGAGTTGCAACATGCTGGAAAGTGGCAGGAACTTACAGAGCTGTTAATTGCAGAAGCGAATAATTTGAAGCTCGCCGGCGCCGAATTCCTTGCTATTTGCACTAACACAATGCATCTGATGGCACCGCAGATTGAAAAAGTACTGGTTTGAAGTTAGTCCATATAGCTGACGCAACTGCAGCTGAAGCAATCAGGCGAAATGTTGACAAGGTGTTGCTCTTGGGGACAAAGTTTACCATGGAAGGCACCTTCTACACGGAAAAATTGAAAGAAAATAGGATTAACGTTATCATACCTGAAGAGCCAGAGCGACAAATTATTCACGATATAATTTACCGCGAACTGGTTCGGGGAGTACTGAATCCGGAGAGCAAACAACTCTTGCTGGAGATAATCGACAAGTTGCGAGTAAGTGGTTTTGCCGGGGTTGTTTTAGGTTGTACAGAACTACCGCTGCTACTCAAGCAAAGTGACTTGGATATTGAATTGTTTGATACAACCGAAATACATTCCAGGGCAATTGTCGATTACGCATTGGCTTAATAAATCATAATTAATTATTTGGAGGATTGAATAAAATGATGGTGTATTCGAATGGTTATCAGCAAGGCTTTAATCAGGACATTGACATGAATGGCAATGGTAAAGCCATGCTGCAGGACGCTGGCGTATTGATGCTGGCTGCCGGCACAAGCTACTCTTTCAAAGAAGCAGACAAAGAAATTGTCTTGTTACTGCAGACTGGAGATATAGATTTCATCTATGCAGGAAAGCAGGAAAAAGCAGTTCGCAACTCGTTCCTCGACGGCGAAATTTATTGCTTGCATCTGCCCCGCAACACAGAAGTAACAGTTAAGGCCAATCAAGACAGCGAAGTGTATGTACTAATGGCTCTTAACGACAAGGATTTCAGCCCCAAGCTGTATAAACCGGCTGATATTCCTGTGTGGGAAAATGGCAAAGATGTACTTGAGGGCACAATGCTGCGTTATGTCTACACCATATTTGATTACCAATCTGCCCCATATTCCAACCTGGTAGTGGGCACAGTTGTAAGTGCACCCGGCAGATGGTCCGCCTTCCCGCCCCATGCTCATGAGCAGCCTGAGCTATATTACTACAAATTTGATAAGCCCCAGGGTTTTGGCTTGGGTTTGATCGGCGAGGAACCGGTTAAGCTGTGTAATGACAGCTATGCTTTGCTGGAAGGCAATAAGCAGCACCCTATGACAGTGGCACCCGGCTATGCGATGTTGACAGTCTGGAGTATTGCTCACTTGCCCGGGAATCCCTGGGATAACGCTCGCACAGTCTTGCCCGAGCATACCTGGATGATGGAACCCGATGCCAAAACCTGGAAATATGAGGGTAAATAATAGAGAAGTAAAGCTCTGGTAGCGAAAAGGGCCAAGAGGAACAAGCTGTTTCCCTTGGCCCTTTTTTAAGTTCTTTGGCCCTTGTTCAAGTAAAGCGCTTCAGCCTTTAGCTCTAATATTAGCTCTTAAGCTTTTGGTTTTGCTATATAAATTCTATCAATCCGCGATATTCTTAGTATTGCGCTCAACCGCGTAAGCACCATCCACCAACAGGTCGGCACCAGTCATATAGCTTGAGAGATCTGTGGCCAGAAAAAGCACTGGTCCAACAGTTTCCGAAAGTGTGCCAAGACGGCCGATTGGTGTATTTTTATCAAGGGTGGCATAACGTGCTGCCAGCGTTTCAGGTGTTTTACAGAAAGTTTCGTGTAACCCGGAAAGCATGCCACCAAAGCTGATACTGTTGACACGGATATTGTCTTTAATGTACTCAATCGCCATGCAGGCAGTGAGATGGATAATTGCGGCTTTCGAACTGCAATAAGCTGCCTCGGTGTTAACAATGCGGCCGGACATGGAAGCAGTGTTGATAATGCTGCCGCCACGGCCTTGAGCTTTCATAACATTGGCAACAGCACGGCCTACAATAAATATACCCGTAAGGTTTATATCTATTTCTCGTTGCCATTTATCGAGAGGCATAGTCTCAATTTTAGCAGTGCCCCCATTGAAATTCCAGCGTTATTGTGCAGCACATCTATGCTGCCAAAACGTTCGATCGTTTGAGCAACAAAAGCATTTACTGAGTCTTCATCGCTGACATCACCAAGCACATAATCTGCTTCAGAGCCATAACGCTCGCGGATTTCCTGGCAGTACTGTTTTAGGTTTTCTTCCTGACGGGGCAGATCCATCAGCATAACCCTGGCACCGAGCTCAGCAAAACCAGCTGCCGTTGAACGGCCAATACCGCCGGAAGCGCCTGTAACCAGAGCAACCTTGCCTTCCAGTGTAAAGAGGGATTTCATGCTTTGGAGATCGGGAATTTGTTCGACTTTATGTGTTTGTGGCATTTTTTCTCCTTTCGCCTCCTGGCTATCACGCCATTTTCGTTTGCTGTTTAAGGTGTCAGTAAAATTTTATAGCCTTCTTTTCGTTGGAACTGTTCAAAACCCTTTTGCCAGTCTTCCAGAGGCCAAACACTTACATATGGTTCCAGATTCAGTTTGCCCTGTTCCAAAATATTCAGCATGATTTCCCAAGAAGTTCTTTCCTGGGCAAAGCTGGCAGTATGTACCAGTTCCTTGTAAAGAATTGCTTCGAAATCCACTGTTATCGGCTTGCCGAACAAGCCAACCTGCGAAAGGTTGCCGCCTTTGCGCAACGCTTTGATACAGGCGTCCAGCGAAGCAGCGGCACCGGCACACTCAAAGGCGACATCCACCCCATCGGGAACGAGCGCATGCACAGCCTCAAGCAATTCAGCTGGTTCGGAAACAACAGCGTCAGCACCCATTTCCAGCGCCAGCTTCAGGCGGTCCTGGTCAATCGCTGTGCCAGACATAATCACCCGGGCACCCATTGCTTTAGTAAGCTGCAAAATCAACTGACCCATTATTCCAGGACCGGAAATCAGAACCGTATCGCCAAGCTTTACTTTGGAAAATTCAACAGCAGCGCGCACACAACAAGCGAGTGGTTCAGCAACAGCGATTGAAAGTGAGCCACGATATTTTTCCGGCACTTTAAAGGCCAACCTGGCCGGAATGACCATGTATTCAGCCATCGCACCGTCAACACCACTGCCGATTGATTTCCGCGATTCACACAGCATCAGCAAGTTTTGCCGGCAATAACGACAAGTGCCGCAAGTGACAGCTGCGGTTAAGGAGACAACCTGATCGCCTTCAGCAAAGCCTGTGACGTCTTTGCCCATTGATTCAACTATGCCGGTATATTCATGGCCAAGTGTCACAGGCGGGTTGCACTGATACTCGTCATGCATAATATGAATATCTGTACCGCAGATGCCAGCAGCCATTATGCGCACAAGCAGTTCATCGTCCTTTGGCACTGGCTTTGGTATTTCCCTGATTTCCAGGCTAGCCATCCCGCTGCCTCTTTCAAATTTAACAAGCGCTTTCATAAACCGCTCCTTTTTCGTTGCTGGTATCACAAATACTTAAACAATATTATACTTAAGTTGTTAATTGTGTACAGTATCTACATCCTTTTGCAATTTTTTTCATTTCCAGTTTTGTTTCATTCAGATTTATGGTATTGAATGACTATACTATAATGTAACCAACACATAAATCAGGACACTTACTGTCCCCCTTTGCGGCAACTGGAGGCCTTATGAACATATCGGATGTAAAGAAAATAATCCCTGAAGTGCAGAATATTGCCATTAGTCTTTTTTCGGAAATCAATTTTGCTAACAGTACTGCAGACGGTGCCACCGCCGCTTCCTCGGAAGGTTCCACTGCAATCGCGCAGCTTACCTCCGGCCTGAACCGGGAGTTGGCTGATGTGGCAACCAAAGTAAGTGAAAATTCAGCGGTGGCTGAAACAGTCGCAGCAATAACTGTCGCTCACGAATCAGTGCTAGCTAATCTGATCGCCGCATCTATTGCTGCCAAACGGGCAGGCGTCTACCCCTATTATTTAGCTACGGCAACTGCTTTAGTGCTGCTCGATTCGGCTGAAACACCCTGCGGCGAAAGCAGCAATAGCCCGGTAAATACCTGCAACCTCACTGATATTGACTTAACCTCGATTATCGACGAGTCGCTCTTCACCCACTTCCAGCTTAAGTTTGAACCTGAGCTCAAGCACCTGATACGCAAGCAAATTGCCGCCATGAAGGCGAATGGGTTAACTCTGCAAAAGCCTGAACATTACGAAAAAATTAAAAAGGCCTATGAGCTGGGCTTTCTTTATGAAGGTGTTTACCGCGGTTGCGCCCAATGTGTCCTGGCCGCGCTTTTTGAGCTGACGGGCAACGCCAGCCCTGAAGTTTTCCGTACAGCCAGCGCTATGGGCGGCGGCGGCGCTTCTTGTGGGGACGGCTCATGCGGTGCATACAATGGCAGCCTCATGGGAATGGGTATGTTTGTCGGCAGACGCTTTGAACACATCACAGGTGACCAGGCAGAGAAAGACAAAGCTGTTGCCATGAGCCAGGTTCTGCACGATAACTTCATTGACACTTATGGCTCCGTTATCTGCAAAAACATCCATGAAAGCATTTTCGGGCGCTCTTATACTCTGCGCTATCCTGCAGAGCGCGAAGCCTTTACCGCCGCCGGCGCCTATACTGAAAAATGTACTGCTGTCGTTGGAATGGCCAGCGCCTGGGCAATGGAGCAGCTGATTCTTAACGGCTACGCCTAAACATACATCACCCCCGGCATAGTCACCTTTTCGCAGCCGTCACCGGCCGCTTTCAGTTTGCCCGCCAGCCGGGCCGAGTAGACAGACCATTCTCCAAAGCGGCCGCGAATGGTGTCGATTGTGTCATCGAGCCTTTCCAGTTTCTCCCGGCGCACAGCATCGTCGAACAGAACCAGCTGCCGCGGCAGGCATTTTGGCTCAAGATAGATGGCGCGTACTGTAATTGCGCGGACGAAGGTGTGCCAGCAGTAGTTGTTTACGAACAGCTCGTACGCGGCCAGGGCAATCTCCATCGGACTTTGGGTTGCCATTGGCAGTTGCATCTGGAACTGCCGACAAGCCAGAGTGTTGTCCTTGACACTGATCTGAACACCTTTGGCCATCATTTCATGCACTCGCAAGCGGTGGCTGACATCTTGAGTCAGATACAGCATAATTTTCCAGATTTCTTCATTGTTCTCCAAGTCGGAGATACAGGTAGTGCCATGGCCAACTGATTTTATCGGCGAATAAAAATCGCTGACCATGACCCGCGACTGGTCTTCGCCGTTGGCAAAAAGCCACAGCATTTCGCCGTTTTTCCCCAGGCTGGACCGCAAAAACTCCAGTGGCAGGCGGGCCAGATCGCCAATTGTGCGTACCCCGAAACGGCTCAGTTTTCTGCCTGTGGCCCGGCCAACGTAAAAAAGCTCACAAGCCGGCAGCGGCCAGATTTTTTCCTTGAAATTAGCTCGGGTTATAATGGTTACGGCATCCGGTTTTTTCATGTCACTGCCCAGTTTGGCAAAAATTTTATTAAAAGACACTCCTATGCTCACAGTCAGCCCCAGTTCTTCCCGCACACTCCGGCGGATCCGCTGAGCCATCACAGCCGCATGCCCCTTTACCGCCTGACTGCCAGTGACATCGAGCCAGCATTCGTCCATGCCGTATGGCTCCACCTGGTCAGTGTAGCGCTGGTAAATCGCCCGCGTCAGCTTTGAATACTTCAAGTACTGCTCATATTGCGGCGGCACCATTATCAAATCCGGGCACTTTTGCCTGGCTTCCCAGTTAACCATGCCGGTTTTTATGCCGGCTTTTTTGGCTTTTTCCGATTTAGCGAGCACAATGCCGTGACGGTCCGCGCTTGAGCCGCAGACTGCGATTGCCTTGCCGCGCAGCTCTGGATTGAGCATGATTTCAACCGAAGCGTAAAAAGCATTTAAATCTGAATGAAGAATCGCCCTGTCCTCAGCCATATGCTCCTTCCTTACCTTTCTTGCAAAAATATAGTCGTGCACGTATGTTGACAGATGAAGTTTGCCGCTTCATAATGAAGTTAACTTCAGCAACAGCTTAGCACTTTGATGAAGTTTTGGCAATATATCGATGAAGTTAGAGAGGTTGAATTCATTATAGGAGGAAATTTAGATGAAGACTTTCTCAGAGAAGGTCAGGGATTCCCGGGAAGCACTGAAACTGAACCAGCAGCAGCTGGCCGAGCTTGTAGGAGTGTCGAAGCGCTCGATTGCCGCTTATGAAACCACCGACACCAAACCACGCGGCAACGTGGCGCGGCGGCTGGCCGATGTGCTTCAGGTATCAATTGATTACTTATTGAACGATGATATTACTGAGCCAAAATACGGTCTGGAAAAAGCACCTTATGTTGAAGAAGCGCGCGAGCGGCTCGGCGCCGGTGCAGCCCGGGAAATGGACGCACTGCTGGAGCAGAACATGGCACTGTTTGCCGGCGGCGGGCTGGATCAGGAAGCGAAAGATGCCTTTTTTGAGGCTGTGATGAAAGCGTATCTGCGTAGTAAGGAAGAAGCCCGCAGAATCTATGGGCGCACCAGAACCGCCGAGGATGAATAAATGACCATTGAGGCTATTTGTCGGGAAGTCGAACGCTTAATGCGCAAATATGCTGAACCGGACCCCTGGAAGCTGGCGCAGGCCATGGGAATCTTTGTGGATGAGCATCCTCTGGGGAAATCTCCTAAAGCGTGCAAGGGCTTTTTTCTGTACCAATCCAGGCAGAAGCATATTACGATCAACAGCGATTTGCCGGAAATGGTGCAGCGCATCATTCTGGCGCACGAAATCGGCCATGCCGTTTTACATCAGGCCGCAGCTAAAATGCGGGCGTTTCATGACTTCGCGCTTTACGATACATCGTCACAGTTTGAGTATGAGGCGAATCTGTTTGCGGCTGAGTATCTGCTGGAAGATACCGTTGTACGCGAACGGCTCAGCAAGGATACCTTTTTCTTTTCCGTGGCCAAGGAGCTGGCGGTGCCGCCGGAGCTGCTGGATTTTAAATTCAGAATTCTGAAACGCAAAGGCTGGCAGCTGGAATCACCCATTCAGGCTAAGAGCGATTTTCTTAAACATATATCAGAACGGAGTGACGAATAAAAATGGCAGCTTCAGCAAAGGTTTATGTGGCAGTTTTAGCCGCTTTCACTGAAGATGGCAGGCTCATGCCTCAGCGCTTGCGCTGGGAAGACGGTCGGGAGATCAATATCGACAAGGTGCTCGATGTCCGGCCGGCGGCCGCGCATAAAGCCGGCGGTCAGGGCGACCGTTACATTATTCAAGTGCAAGGCAAACAGATTTATCTTTTTTTTGAAAAAAGCACGGATATTGGCGACCCTAATCTGGGCAGATGGTTTATTGAACGATAGTCCACATTCCCTGGGAATGTGAGGTTGAGTACGCTTTGTTGGAGAAAATTATCCGATTTAATATAGAGGATAAGAAAGATTACACTGCTTTTTGGCGCAAATAGGCCGGTGTTAATGGATTCGTCACAAATCTGAGTCTGCTGGCATGATAAACTGAAACAAAATAAATCTAACACCCCAATCAAACCTGCAATCATGGAAGGTCCGTTTTAGTGAAAACAGAACAGGATCCGATGATTTTTTCCTGTTCAGAAAAAATAAGGAGAAGCATCCATGACCCAGCAAGAAATGATGAGGAAGATTGAAGCCCTGCTCGATGACGCCAAAGCAGGCGTACTTGCATCGGTTGATGCTCAAGGCAGGCCGCATGCCCGTTGGATGACACCTCTAGTGTTGCCGCGCTGGCCAAATACTATCTTTGCGGTCACCTCGCCGCATTTCCCCAAAATTCTCCAGCTTGATGCCAATAATCAAGTAGAGTGGCTGATCCAGACCCGGGCTCTTGACCAGGTAATCAATGTTCGCGGCGGGATGAATATCGTCGACAATCCTTCACTTAAAGCTCAAATTATGGAAGCGATCGGCCATCGCCTGACGGTCTTCTGGAATCAGAACCCGGACAGCACTGATTTTGTGATTCTGGAAACCGTGATAGAAGAAGCCGGTTGGTCTGTACCACTTAAAAATATTAAAGAAGTGGTCGATTTCCGCCAGAAAGGTGAACAGGTATGAGAAACGCGTCTCACGTCGATCAGTTTGAAAAAGAATTCCTTTTTAAGCTTTTGCGGGAAATGTTGTTGATCCGCCGCTTTGAGGAAAAATCAGCTCAAATGTACGGCTTGCAGAAAATCGGCGGTTTTTGTCATTTATATATCGGCCAGGAAGCAATCGCTGTCGGCTCAATCGCTGCGCTCGACCTAAGTAAGGATTACGTGATTACAGCTTATCGCGATCATGGACATGCCCTGGCCTGCGGTATGGAAGCAAACGTAATTATGGCGGAGCTTTACGGTAAAGCGACCGGTTGTTCACGCGGCAAGGGCGGTTCAATGCATTTATTCGATGTCGAACGCCATATGTATGGCGGTCATGGCATTGTCGGCGGTCATGTTCCTTTGGCTACCGGTGTCGCATTCAAAATCCAATATAACGAGGAAGACGGTGTTGTTCTTTGCTACTTTGGAGACGGAGCAATCCACCAGGGCGCTGTGCATGAAAGCATGAACCTGGCCGCTATTTGGAAACTGCCGATTGTTTTTATCTGCGAAAATAATCAGTACGGCATGGGTACCGACTACCGCCGGGTTTCTGCAGTTGATGATCTGTCTCAAACAAGCTGTGCCTACGATATTCCAAGCAAACAGATTAATGGCATGGATGTGATTGAGGTGTTTGATGCTGTTGCTGAAGCCGTTGCAGAGGCTCGTAAAGGTCAGCCGATATTTCTGGAAATTAAAACCTATCGTTATAAGGGGCACTCAATGAGCGACCCAGCAAAGTATCGCTCGCGCGAAGAGCTGGACGAATATCGGCAGCAGGATCCAATTCTGGTTCTGAAACAGGCGATGCTGAAAAAGGATCTGCTGACTGAGGCTGACTATGCTGAAATGGATGCGGAATGTCGCCGGATTTCAGACGAATCAGCCGAATTTGCTGAAAACAGTCCAGAGCCGGCACTCGAAACTATGTATGAAGACATTTTAGTTTAAACAGACAAAGTGACTTAAATGTTATTGCCAATGATATAAAAGTTATCCTGGAGGTAGTCACATGCCTGAAATAACTTACCGCGAAGCCCTCAGACAAGCTATTGATGAAGAAATGCAGCGTGATGAGCGGGTTTTTCTCATCGGTGAAGAAGTCGCTGAATATAACGGAGCCTACAAAGTAAGCCAGGGATTGTTGGACAAATATGGCTCTAAGCGTGTCGTTGATACCCCGATTACCGAAGAAGGTTTTACTGGAGTCGGTATTGGGGCAGCTATGGCTGGTTTACGGCCGATTGTCGAATGGATGACCTTTAATTTCTCCCTGGTAGCGTATGACCAGGTTGTCAGCAATGCTGCAAAAATGCGTTATATGTCTGGCGGGCAGTTTTCAATTCCGATTGTATTCCGTGGTCCCAACGGGCCGGCTGAATACCTGGCAGCTCAGCATTCGCAGGCTCTGCAATCTATCTATGCCCACATTCCCGGGGTTAAAGTAGTAGCCCCTGCCACTCCTTACGATGCCAAAGGGATGTTGAAAACAGCGATCCGCGACGACAACCCGGTGCTTTTTCTGGAAGGTGAACTGATGTACGGCTGGAAAGGTGAAGTGCCGGACGAAGAATACCTGATTCCCTTCGGACAGGCTGACATTAAACGCGCTGGCAAGGATTTAACTCTAATTACCCATGGTAAGCCGCTGCGTCTGGTTATGCAGGCAGCTGCAGAATTAGAAAAAGCCGGAATCGACGCTGAGGTTATCGACTTGAGGTCTATCCGGCCTCTCGATGAGGCAACCATCTATACCTCAGTCGAGCGAACCAACCGCTGCGTTGTGATTGATGAATCCTGGCCATTTGCCAGTGTTGGCTCGCATGTTGCCTGGCTTATATCCCGGAATTGTTTTGATCTGCTGGACGCACCAGTAGAGCTAGTCTCCTCTGAGGACATTCCCATGCCCTATAACCATCAGCTTGAACTGGCTGCGCAGCCTTCTGTCGACAAAGTTGTCGCTGCGGCGCGTTCGGTTCTCTATCTCCAATAGGAGGATCTCGTCATGGCAGAAAAACTTGTAATGCTTGCCTTGTCGCCCACAATGGAAGAAGGCGTTATTTCGCGTTGGCTGAAAAATGAAGGTGACAAGATAGAATCAGGTGATCTTCTGGCTGAGGTCGAAACAGACAAGACAACGATGGATTATGAATCTTCAACCAGCGGAGTATTGCTCAAGCAGGTAGTCGCTGAAGGCGGCAACGCTGCGATTGGTGATCTCATAGCTATAGTTGGCGAGGAAGGTGAAGATATCTCAGCCTTACTGAAAGAAGGCGCGGCTGCGCCAGCAGCTGAAACCGAAGTAAAGGCTGATTCGGAATTTAAGAAAGAGCCTGCGTCGGTACCAAAGATGGCGAATTAGCTGAACAAGCGGCTGAAACAGGAAATCTGAACCTGCTGAAAAGGATAGTTCTCAGGAAGGCTGTTGCTGAAGGCGGAATGGTAAGGGCATCTCCATTGGCTCGAAAACTGGCCGAAAATAATGAACTCAGTATTGAAGGTATTGACCGGAACAGGCCCGGAGGGCAGGATAATCAAAGCTGATGTTGAAAAAGCAATCGCGGCGGGCGAGCAACCTGCTGCCAAAGCAGTCAAGCTGACTCCAGCTGCTGTTTCTGCGCAAGCGTGCCAGCGGCGTTCAGCCGCAAGCTGCACCCGGTGATATATCAATTCCTGTTTCCGGTAAAAGGCGGGTTATTGCCCAACGGCTTTCCGAATCAAAATTTTCAGCGCCGCATTACTATCTTAAGGTTCGGGTAGAAGTGGATGGCCTGCTTGTCTCCCGCAAACGTCTCAATGAAAAAGCAGCAACTAAAATCTCGATCAACACATTCCTGATCAAATTCGCAGCCGAAGCATTGAAGCGTCATCCGGTTGTCAATTCCAGCTGGGCTACCGATTCAATTATTCAGCATGGCAGTATTGATATCGGGCTGGCAGTTGCTCAGGAAGATGGCTTGATTACCCCGATCATACGTAATTGCGGCAATAAAGGCCTTGTCCAGATTGAAAAGGATTTGCAGGACCTGATTGAGAAAGCCCGCTCCAACTCACTTAAGCCGAATGAATACACCGGTGCAACTTTTACCATCAGTAGTCTTGGTTCGTATGGAATTGAAGAATTTACTGCCGTTATTAATCCTCCGGGTTCTGCTATTCTGGCTGTTGGCGAATTCCGTAAGGACACTGTTGTCCTACCGGATGACTCGATCGAAATCCGCACCCTGATGAATTTGACACTTTCCTGCGATCATCGCGTGATCGACGGCGCTGTCGGCGCGGAATTCCTGACTGACCTGCGCCAGATGATTGAAGATCCGGTTCGCGTACTCTATTGAACAACGGAGGGATTTCGAAAATGAGCAATGACTCTGATTATGACATTTGCATTATCGGCTCAGGCCCCGGCGGCTATGTAGCGGCAATTCGTGCGGCCCAGCTTGGACTTAAGACGGCAATCGTCGAAAAAGATCTGCCAGGCGGTGTCTGCTTGAATATTGGCTGTATCCCATCAAAAGCGCTGATCCATCAGGCGGCGGTATATAGAACAGCACCTGACCTTGAAGCGATCGGCGTTAAGGTAGATCTGGAAGGTTTCGATTACAGTACAGTCTTTGCCAAATCACGGGCGGCTGCCGATAAGCTTTCCAAGGGAGTTCGCTTTCTGCTCAATAAGCCTCTGATCACATGGGTTGAAGGCGAAGCAACAGATGTGAAAGCCGGTGCAGTTACACTTAAAGACGGCACTGTCGTTGCCTGTAAAAATATAATAATTGCGACAGGCTCCAGGCCAACTGAAATTCCGGGCTTTAACTTCGACGAAAAAAATATTCTGTCCTCAACAGGAGTATTAATGTTGGAGAAGCTGCCGAAAAGCCTGCTAATTCTGGGTGCGGGTGCAATCGGTGTGGAGTTCGCCCATATTATGAATGCTTTTGGCGTGGAAATTCATCTGGTTGAAATGCTGGATCATCTCCTGCCCCTGGAAGATGATGAAATTGCTGACGTATTGCTGCGATCTTTCAAAAAGCGCGGTATCAAGACATATACCGGTACCAAGGCTCTCAGCCAAAAGCAGGCTGACGGTGGCCTTGAAGTGCTCTTAGAATCTAAAGACGGTAAACAGCAGACGTTGCTGGTTGAGAAAATTCTGGTTTCAGTTGGACGCACCCCCAATAGCGGAGGAATGAAATTAGATTCAGGCATCAAAATTGATGACAGAGGATTTATTCAGTTCGGTGATTATTATCAGACAGATGCGGCCGGTATTTATGCAATTGGCGATGTGGTTAAAACACCGTTACTGGCGCATGTTGCTTCTAAAGAAGGGGAAATCGCGGTTGAGCATATTGCCGGTGTCTCTGGAACCACGCGGGTAGATCTAATGGCCATACCAGCTGCTACCTATTGTGAACCGCAGGTTGCCAGCTTTGGCTACTCTGAAAAGCGGGCGCTTGAGTTGGGCATAGATTACAAAAAAGCTGTTTTCCCCTATCGCGGCGCTGGCAAGTCAGTTGTAACCGAAAAAGTTGAAGGTATGGTAAAAATTCTTACCGCACCTGATACTGGTGAAATCCTCGGCGCCCATATCGTCGGTGCGGAAGCTACTGAACTAATCCACGAACTGCTCCTTGCCCGTAGCTCTGAACTGCTGCCGTTAGATATAACCAACATGATTCACGCCCACCCCACCCTGTCAGAAGCAGTGGTTGAAGCTGTTCGCAATGTGGATGGCAACGCAATTCATATTTAGTTTAACGGGTCATTTGGTTGTGTTATAGTGAAATTTAGAACTTATCTGAATTCCAAATTGAGGAGGTTTCTGCATGGGTATTATTAAGGCAATTGCCAGCGCAATTGGCGGTTCTCTGGCCGACCAGTGGTTGGAGGTTCTGGAACCAAACAACATGGACGACCAAACAGTTTTTACCAGCGGGGTTAAAGTTCGTAAAGATGACCGCCGCAATTCCAATGTAAAGGGTACGGATAACACTGTCAGCAATGGTTCTGTTATTCATGTCTATCCGAACCAGTTCATGATGCTGGTTGATGGTGGCAAAGTTGTCGACTACACAGCTGAAGAAGGCTATTACACTGTAGATGATTCCTCACTTCCTTCCTTGTTTAATGGCCAGTTCGGCGATTCACTTAAGGAAACCTTCAACCGGATTAAATACGGTGGTGTAACACCGACAGCACAGCGCGTCTACTATATCAATCTTCAGGAAATCAAAGGTATTCGCTTCGGCACTCCCAGCGCTCTGAATTATTTCGATAATTTCTATAATTCAGAACTTTTCCTGCGCGCCCACGGCAATTACTCTATTAAAATAACCGATCCCCTACTGTTCTTTGCGGAGGCTATTCCCAAGAACCAGGACCGGGTAGATATTAATGACATCAATGAACAGTATCTGTCGGAATTCCTGGAAGCATTGCAGACAACGATGAATAAAATGTCGATTGACGGCATCCGGATTTCGCATGTTGTATCTAAGAGTCGTGAGCTGAGCCAGTATATGGCCGATGTTCTGGACGAAGAATGGAAGCGCATGCGCGGTTTCGAGATTCAGGCTGTCGGTATTGCCAGTATTTCTTACGACGATGAATCCAAGGAACTCATAAATATGCGCAACAAAGGCGCAATGTTAGGTGATCCCGCCATTCGTGAGGGTTATGTTCAGGGTTCGATCGCCCGCGGCCTTGAAGCGGCAGGCTCTAATGAAGGCGGTGCAGGCGCGACTGGTGCATTCCTTGGCATGGGCGTTGGTATGCAGGCCGGCGGCGGCTTTATGGGGACAGCATCGCAGGCAAATGTTCAGCAGATGCAAATGCAACAGAACCAGCAGCAACAAAACCAGCAGAACCAACAGAACCAACAGAACCAGGAAAATCAGGCTCAGCAGAATCCGGCACAGGCCAGTGGTGCCGCCGGTGGCGCTGCCGCTGAAGATAAATGGACTTGCGCCAATTGCAGTCATGAGAATAATGGCGGCAAGTTCTGTGCCAATTGCGGCACCGAACGCCCCAAAGACCAGTTTTGCTCCAATTGCGGCCATAATCTCGGTCCCACCAAACCGAAATTCTGCCCCAACTGCGGTCACCCACAAGAATAATATTTTGGAAACGGCGGGTAGTCAGGAGACTGACCGCCCGCCGATTGTGTCTTTATTTGGATGGAGTTATATGGCAACAGCAACCATTAAATGTCCAAATTGCGGTGGTGGACTTCAATTTAATCCCGAACTGCAGAAATCAAAATGCCGTTATTGCCTGAGCGAGTTTACTGCTCAGGACTTAGCAGCTGTTTTGCAGGCAATTGAACAGCGAGCTGAACGCAAGCGTGCCGAAGCCAAAGCGGCTGAGGCAGCCGCGGCAGCTGCAGCAACCCCCGAGGAAGCAGAAGCAGCCAGGCTTACCGCTGCCGCGAAAGCTGAAACAGCTGCTGCTATAAGCGCTGAAGCGTCTGAACTTTCCGAAGCGACAGAGCAGGCAGCTGCTGAAGAAGCCTCTTTGCTGCAAACAGCCGCCGGCTATGTTTGCGACAGCTGCGGAGCTGAAGTTATGACTGACGCCACAACATCCGCGACCTTTTGTTATTATTGCCACAACCCGATACTTATTACTGACCGCCTGACCGGTGAAAACAGGCCCACACGGATTATCCCGTTTACTTACGATCGCGAAAAAGCTGAAGCGGCATTCCTTAAATGGGCACGGTCACGTCGCTTCGTACCTAAATCTTTCTACAGTTCCTCACAACTCGAGAAGATTACGGGCGTCTATTTACCCTTCTGGATGGCTAACTATCAGGCAGAAATCGATATTGCCGGCAAGGGTGAGCGTGTGCGCACCTGGCAAACCGGCCAGGTGCAAAATACCGAAACCAGTATTTATGAGATAGCAAGACAAGGTACGATTGATATTGACCACATCCACGAGGCGGCTATCCGTAAGTTCGACCGTAAGTTGATTGATTCTCTTTCTCCCTATGACGAGCGTAAGGCAGCTCCCTTTTCGATGTCATATTTGAGCGGCTTCTTTGCCGAGAAATTTGAGATCCCACGCCAGGAAGTTGAACCGATAATTGAAAACCAGGCACGAAATTACACCAATGTACTTGTTCAGGAAGTGATCGGCGGTTTCGACAAAGTTGATTTGGAGCGCAACCAGGTAGATCTGAAAGTAAAAGGCTGGGATTATGCGCTCATGCCGGCCTGGATGCTGACTTATGATTATCGCGGTAAAAAATATATATATGCTGTAAACGGCCAGACAGGCCGCTCTTTTGGTGAACTGCCAGTTGACAATAAAAAATTATCGTTTACATCGCTCATCATTGGTCTCATTGTTCTTCTGCTTGTTCTTGTGGGCGGGTATTTTATATGGTGAGGAAAATGAGAAGTTCGAATAAGACTAAAGAATTTTCTACTTCTGCGCACTATCGGCTTGTCAGCAGCCTCTTGCTTGTTTTGTTGCTGTTGGTTGTCTGGATAACCGGCAGTAACCAAATCGCCAATAGAGCTCCCCTGTTGGCTTCCAGCCGTCTGGTTGTTGACCAGGCCAATTTCTTTACTGCAGAACAGGCGCAGCAACTGCAAGCGGAAGCGGCGGCGCTAGGCGCTCAATACAAGATGGACATAGTAATCGTGACGACAACCGATACTGGTGGTAAATCGTCTCGGGATTATGCTGATGACTACTTTGATTTTAATGGTTATGGCGTAGGGCCGGATCGTGACGGCATCCTTTTCCTTCTGGATTATGATAATCGCGAAGCTTATATCTCCACATCCGGAAGTGGAATCAAGTACCTGACGGATCAGCGGATCGAACAGGTGCTGGATGCCGTTTTTGACGGTGGGCTGCCTGCAGGTGATAATTATGGTGCCACTAAAGGATTTTTGCAGCAAACAGCGATTTTCCTACAGGCTGGGATTCCTTCGGACCAGTACGAAGAACCTGAAGACCAGCCGCGCAGTCTATCTGTAGTTGATGGTATTCTGGGTTTACTGGGCGCAGTCGGCAGCAGTCTTGGTTTCTTTGGTACCACCCGCAGCAGTTACAAGGGCAAGCCTCGGCCTAATGTTTTTGAATTCCGCGGCAATAGTCTGGTTAATCTGGGGATCTCTGCAGATAATTTGATTGATTCTTACGTTACCACCCGGCGTTTGCCCCCGCCTCCTCCGCCCTCAAGCGGCGGCGGTTTCTCCGGCCGCAGTACAACCCATACGAGCAGCAGCGGTCGCAGTCATGGCGGCGGCGGCCGTGGATTCTGAAAAAAGAGCCAGTTGCTTAGAAAACAACTGGCTCATAATTTTTCTTTAACGACTCTTGTCGATTAACTCAGCTTTCGTAGCCGGTGCGGCCATTACGGGTTTTCCACATTACCCAGAGTGGTCCAACGAGGCAGATTGTGGAGTAGGCACCGCTTAAAGTACCAACAAGCATCGGCAGGGCAAAATCCTGAATACTGTTGATGCCATAGGCAAGCGCGAAGATATAAGCTACGAGCACAGCACCTGCAACACAAATGCTGGTGTTGATTGATCTTGTCAATGACTGGTTGATTGACTGGTCAACCAATTCGTCGAGAGGTATGCGGCCGCCACTCAGCCGTGTATTTTCACGGATACGGTCATAAATAACGATGGTGTCGTTAACCGAGAAGCCCAGAATGGACAGGATTACTGCGATTAGTGTTTCGTTGACCGGTATTCTTAGAACAACAAACACGAGGAAAGCGATGAAAACATCATGCAGTAAGGCAACTAGCGCGAACACGCCGGCTGAAGGTCCGGTAATGCTTCTGAAGGAAAACCAGACGTAGAGTACGATCAGGACCGAGGCAACCAATAAGGCGAGGATAGCCTGACGGAAAAACTCTGCGCCGATAAAGGGATCAACCAGGTTTGCTTCTTCGAGCTCAAAAGCAAGCTGCGGATATTTTGTTTTCAGAGCTTCTTCCAGCTTTATCTGCTGCTCAGGCAGCAGCGCTTCAGCACCCGCCACATTGACTACCAGTGATCTGCCGGTGCCGCCCAGAGAGGTTGTTTCCTGACATGAAACCGGCTCGCCAATCGCTTCACTGATTACATCGGCTGCTTCTTCAACGTTAACAGTGCCTTCAAACGAATATTTGAGAATACTGCCGCCTTTGAACTGGATATCCAGCTGTACACCAAAAACCAGCGTGAAAAGGATTCCAGCAACAATGATTACAGATGAAATGGTAAAGAATATATTGCGCTTCTGATAAAAACGAAACATTATGCCTGCACCCGCTTTCCGCCATATAGCCAGGGATTGCGCAGCGATTTATAGCTGCTCAGCGACCCTGTCATCAATCGGGTTGCAAAGACACCGATCAGGCCATTTAGAATAACACCGGACAGTAGCGAGTAACCAAAGGAATACATTTGGCCGGAGCCGAAAACCATAAGTGATATAGCAGCAATTGCAACGGTTACATTGCCGTCGAGCACTGCCGAGTATGCTCGGGAGAAGCCATTGTTGAGTGCTGTACTCAGGCTGGCGCCGGAGCGGATTTCTTCTTTAATACGTTCAGCAATAATAATGTTGGCATCCACGCCCAGACCAATTGAGAGGATGATGCCGGCAATGCCCTGCAAGGTAAGGGTTTGCTGCGGAATCGAGATGCTCAGCAGTATGCCTGTTACCTGGGCAAGCAAAGCGAAACAGGCAACAACGCCTGGTAAACGATAGTAAAGAATCATGAAAGCACAGATTAGCAGGAACGCAACGAGGCCGGCGGTTGTCATAACCTTAAGTGCTTCGCTGCCCAAAGTAGGGCTGATTTGGCTGCTGCTGATAGCCTGCAGGGCAAACGGCAAGGCACCGGCATTGATCTTGTTTGCCAGATCAATTGCCTCTTCCACACTGCCAATATTTGTGATGATAGCGTTACCGCCACTGATTGGCTGCTGCACAACAGGATTGGAGATCAGAGTTTCGTCCATATAGATGTTGATGGGTTGTCCAACCAGTCGGGTTGTGGCATCAAAGAACTTCTTATCGCCTTCTGAAGTAAGTTCCAGCTGGACAATCGGGGCACTCGTATTGGTATCAACTGCGGGGCTGCTGGAAACAACATCCGCACCGGAAAGCACAACCTCGCCATCCGGGTCCTTGAAGGTAAGCAAGGCGGTTTCGCCTAGCTCTTGTAAAGCTTCACCGGCACTGGAAGGTGAATCGCCTGATTTGTGCGGGTAACGCACCAGGATGCGGCCGCTGCCGCTATCGGTGGTAACATCTCTGTCGAATATATTATTCTTGTCCAGGCGAAGTTCAATAATAGCGCGGGCTGAGTTGAGCTCCGCTTCTGTTGGTATTCCTTCGAAGTCGCGAGGCGCGAAGACGGCTTCCACACCACCGCTGATATCAATACCAAAACGGATATCCTGCGCTCCTTTGAGCTCAAGGTCTTCAGTTTGGCCGGGGACGGGGATGGTAATGCCAAATATCACAAGCAGTAAGCTCAGCAGAATGATCCCCACTACTATAAAAAAGGAATAGGGTTTCGCTTTGACGCTTGTTTTGGCAAATGAGCGTTTTGCCATGTTCCGTTTGCACGTCCTTTCTATAAAGACAATAAGTCGAGTAATCGTGCCCGGAATTGAGCGCAGGCAGGATTTTGTCACAACAAGTTAACATTATATGCAATTTACGAATCTGCTACAAGTGTTGCCTCGATTTAGCAGCCGGGTATTGCGCTTAAAGGCTGGGTGCTGTTGGCACGCCAGTACAGCTTGTTAAATGAACGAAAAAGCTTTTTGTTGATCAGGTTCAGGTCCTTTTCTGTAACCCGCCAGCGCCATTGACCACTGGCTTGACCGGGGGTGTTGATCCGGGTATCGCTGCCATACCCGAGCATGTCTTGAACCGGAACAATTACCGTGTGGGCAACTGATTGCCAGATTATGCGCAGGAATTCCTGAATAACTGGACTTCGCGGCCCACCTTCGCCCCAATTACATTCAGAATTCAGCCCAACATATTGCAGACCGTATTCACGGGTTTTTTCATCAGCTTCCCACAGCCAGCCCAGCAGCGTCTGATTATCATGTGTCCCACTATAAATCACACTGTTTGTGCAGTAATTATGCGGCAGATGCACGTTGTCAGCGCGGTAATCGAAAGCAAACTGAAGGATGCGCATACCGGGCAAACCGACTTTTTCTCGCAGATCTTCAACTGCAGTATCTGCAAAAGCGCCGAGATCCTCAGCAATCAAAACAGCATGCGGAGAAGCTTTGCGCAGGGAATCCAGCAACGCGATGCCGGGACCGGGCCGCCAACGCCCGTTTCTGGCTGTAGCTGAGCCATAAGGAACTGCCCAATAATCAACAAATCCGCGGAAATGATCAAGCCGCATGATGTCGAAGAGCTCGAAACTGGCACAGATTCGTGAATTCCACCAGGAAAAACCATCAACTGCCATGTAGTCCCAATTGAAAAGTGGATTTCCCCATAGCTGGCCGTCAATCGTGAAGTAATCGGGCGGGACTCCAGATACCTCCAATGGCAATAGATCATCGTCTAATTCAAATTGTTCGGGATTGGCCCAGACATCGCTGCTGTCATAAGCAACATAGATCGGCAAATCGCCAACAATCCGGATTCCGAGTGCATTCACCGCTGCCCGCAGCTCCAGCCACTGGTGGAAAAACCAGTATTGGCAGAAAAGCTGGTAGCCAATTGCTTCCGCGTGCTCAGCCTCAAAGCGGGCCAAAGCCCGCTCTTCGTGCAGACGCAGACCCTCGTCCGGCCACTGATTCCAGCAAAGCCCACCATTGGCTTCCCGGATAGCTGTGAACAAGGCATAATCCAGAACTTGGGGGCGCTCGCTGCGAACGCTGCTCTTGATTTTTTCCAGGCGTGCGGGCGGGCAGTTGACATAGGCTAATCTAAGCATGCGGTCATGGACGGCAGCTGCCGCGATATAGTCACACTGGTGCGCATTGACAGGCGACGGCAAAGCGGCCAGGTCGGACTCTTTCAGCAAACCTTCTGCAACAAGCTGGCGCAAGTCGATCAGCAGCGGGTTGCCGGCAAAAGCAGAATAGCATTGATAAGGGGAATCGCCAGCAGCGGGTGGGTTGAGCGGTAGAATCTGCCAGTAGGTAAAATCCATAGCGCGCAGCAGACGCGCAAAATCGACTGCTTCGTTTCCAAAGCAGCCGATGTTGAAAGGACCTGGTAATGAGAATATTGGGAGCAGTACACCTGCTGCACGAGAGAGATTCATGATGTTCTTTCAGCGGCTGGCCTTATTACCGGCCGGTCACCTTTCACAGGTTAGCCGCGGATGCGGCGGATCGTTATCAGCTTAACGCTGGCGTAGCCAAGGTAGCGGTTAAGGCTGGTTGTGACTACCCTGCCAAGTGAGGATGAGGCGTGAATCATTTGTCCACCGCCGATATACAGACCGACATGGGTGATCATGGTCTTGCCGTCACGGGGACGTGTATCCATGGCAACAACATCGCCGGCTTTAATATTTGAGAGCGAAACCTTGGTACCGAAGCTGGAGTAGTCTCTTGATGTGCGCGGCACGCTGATACCGGCATTGCGGTAGGCATAATAGATCAGTCCTGAACAATCTACACCGGACTTTGAAGCACTGCCATAGACATAGCGTACACCCAGAAGACTCTTGGCATTACTGATGACTTTGGCAATTGTACCGCTGGGAGCTGATGATTCTGTAGCCTTTGGTGCTGTTGCCGTCGGCTTGGATGCAGTACTTGTGGTAGTTTTTGATGTAGGCCTGGGTGTGGGTTCTGCCGGTGCAGCTGTTGTCAGGAAGTAGGTTGCGACATAACCGGTTTTGCCGCTAGAAGTTTTAACTCTGGTCCAGTTGTCACCGGTACCGGTGCGGGTAAGCTTGGTGCCTGCACTGAGCATTCCGAGGCTGGCACTGCTGGTCGAAGCGTCCTGGCGCAGATTAACACCGCTTTTGGTTAAGTAAACAGTATCGTTTTGCGGAATGAAAACCATGCTTTTGCTGATGAATTCCTCTGCGACATAGCCTTCACGTCCGTCGGGGCTCTTTACCCGTTTCCAGCCGGGCATTTCGCCAGTTACTGTAAGTTTATCCGCCATATCGAAACGGCCCAGGATATCACTTTCTGTGTTCGGCTCAGCACGGTAATTGACACCATTTTTGGTGATATATACAGTATGTGCAGCGACTTCCGTAATCGGGTCTGCTGGTTCAACAGCTTCTGCAGGTGCCGGTTCAATTGTCCCCGGATCTGTTTCTGTCAGATAGTCTTCATCGTCAATCAAATCGTTAGCGTCGATTTCACCGTTTGCTGCCAGTATTGCGGCTTCCACTTCTTCAGGTGACATCGAACGGTTCATCTCAATGTCCATGGAATCAAAATTTTCTACAGGGGCAAGGGAATTATCGGATTCTTGGCCAAAAAAAGCAGACTGCTCATTCATCGTCTCGGAACCCGGGTCAGGGTACGTCGTGGCGAGGCCAAGAGGTTGGGCGAGAACTGGGATAGCGACTAACGCTGCCATCGCAACTGATGCGATCAGGGTTTTTGTTTTTTGGGAACTCAACCGGGGCTTTTGCATAGACCCTCCTCTTGTATTTTCAGATTTCTTTATTTAGTAGAATTGCGCTGTAAGTCCTGTATATGTTGTCCAAATTAAAACTACTAACAAACTTGTGTCATTATAGAACTTGTCGGTTGAGGCGTCAATTTATTAGCTACAGTTTTGTAACATTTTGGTAATCATATCAAATTTTGCATTCTATTTGTAGTCATATTGAACACTAATTTATATTTTGATTGACGAATTATTAACAAATTCGCCACAATGCAGCCTTTTGGTGCCCAAAAAGCTGACAGAAAGCAGCATTGTTTGCTGGCAGCAGTTGCTGCTATAAGTGCAGGCGTTTGCTGATTTCGTCTTGAATATTGCGGCGACGGGCAATGGATGCGGTGATTCCGGCCAGAGCAAGACAGGGAATCAGTACAAACAGCGACCACTGGATGCTGATTACGCCGTTAAGGTAGTGATTGACGATCAGTTCGATGCCACTGACCAGCAGGCCGATACCAATCAGAATGGCTGCCGGAATCGCAAAGCCCCGCAGAATCTGGCGTTCAATCAAAACACCAATTACTAACACAATCAGACTGGTTATGAGGATTATCGGCAAAGCGAGACCCAGGTACCAGCCCGACATGAAATAAAATTGATTCAGCAGTCTCATAAATCCAAGCACAGCCAGCACTGAAGGAACGACAACCTTGAGGAAGGCAGGGCGCCGCATCAGCAGCGCCGGGCAGACAAAAACCCAGATCATCGCCAGAGCTCCTGCGACTATCAAGCTCCAATCAAGGGCATCGGTATAGAATAAATCAATAATCACCACCAGCAAAGCCGGAAAGGCCAATAATATGCTGATGATCGCCACAATAAACTGGCGGTTAATCCGTTCGGTTATCGGGTCAACATGGCTTGGATATGGTCGGCGGGCACGTGCATCGAAAGGCTGACGCGGATTGCAAACCTCTGTACCGCAAAGCGGACAGGCCTTCTCCGAAACTTCGAGCTCTACCCCGCAATGAACGCAGTATGACATATATTGTTCCCCCTTGGCTTAAGCCGGGCTGCCATTCGGCAGATGATTGCTGAGAGTCTGTACTGGTATGCCCAGACTCACCAGACGAGTGAAAAAAGCACGCTCTACCTCGGTTTCCCGAATCGTTGAGGTAAAGCTGATCGACAGTCGGTCATTAAAACTTATAACGCCGCAGTTAACTGTATTAACGCGGGAAGGACCAAGCAGAAAATCGAAGCGTTCGACAAATTGCTCAAATCCAGCCGGTATGGCAGTCGCACCCAAATTTGAGAGGGAGCTCGTAAAGCGGCTTTCTCCCACAATAACATAAACCGCGCGCATGGCGAGCACTTTTAAAGGTAAAGGTGTCAGGCGCAATACCATGCTTTTTTCTGAATTTACATTGGCGCCCATTAGTACTGAAAGATATTTGCGTGTTACTGTGTAGCGCATAAAATGATGGACGGACTTTAGGATTTCTTCAAAGGTGTATACGCCGTTGGCCGGCTCGATACCAGGAGTGGCGTAAAGCGAAAAGTTACGCAGAGTATCTGTTGGAAAGAAAGAGCGGACATTGACAGGTACAGAGACAACTACCGGCAGGTTGCGCTGACGTTCCGTTTTTGCAACGTTTTGCTGAATTTTGTACAACTGTTCCAAATAACAGGCTGTCAGCAACTCAGTAATGCTGACGCCATAGGTCTTTGCCTTGGCATGAATTGCTTTTACCGGAATGATGCCCGTGATTATCCGCAGGCGATGGCCGATAAAAGGAGTGCCGTGCACGTGAAAGGCCGCGGGAGCTCCGGGTCTGCGGACTGAACGCAGTGTCGAGTGGCGTTTGTAGGCGTCTTCTGCCTCAGCCGGCAGCGGCGGTTCGTCTACAGCGCGAAAGCCGTTTCCCGGTTGAACTTCGTGGCCGCAGAGCTGCAGGTAAACCCCCACGAGAGTTTTCAAAAAAACCCCACCGCCATAACCGTCTGTAAGCGAATGAAAGTATTCAACCGCAATCAGGCGTTCGCCGTAACGCACCCGCAAAAGATTCCGGCCGAGTTCCCGCTTATTAAAGGGGCGCAGTGGGTTGGCTACATCAGGTTCAATTTTGAGGGCATGGGTACAGCCTTCAAGGTAATACCAGAAAAAGCCCTGACGCAAACCAACATTGAAATAGGGAAAACGGGCCAGCGTGCGATCCAGCGCGGTTTGCAGAATTTCAGGAACGACATTTTCGCGCAGCACCGCCTGTAAACGAAAAATTGTAATATGACGAGAGCCTCGCAGTACCGGGTATATTTTCGCGGCATTGTCCAGCTTGTACCAACTTGACGCTGAACCGTCAGCGGCAATGCTCATACCGCGTCTCCTTCCTGGCGTATATTAATCTGAAAGTAAGCTCTGCCAAGCATGGGCAGATCCTGTTAAGTGTCGGCGCTTATCCGGCTCGGCTGCTGGTTGACAAGCAGGCTGCCCTCGAGCTATCGTGAACTTAACTATTATTTCATCAGCTTTTTATTACTATATTATACAGTAGAAAGGGCGGCAATATGAGCAACTCTATACCCTACCGTACTTATTTGACCGAAGACGAAATGCCGCGAAGCTGGTACAACATTCGCGCCGATATGAAAGAGCAGCCGGATCCTCTGATAAACCCCGCAACCATGAAACCAGTCACGCTGTCTGATCTACAGCCAATTTTCTGTGACGAACTGAGCCGGCAGGAACTGGACGCGACTACCCGTTTTATCGATATCCCGGCGGAAGTTGTTAAGCAATATAAGGTGTTCCGGCCTTCTCCGCTTTGCCGGGCTTACAATCTTGAGCAGGCATTGGGTACCCCCGCGCGGATCTATTATAAGTTTGAAGGCAACAATACCTCCGGCAGCCACAAACTGAATACTGCTATCGCTCAGGCTTATTATGCCAAAGAACAGGGCATCAAGCGCCTGACAACGGAAACAGGCGCCGGCCAATGGGGTACAGCACTCGCCATCGCCTGCGCCCTCTTCGGCATCGAGCTGACAGTGTTCATGGTCAAGAGCTCTTATGAGCAAAAACCTTACCGTAAAGCTATAATGGAAACCTTCGGTGCGACTGTTATCCCCAGCCCCAGCGAAACAACTGAAATCGGCCGTAAAATGCTGGCAGAAGACCCCAAGACCAGCGGCAGCCTCGGCTGCGCGATTTCAGAGGCAGTTGAGCTTGCTGTTAATTCCGCTGATTGTCGCTATGTTCTCGGTTCGGTACTAAACCAGGTGCTGTTGCATCAATCAATTATTGGTCTGGAATCCAAACTGGCCATGGAAAAAATCGGTGAGTACCCAGATATCGTGATCGGCTGCGCCGGCGGTGGTTCCAACCTCGGAGGCCTGATGTCGCCGTTCATGAGGGACAAGCTGCTTGGTGAACACAATCCATATTTCATCGCGGTTGAACCGTCCTCATGCCCTTCACTGACTCGCGGCCGTTATGCCTATGATTTCTGTGATACCGGCTGCATCACACCTTTAGCAAAAATGTATACTCTGGGCGGTCATTTCAAGCCTTCGGCAATTCATGCCGGTGGTTTGCGCTACCACGGCATGTCGCCGATTCTGAGTAAGCTTTACCACGATGGTATTCTCGACGAAGCCCGTGCCATCGGCCAAAAGAGCGTTTTTGACGCGGCTGAATTCTTCGCCAAACAGGAGACAATCCTGGTGGCACCGGAATCTGCCCACGCCGTTAAAGTTGCGATTGATGAAGCGCTTAAATGCAAGGAAACCGGTGAAGCCAAAACTATCCTGTTTGGGCTCACAGGAACCGGCTATTTTGATCTGGCCGCCTATTCGCAATATCGGGCGGGCGAAATGGAAGAGCATGAGCCAACCGACGAAGAGTTGGAGGCATATTTTGACATGTTGCCCCGGTTGCCGGGCGATAAGGCTTGAACAGATGCCGGAAAAACTGTCTGAACATAATCCTGTTATCGTTATAGGTGCAGGCCCCGCCGGCCTGATGGCAGCTACAGAGGCTGCGCTCAGCGGTTGGCCGACAGTTTTACTGGAAAAGATGCCCTCGCCGGGGCGCAAGCTCCTGATTACCGGTAATGGCCGCTGCAACGTCACCAACAGCTGTGACCCCGGTGTTCTGCCCGACCATATATTCAACGGCGCCAAGTTCCTGCGCAGCGTTTTCAGTCGGTTCAACAACCGTGACTTGGTTGCGCTGCTGAAAAACAGCGGTATGACTTTGGTCGAAGAACCTGGAGGCAAGCTGTTTCCGGCCAGCGGTAAAGCTGCCGATATTCTGGATTTTTTCTTGCAACGGGCTAAGGCAGCCGGGGTTCAAATTATAAGTGGGATGCCTGTTGAGGAAGTAATACTTACTCACCCAATAGCAACTGCGAAATCTGGTTCAGGGGTGCCTCAGGCTACTGGCGTGCGGTCCGGGCAAGGTTTGCTGGCCGCAAGTGCCGTAGTTCTGGCAGCCGGCGGACGCTCCTGGCCGCGTACAGGTTCTAATGGCGATGGTACCAGAATAGCTGCGGCTGCAGGGCACTCAATTGTACCGGAACGGCCGGCACTGGTTCCTTTGGTACTCATGGATCAACAACTGCGTTCGTTGCAGGGTATCGCCTTACGTGATATCGAGTTGCAACTGAAAATTGGCGGAGCAATTGCCGGCAGCACTCGTGGAGATTTGCTGTTTACACATTTCGGCGTATCCGGCCCTGCAGTATTAAGGTTATCACGCTTATTGAGTGAACCCTGGCCCGACGAACAAGTTAGTTTGCTAATTGATCTCTTGCCTGAACTCAGCGCTGAAGCAGCAGATCGGCAGCTGTTGCAGATGCTGGCTGCTGAGCCGCGGCGGCAACTGCGCAATTCTCTTAGCAGCTGGCTGCCTGCTGCCTTTTGCCCACACCTGCTCCGGCTGGCCGATTTGCCTGCGGAGCTGATGAACGGGCGGGTGACCAAAGCCCAGCGTCAGCAATTGCTGAGAGCCGTGAAAGCGTTACGCCTACAGGTTAGCTGCAGCCGCGGTTTTCGTGAAGCCATTGTAACTGCCGGTGGGGTAAAGCTAAACGAAATTAACCCCAGAACCATGGCTTCGCGCCTGGTGTCAGGTCTTTTTTTGGCCGGGGAAGTCCTCGATATTGATGCCGACACAGGCGGCTATAACTTGCAGGCAGCCTGGTCAACCGGCTGGCTGGCCGGCAGATCCGCCGCTGAGTACTCATTGCAGCGGTCTTCCGGGCCTGCTATAATTATTTAGCATTTTTATTCAACCAGCCCAGGAGGCAGCATGAAAAACAAAATTGAGACGGAAGTCGCCAAAAGGCGGACATTCGCGATTATATCTCACCCAGACGCCGGTAAAACAACAATGACTGAAAAGCTGCTGCTTTATGGCGGCGCGATTCACCTTGCCGGTACTGTTAAAGGCCGTAAAGCTGCGCGCCATGCTACTTCCGACTGGATGGAGATCGAAAAACAGCGTGGAATTTCTGTTACATCTTCTGTAATGCAGTTCAATTACGATGGTTTTTGTATAAATATTCTTGATACCCCCGGGCATCAGGATTTCTCTGAAGATACATACCGTACGTTGCATGCCGCCGACTCCGCAGTAATGCTGATTGACGGCGCCAAAGGCGTGGAAGCCCAGACAATCAAGCTGTTTGAGGTTTGCCGCAAACGCGGTATCCCCATCTTTACCTTTATTAATAAAATGGACAGGGCCGCTCGCGATCCTTTTGAGTTGCTTGATGAACTGGAAAAAGTCCTGGGAATCAATTCCGTGCCGCTTAACTGGCCGATCGGTACAGATGGAGATTTTAAAGGGGTGTATAACCGCAAACTCAACCGGGTAGAACTGTTTGACGTCAAGCGGGGTGATCACGGGGCAAGTAAGGTTAAGGTTCAGGTTACCGATGCCTCTGATCCGGATCTGGCTAAAGTAATTGGCCGCGACTACCAAGCTCGGCTGGCCAGTGAAATTGAGCTGCTGGATATCGCCGGCGATGAACTGGATCTTGATTTGGTTAACAAGGGTTTGCTGACCCCGGTGTTTTTTGGCAGCGCCATCAATAACTTTGGTGTCGAAGCTTTCCTCAGTGAATTTCTGGCCATGGCTCCCCCGCCAGGCCCCCACATTGCCGGCGAGGAGATTATCCCAGCGGAAGCACCATTCTTCAGCGGTTTTGTGTTTAAAATCCAGGCCAACATGAATCCGGATCACCGTGACCGTATCGCTTTTATCCGTATTTGCTCGGGCCGTTACGAAAAAGGTCTTGAAGTCAGGCATATGCGCCTGAATAAACCTGTGCGTCTGGCGCAGCCGCAGCAGTTTATGGCTCAGGAGCGCACCATTGTTGAAGAAGCATATGCCGGCGATATCATTGGCGTTTTTGACCCCGGCCAGTTCCGAATCAGCGACACAATCGCTGTTAGTAATGAACAGTTCTGCTTCGACCCGATTCCTGTATTCCCGCCGGAACATTTCGCCCGGGTCGCACCGGAAAATTCGATGAAGCGCAAGCAGTTTCTTAAGGGTATTACCCAGCTGGCGCTGGAAGGTGCCATTCAGGTTTACAAACAACCGGATATCGGCACTGAGACTTTTGTGATCGGCGTTGTTGGCGCTCTGCAGTTTGAGGTTTTGGAGCATCGTCTGCGCAACGAGTACGGCGTGGCCATCCGCCAAAGCCCGTTAAATTACCAGAAGGCCCGCTGGATCCGCCCAAATGCGGAAGGCAGAATGCCCGATGCCCAGAAGCTCTCACTCACCAGTACCACGCTGCTGGTTCTCGATAAAAATGAAAGCCCTGTCCTGCTCTTTGAGTCGGACTGGGCTATCACCTGGGCACTTGAACGCAATGAAGGACTGGTTCTGGAATCAATCCATCTGGAAGACTGATTCCTTAATCATCTACCTCGGCGGCCTCTTTTTTTGGCTTTAGCAGCAAATCGGCCACGGTTTCACGCATTTCTTCTTTTTGAATAACCCTGGTATGTAAAACCGGTTTACTATTCAAATCCAGCAGTGTTTCAGGAATTTCCATCCCGCTTTCTTCCGCGAGCTGGTGCAGCAGAGTGGCTTCGCTGCGGCCTTTGCTGTAGCCGTTGCCGTATAGAGCGTCACCGACAGCGTGGATAAATTTAAACGGGCTGGCTGTCGAGACAAAAATGGTCTTGCTGGGGTCATTAGAGCGGCCGACATAGCGTCCGTAGACATTAAATCCAACCGCAGTATGAGTATCCACCAGATGATCCGTGCGATCGTAAATTTCACGGATTGTTTTCAGGGTGCCGGCATCGTCGGCATATCCTCCGACTACAGCTTCCTGCAGCTGGCGCAGAGTCTGTCGGTCAATAGAATAACTGCCGGTTTCCTGCAGGGAATTCATCCATTCCGTAATTTTGTCGCTGTCTCGCCCGTTAAGCTCGAATAGCAAGCGTTCCAGATTGCTGGAAACCAGGATATCCATCGAAGGAGAAACCGTGCGGATGAATTCGCGGCGGCTTTTATAGACACCATCGCGGATAAAGTCAGAAAGCACGCGGTTGCTATTAGAGGCACAGATCAGCTTGTTGACAGGCAAGCCCATGCGGCGGGCATAATAGCCGGCCAGGATGTTGCCGAAATTGCCTGTCGGTACCACAAAGTTAACTGGTTCACTAGCTTCAATCCGTCCTGACTGGATCAAGTCGGCATAGGCTGAAAAGTAGTAAACGATTTGAGGAGCCAGCCGTCCCCAGTTAATCGAATTAGCAGAAGACAAGAAAATCCCCTTCTGTCTGAGCTCAGCTGTTAACTCTTTATCGGCGAAAATTTGCTTGACACCTGTCTGGGCGTCGTCGAAATTGCCGTTGACAGCAATGACAGCCAGGTTGTCGCCTTCCTGCGTAATCATTTGCAGGCGTTGAGCTTCGCTGACACCTTTTGACGGATAAAATACAATTACAGAAGTGCCGGGAACATTGCAGAAGCCTGCCAGGGCCGCCTTTCCTGTATCACCGGATGTGGCTGTCAGGATGCAGACATGGCAAGGTTCACCGGTTTTCTCCATAGCCGCAGTCAGTAAATGAGGCAACAACTGCAGGGCCATATCTTTAAAAGCGGCAGTCGGGCCATGCCACAGCTCGAGCATATATTCGCGGTCGTTGTATTTATTCAACTGTACAAGGGGGGCAACCTGAGTGTTGAAGCGTTCCTCATTGTAGGCTTCTTCAGCGTATTGCCGCAGTTCTTCGGAGCTGTAATCGGTCAGGAAAAGAGACAAGATGCGCACCGCGCGTTCCACATAGTCTACTCCTGCCAGGCTGGTAATCTCTTCAATACTGACCTCCGGTAGATATTCCGGGACCAACAGACCGCCGTCTGGGGCGATTCCCTGGCGAATCGCCTGAGCGGATGTAAATCGCGTTTCATCACCGCGGGTGCTGATATAATGCATTAACGTTCCTCCAATTTCAGTCGCCAATTTCTCTCAGACGGCTGGCGGCACTGCTCGCAATATCACGGCCGCTAAATTCTTTAACTACATATTCAAAATAAGGACGGGCCTTTTCCGGCTGTTCCAGTAACTGATAGCAACGGCCTACATAATAGGCTACCCCGCCGCCGTAACTGCGTGGGTCAAGCTCGTAAGCCTGCAGATAAAGCGGTAAAGCCGCTGCATAATCGCCCGCTTCAAAGATCGGTTGTGCCTGGTGCCGCAGAGCCAGAGCAGCCTTGCGCGGGTCATCGATTGTGGCGCTCGGACTGGGAGCAGGTTGTGTCGGCAGGGGTGTCGGCTCCGCTATAGTAGTTGTTGTTGGCAGCGTACTTGCTGTTGTGGTTGGCATGGCAGGTGCCGTGACTGCAGTTGTTGGTGCGGTGGCCGGTGTGCCGGTTGTCGTCGGGCTGTCGGCAGTGCTGTCTGTAATGGTTGCTGGTGTAGATTCACTGCTGTTTACAGGCAAGCCTTGGCTGTTGGTGCCATTGGAATCCGAGTCAGGGAATTTTTGTTTATAGTCAGCCAGCAGACTCTGCAGCTCAGGATTATTGGCCGATTTTGCCTGCATTTCCGCTAATAGATAATCCAGTTTTTGCTGTGCATCAGATTGCTCAGCCCGGGTAAAAAGGCCCGGCAGGAAACGGATACCCAGAAAAACAACCACGCCTGCAATCAGTACAATTAAAGCGACTGGAAGTATTGAACGCAGTATTTCTGCGCCGGTACGCGGCATCACCACATTTGTTTCTTCATGCTGTGGCATGTCGCCCTGTCGCATAACCTGCCGGCGTTCTCGTTCGCTGGCCATGCGCATCGCTTTGCGGCGGCCGGTGCGTTCCAGTAATACCGGCTTGGCGCCAACCGGTAAGGCAGCTGCAGCAGCAAGACGCTGAGCTGTTGGGGTTGCAGGTGCATCATAGGCCGGATGCGGTTGACTTTCCCTGGCGTCGAGTTCAACTTCAACCATTTGCAGCGCTGCGGCTGTGGCCGCTGCGAGATCGTCAGGCAAACCGGTTGTTTTGCTGACGTTTTGCAGCTGTTGCAGTGCTTCCTGAAGTTCGCCTTCCTGAGCAAGAGTGCAGCCATAAAGTAAAGCGGCCTCGTGAAAACGAGGATAATCAGCAGTCAGTTTCCTAAGCGCGATCAGAGCGATATCGGAACTGTCCTGGCTTAAGTTGCGGATGGCCCGGTTATATGAAGCAATTGCCAGATCCATCTCACGCGGTGACGCGAACTCAGCTGTTTGCTCCCTGGTAAGGGGAAGAAAGCTTTGCGTTACCTGTTGCCATTCCATGTAGTAAATCCTTCCAAATGATCGCCAGTAATGACGAACCTGCGCCGCCGTTTAGCGAAAGTGCCGGCGCAATGGCCCGACAAGATACAGCGAACCAAAAACACAAACCAAGTCAGTTAACGGATCAGCTTGCCTAAGTGCTGCGGCAGCTGCTTCTGCCGGTTGTTCAATCACTTGGAACAGCGGCAGATCCATATCTTTGTCATTATACATGGGTACAGCCTTTTGAAGCAATTCTTCCTGAATGCTTTCAGCAGCTGACTTTAATCTGGCCGCCGGTAAAGCACGCGGGTTGTCAGGTGTCACACAGATCATGGTTTTAAGATGCGGCGCGGCGTAGCTCAGTACAGCCCGCAGCATCAAGTCATATTCTTTATCCCGCATTACGCCGCAAACTAAAATCAGCCGTTTCCCTGGAAACAGCAGCGCCAGGCTTGCAGCTAAAGCTGCGGCCCCTTGGCGGTTATGAGCACCGTCGACAATCACAGCCGGTTTTTGCCGGATCAGTTCAAAACGGCCGGGCCATTGGGTTAGACGGATACCGCGTCTTATAGTTGTACTTCGCACCGAACGCGCGATTAAGCCTGTTAAACCACGGCAGGCAGTTATGGCAAGTGCAGCGTTGAGTGGCTGATAACTCCCCAGCAAGTGCGTGCACAATTCTATTTCCAGTGGCGGTTGCATTCCCTGAACCCGGAAATTCTGGCCATTTGGGGACAAATCCAGCTTTTCCACCTGTTCCTGTTTGACTATAGTCAGCGGTGCTTCCAGCTCTCGGCAGCGTTGACCGATTACCTGCAAAATCGCCTCTGCATCAGCCTTGTCAGCAACGGAGGCTGCCGGGTCATACAGATACACCGCACTGCCGCGCTTGATCACACCGGCCTTCTCTGCTGCGATTGCACCGATAGTTGAGCCAAGCCTGTCCATATGGTCATAGCTGATCGCAGTGATAATCACTGCCAAGGGCCGTTCAATTACATTGGTCGAATCCAGACGGCCGCCCAAGCCGGCTTCCAGCACAACAACATCCAGCTCACAAGCTGCGAAGTAAAGAAAAGCTACCGCGGTTATCAGCTCGAATTCCGTGGGATGCTCGCCGCCTTTGGCTTGCAGCCGCGCCACTGCGCCGCGTACCCGCCCCAGCAATAGAGTTAGAGCCGACAAGGGAATTTCACCGCTTGCTTCATCCCATTGACGGCTGTTTAGCCCTTTGCGGCCGTCGATAACGCGAATGCGTTCAGTGAATCTTTCCAGATAAGGTGAAGTAAAAACACCGACGCGGTTCCCGGCAGCAGCCAATAAGCTGGAGCAGAAAGCACTGACTGAGCCCTTACCGTTAGTGCCGGCAATATGAATACAGCGCAAACCGCGTTCCGGGTTGCCCAGTTCAGCCAGCAAGCCATGCATTCGTTCGAGGCCCAGTTGAATCCCGAAGGACAGAGAGCCGTGCAGCCACTCCAGTGCCTCCTCAACAGATGCAAAGGCCTGGTCACCTTCCAAGGGCAGCCAGGGAGCCTGCGGCGGCAAGGGCAAACCAGGCTGCGGCAGCGCTTGTTTTTCGATTCTGGAAAAACGCTCTGCCATTAGTTAAACCTGGAAAATAAATAACTTGCTTAGCGCGTAGTTACCGAGAACCACAAGTACCTGCACCAACAGTTTCGCGTAAGATAATTCAAAACGGCCGATCTTCAGGCCCGATTTAAATTTTAAGACATTGTAAAGCAAATACATGAAACCGTATTCGAAAGCCAGCGAAACAAAAATACGCGAGCCGACGAAGCGGATCATTTCCGAAAACCAGGGTCCGCTCGACTGGAAGACAATCAGACGGTTGGTGATAAACGCGAACAAAATTGCCAGGGAGATCGCCGGCAGGTTGGAAACGTACCAGCGGTCTTTGCCAAACAGGCGGCTGAGTAACGTAAACACGACCAGGTTTACCAAGGTGGTAAGCACGCCAAAAATCAAATAGAGAATCACTTCCCGGCTGAACAAAAATTCCAGAATATTGTTAAGAGCCGGGAGCAACATTATTCCCATCTAAAATTCTTCTTTCAATAATTTTCTCAATATTACTGTTAATTAAAAGTTTCATCAACGCGGCGGATTGGCGGAGCTTGTATTCGGCCGTAACCTTTACGACGGCGTCCGCCAAAGCGCTGGTACAGCAGAATGCCACCGAGCATCATGGAAAGCGCAGCCAAACCAACAATAACCAGAATCAGGCCAAACATTCCATTACCGGCATTACCCGAGGCGCCGGGGTTGCCGGGGTCGTTATCATTTCCGACCGGGCCGGCGACTGCACCTGTAGGCTCTCCGCTTGGCGCAGGCGTTGGTGAATTGCCCTCCGGTACTGGCGGCACGAAGCGATTGAGTTCACCGGTTTTCTCATTCCAGGCATACAAATGTTTGGTACCAGAATCCGACATCAAGTAAACAAGTGTGGCTTGTCCGTTTGCGGTATCGGCCTGCTCAGCCTGGAAGCCGTTGACTGTCTGGCCGGAAATTGTGACTGTGGCAGCTTTGTAACCAGCCGGCGCAGTCAGATCGTCTGCCGGCAGCAATACATACGAACGTGCCGGGATAGTTATCGAGCGGTAGGGCGCGAAACTCCCCGTTGCCGCATCATAAACATAATAAGCTGTTGTGCCGGCACTGTTTGCAAAATGAACCAGGGTAATGCCGCCGGACTGGCTGACGTAGGCAGGCAGGGTTTGACCTTCGTAATTAATGCTGGCTTCACTGAAACCTGCGGGCGGAGAAGTACCTTCCACTAATGGTGCGATGGTAAGTGTTGTGCCGTTAATCTGTACAGTCGGCGCCGGTGTCGGCGACGGAACGGGGGTCGGTGAGGGCGCCGGTGTTGGGGTCGCAGCAGGGGTGGGAGCCGCTTCTGTACGGGTAACTTTTATAGTATAGGTTTTTGTAGCACCGCTTTCGGCAGTAACAACAATTCTGACAGTATTCAGACCGGGTTTGAGATTTGTGTGCCCGGAGATATCAACTTTTTGGGCTTTGGGATCGGCAGCCTGAGCATCGACGGTCAGACTTTTTGTCGTTTCTCCTACTGTTACACTGTATGAGTTATTGTCGCTGCGGAACGCTGGAGTCAGCGGTCCTGGCGCGATTGTCAAGCTTTTAAGGTCGGCATTTTTGGATAATACCGGCGGTTCTGTTACTGTGACTGAGGTTGAAATCTTTACTGCTTTTCCTTGATAGAACGTATTGCTTAAACCTAAATCCGCCATAGCATAATCACGGATTTCAAAATTAACAGCTTTACTAGTTGTTTTAATTGCTTTGAAGTTTAAAGTAGCTAATTTTGGATCTTTACTACTATTAATAATATATTGATCTACCTGAACCTGGACAACATTAGATTCAGCCTTCTCGATTAAAGCTGAGCCTCCATCTGATTTTCCGTTCACTGAACCTGATACATAGCTGAATATTTCGGGATCATAAACTAAATCAAAACCTAAGGATGATAGATTAGGAACACCAGAAGCTTGAACTGAAATCGTTACGGTTTGCCCAACAGATAGACTTTTTTTGCTGGCTGACAGATAAACGCTCTCAGCATATACCGGCAACGAAGTTATAAAAATGGCAATTAGCACTACAAGCACAAGCCAGAACTTCAATTTATTGTTTTTCAAAATATTTTCCTCCTGAAATGTTTGTCAGCTAGACTAACCGTATTAAAGAATATCTTGAACCTGATGATTGTTCAAATGAATCTGATGGCCAATAGTTTAATGAATCAATCTTATTTATTGAGTGACTGGTGTACGCCGCAAAATATGTCGTGAAATCACTGTTTTGTCAATAACGTTTATTCTGTTATCTCGATTAGGATCGGCACCTATTGCGTATACACCCTCCAATGGCGTACGGCGTAAAATATGACGTGAAATCACTGTTTTGTCGATGACATTAATCCTGCCATCGCCGTTGGCGTCGCCGTAGAGGACGAATTGGTACTCGTTGACTACTTGAGCGCCGGATTTAATATGCAACTTACTGCCGGTGCCGACAGCATCAACCGATGAATTACCGGCAGAGTCAACGATTGCCGCCTGGTAGGCATCAGGGAAATTCAATTTTGCCAGAACGTCCGCCACTGCGCTTTCGGGCTGCAGACCAGTGATAATTTTACTTTCACTAATTTGGTATGTGCTGCTGGTTACGAGCGGCGCAGCTGGTGTTGGTACCGCTGTTGGTTTCGGTGTCGGAGCGGTCGTCGGCGTTGGCGTTGGCGTTGGCGTTGGCGTTGGAGCTGGCGTTGGAGCTGTTGTCGGCTTAGGAGTCGGACCAGGGGTTGGGGTCGAGGTTGGCTTAGGTGTTGGTGTTGGCGAGGGCAGTGGTTCATCACCGGGTAAATTGCCCATTACGTCCAGCCTTACTACTCTAACTTTGTAGGTGCGTTTATTGCCGTTTTGGGCCTGCACCGTAATTGCGATATCGTTGTGACCTTCATTCAGATTAAATGAAGCAGCGCTGGTAACAGTTGAAGTTGCGGCCACAGGGACAGCGTTCACGGCGGCAGTGGTTACCGCGTTATCAACAATCAGCATATAGCCCTCAGTTGTGGCCGGGTCAAAGGTCGGGGTCAGTGGCTCGTTATTTATTTGCAGCGTCTTCAGCCAGTTATTTGGATTCCCGGATTCTGCCGGTTTGAGGGACGCACTGGCTGGCATATTATTGTATATCGGTATGTTGAAAACCAGAGGATTTGCTCCCAGATTGAAATCTTCATAAGCTTTCTTGATCTGGGTAGATTCCGAATATGGTGCCATGATATTACTCATGTACTGGTGCCAGTATAGCCCGGTTTCCGGGTCATTAATAACATCGAATTTTTGCAGATAGAGGTTATTCTGGCCGACGTCAATGTAGCGTGAACCGAGCCAGATTGAACCGCCCACAATTGACCGGTAGGGATCGGTCCAGGGGAACAGGAATACTTGTTCCGTTTCGGTAATTCCCGGTTTGCGATCTGTACCGTGTTTGGCAACTTCCAAACCATTAAGAACAGCACCACCCGGTGTTGTACTGGCAGTAGCGCCAATATTGAAGTAATTGTAATAACCTTCGTAAGGCGCCTGAGTGCCGGTGATTGAGCCGCTGGTACCGCCGCCCACTTCCTGCCGCACGCGTGAAGCCAGATGATACGGGCTTACTCCGGAGACCTGAGCCGCTTCCATGAAGATCTGCGCGTAAGTTAATGTGCGCTCAGCTCCGGTTTTCAGGTCGGGGAAGGTTACAGTCTTGTCGTTGCCCATAAAGCAGCCTTGCAGAATCGCTTTGACACCCTCAATGGTATGAACTGCCGGATTAAAAGACAGGTTTTCAAACATATAAACGCGGGTGCTGTCAAGCATACTGCGGGGATCCATATAGTACGAAACCAGCTGGCGGCTGGCCATGACCCAGCTCGAGCCGTCATAAGGCTTCCACTTGTTGGTCAGCCAATCGTAAGCTTCAGGTTCCAGCGATTTAAAATTATCGTTGAACTGGTTTTGCACCAGACTGCGGCCCGGAATGGTCTGATTATCGAGTACAGTATTCCAGTCAAGATTCGTAAAAACTGATTGAAAAACCCAGGTGGGGTTTTGCGTGTGCAGCTCTCTCAAGTAGGGTTTATAGCTTTCCGGAAACTTCTGTTGAGTCAGCTGTTCTTCGAAACTCAGATCGGGCAAAACGGGCGGATCCAAGGTAACATAACGCTCCACAACATAGCCTTCGTAAACTGTACTCCCTATGCTGAACCTGACCTTGTACCACAACCCTGTACCGCTGAGAGTGGGCCCCGAAACACGTTCCAGGATGGTAACCACCTGGTTCAAGTTTACGGTAACAATCTTATTGGTATCTATTGTTGAATCGGGGGTTGATCTGACATTTACAGTACCGGCGTTGATTTTACCGGTTCGGTTAGTAAACTCGTCTGCGGCTATCCCCGGATTGAAGCTAAAGATGCCGATTTGGCCGACTGCTAAAATCACAATCAACAGCACGGTGAGCAGGCGTATAAGTTTGTTGTGTAAGTGATGTGTAAATCCATGATGCAGAAGCAAGAGCATGCCCACCTTTCTTAATTAATAGTGATAAACGCTAACATAATAGCATGATTCTGCTAATGCAAAGTTACAACCTGTTTCCAATTACATGAATTCAGGCCTGTTCGAAGTATTTATTGAGACTCCAAGGCAGTTTATGCAAACTAAATCCTGAGCAACATATTTAAATCCGGTCACCGGATTATTCTGCTCGGTGTATCAGGGAGTAAAGCGGGTTTGGCAGGCATCTCCAGAAATACGGGTATCCGGAAGGTAAATGCCTGTTCTATCAGCCCGGCATTACGGTAAGAGCTTTGGGTGCGTCTGCCTTCGGCCCAGGCCATTTGAATATTCTGGGCGTATTGATGGCTGTACAATTCAGTTGAAACCAGGTCAAACTTTTGCAGATACAACGTATCCTGGCCAATCCCGACATAGCGTTCGCTGATCCAGATCGCCCCGCCGGTTATAGCTTTGGCCGGTGAGAGCCAGGGCAGCAGGTAAACCTCTTCATCCGGCGTGATCAGCTGTTCATCAGGATTGCGGCCAAACAGCGCATAGCGGGCGCCGTTGATTTGAGCGCCGTTCGGCACAGAAGGATTCGGGGTTGAACCAATGTTATAAAAGTTGTAGACACCTTCATAGCCTGGCAGTCGCCCGAAAGCCAAAGGAGATTCACCATTACGGCCCATTTCCTGGATGATGCGCGAAGCCAAAAATAACGGGTTGATATTAGCCGTTTCACCGGCTTCTACCAGCAAGCGGTCATACTCCAAATTCTCCGGATTCAGCTCCGATCCTGCTGCCATAAAAGAATTATCCAGAACAGCAGCCACTCCCTCGCGGGTGTGAGCCTGCGGTTGAAAGCGCAGCAGTTCGAATTGAAAAATATCGCGCTCGTTCAGGAAATTGCGTGGGTCGGCAAAATGAGCGATTACCTCAGGCACTGCAGCTTTCCAACTGCGGCCATCGTAAACCGGGCTATCAGGCTTGACCCAACTTGACGGCACCGCGTCAGCCTCAATCAGACTGCGGTCACGGTAATCCTGGGCGGCTACAAACTCAGCAAAAGGAATTTCAAACTGATCTGCTACAAAATTATAATTTGGTTGCTGCTTGTGCAGCAGGTATAAAGGAGAACGGTAACTCGGCGGAAAAGCTTCCAGCAAGCGATGGTAGCCCTCTTCCGGGCGTGAAGGAATAATGTGGACTTGATAAGTTCTGGCTTCACCCAGCCCATTGTTGACTAAAATCTCCAGTGTGCTCTCAGCCACTAGTTCGGGCAAAGTTACTGTTAAACCAGCGTCCGCAGTTATTGGTGATGCCGGTACTGGCGCTGTTGACTTGATGTCGGCTTGCAACCGGGCAAAACTGCCTTCCCGTGCAGCCAGATGTAGTGTTAACGGGCCGCTGCCTGCCGGTAAATATAAACCAAATTCAGTTGTCTCCGGGTCGAATTCCGGGAAATATGAGGCTGCCTCCCGTCCTGTGCTAAGTGCCAGTAACGTCAAACGGCCGGGGAACTCGACTATGTCCAGATTTGCAGCGGGCAGTTTTTGCTGGTTGCCCGTTTTGTCCTGCACCGTAAGCTCTGTTTTGGCGTTGCTTTCTTTTGCTGGAGTTAAGATTGCGAACACCTCGTCCGGGTTGCCCCGCAGTGTCGCTGCTCGTCCTGACTGTACTATAGTGAAGCCAGTTGCCCATGCCGGCAAGCCGCCAAAAAAGTTATTTTGACCGGACTGAGAAATCTGCCCGCTGGTTAAAGCTGCAGCTTCTCCCGCCAAAGTCTTTTCACCAATCCAGGCGTAAGCTACTCTGTCCTGTGTGGGTATATCAGGCTCAGATTGTATTAAGGCACGCAGACCTTCCCAGCGTGTATCCGGGTTATCACAATAAGCGATACGTTCGCCATCCAGATTAAACAGTTCTGTGGCAATTGGAATTCCTGGATTAGCAACGGTTAATTCGTAGATCCAGCCTTGCTCGGTTTCCAGAGGATAAAACTCAACAAAACGCCCTGCTGAATTTTGGCCCGATTGTGCCGCTATGTCATTTTCGGGTTGAGCCAGTGACATCTCCTTTACCGTGCCATAAGCGATGCTTTCAATTTCCGGCACTTCCAGTCTGCCGAGGCTTAGATAGTGTCCCCGCCCATCGCTGGCTATAACGAAAACTTCAGTTTCGTAAAGACCGGGGCTCCAGTTGCGGGTGTCAATGCTGAAATCCACCCCTGTTGCTTCGTCAGTCAGTTCTGTGGCAGCGGTTGCAGCTGCCACCCTGTTCCTGACCTGCAGAAAAGTGCGGTGCCTTAAGCTATTGCCAGCTGAATTGGATGCTGCGTTTGTCGGGTTGGTTTCGGTTGCAGTTTGCTGAATCTTGCCGTGCAGTTGACGACGGCCAAATACTAAAGTTTCAGTGCCTGCTGGCAGTGAGTCGAAAGTCAACCCAAGCAAAGCAGATGGTGCTGTGCTGTCCCCTGCCTGTGCTTCGCTGTCGACAAGGCCACTTGCCAGCCATTCGCGCGGGATTGTGAAGCCTGCATGCTTTAGGGCCTGAGCCAGCCAGACTATTCTGTTCTGGCCGTTTGTGAAGGCCGGTGGCTGTGTGACAACTGCAGGCGCGGGCAGCTGCAAGCGCACAGACAACAAAACATTCCAAAAATCTTTGGCAAAAGCGCTGTCATCTTTTTGTTGACGCAAGTAAAGCGGTGAGGTAGCCAGACGCTGCAAGAAAATTCCCAGTGCGTCGGTGTCCGTCTGCAATAAACTTAGCCAGGCGGTTTCGCTGAAAATCGGCGTTTCTGGCAACAACCCGCCTTCCGAACTTGCTGTTTGTGTCCGCAGCAAATTTTCGGCTTTTTGAAGTGTTGTTTCCGCCGCTTCGGCTGAAAGCTGGCCTTGGAGCTGTGATTGGCCGGCTGGCACTGTGCCGTAAAGTGACGCCTGGTCCGCAATCTGTGAGCACAGCAATACAGCTGCAATGCCCAGCAACAGCAAAAAGCTTAAGCCAAAAATCTCCAGAACAGGTTTTGAACGTAAATTCAGTCGCATGTATCTTGTAAAACTGTTCTCTGATCACTCAACCCTGTGCTGCCCATGCCATCGAGCTCATCGAGCGTCAAAGAGAAGCTGGGCACGAAATCGCGCATAAAATGCCTTACTTCCGGCAAATCAGTAGCTTCGATCTTGGCAAGGGTAGCTTGCCTGGCCAGCTTGAATTCATTGTTGCCGGCTTTTTCTTCTTCGACACATTTCAAGTAGGCACAGATACGATCCGCAGCTTTGACCAGACGCATCGCCTCAGCATTTTCTTCATTATTGAGGTCGGGCGCCAGGGTAAGGCGGAATTCATCGGCCATTTCAGAAGGCAATAAGCTGAGCAGACGTTCACTGGCCATAGCCTCCACTGAACGGTAAGCGTCACGGATTTCCGGGTTGTTATACTTTACCGGAGTCGGCAGGTCACCTGTCAGAATTTCGCTGGCATCATGGTAAACAGCATAGAGAGCCACCTGTTCCGGGCGGAGCACTATCCGGTTTTCGCCGTAGTATTTATTGCGCACAACAGCCAGCGCGTGAGCTACAATGGCAACCTGCAAAGAATGTTCCATGATGTTTTCAGGGTACGTATTACGCATTAAGCCCCAGCGGTTGATATAGCGCATGCGGCTGATCATGGCAAAAAAATGATGCTGCATTAAGTTCCTCCCCTCGGAGCTTGATTTCCTTTTGTGTGATCCGATCGTGAAGCCTGTCCTTTGTGAACGCAATTATTGTCAGAACCAGTAGAGATCCTCAAAACAACGCGTGGCGTAGGTATCTGTCATGCCGGCTATATAATCCGTGACGATTTGGGCGTTGGGTTCTTCTGTTGGATAATCGCGTTCGGTCATGAACTTGAGCAACCCCTGGTAAACCCTGTTTGTGCTGCTTTGGAGCCGTTCGCGATCTTCGAGCGCCAGCATCAGGGCTTCAAACAATCCCTCCAGCACATTTTCAACCATGGTTTCATAGCGCTTGATTTTCTCTGAGCGATAGATCCGCTTAACATTGGCATCAAGAAGCTGACGCATCATTTCCCCACGTTCCCGGCTGAGTATGATTGCGTCCTGATTGTGGCTGTTTTCGATTATATCCGTAACCAGCGTGTTGATGATCTGGCCATTGGTACGGCCAAGCTCGGTCTGGATCGCGGGCGGGATATCACCGAACTCCATGATGCCTGCACGGGCGGCGTCTTCAATATCACGGCCGACATAGGCGATTTTGTCGGCGACCCGGACTACACAGGCTTCAAGCGTAGCAGGCATACTGGTTCCGGCTGAGGCACTGCCCAGACTGTCAGTTGGTTTATTGCGATCCGGTACCAGCACATATTCGTCGTAGGTTTCGCCGCAATGATTGGAAATGCCGTCACGGACTTCGAAGCTGAGATTAAGTCCCTGATGCTTGCCATGGCGCCTGGCCAGCTGGTCGATTACCCGCAGTCCATGGCGCTCATGCTCAAAAATGCGTTCCGGTACGGAAGCGTTCAGGCATTTATGCAAAGTTTTTTCGCCGGTATGGCCGAAGGGAGCGTGTCCCAGATCGTGCCCCAGGGCAATCGCTTCGATCAGGTCACCATTGAGATTAAGCGCCCTGCCGATTGTGTTGGCTATGTAATTAACTTGGATTACATGCTCCATTCTGGTACAGATATGATCGTTTTGCGGGTCAAAAAAGACCTGGGTTTTGTGGCGCAGACGCCGGAATTCCAGTGAGTAGATGATTCTGCCGGCATCGCGTTCGAAAACTGTACGGACTGTGCAGGGCTCGTCCGGCTTCAGACGGCCGCGGGAATTTACACTTTGGCAGGCAAATGGGCTCAGCAGTTTTTCATGTTCTTCGCGAAGTTCTCGAGGCAACATGTGCTTCCCTCCTTGATATGCGGTCAGCGCCTGGTCAGCCTTCCAAGCAATGTGCGGCGTACCCTGATCGCACCTGTGGGGCAGACTTCCTGGCAGCAGTAGCAGCGGATGCAACGGCCATAATCGTATTTAGGCACCTGGTCACGGCGTTTTTGCCTGACGGCGGCTTCCGGCAGCGGGCAAGCCCGGGTGCAAAGGCCACAGCGGGTGCATTTCTCATTCACAATATAAGGTCTGTCCAGCAGAATCCGCTTGGCCAGCGGTCCGCCAAAACGAGACAAAACCCCCATCATGGAAGTATGTCCCTGGCGGGTGTCAAAGTCAGGTATACAAAGCTCGGCGGCAAAATCTGCAGCTGAACCGCGTCGTTCGCGCTCAGCTGCCGCCTGGCCATCGCGCAAATCGTAGAGTATTGCCGGCGCCTGTTCCAGATCCAGGCTTCCCAGTCCGTAAGCGTCTCCGAGATAGATTGTCTCGATACTGGAAGGATCAAAGCCAATAATGCTGGCGGCAAAAGCGTCCAGCAGCACGGGGTCAAGCGAAGCAAACAATAAGCCAATAAAACGCGGTTTGCCATTACGCGGACCATTGCCTTCCATACCGACTATCGCGTCCATTACAAACAGGCGCGGCTCGACAAAACGATTAATATCGACCAGCATTTGAGAAAAATTGCTGACTTCAGGAAACTGGACATGGTGCTTGGCCTTGCGCTGACCGGGAATTACACCAAAAGTATTTTTGATGGCACCGGTCATGCCTGTCAGCGCATGAGTTTTTAGTTTAGAAAGACTGACTACACCATCGGCTGCGGCTACTCCGGCAGCGAGTGAGAAATGGCGCAGCATGATGCCCTCGCTGAAATCGATCTCTACAGAATTGACAAAATCAGCGGCTTCAACACCCATTTCGGCGGCAACAGCAGCAATCCCGCTTTGGCGCAATGCGCGTTCGGGAGTATCGACAGCAGGCGAGTCGCCAACACTCAGCTTAAGCCCAAGAGGCTGCAAGTTCTGCACCAGACCGCGAAATACTGCCGGGTGTGGCGTAACAGCTAAATCCGGTGTGACAGCTGAAAGCAGGTTAGGCTTAATCAGGATTTTTTCGCCGGTTGTGAAAGCTGTCGGCACCTTTAATGCTTCGAAAGCCAAATGCAGCCCGGAGCGGATCTGGGTTGGGATATAGTCATCGCAGCGGATAATTACTAGTTGAGTCATGAAAATGCTCCTGTTGGCTGGCGTTTTGGCAATTATAGCATAGCGCCTATACCAGTTCGAGCGGCGCCTGGCGAGCCATCATCCGCTTAATTCCAGCCGCGTCAAAGTGAATAGTTAAAATAGCGTCTCCTGCTACCGGATCTACCGACTTTACTTTACCGATGCCAAAACGCGCGTGTTTAACTGTGTCGCCTTTACGCACTAAATTGGGATCAAGCCCTTTGGCCGGTTTTGCACCTGTGCTGCCAGATCTGCTGGCAAAGCTTTCCAGGCCGGCAAACCCTTTTGTTGCTTTTTTGCTAAAGGCAACGGAGCCGCCTGCCGCTTCGCCGTCTCCGCCCTGGGCAGCGCGGCCTTCCACACGGGGACCGCCAAACTCTTCCACATATTCACCGGGAATATCGCAAATAAAGCGTGAAACCGGCATCATCTGGGTTTGGCCAAAAAGCAGTCTGGTACGGGCCGTTGTTATAAACAAGCGTTCTCTCGCCCGGGTTATCGCTACGTAAGCAAGGCGCCGCTCTTCTTCAAGTTCAGATTCACTGCCCAGCGAGCGGTATCCCGGGAAAATTCCTTCTTCGGCGCCAACCAGGAATACCGTGCTGAATTCCAGGCCCTTAGCGCTGTGGATGGTCATTAATCTGACATAATTATTATCATCATTGTCAACATCAATTTCGGAAAACAGCGCGGCTCTTTCCAGGAAGGCACTTAATTGGTCCGGCAAGGTTTCAGCCAGCAGATCCTGATCCTCCGGTGCCAGTTCAGCCGCTTCTCCATCCTCGATACTGTTGCGGAATTCTGCCAGAGTATTTGTGAATTCCAGCGCGTCCGATAAAAGCTCTTTGAGGTTTTCCACCCGGTCAACTGTCTCCAGCCGGGATTTTTGCTGCTCATTCAGCAGGTCGTCGATTAAGCCCGATTCAGCTTCAACTAATTCAATGAATTCGGCAAGGGAGTACTCACCTTCCAGCAAATGCCCGCGCAGGCCGGCGATCAATTCGGCAAAGCCTTTCAGCTTGCCGGCATTACGCCCCAGATCAGGCAGTTCCAGCGCCCGCTCGCAAACAGCAAGCTTACTGATTCCCAATTGCGCAGCGCTTTGGCTGACCAACTCCAGCGTTACATCACCAATCCCGCGACGCGGCTGATTGATGATGCGGTCAAAAGACAAATCGTCCTCTGGCGTAAGCACGAGCCGCAAATATGCCAGCACGTCTTTAATTTCCCGCCGGTCAAAAAAGCGTGTGCCACCGAAGATCTTGTAAGGAACCCCTCGGTCACGCAGGGAGAATTCCAGTGAACGTGACAAGGCATTCAGCCGGTAAAGAATCGCAATATCACGGTAAGATTGTTCACCGCTGCGGCAAAGGCGTGAAATTTCGCTGGCAATGTAATGCCCTTCCTCATTTTGGTTTTCTGCCCGGTAAAAAGTAATCCGCTCACCTGCATCAGAGCTAGTCCACAACTGCTTTCTCTTACGGCCTTTATTGAAGCGGATAACTTCATTGGCTGCTTCCAGAATGGTTTTTGTGGAACGGTAATTTTGTTCCAGTTTTATTACCTTGCAAGTGGGGAAATCCTTTTCGAAATCAAGAATATTCTGAATGTTGGCGCCGCGGAAACTATAGATCGACTGATCATCGTCGCCGACAACGCACAAGTTGCCATGGCGGGCTGAAAGCATGCTTACCAGTCGGTACTGCGCGTGATTGGTATCCTGATACTCGTCAACCAGAATGTAACGGAAACGGTCCTGATATTCAGTCAGAACATCTTTATTTTGTTCCAGCAGGCGCACTGCGAATACCAGAATGTCGTCAAAGTCCATGCTGTTGCTTTTCAGCAGTTTATCTTGATACAGGTTGTACACTTCAGCAATCCGGCTGAGCCGGTAATCACTGCCGGCAATCTGGCGCGCATCTTCCAGGTTGATCAGCGCATTTTTCCAGCTGCCGATTTGACCGTGCACGCTTTTAGGCTGAAACACCTTTTCATCGATTCGCAATTCACTTAAACAAGCCCTGATCACCTTAACTTGATCCTCGCTGTCAATAATGGTGAAACTGCGATCAAAGCCCAGGCGGTCGGCAAATCGGCGCAAAACCCGAATCATCATGGCATGGAAAGTACCAACCCACATGGTGAGGACACGATTGCCGATCAAATCCTGAATCCGCGATTTCATCTCGGCGGCAGCTTTATTGGTAAAGGTTATCGCCAGAATCTGCGCAGGACGCACACCCAGAACCTGGACCAGCCAGGCAATGCGGTGCGTTATCACCCGGGTTTTACCGGAACCGGCACCAGCCAGAATTAATAAAGGGCCCTGGTCGTGGCGAACAGCTTCAGCCTGCTGCGGGTTAAGGCCGGCTAACAGCTGTTGCGGTGTTACCAAGGAGTTATTACCTGCTTGATCCACCCAGGGGCTGCAGTTGCTGGCTGCTGAGCTTTCAGCAGCTGCCGCGGGGGTATTATTGTTATTATCAATTATCTGGTCAAATAAATCCATGCGGGAAGGGTCCTCCTCTGTCAAAAACGAGCACTTATTATTCTACCTCACGAGCGGCTATCCGCCAAACGAAACAGAGGACGCCACATGACGCCCTCTGTCGGAATTTAAGCTATTATTCTTTGGCTATTATTACTGGTTGGCAGGCGGAAGCAGAATCAGTAATTTGGCTCCAACAGACCGTAGTTGCCGTCGTGGCGTTTATAAACCGCACAGACCTTGTCTGTTTCTGTATCCAGGAACAGCAAGAAGCTGTGACCAAGCATTTCCATTTGTATTGCGGCTTCTTCCGCATCCATCGGGATCAGTTCGAAGGTTTTCCGGCGCATGATGCGGGCTTCAAACGGTTCTTCCTCCTCGATAGGTAGTGGAGCGGCTTTCTGCTGCTCTTTCTGCTTGGCATAGTCATTTATTTTCTTTTCAATCCGTGTCTTGTATTTGCGGATTTGACCTTCCAGTACTTCAACTGTCTGGTCGAGCGCCGTAAACGCGTCTTCAGCCTGCGTTTCAGCCCTGTAATAGTGGTTTCTGATTTTGAGCGTAACTTCAATGCGTTTTCGATCTTTCTCGGGCACCACCTTGACATTGGCTACCGCCTCATCTCCGAATATCCGGTTGAATTTCCCCAGTTTATCTTCGATTCGGGTTTGAAGCTCGGGACTAACTTTCATGCCTTTGCCGCTGATGTTGATGATCATGTCGACCGCTCCCTTCATATCCATTCTTGGTGACCTGGTATAAGGTATGTTACTTAATTATACCGGAACAGGCGCCTCCCTGCACGCTGTAAGATACGCTCTTAACACTTTGTTTATGCTATTATTTTTTATTGTAAAAGCCCTCCGCTGTTGCCAGCGAAGGGCTCTTTGTGTTTTTTAGTCTTTACTGAACTGAATTTAAATTTTGCCGTCTTTTTTACCCATGAAGCGCAGCAGGTCGACACAACGATGTGAGTAGCCCCATTCGTTGTCATACCAGGAAACGATCTTGAAGAAACGCTTTTCGCCCTTCAGATTATTCTGCAAGGTGGCAAGTGAATCGTAGATCGAAGAACGCGGGTCATGGATGAAGTCGCTTGAAACCAGTTCTTCATCAGTATATCCGAGAATATCTTTCAGATAGGTTTCAGAGGCTTTTTTCATCAGGCTGTCGATTTCCTCGATGGAGGTATCACGCTGCGCTGTGAAGGTAAGGTCAACAACCGAAACTGTGGGGGTCGGAATACGGAAAGACATTCCGGTCATTTTGCCCTTCAGAACAGGCAGTACTTCGCCAACAGCTTTGGCTGCGCCTGTGCTTGAGGGAATGGTGTTGATCGCCGCCGCACGGCCGCCGCGCCAATCCTTTTTGGAAGGACCGTCAACGATTTTCTGGGTGGCTGTATAGGAATGAATGGTTGTCATCAGACCTTTTTCGATGCCAATGCCTTCTTTAAGCAGCACGTGGCAGACCGGTGCGAGACAGTTGGTTGTGCAGGAAGCGTTGGAAACAACATCGTGGAGCTCAGGATCATATTCGTTTTCATTGACGCCGACGACGAAAGTGCGAAGATCGCCTTTGCCGGGAGCGGAAATGATAACCTTTTTGGCTCCGGCTTCAATGTGCCCCCGCGCCTTGGTTACATCTGTAAACAAACCTGTAGATTCAATAACATATTCCACGCCGAGTTCGCCCCAGGGCAAATCAGCAGGGTTGCGCTCCGCCATGACACAGCGGATCTTATGGCCGTTAACTACCAAAGTATCGCATTCTTCCAGCTCAGGGCTGCTTTTTTCCGCGCTGACAGCATGTTTGAACTTGCCCTGCACAGAATCGTATTTGATTTGATAAGCGAAGTAGTCCGCGTCAGTAGAAATATCCGCAACCGCAACTACATCAAGCTCAGTGCCTAATAGTCCCTGGTCGCACAGCGCCTGGAATACCATACGGCCAATACGACCGAATCCGTTAATACCAACTTTGATAGCCATAAATGTTCCTCCTAAGAACTTGTATCGTAAACTTTTAATTTTCGTGCAAACAAAACTATGATATCTGATTATTCAGCCTTATGCAAGCGACGCTGCAAGCTTTTGCACGCTTTTATAGTGTGTTCAAAGCCTGTTCACAAGGTCTTAAAAGTCGCCGCTGTAGCGGACCAGCGAGGCGGAAATTATGCCTTCCATCTGTTGCAGGCGCTCAAGGAAACGGCTTTCCTGGTTCTTGATCGAAAGCTCGACAATGAGTTCGACGCTTTGCGGGGTGACGGTTTTGCTTTTAACACGATACGGCGGGATCAGCTTTTGCAGTTCGCCCCTGAATTCCCGATTGTAGCGGATAACCAGCAGATAGGCTTTGCGGCTGCTGAACTGGGGGAACAGTGCCACGCAGATCATGACTAAAGCAAGGACAAATGTGCCGATTATGGCCAGAAGGTAAAACGCGGCACCGGCAGTAAGGCCGATCGCGATCCCCCAGAACATGTAGACAATATCCAGCGGATCTTTAAGTGCGGTGCGGAAACGGACAATGGACAAGGCACCAACCATGCCGAGTGAAAGCACGATGTTAGAGCTGATTGGCATGATCACCAGTGCTGTGACCATTGAAACCATCAGCAGCGCCGTGGTGAAAGTCTTATTGAACAATACCCCCTGATAGGTTATGCGATAGACCAGAATCATCACCAGCGCCAGCACCAGGGTAACAGCGAATGTCAGGAATATTCGCTCCAGAGTCAGGGGCTGGTTAACATTGACATCGCCAAAGCGCTTAAAAAGCTCGTTCATTTTCCGTTTTTCCTTTCACTTGGTTGTGTTATTTATTACCTTTGACGGGGTAGGTCCAGTCCTGTTCCCAAACGTCCTGCGGATCTCCCCAGGCAGACATTGTTATGTCGCGGCTGCACATCGCGTATTTACTGACTGCCAGGCTCGCATTGCGCGGTCCGGACAACAGGCAGCGCAGAAAATCAGGCAGAAAATGGTTGTACTTGACTTCAAGAATTACCTGGCCGGGTGCCAGAACCGGATGCACGGAAGCAGTATCTTCGAAAATATCTGTCCGGAATAAACCGCTTGAAAGATGGCGGTCAAAGGTAATGCGGATTTCATCAACCGGCCAGATCAGCGGGATGCGGTGATAATCCACCAGCACCAGTGGTTGCATGAGGCGAGTACGCATTTCGACATACAATTCTTCGCCAAGCGGCCCGATTTGCGGCAGCCAGTCGTAATCGCCAGCAATCAGGGCTTCCATCTGGGGCCGGGTAAGGCTGGTTTTTTCCTTGCGGCAATACGAATTGCGCTTAATTTTCTTTTCCAGAGTTATGACAGTATCTGTGCCGTTATAAATCCGGATCCGGTATTTGGCACGTCGGTCGAAGCCAGCCAGTTTTTCAAATAAGGCATGGCGTTCAGGTGTATCAAAGTAGAGGCTGCGCACCTGGTAGCCCGGAAACTGGTTTTCCGGCGGCAGCATGCTGTCACTCGGAACAACTGCGTTGGCGTCTATTTCCATAAACGGGCGCAGCTTCCAATAAAGCTGAAAAAAGTTCACCTCGTCGATCAGGAACTTATCTTCGTGCCGCCAGACTTCATGGCAGGGCACTGCCTGGATATCGCGCCGCCCGATCATGGGAAGTCCTGCGGAAACAGCTGCTTCATGCGGGCCTGGCTGATGTTGAAGTCATTCTGCAGGTAATTAATCTGAACTTTACGGATTTCAGATATTACCCTGCGCAGAGTCGCGACGTTATTCCGCCAGCCAGCCATGCTGACAGGTTTGCCCCAGCGGGCGATTTGGCGTTCCATTTCCGGTTCTACAATTGCGATGTTTTCGTCCAGAATCTTGAGCAAATTTTCGGTTGTAAAAATTGTGTTGAGGAAATTGGCGTACCGATTAATAAACCTTTCCTCAAAATCCGGATTCTGCATCAGTTTGACTTGGATTACTGTGTGGAAGAAGTTACCAGTACCATGCCCGGCTGGGTCAAGCAAATCACCCTTTAGGCGGTTATTTTTGAAACTGGTCGGAAACAGAGCCCAATCCAGGTCGAAAACACTCCAACGCCATTTACCATCTTCAGACCGCTGGCGCCAGAACTTTTTATTGCCCGAGTCGGCATTGCTGAAGAAGGCTTCGACAATGACAAAATCCATCAGGCTTTCGGCGTCAATCCAGTTCATTACTTTCTGGTAGGCAGCTTGATTGCGCATATCATTTGCCCGGACATATGCCAGCAGATCCCGATAATCCTTGGTGTCGCCGGCCATAACAATGCCAGTACCCTTAATTAAATCCAGTTCATCTGGATCAACGCCATAATGTGATTCAATATAGAACTTGTCGATTTTTTCGCGCACTTCATATAGGCCATGATATTTGCCGTTGACATAGAGCACGCAGTTGCGCACAGCCATCATGTCAACTTCGACATGTTCCTGAACAACCCGGGTCATAAAGGCATCCCGCACCTTGGTGTATTGCCAGTCCTGGCCGGAGGTGCGCAGCACAAGCCGCCGGAAAGTATTCACGTCATAGTCAGGGAAAAACGGATATGTCACGTCGCTGCGTTCATAGCCGCCTCGGAATTTAACTTCAAGTGATTTCTGGGCTTCCTTCCTACTGTACTGCCCCTGCAGTTCCAGACCGGCGTTGGCGCTGATGCCCAGTACGCCGTCGGCTTCGTAAAAAGAAAAATTCGCCGGTACTTCGCTGTAATTTTCAGAGTTTATCAGTATCCCGTTGTTGCCCAGAATTGCTGCAGGGTTGCCGCTGACACTTACCACCGGCAATGTATGGGGTTTTTCTTTTAGAAATGTACGCACAGCTGTATCGCTGAGTAAATTATCCTTTTGCTGTGCAATAGCCTTGACCACCAGCGATTTATCGACTGTAAGCGGGTCCTCATATCGGCTGGAAGCAGTTGTCGGTTCACTTCCGTCCAGTGTGTAATAGATGATGGTATCAGGCGTTGAGACAGTCAATGACACTTTGACCGCCTGATCAATATACAAGTTGTCGACCACAACGGAGTCAGCAGCTTTGATGGCAATAATCCGGGGAATTTCTGAATAGGTTAGATATGCATTTGTGTTGTTGAGTTTGCCGCGGGTGGGGGTTACATAAAAAAACCGGTCTAGTCCGCCGGCGGCATTTCCCGTCGTTAATTGGCGGCCGCTGCTGTTTCCCGGTCTCAGATACCCCGTGGAGAAAGCATCCTCGACAAAACCGTCGGGATTGGTCAGGACAATTGTTTCGCCATCAGGGGAGATGCCGAATTTATCCGGCTCAATCACGAGCGTTGATTTCGGATTGATAACCTGCTCATTAAGCACTTGCAGGAAAGGCTGCTTCGGATCGTCGCTGAGGCCGTAGCCGTTGAGATCCAGCGGTTTATCCGTATTATTATAGAGTTCAATCCAGTCCTTTGCCGGTGTTGCCGGGTTTAGAACATCCTGTGCGAAAACTTCATTAATCAGGACAGTTTTAGCTTCAAGAGAATAGGCAGCTTCCAGGCTGAAAAAGCTGGCGGTTGTATTGGCTTCGCCCGGGGTTGGGCGGGGGAAGTAAGCCCAGGTTTCCGGATTATCCGGCAGACGCCCATGGGAAACGTTAGACGGCAAGTCTTCAACGCTCGCGACAGCTACAGGGCGGCCGCGCGTATCGCTAAGCAAAAGCTGTTCGTCCTCCGGCCCCAATTTAAAATCGACATATCGCCGTTCAACCCTTTCGCCTTCGCCGCCTGTCTGTGGAACGGGTGCAGGCGCAGGCCGGAGTGGATCGGTACCCACAAGCATTAATAACAAATAGGCTTTCGGTTCAATTTTAGTTTCGGGGAATGTCCATTTATCGATCCGGGAAAGGTTGTCAGAAAACATGTAGCCTGTTAAATCAACAGTTTCCCTTCCGGCATTGTATAGCTCAACCCAATCAGGATAATCGCCGCGTTCGTCATAAAATGTTGAGTTCGAACTGCAATATTCGTTAATCAGCAAAGTCGTAACAGCCGGTTCAATGGCTTCTTCCGCTTTTTCTTTGCCGTCAGTGCTGTTTGGGGTTCCCGGTGTCGGGTTGGCAAAAAATACTTTAGGGCTGTTTGGGTCAGGGTTGGGGCCATTACGGCCATAAGAGATATCAGCGGGCATTTCAGGCACGTTCCACTGGTCGGCTACATTACCGTCCGGTCCGGTGAGCAACAGTTCCTCGCCAGATCTGTCGATCCCAAATGGTGCGACTTCCCTGCCCAGCGCTGCAGCGGCGGCAACAAGCGGCTCACTGCCGATATCGCTGACATTCCCGTCGGCATAAACCAAAAGATAAGCACCGGCGGCAAGTGTACCTGTATTAAATACAAATTTATCTGGATTGCGGGCACTGTCGGAAAGCATATAGCCTGTCAGGCTGACTGGCGTTGAACCGGAATTATAAATTTCAATCCAATCCGGAGTGAAGTTTTCGCCCAGAATCAAAGAGCCGGAGTTATTGCTCATTACTTCGGTAATCAGCAACTGGGAAGGAACAGGCTCTTTTGTGCTGTCAGTGCCGTTTTCTTCCGTTGTCGGTAATGACGGGCCCATAGGGGTCTGCCAGTTAGTCTTAATATAATCACAGCCGGCCAAAAGCAACACAGAACAACAGAGCAGTATTGCTATCAGACGACTACCAGTCGATTTGCGCATTTCAGAGCTCCAACTGAGCATTTGTAAATTTCTTTACAAATGCTGTTAAAGTTAAGGGATCAAGGGGAAGTAAAGTCTGTACCAGCTGATAAAAAGAGCCATACAGTAGTGCCATTATTCCATAAAAAATGCCGTTTGTAAAAAGAGAATTTACAAACGGCATTGACCGGGCTATTAATTTACAGTAATTCGACTGGTTCCCTTATAGTATCAGTTTGGCTAAATTCGAATAGCCTGCTAAATATTTGATTCATTAATAGGTTAGTTTGCGCGGCAGTTCCTTGGCCTGCTTGACCCACTCAGTCACCTGGCTTTCAACAGGAACCCTGCGGACCAGTTTTTTTGCTTCGTTCACTTCGTTCATCTTAGCAACAAGATTTGCCGGGTTACGGTTGGCCAGTTCAGGCACGGTGTCAACACCAGCAGCTTCCAGTAATTCAGAGTATTCGCCGCCAATACCTTTAATTCGCATCAGATCGGCATGGTTGACAAACTTGAGCACGAGCTTATCGGAGATACCTGATTTTTCTGCCAGGGCTTTGCGGCCGGCAGGTGTTGCTCCTGCTTCCAGTAATGCCTCGACCGAGCTGATGCCGCTGTCATTCAGCTTCTGTTCTAAAACCTCGCCAATTCCTTCGATCACGTTTAATTTCGCCATGTCACAGTCTCCTTTCAAATGATAAATAAAATCAAATAACATCACTTGGAGGCATGTTCAGCTTATTTAGTTATGTCCAGCTTAATTGATGGAGTCAGCGACTGCAAGCGATTTTCGGTTTCATTTGATTAATTTTGAAATCTTCTTGAACAGCGGTGTGCCTGAAACTTCCAACAAATCAAACACCAAAGTTTCGGTGTTGCTGATTACAGCTCCCATGGCGGCCATCAACTGCAAGCCGTTTTCACGGTTAACTGCGGTGCGTGAGCTAACAGCATCGCGGGCTATGAATACTTCATATCCTGAAGACAGCAGCTGGCGGGTGGTTTGGAAGACGCAAACGTGAGTTTCCATGCCGGTAATTATAACCTTGCGGCGGCCGGTAGCAGCCAAAGCAGCACATACTTCCGGAGTACAGGCGGAAAATTCCATTTTGGCAAAGTTCTGTGCTTCAGGCAGGTTCTCCGCCAGCACAGTTGAAATCTCCGGAACTGTAGAGCCAAGGCCGCGTGGATACTGTTCAGTCACTATAACAGGCAGGTTCATCTCCGCTGCTGTCTTCGCCAAAACCACAGTATTCGCGATCACCTGCTCCTGCTCGTAAATAACTGGCGCCAGGCGTTCTTGAATGTCGATAATTAACAGGACTGTGTCATCTTGATTAACAGTAAAACGGCTGAATTCCTGTTGTTTTGTTGAAGTTGGCATTATCCGGTCCTCCGCAAATATTCTGGGTTGATCAGGTCATCAGCATACCGCCGTTGACATCAATCGTGCAGCCGGTAATGTAACTGGAACGTTCTGAGACCAGGAACTCAATGGCATTGGCAACATCCTCGGCTGTGCCCAGGCGGCCTAACGGAACCTGTTCATTCTTGTAGCCAAAGGTGGCCGTCATATCTGTTGCGATCAGACCGGGGGCAACACCGTTGACGTTGATGTTGTATGCAGCACCGGCTTTGGCAAATTGTTTGGTCATGGTGATGATCCCGCCCTTGGCTGTGGAATAGTGCACGCCAGAGGTGATACCGCCCTGACGGCCGGCCATTGAGGACAAGTTAACAATTTTCCCGCTGCCTTTTTCCTTCATAACCAGGAATGCGGCGCGGGTTACCAGGTAGGCACCCTTGAGGTCGATATCTATTACAACATCCCATTCGTCAGAGCCAACATCCTCAATCGTCGCGAGCGGGCAGATGCCGGCGCTGTTGACCAGAATGTCGATGGTGCCGAATTTTTCCAGTGTTGTATCAATCAGGTTTTTGATGTCAGCTTCATCAATAATGTTGCATTTAACAGCGATACATTCACAGCCGTAAGTTGAAGTAATTTCTTTGCTGACTGCTTCTGATTTGGGCAGATTCATATCGGCTATAACAATACCGCGTGCGCCTTCACGCGCGAAAGCAACTGCCGAAGCCTTGCCAATACCCTGGGCGGCACCGGTGACGATTGCGATTTTTCCATCGAGATTTCCCATACTTTTCCCTCACTTTTGTAGTTATTTATTTGTTATTTTTCTTTATTATTTTAGGCATACCAGTCTGATGTAGCAAGTTTACTCCTGCTTATGCTGCCGTCGAAAGTAGTGCAGAGCACGATTGGCTGTATCCAGCGCGGCTTCCGCGATCATTTCACTTACTGTGGGATGCGGGTGAATAGTTGCGCCGATTTCAGCTATTGTTGTTTCCAGAGTCATTGAAACTCCCAGCCCGGAAATCAGCTCGGTTGCCTTGGGGCCGATTATCTGGGCGCCCAGTAACTCGCCGGTGGCGGCATCGCTAACCAGTTTGCAGACACCTTCTGTGTCGTTAGCCAGCATAGCCTTGCCATTGGCAGCCACAGGAAAACGTCCGACTTTGGTTGCGATGCCTTGACTTTTTGCCTTTTCTTCCGAAATGCCAATGCAGGCAATTTCCGGGTAAGTATAGATACAGTTCGGCACTATGTTGTATTTCATCCTGGCCTTGCCGCCGGCGGCGTTTTCAGCTGCCACAGTTCCCTGCTCCGTAGCGACATGCGCCAGCATAATTTTGCCGGTGACATCACCGACTGCGTATACTCCCGGCACTGTAGTCTCCATCTGATCGTTGACCGGAATGGCTCCCTTTACAGTTTCTATGCCAATATTTTCCAAACCGATATCTGCGGATTGCGGCCGGCGGCCAATGGCGATCAAAACCAGTTCACTGGTGACTGTTTTGGTTTCGCCCGCCAGTTCAAAACTGCAAGTCGCGTTATGTTCACCGGATTCGATAGCTGTGACTTTCGCGCTGGTAAAAATTGCCGCGCCCTGACGCTGAAGCGATTTGCGTAAAATCCGGGCCACTTCAATATCAACTTCCGGCAGGATCTCCGGCATCATTTCCAGAACAGTCACCGGCACATTCAGCTGCTGAAACAGCGAAGCAAACTCCATACCAATTACACCGCCGCCAATAATTGTCAGGCTGGCAGGGCACTCTGTAAGGGCCAGCAGTTTATTGCTGTCCAGAACACGCGAGCCGTCGGCACCTGGGACAGGCGGAATAAACGGTTTAGACCCGGTAGCGATGATAATCTTATTTGCCTTAACAGTACCGGCATCTTTGCCGCTGACTGAAATTGTCCCGGCATCAATAATTGTGCCGTAGCCGTGGAGAATTGTGCCGCCGTTGGACTTGACCAGCTGATTTACACCGCGGCGCAGTTGATCAACCACTTTATCCTTGCGGGCAGCAATGCGAGCGTAATCAAAGCTTACTTCTCCAGTATTGATCCCGAAGGTTTCGCTATGCACTGCATTTTGGTAAACTTCCGCAGCATGCAACAACGATTTCGTAGGGATACAACCACGATTAAGGCAGGTGCCGCCCAGCAGATCCGCTTCAATTAAAACGGTTTTCAACCCCAGCTGGCCGGCGCGGATTGCGGCAACATAGCCCCCGGGGCCACCGCCGAGAATCGCCAGGTCAAATAACTGCTCCATGTTCACTTTCCTTCCGTTACGTAAAATAATCTTGTGTTTGCAGAAAAAACCCTGCCTGTCGAATGTGCTATGTCAGGCAGGAGTTGAATTTAAATCAGCAGGTATGGGTTTTGCAAAATTTGCTTCACCCGCTGCAGGAACCGGGCTGCCGGCGCGCCATCGATCGTACGGTGATCGTAGCTCAGGCTGAGCGTCATGACGGGTCGGATGACAACTTCTTCGCCAACCGCAACAGGAACCCGGTTGATTTTGCCAATTGCCAGAATGGCGCTCTCAGGCGGGTTGACAATAGCGGTGAATTCGTCGATGTCAAACATACCCAAATTGGTAATCGTAAAGGTGCCGCCTGTGTAATCGTCAGGCGCCAGCGTACCATTTTGGGCTTTTGCAATCAGCTCTGCTGAAGCCGCAGCGATTTCTGCCAGATTCATCAGGTCAGCATCCTTGATAACCGGTACCAGTAAGCCGTTTTCAACCGCGACCGCTATACCCATGTTGACATAATCCTTGTACAGGATACCTTGTTCAGTCAGTGAGGCGTTGACAATCGGGAAATCCTTGAGGGCCATGGTGACACAGCGGACAATAATGTCCGTAAACGATACTTTGATATCCGCGGCCTTGAGCTTTTCCCGGAAACGGATAATTTCGCTCATGTCAACTTTCATGCGATGGTTGGCCTGGGCCATTGTCTGCAGGCTGGTAAACATCCGCTCGGCAATAACCTTGCGCATGCCGGACATCGGCATCAGCCTTTCCCCACGCGCAGCGCGTGTGCCGCGGTCGCCGCCAGTTGCTGCAGCCGCAGCTACAGTTGTCTGTTGGGCTTCAGGGTGGGACAGAACTGCCTGAACATCGGCTTTCATGATTTTGCCGCCCGGTCCGCCACCTGCGACAGCTGCCAGATCCACTTGGTTCAGCTCGGCGATACGGCGGGCAACAGGTGTAGCCTTTGGCGCCAGGGACGCAGCAGCCAGAATATCACGTTCAATAACCAGCCCCTCCGGTCCGCTGCCTGCAATCCGGTTCGGATCGATTCCGGCTTCCTCAGCCTTGGTGCGGGCGCGCGGTGTAACGTACACCTTTTCTCCTGCTGCCGGCGCGGCTGCTTCAGCAGCGGCACCAGTCACGGCTGCGGCAGGCAAGGCCGTGCTGTCGGCAGCTGCCGGTTCAGTTGCAGCTTCAGCTTCAGTTTCGCTGGCACCTGTAGCTGCTTTAGAATCAGTCAGAAGGGGCGCGATGTCTTCGCCGGGTTCGCCAATAATCGCGATGGTTTCAGTAATGGGAATGGTTTCGCCTTCTGCGTAAAGCACCTTGAGCAGCGTGCCGCTGGCTGGAGCCATAATTTCGATAGTAAGCTTATCTGTTTCCATTTCAAACAGTGGCTGATCCTGTTCGGCTTGTCCGCCTTCAGAAACCAGCCAGCGAGTGATAGTTCCTTCGGTCATCTGCAAGCCCTGCTTGGGCATAATAACTTTAGTTGCCATTGGTTTTCTGCCTCCTTACTAAACGGCGAGTCAGCGGTACAAAACGGAACGGACTGCCTGCAGAATGTCTGCTTCCTGCGGTACAACGGCGTTTTCCAGGCCGAGGTTAAACGGCAGCGGGCAGGCTTTTGCGCCCAGGCGGGCGACAGGGGCATCTAAATACTTAAATGCCTGTTCAGTAATGGAGGCAGCGATTTCAGCACCGGGGCCGGCATTGCGGTGTGCTTCATGTACTAGCACACAGCGTCCTGTCTTTTTGACAGACGCGACCATGGTGTCGAGGTCGAGTGGTACCAGAGTGCGCGGGTCAATTACTTCGCAGCTGATACCTTCTTTTTCCAGCTCAGCAGCTGCGTTCATAGCCTGCTGGACGTACAAGTGAGTGCCGATAATGGTGACGTCATTACCTGCGCGCAAAATATTTGCTTGCCCGAATGGAACAGCAAAATCAGGGTTGTCCGGCACTTCACCCTTCATGTTATAAAGCGCTTTGTGTTCATAGAACATAATCGGGTTGTCGTCGCGGATAGCGGTGCGCAGCAAACCGGCAGCATCGGCAGGGCTGGAAGGCATTGCCACTTTCATGCCCGGAATATGCATGAAGATGCCTTCGGTGCACTGCGAATGCGTGGCAGCGTTGCCACGGCCCACACCCTGCTGCCCGCGGATAACCAGGGGAACTTTGGCCTGACCGCCAAACACATAGCGGGTTTTAGCGGCCTGATTAAGCAGCTGGTCCATGGCCACATAGGTAAAGTCCATGTACATCAGTTCAACTATTGGACGCATGCCGGCACAGGCAGCGCCAACACCGGCACCGACAAAGCCAGCTTCAGAAATCGGAGTAATCCGCACCCGCTCGGCACCGAATTCATCGAGCAGCCCGCGTGTGCAGCCGAAAATGCCGCCCTGTTTGGCAATATCCTCACCCATGATGAATACAGTTTCGTCCCTGCGCATTTCTTCAGCAATGCAATCACGAATGGCCTGGGAATATGTTTTGATACTCATAATTAATTTCCTCCTGACTGCTTAACCAACGAAAAAGACGTCGTCCATAACGTGAGCGGGGTCCGGCTCGGGGCTCTCAAGTGCAAACTTAGTTGCAGCCTCAACCGCGTCAACACTCTTTTGTTCCAATTCAGCAATTTCTGCCTCAGTCAGGACCTTGTTTGCCAGCAAATATTCGCGTAAGCGCTTGATCGGATCCTTCTGTTTCCATTCTTCCACTTCCTGACGAGTGCGGTAAACCTGTGGGTCACCCGTCCAGTGGCCAACATGCCGATATGTTTTGCATTCAACCAGTGAGGGGCCTTTGCCGGCTTTGGCGTGGGCAATCGCCTTTTGCATGGTTTCGTCAATCGCAAAAACATCGTTACCGTCAATTGAATAGCCGGGGATACCGTAAGCGCCTGCCCTTTCAGTGCCGATATCGACCACAGATGTGCTTTCACTGATATGGCAGGATATGCCGTAAAGGTTGTTTTCACAGACAAAAATAATCGGCAGGTCCCAAACAGCAGCCAGATTGATCGCTTCGTGGAAGGTGCCTTCGTTGGAAGCACCGTCACCAAAGAAAGCCACTGTCACTTCATTGCCGCCGCGCATTTTTGTAGCCAGAGCAGCGCCGACAGCAATCGGAATGCCGCCGCCGACTATGGCGTTGGCGCCTAGATTACCCTTGGTGAAATCAGCTATGTGCATTGACCCGCCGCGGCCTTTGCAGTAACCGGTCGCTTTGCCCATCAGCTCAGCCATGGCCCTGTCCAGCCGCGCACCTTTGGCAATGGCATGCCCATGGCCACGATGGGTGCTGGAAATATAGTCTTTGTCGCTGAGGAGCGAACAGACGGTGGCGGCGATTGCTTCCTCGCCGATGTAGAGGTGAACCGAGCCGCGGAGCTTGTTTTCTTCAAACAGGCTAAGCGCCTTTTCTTCAAACCTCCGGATATCGTTCATTGTTGCGTAAATTTGGATCAGTCTTTCTCTTTCGATCATGTTTTACCTCCGGGTATACCGTCCCATGCTGCAGCGGCAGATTATCCTATTCACCTTTTACATTCTTATAGGCTTCATCCAAGTGATGCCTCATCAGGGAGGCAGCCAATTCTTCGTCGCGCTCAATTACAGCGTTGTAAATTTCTTGGTGGTGCGCTAACCCGACGCGGCGGTCTTTCATACTGGACAACGCTGCTTCACGGCTGCTTTGCATCAAGTCAGAACAAAGGTTTAGTATCCGCGACAGCGCGTTGTTTTCGGTGGCGGCAGCCAGGGCATCATGAAAAGCGTTGTCTCCAACAATGCCCAGCTGATCGCTGGCGATTTCCGCAGCCATTGTTTCGAGTGCCGCTTCTATAACCTCAGCCTTTTCCGGTGTTACCCTGCGGGCAGCAAGACGGGCAACCTCTGGTTCGAGAATCATCCGCACTTCTATAAGGTCACCGACAAGCTGGACATCTTGTGAAAGCAAGGTGGAAAACGGTTCGATAACATTTCTCATTGTAATTTCCCGCACGAAAGTACCTTCTCCAACCCGGGATTCAATAAATCCCATCAGCTCAAGGGCTCGCAGAGCTTCGCGGATAGCTGTGCGGCTGACTCTGAGTTCAGCTGCCAAAGCGCGTTCTGTTGGCAGCCGGTCGCCGGGTTTAAGATCACCGCTGTTGATCAAGTCGGTTAACTGCTTGACAATTTCTTCATACAAACGTGATCTTTTTACTGGTTCAAGCATGTAACTTTTCTCCTCTGAGCAAGATCAATTCTTGTCAGTTTATTATAGCAATAATATTGGTTCAGTTGTATAAAGGTCAGACCATTTCACTTTACAAACTCACCAAAGATTACGCTAAATAATTCTATATTCTACATTTGAGTAAAAAGTTATAAGTAAATCATGCTATTAGAACCTGTCTTTCAACCAGGGGTTATGCTAACCTGAACTTGAGATCATATTTCCCATGCAAAACTGAGGAGGAAAAGAGCCATGCCTAAGTCTCAAATTATCCGACCTGAACATGTCCGCTGCAGCGGCACCCTGCCGTTGAAAGATATTCCCCTGAACACATATCAAAAGCGTCTGCCAGAAGTTAAATCCGAATTCCCGGCAGCTGATCTGGTATCGCTCTTTGACGACATGCGTCTGATCCGGGAGTTCGAAACAATGTTGGCGGGTATCCGTACAGTCAAGGTTTATAACGGCATCGAATACTCCTACACCGGTCCGGCCCATCTTTCCATCGGCCAGGAAGCCTCTGCTGTTGGCCAGGCCTATGCCCTTGACATCAACGACTTTACCTTCGGCACTCATCGCAGCCATGGTGAGGTTCTGGCCCGGGCATTTTCCGCCATTCGCCGGCTTGATGAAGAAACTCTTTATCAAATTATGGCAGATTTCCGCGGTGGCGCTTTACTGCGTAATGTCGAAGCTTTTTCGCCTCATAAGGATAATATCCGCGAGCTGGCTATGGACTACTTCCTCTATGGATTTATGACTGAGCTGTTCGGACGCGAAATCGGTTTCACCGGTGGTCTGGGCAACTCGATGCACGTCTTCTTCACTCCTTTTGGCATTTATCCTAATAATGCGATTGTCGGCGCCGCCGGCATCATCGCCAACGGTGCTGCACTTTATAAAAAGCTGCAAAAAAAGCCGGGCATAATTGTAGTTAACAGCGGCGACGGTTCTCTCAGCACTGGCGCCGCCTGGGAGTCGTTCAACTTTGCTGCCATGGGCCAGTATCGTGAGCTCTGGGCCGACGAGTATAAAGGCGGCCTGCCGATTATCTTTAATTACATGAACAACTTCTACGCCATGAGCGGCCAGACATACGGTGAAACCATGGGCTATGAGGCACTGGTGAGGGTTGGTGCGGCGATTAATCCGGAACAGATGCATGCCGAGCGCATTGACGGCTACAATGTATTCGCCGTAATTGACGCTTTCCGCCGTAAGAAGGAACTTATCCTTAAAAATCAAGGCCCGGTTTTGATCGATACCTTAACCTACCGCCATACCGGTCACTCTGTAACCGACCAGAACGCCTACCGTACCAAAGAAGAAATGGATTGCTGGTATGCCGAGGATTCGATCGCGACCCTGCAGGCTGATCTGGCCGCAGAAGGCTTGCAAAGCGATGCTGAAGCACAGGCCAAAGAGGAATCTTTTAAAGAGCGCATAACCCGCATCCTGATCGAAGCCATTGATCTTAAACGCTCACCGCGGATGGATCTGGAAAAAGAACCGGACGCAATCGCCCGCTATATGTACTCTAATGAATACAACCGTACCCTGGGTGAGGGCACGCCGGAAGTAATCGGTGAAAAGTCCGAAAACTCACGTCTGAAGCGGATAAGTAAAAAATCGCGCACTGGTCTTGACGAAAACGGCAATCCACTGCCGGCTATTAAAGTAGTTTCCTATCGGGATGCCATCTACGAAGCCTTGCTAGATAAATTCTATGAAGATCCAACCATGATTCTGTTTGGCGAAGATGTGCGTGAGCACGGCAACTCTTTCGGTGTCTTGCAGGGCTTGTATGAATCCGTACCGCGTCATCGCCTGTTCAACGCGCCGATCGCCGAGTCATCAATTATTTCTGCCGGAGTCGGCTATGCCATGTGCGGCGGCCGCGCGGTGCCGGAAATTATGTGGGGCGATTTCCTTGGCCGTTGTGCCGACGAGCTTTTCAATCAGCTGGCAAAATGGCAGGGCATGAGCGCCGGTTTGCTTAAGATGCCGTGCACAGTCCGCATCTCGATCGGAGCTTTCTATGGCGCGCAGCATTCGCAGGACTGGACTTCACTTTGCGCTCACGTACCGGGTCTGAAAATTGTTTACCCCGCTTCACCCTACGACGCCAAGGGACTTCTAAATTCAGCCCTTTGCTCCAGTGATCCTGTAATTTATTTTGAGAGCCAGAAGCTCTACGACATGGGCGAACAGTTCCATCAGGGCGGGGTGCCAGCAGAATACTATGAAGTCCCGCTGGGTGTTGCTGACATTAAACGCCCCGGCAAGGATATCACCTTCCTGACGCTTGGCCCTACACTGATTCCAGCCCTGGCTGCTGCTAAAACACTAAGCGAAAAGTACAACCTTGAAGCCGAAGTGATCGACGCCCGTACACTTGTACCCTTCGATTACGAGACGGTTTTGGAATCTGTCCGCAAAACCAACAGGATCATTATCCTAAGTGACGGTGCCGAGCGCGGCAACTACATTAAAACTATCGCCAGTAACATTACCGAACTGGCCTTCGACCACCTTGATGCGCCGCCGGTAACTCTGGGCGCCCACAACTGGGTCTCCCCCAGTCCGGAGCTGGAAAAATTCTTCTTCCCGCAGGAAAACTGGATTCTTGACGCCATCGATGCCCGCATTGTTAAACTGCCGGGCCATGTAGCGACAACCCGCGCAACCAATGACGAAAAACTGCGGATTGAAAAACTTGGTATTTAGGTCGGGATACAACCTGATTATTTGTACTAAGCAGCAAATGCCGAATTTGGGGGAACAACATGCAGAAATATTCTGATTTAGATGGCAAGGTAGCGATTATCACCGGCGGTGCCCGCGGTATCGGGCTAGCTTCAGCGAAAATCCTGGCTGAACACGGTGCTACTGTCGTGATCGCGGACCTGTTGGCTGAACAAGCCGAAAGCTCCAGCGAGGAGTTGCGGGCTGACGGCCTGGAAGCCTTCGCGGTTGAAGTAAATGTCAAAGAGCCACAATCAGTCGAAGCTTTGGTCCAAACTGTATTTGACCGTTATGGCAAAATCGATATTCTGGTCAATAACGCCGGCATAGTTGACAATACACCAATGCTCGATTTGACAGTTGAACGCTGGGACAATGTGCTCGATATCAACTTGCGCGGTATGCAGCTTTGCACGCAGGCCTGCCTGAAAAGAATGATCGGCCAGGGCAGTGGTAAAATTGTGTTTATGTCGTCGCGTGCCGGCGAAATGGGCAGCCCGAAAGTGGCTCCCAGCTACAGCGCTTCTAAAGGCGGCGCGCTGGCGCTGGCCAAGGCCTACGCCCTGTATTGTGCTCCGCATAACATCAATTGCAACGCGATTGCTCCCGGCTACATCGAAACCGATATGACCCGCGGCCGTGATGACCCGAATTCAGTACCGATGCTGCGTCTGGGTACGCCCCTCGATGTGGCGAAGGCGGTATATTTCCTGAGTTCCGAATACTCCGATTACATTACCGGCGCAGTTATCGACGTTAACGGCGGACTATATATCCGCTGAGTTGAAGATGAGGTGATACAGTATGGCTGAATATATTCTGATGCCGCAAAAAGGCTTAACAGAAGAAAGCGCTATCTTGGCCGCCTGGCACGTAAAAACAGGTGATAAGGTTAAGAAGGGCGACTACATTTTTGATATTGAAACCGGCAAAGCCGTGTTTAGCATTGAAAGCGAATCGGCCGGTGTTGTGCTGGCTACCTATGGTGAGGAAGGCGATGAGATTCCGATCCAGCAGCTTGTAGCAGTAATCGGCGAGCCAGGTGAAAAATTTGACGCACCTGCCGGCGCCGGCACCCCAGCAGCCACTCCTGCTGAACCGGCTGCTCAGGTTGCGACGACAGTTCCCGCTGCTCCGACAGCTCAAATTGCTCAAGCGGTTCAGCCTGCACAAGCTGCACAAGCAGTCCAGCCTGCTCAGGAAGCTGCTCAAATTGTTCAGGCAGCACAGGCAGTTACACCTGTCACAGCCCCGGCAGGGGTTATCGAGCTACCGGCCCATGCAGCCGGAGGCCGGGTTTTTGCTTCACCGAAAGCGAAGGCGGTAGCCGCTGAAAAAGGCGTCGATTTATCCAGAGTTGCTGGTACTGGTCCGGAGGGTCGAATCCTACGCGATGATGTACTTGCGGCTGCTGCGGGTGAGCCTTCTGCTTTGGCTGTAATGCAACCGGCTGCTCTGGCTACTATCGCTGGTGCCGCAGCTGTTTCAGGCATTCCGGCGGCTAGTGGCGAGCCTTTCACAATTGTTAAGAACAGCAATATCCGCAAAACAATCGCTCGCAATATGCACGATTCTCTGCAACAAATGGCACAGCTCACCGTGTTCGCGAGTTTTGATGCTACTTCTTTGCTGGCGGTGCGTGAACGGATCAAGGCTCGTGCTGCCGCGGCTGCCAATGCCGCGAAAAACAATCCAGCTGCTAAAGAACCGGTAAATATTACCGTAAATGATATGATCAACTTCGCGGTTTCAAGAACAATTCTTGATTTCCCAGCCCTGAACGCTCATTTCAATTCTGAAACCACCACTATTTTCCATGATGTGCATCTTGGTGTTGCGGTTGATACTAAAAACGGTTTACTTGTACCGACGGTATTTAATGCCAACAAGCTTAGCCTGCGGCAGATCGCCGCTACCAGCAAAGAACTGGCAAAAGCCTGCCAGGAAGGCAAAGCCACCCCGCAAATGTTGAGCGGCGCCACCTTTACCACAACTAATCTGGGGGCTCTGCGCATTGAAGCTTTCACTCCGATAATCGCTCCGCCCCAGACAGCGATTATCGGCATCGGCAGTATTGATTACAAGACACGCTTCGAGAATGGCGAATACAGCCATTACCCTGCTATCAACCTCTCACTGACCTTCGATCACCGGGCTGTGGATGGCGCTCCGGCTGCCCGGTTCCTTAAGGCACTCTGTGAAAATCTTGAGGACTATATAGGATTGATGACAGAATGACCGCGCGCCCGACAATGGATTTGGAACAATACAAAAACCTGTCGTTGCTGGATATGGTTTATGCCCGCATAAAGGATGACATCCTGGCTGGTAAGTACCAGGCCGGTGAGCGGCTGGTTGTCAGCCGCCTGACCGAACAGCTTGGCGTCAGTCATACGCCTATTAATGAGGCGCTGAATCGTCTGGTTGTAGAAGGCTATGTTGCTTTCGAACCCCGCCGGGGCATGCGGGTGCGTGGGATAGACCTGACGGAAATCCGTGAAACCTTTGAAATTCGTAAAATGTTCGAAGCTTATTGTGCCGACAAGGTGGTTGAAACAGCAGCGGCTGATCCGGATTATCTGAATGATTTACGGCAGCTGGAGCGGTCGATCGGTGAAGGCGGTTATGAAACTGCAGTAGCCGACGATTTTCAGTCTTTTTTCGCCCGCGAAAGCGCTTTCCATGAAGCCATGGTGCAAGTAAGCGGCAACCGTAAAATGTTTCAGATGTATCAGAACCTTAAAGCCAATGGTGTTTTTTATTACAAGATGATGAGCGAAGGCCAGTTCCTTTCGGAGGAGCGCTACCATCACTCAATTGCCGAACATGCCGCGATTATCGAAGCGGTTGAGGCACTTGATGCTGAGCGTCTGCGCGCAGAATTAGACAGCCACCTGCGGCATTCAATCGAATATCTGGGAATCAGCTCTGCTCTGCACCGGCTGGACCAATCCCAGAAGCAGCTTGAGGAATAAGAAATGAAGTATGATCTGATAATTCTCGGTGGAGGGCCAGCTGGTTATCTGGCCGCTGAACGGGCTGCTGCAGGCGGTTTTTCCGTGTTGCTGCTGGAAAAGCTAAACATCGGCGGTGTATGTCTGAACGAAGGCTGCATTCCGACTAAATCATTTTTGCACAGCGTGAAGCTTTACGATGCAGCCCGTCATAGCAAAGGCTATGGTGTACAGGCAGAACAAGTAACATTTGACCACAAAAAGGTGGTTACTCGCAAAAATAAAGTGGTTAAGATGCTGGTTGGCGGAGTCCGCGCTACTTTAGCTCAGCAAAAAGTTACTGTAGTCACAGGCAGTGGCAGAATTAGCGGCCGTACTGCTGAAGGCTTTATTGTAACTGACGGTGAGCAAACCTATATCGGCGAACGTCTGCTGATCGCCACCGGTTCGGAACCGGCTCTGCCGCCGATTTACGGGTTGAAGGAAACTCTGGCTAGCGGTTTCGCCCTGACCAGTAGAGAAATTCTGCAAATGGAGTCTCTGCCGGATTCGCTGGTGATTATTGGCGGCGGTGTTATTGGCCTCGAGTTTGCCGCCTATTTCCAAACAGCCGGGGTTGATGTCACTGTAATTGAAATGCTGGACCACATAGGCGGGCCGATTGACCGCGAAATCGGCGAATGGCTTTATAAGGCTTTAAAGAAAAAGGGCGTTGATTTCCGGTTGAGCAGCACTGTAACTGAATTCCGGGAAGGCGCCGTTACTTTCAGCCAGAACGATAATTATATTGATGTTTTCTGCGACAAGGTTCTGGTTTCAATCGGCAGACATCCATCTACTGCCGACCTTGGTCTGGAAACAATCGGTGTTGAAATGAAAGGTGCCGCAATTGTAACCGATGCCCAATGCTGCACGTCTGTGCCGGGAGTATATGCTGCCGGCGATGTCAATGGCCGCTCAATGCTGGCGCATACGGCATACCGCGAGGCAGAGGTTGCTGTGGCTCACATGCTGGGAGAACAGGATAGTGTCAACTATAACACCATCGCTGCTGTAATTTACAGCAGTCCAGAGCTTGCAGGCGTCGGCGAAACCGAAGAATCTGCTGCCGCCAAAGGGCTCGACTTCAGGGTGCAAAAATGTTCAATGCGCTACAGCGGCCGCTTTGTCGTTGAAAACGAAGGCGGTGACGGTTTGTGTAAATTGATCGTTGAGAATGGCACTGAAAGGTTGCTTGGTTTACATTTAATCGGCAGCTATGCTTCCGAAATAATCTACAGTGCTGTGCTGATGCTGGAACAGCAAATGACCATACCTGAGCTGCAGAAAACTGTCTTCCCCCACCCGACAGTCGGTGAAGCGATCCGGGAAGCTCTGTTTCAGGCTTGAGGCTTGAGGCTTGAGACTTCTCCGACAATTTGTTATTGTTGGACTTAAGAATACTTACACGGTCAAAATTAAGCTGAAACAGTGATCCTTTACTTGCAGACGAGGAGGGCTACTTGATGAATAAGCGCACTGTTATTCGGCGATTTATTGTGCTGTTGATAGTTATTCTTTCTTTTGCTATTCTCATTGCCCTGCTCGTTAAACGGCCTGCAAGCTTTTTACTTGGGGCGGAGAATGTTCATACAGTTCGGTTTGTTGATAGCAGGGGTGGCATCGAAACGATAATAAGTGATAACGCACAAATCGAAAAAATTTATATGCTGATTGAACCAATTCGGCTATTCCCTAAACCTAATGTTGACGGTACCGGATGGAGCTATTATATGGATTTTAATCTGAATTCCGGCGATTCAATGAGATTTATCGTGTTTACAAGTCACATGGTCGAGTTTAATCAGCGAACATATTATGCCGCACGGGTACCTAACAGAAGTGATATCGAAGCTTTAATTGATTCATTTGGCCTAGAATCCCGAAAATTTTAACTATCCCTATGTCCGTTATCGGCTAGAAGCCCTGTTACAGCAGCAACAATACCCGTCAGAGACAAGACGAGGCTGGTTAAACTGCAATAAGGATAATTAAAGGTATCAAGATCAGATTGAGATTCATCACGCTGAGCGGAAATGTTTCCGGCTTGGATTGAACGGCGAAAAATTTTCTGACATTACGGGCTACCGGAATCGCCGCTAATAAAGCGAAGGCCGCGTGCCAGGGCAGGATTTTCAACAAAACCAGCAAGGCAATGCTGATGAAGGCCAGGGCATAAAGTGCCGCAAACAGGCGCAAAGCATTGGGAACACCTATATAGTGTGGCAAGGTAAAGCGATTCACGCGACGGTCGTTTTCCAGGTCGCAGGTATTATTGGCAAGCATGATGTTGGCAATTCCTGTGATCGCCGGAACTGTCAGCAAAGCCAGACGCAGCAGGTCCGGTAAACGCAGACCAATGTCCAGGACACCTTCGGCATAGCTGTAAAATACCAGCTGTTTTAGCGGGGCATTAATGTAGATTGTCAGAAAAGGGATAAAGAAGCCCATTACAAAGCCCGAAAAAGCTTCTCCTAACGGCATGCGCGAAATTGGTGCCGGGCCAGCGGTATAAGCAATGCCCATAAAAAAGCAGAAGACACCGGCAGCCAGCACAACCAGGCTGGTGCGCCAGACCAACAGCAAGCCAAGAGCCGTTGCCAGTGCCAGCAGCACCAGCATTATCAAGCGGGCAACAGGTCTGCTGAAAGCAAGCGGTACATTGTTGGTTTTGGTATCAATATAGTTATTCAGAGCTGTGGTCATCATGTCAAAACAAAGCATTGCTAAAAAGAAAATGGCTGTGTTCCAGCCATTAATTGTCCCGTAAGCATGCCGGACGTACATTAGTCCGAGCAGGAATGGCAGCAGACTGGCCAGCTTGGTTCTGATTTCTACTAGATTGAAATAACGTGAAAGTATTGACTTTTCCACTAAAACTGACGCTCCTGTATTTGTTTTAGAATCCTATCTAGTCGCTGGCTTTTTCCCTGGTCAGGCAGCCGATCCAACAGCTTGCGGGCTTTGACAGCATAACGGTCAGCCAGTGCTTTGGTGCGGTCCACACCGCCTTGATTAATTACTTCCTGCACCACAAAAGCGATTTCCTCGCTGTTAAGCGACAAGTCTTTGACTGTTTGCTTAAGTTCCGGCAGTTGACGGAAAGTATAGATCAGCGGCAAAGTTATCACGCCTTCCGATAAATCATGGTTAGCAGTTTTCTTCAGCGTACCGCTGTCTGAAGCGTAATCAAGACAGTCGTCTGCCAGCTGAAACAGCATGCCGATATAGTAGCCGAAGCGGGCCACTAACCGTGATTCGCGTTCTTCGGCATCACTCAAAATCATTCCCGAATACATCGCCAGCGCGAAAAGCGCTGCTGTTTTGCCGGCAATAATCCGCAAATAACCGGTGACTGCTAAATCGGTGTCACCATTGTGTTTCAACTGCCGCAGTTCACCGAGGCAGATACTGGACATTGCCTGAGAAAACAGTTCAAACTTATCCGAATAACGGGCCGAGATGCTGGCAACCAGATTAAAGCAAACCGTGAATAAATAATCCCCGCCAATAACCGCGATTTTTTTGCCAAAGCGTTTTTGAACGCTGGGCTGGCCGCGGCGCAGATCTGCCCCGTCGATAACATCATCATGTACCAGAGTAGCCAGGTGCAGAATCTCCAACGCAGCAGCTGCTGTAATAGCATCGGCAGGCACTGTGTCGTTGGCATCGGCTGCCGCCGCAAGCAAAAGCGACGCACGGAAGTTTTTGCCTTGCGAGCTGGTCAGATGAGACATGACTTCGCCGAGAATAGGATCCGAGCGTAATAAGGTTTGCCGGATTCGTTCGCTTACGGCATCAGCGGCAACAGCCAGAGGCACGCGATCCACTGGTGTAGAAACGCGTGCCTGGGCTTTGTCAGCGGTAGGTAATTGCCCGACAGTCTTTGAGTCGGAAGTTGTTATTTTATCAGTCATTGTACAAATAGGATTTGCGCACAATCGGAATCTTCTTCCATTGCCGTTTCAACCAGGGAATTACATAGTAGTCGAGACCGAAGACATGGCCGCCGGCGATCAGAACAGCAACAGCCGCGAAGATCATCCACCAGGAGCCCATGTAAAGCCCTGTAGTCATCAGGAACATGACTTGCAGTACAATCGAGTAACCGGATGCCAGGAAGGTGAACAGACCCGCAATCAGGGCCAGGCCGATCAGGATTTCAGAAATAACGATAACTGTCTGGAAGAAAAGCTGGGTGTTGCCGTTGGCAAGAATCACACTATCAACGAACCAGTCCATCACAGTAAATTGGATTTTTGCCGCAACATCAGCAGCGTTGACAATGAAAACCTTGATGATGCCAAAAATATTCCAATTGACCAGTACATCAACAGTTGCCGCGCCGCCTTCAGCAGCGGTTGCGCCGGCATTGGCATCAGCTCCGCCGCTAAGAGCGTTTTCAAAGAATTGATTTGCGCCCTGGAAGAACTGGAACAGCTTTGGTGAATTAAGCCAGCCTTCATTCAGCTTCTTGACTCCCTCCAAAACCCAGATAAACCCAAGGAACACGCGCAGCGGTACAAGCAGGAAGCTGGGCGTGCGGTTGGAGAAATGGCCGCCGACAAAGCTGCGGCGATTACGGATAGTGAAGAACTCTTTTTTCATGTAGCCGAAAACCTTGTTCCAGCCCAGCACCTGAACAAAATAAATGATGTTGATAAAGTGCTTGACGAACATGGCAAAGAACGAGGGCAAATTGATTTTTTTCTTAGCGCCGCCAACATTGGCTACACCATAACGACCGCCAATGCTGACCATGACGCCATGGAATTTAGGATCGTATTTTTCTTTTTCACCGCTGCCCTTAACGTCTGTAAGTAAGTTGTTTGTAATGGTGGAAGCTGAATGTTCGCAGTTCTCAACCATCTGCGGCACCGGGATAGTTGAACCGGGCGCCATATAGAACATGTTGTCGCCGGCGACATATACATTGTCATGTGTTTTGGCACGCAGAAATTCGTCAACTTCAATCCGGCCGCGCCGTACGGGTTTAAGCTGGGCTGAAGTCTGGGCAACGTCGGCACATTCGGTACCGGCTGTCCAGATAACTGTACGGGTGGTATCACGGTAAAGCTCTTCATCCTGCTTGTATTCGATATAGTCTTCCCCAACCGAAACAATCGCTGTTTTGAGCTTTATATCTACACCCATTTTGCGCAGGCGTCTTTCGGTTTTGTCCGAAAGTTTTTCCGGCAATACAGGCACGACGCGGTTCAGCAGGTCAACTTCAACAATTTTGACCTCTTCCCTTTTTACTTCAAACTGATCGCAGAGCTGCGGCACCCATTCGGCCAGTTCACCGGCCATTTCAACGCCGGTAAAACCGGCGCCGGCAACGTAAAATGTCAGCAGCTTTTTTCGTTCAGCCGGATCGTTTTCGCTGTTTGCCTGGCTGAACATCGAGAAAACATGCTGCTTCAGCTTGACTGCATCATCGTAAGACCACAGCGGCAAAGTGTTTTCACAGGCGCCGGGAATCCCATAATAAGCGGGTTTGGAACCTGAGGCCAGTACGAGGTAATCGTATTCATAGCTGGCATCAGAACCTTTGAGCACCTGCTTCTCGTAATCAATTGACTCGATTGTGTCGGTAATTACCTTTACCTTGCGGCCGGCAAAAATGCGGCTTAGGCTGATACGGATACTGTCTTCCTCAACCCTGTTGCCCGCGACTTCATGTAATTCTGTCAACATCGTATGGTAACGGTGTTTATCAATGATCGAGATTTCGACATCTTTGTCGTTCTTGAGTTTCTTGGCCAATTTCTTGGCAGTAAGGACGCCTGAATAGCCCGCGCCCAAAACGATGATTTTTTTCACGACAGTTCTCCTCCAACGCATCTCTGTCTAAATGTGGATGCCAAGTCATCACCGAAATCGTTTTCAGGTGATTTCACGCCCAATAGGTTAACAGAAAGAACAACGTAATTCAATTATTTTCTAGAAAATAACCGTAATTTTTCGAATATTTTTCCGGTACAGGGCTATATGTTTATTTTGTTAGCTAAATCAGGAAAGCCGGTCGCGATAATCGGCATAGTCGAAACGGCGGATAAGTTGATTGCCTGACGATGTGTGGAGCACGATATCCGGCAGGTTTACTCCATTAAACATGTTGTTTTTGACCATCGTGTAATGTGCCATGTCTGTAAAAACCAAGCGGGTGCCGCGACGCAGTGGTTCGGCGAAAGAGTAGTCGCCGACTATATCACCGGCCAGGCAGGTTGGTCCGCCCAAACGATAGGTAAAAGCCTTCTCACCCGGCTCACCGGCACCGAGAATAACCGGACGATAGGGCATTTCAATCACATCCGGCATGTGGTTGGCAGCAGAGGTGTCCAGGATGGCAATTTCCATACCATTATCCACTATGTCGAGCACCTGGGCAACCAGGAAGCCCGTATTGAGAGCGATCGCTTCGCCCGGTTCCAGGTAAATTTCAAGTTCATACGTTTTTTGAAAGTGACGGATAATATTGACCAGCTGCTCGAGATCATAATCGGGGCGCGTAATATGATGCCCGCCCCCCAGGTTCAGCCATTTCATTTTACGTAAAAAAGACCCGAATTTTTCGTCGATATAAGGGACTGTTCTGCCCAGAGCATCAGCATTCTGCTCACAGAGAGTGTGAAAATGCAGGCCGCTGATTCCTTCCAGCAGATCCGGGCGGAAGTTGGCGGCAGTGACGCCAAGACGCGAATATGGAGCGCTGGGGTTGTAAAGCGCTGTTTTGATTTCAGAATATTCCGGGTTGATCCGGATCCCTGCTTCAATCGGTCGGCTGTGATTCAAAACCCGGTCGCGGTAAAGCTGCCATTCATTAAAAGAATTGAATACGATATGGTCAACTGTATCGAGTATCTGCTCAAAATCTTCTTCGATATAAGCCGGGGAATAAATATGAACTTCCTTGCCCATTTTTTCGCGGCCCAACCGTGCCTCAAACAACGCGCTGGCAGTGATGCCAGCCAGGTATTCGCCCACAATCGGGAAAACGGCGTGCATGGAAAACCCTTTGAGTGCCAGCACGATTTTGCAGCCTGTTGTTTGCTGAACCTGGTCAAGGGTCGTCAGGTTTTTGCGTAAAAGCCCCTCATCAACCACATAGGCGGGCGTACGTACTTGGGAAAAATCAATATTTAACCCGGAAGTATCAGAACCTATAATATGCATTCAGTTTCCTCAGTCGACCAGTACCGGATCGAAATTTTCTTGCCAGGGCAGGCCTTGCTTATTCAGCTGTTCCATGAAGGGATCTGGATTTAGTTCTTCCACAGTGTAGACACCGGGTTTGTTCCAGTGACCCTGCAAAACCATCATTGCACCGATCATGGCTGGCACACCGGTCGTGTAGGAAATAGCCTGGGAACCAACCTCTTTGTAAGCTTCCTGATGATCGGAAACATTATAAATATAATAGGTTTTGGGTTTGCCATCTTTAATACCGGTAAAGATACAGCCGATATTTGTTTTACCTTTGGTACGCGGGCCGAGCGACGCCGGGTCAGGCAAGACAGCCTTCAGGAATTGCAGTGGCTGGATGCTGCAGCCCTCAATTTCAATTGGCTCTATTGAAGTCATGCCGACATTTTCCAACACTTTCAAGTGCGTGATGTATCTATCGGAAAAGGTCATCCAGAAACGGATCCGGCGGACACCGGGAATATTAAGCGCCAGGGATTCCATTTCTTCATGATGCAGCAAGTAAATATCTTTAGGCCCGATCTGGTCAAAATCATATTCGCGTTTTATTTCAAGGGGCTCAGTTTCGTGCCACTCGCCGTTCTCGTAATAGCTGCCGGGTGCAGTAATTTCGCGGATATTGATTTCGGGGTTGAAGTTGGTCGCGAATGGATAGCCGTGGTCACCGCCGTTAGCGTCAAGAATATCAATGGTATGTATTTCGTCAAAATGGTGTTTCAAAGCATAGGCGGAAAAAGCCTGCGTGACACCAGGGTCGAAGCCGCAGCCGAGGATAGCTGTGATGCCGGCTTTTTCGAAGCGCTCGCGGTAAGCCCATTGCCATTTGTATTCAAATTTTGGAACCTCAGGCGGTTCGTAATTGGCGGTATCAAGGTAATGAACACCGGTTGCCAGGCAGGCGTCCATGATGGTCAGGTCCTGATACGGCAAAGCAACATTGATCACGATATCCGGCTGAAAATCACGGATTAGAGCAATTACCTCTTCGGTTTTATCGGCATCAACCTGGGCAGTCTGAATTTTGGTGCGGCCACCGTCAAGCTTTGCTTTAAAAGCATCCGCTTTCGATTTAGTCCGGCTGGCAATGCAGATTTCCTCGAAAACATCCGGGTTCTGCACACATTTGTGAACAACAACACTGGCAACCCCGCCAGCTCCGATAATCAAAGCTTTTCCCATAATATATCTCCTGTCATCTGTCTGGACAGCGTGTCCAGGTACTTCACAAGGTCACACAATTATTTCAATTATGCGATAAAACGCAAATGGCTGCAACCGCGCTTCAAGTTTCCTGATAAGCCTGGCGCAATAGTTCAATCTCCGACTTGTAGCCATCAACTTCATTAGGTGTTTCAAGGTAAAAGGGCAAGTGCCGCAGCTGCGGGTGGTTGATCACTCTTGTAATTGCGTCCAGGCCAATGTAGCCTTCACCGATTTTTGCGTGGCGGTCCTTACGGGCGCCTGCCGGTGCCAGGCAGTCGTTCAGATGAATCCCTTTCAAGCGTTTCAGACCGATTATTTTGTCGAATTCTGCCAGTACGCCATCAAGGCCGTTGATTATGTCATAACCGGCTGCATGCACGTGGCAGGTGTCGAGGCAAACACCCAACAGCTCCTGATGTTCAACCTGTTCGATAATCTGCTGCAGTTCCTCAAATCTGCCGCCGATTTCACTGCCGCTGCCGCTCATCGTTTCCAGCAGAACCAGGGTCTTCTGTCCTGGTTGCAATACCTTGTTCAGTGCGGCTGCGGTAAAGCCAATTCCAACATTAACCCCCTGCCCTACATGGCTGCCTGGGTGAAAGTTGTAGTAGTTTCCCGGTAAATACTCCAGCCGTTCCACGTCACCGGCCATCATTTCCGCCGCCAGTGTCCGCAGCTGTTCATCAGGGGAACAGGCGTTCAGGGTATACGGCGCATGAGCCAGAATCGGCGCAAATTCATGTTCTTTCAGGAAAGCGTCCAAGGCTTTTATATCCGTTTCGTCGAGCGCTCGTTGACGACTGCCGCGAGGATTGCGGGAGAAAAACTGAAAGGTATTGGCTCCAATTGACAAAGCCTCTTTACCGATATTAAGGTAGCCTCGGGAAATTGAAAGATGACAGCCGATATTCAACATAAAATTTGCCTCCTTAAAAAATTACTCCGGCAAGTTGTTCCACTATAAATACAGCCAGTGATGCGCCCAGTGCCACAACCAGCAATGACTTTCCCCGCCAGCCAAGCAGCAGAGCAACTGCCAGGCCGGCAGCGGCCGATTCGATCAGCGAGGTTGAATAAAATATAGCCGGGATGGTCATTGCAGCCAAAACAGCATAAGGCACATAAAACAGGAATGAACGAAAGAGCACGTTGTCAATGCGCTTACGGACTAAAAGCAGCGGCAACATGCGCGGCAGCCAGGTGGCTGCCAACATGGTTAGAAACGCGCCGAGCAGATAAGATTCTTTCATAGTCTGCCCTTCCCACTGTCTTCAGCAGTTGTGCCCATTTCTGATTCCGGTGTTATCGGTGCCAGTAACGCACCGGCGAAAGCCGCGATCAAAGTGACGGCGATCAAACGCCAGCCGCTCGGAATATCCCGGGTCAGAGGCACAGTTTGTGCTGCGGTGCTCAGAACGGCGGCCAGAATAACAACAGCCAGTACCGGGCGCGAAGAGCGGGCTGGTGGAATAATTATCGCAATAAACATGGCATAAAGCGCAATCCCCAGCGCACTGCGCACAGCCAGTGGCAAAACTGAACCGGCCAGGGAGCCAAACAGAGTGCCGCCTGTCCAGCCGGCAACCGGCAGCGAGATCAAGCCCAGCATGTAGACAAGCCCCGGCTCACCGGTATGAGTTGCGGCTACTGCGTAAATTTCATCGGTAACCCCATAGCCGATAATCAGGCGCCCCGGCAGACTGATACCAGGCCGCAACTTTTGAGTTAAGGAAAGCGACATCAGCATATAGCGGAGATTGATTAATAGGACGGTGATGAAAATTTCCGGATAAGGCGCGCCGGCAAAAATCAGTTGTGTCCCTGCAAACTGGCCAGCCGAGGTCATGTTGGTGAAGGAAATCAGTGTGGCAGTAAGTGGTGTCATACCGCCTTCTGCAGTAAATAAACCATAGGCAAAGGAAACGGCAAAATAGCCCAGAGCAATTGGTAAGCCGGCGGCCAGCCCTTGCTGAAAGTCCGGTCGCTGCAGCTTGTGATGCAAGCTTTGGCTTTTGTTACCGGAATATCTGTTTGCCTGAGTCTGTCTGTTCTGGTTTTGCTTCATCGCGCTCTGCTCAAATGCCTTGCCGTTGCGGCAGTAAGGCTTTCCTCCCGTAATAGGCTGTGCTTCTGAAAAGCGTCCTTTAATCTTATCATAAACATTTCGCGTGGTAATATATAACAAATGGAATTAAACAAGCGGGACCTGTTTTAGCCCGCCGGAAAATACTCGGAAAATACTCGGAAAATTCAAGGAGGATCTATGAACGAACTAAACTCTGTTTTGCTGGTGGGCGCAGGCGCGGTTGGCAGCGCAGTAGCTCATAGACTACACGACAAAAACCCAGGTAAAGTTTTTATTCTGGCCGGCGGCGAGCGGGCTAATCGCTATCGCCAACAAGGCCTGATGATAAATGAGCAGCGTTATGATTTGCCAATTCTGGAACCTGTAATCCCGCTGGCGGCCACTGCATCCGGACCGGTTGATTTGATCCTGGTAGCTGTTAAGCAATACGATTTGGCCTCCGCCATTGAAGATATGCGTTGCTACGTGGGAGAGCACACCGTAATACTGTCATTGATGAACGGGATAACCAGCGAGGCAGAGCTGGGTGAAGCATTCGGCAGCGAAAAAATTCTCTATGGTCTGGTAATCGGGATTGACGGCAACCGCAGCGGCAACCGGGTGAGGTTTACCTCGGCAGGTACCGTCGTGTTTGGCGAAGCCGAGAATTGCACCTGGTCGGACCGGGTAAGCAAAATAGCGCAGCTGTTTGACGCAGCCGGCGTCACCTATACAGTTCCGGAAAATATGCTTCATGCCCTGTGGTATAAGTTCATGATCAATGTCGGCATTAACCAGGTTTCAGCTGTGCTGCTGGCACCTTACGGTGTATTTCAGCAGATTCCGGCTGCAGAGGATATGGTTGAAGACGCGATGCGTGAGGTTAACGCGATTGCAGTGGCCAAAGGAATCGAACTTGGTGAAACAGATATAACCAACTGGCGGACGGTACTGGCGAGTATGAACCCGGAAACCCATACTTCAATGGTTGACGACCTGCTGCACGGCCGCCCGACCGAAGTTGAAATGCTGTCCGGTACAGTTATGCAGCTGGGCGCTGAAAACAATATTCCCACGCCTGTCAATGAAATGCTATACAAATTGATTCGCACCCGCGAAGAAATGGCTAAGCTTCCCACCTGAAATGAGCTGCCCTATTCACCTGATTTCAGTGATTCCACCATGTCAATCCTGATCAACCGGTGATTCATAAAGAGATTCACCAACAAGGCGAACAACATGGTCAGCAGAATCGACCAGACATAGCTGAGCGGCAGGATCTGTTTTCCGAACATCATGTTGTCAATTTCCATGGTGTTCATCACAAATCCGTGCAGAAAATAGCCGAGCACAAGGCCACCCAGCGTACCGATAGCTGCCAGTACCATGTTTTCACGGTATACATAGGCCGAAACCTCATTATCGCGGAATCCCAGCACCTTGAGTGTGGCGATTTCGCGTGCCCGCTCAGTAATATTGATATTGGTCAGGTTGTAAAGCACAATAAACGCCAAGGCTCCGGCTGAGATAATCAGTACCAGAACCACTGTGTTAAGACTGCTTAAAACATCATTAAACTGGTCAGAAATGCCGGCTGTGAATATTACCCCCAACGCGGCTTCGTTCGACAATATTTTCTCTGAGAAAGCATCTTCATCAATGATCTGCGGGTTTCCCAGGTTGAAAGTGATGCTGTTGTAGTGTGGTGTCTGGTAGGTTATCTGATCATAATAAGCTGGTGACATGTATAGGTAATGTGCCATATAGTTCTCGGTAATGCCCGCTATTCTCATTTCATAGGTCAGTTGGTCGCTGTCAGTCCAGCGGACTGTATCGCCGACTTCAACGTTTAACAGATCTGCCAGTTTCTCGGTTAGAACAGCACCGTCAGCGGGCAATTGCAGTTCCGTGCCGCTGGTACGCTCGCGTAAAACATAATACTGTTGAAGTTCTGCGGCGTTTTCCGGCACGACCAGTGAAGCTTCAAATTCTCGGCTTGAGCCTGACGGCCTTAAAGTGACGGTTTCATTGAGCAGCCGCAGCTGGCTTGCAACCTCAGGTTCAGTGGCCAGAAGTGCCGGCAGCTTTAAAGCTGATTCCTTCTCATCGTCATAATAGACAGCCGCATCATAGATAAATAATTCTTCAAACTGCTTGGTGCCGATAGCGCCGATTGAATCTTTAAGGCCAAAACCGGTTAATAACAACGCCGTGCAACCGGCGATACCGATAATAGTCATAAGAAAGCGCTGCTTGTAACGGAAAATATTGCGGGCAGTCACTTTATTGGAAAAGGAGAGCCGCCGCCACAATGGGCGGACGCGTTCCAGCCAAATCCGTTTGCCCGGTTTGGGAGCTTTCGGCTGCATTAAGACAGCGGGAGTAGCCCGCAACTCACTCAAAGTTGCCAGCAAAGCTGCTGACATAATGGTTACAGTCGCGATTAAGCTGGAAATCAGGCTGAGGTCGGCATGTGGCGGTGTCAGCTGATAAGGGATTTCATACATCAAGCTGTAGGCCGACATAATTACCGTAGGAAAAACCCAAAAACCCAGAGCAAGTCCTGCTGCGGTACCTAAAGCGCAGGCCAAAAGGGCATAAGCCAAAAACTTGAACGAAATCGCAAACGAGCTGTAACCCAGCGCTTTAAGCGTGCCGATCTGAACCCGCTCTTCCTCAACCATTCTGGTCATGGTTGTCAGGCACACCAGAGCAGCCACCAAAAAGAAAAACAAAGGAAAGACCGTTGCTACTGCGCCGATGCGTTCAGCGTCGGCGCCATAGCCGCTGTAACCGGGGAAGCTTTCACGGGTAAAAACAAACCAGCCACTGGGAATTTCAATCAGGGCGCGCTCGGCGTCATGGATATCAGTTTCAGCCTGCGCTATCAGGCGTTCCGCTTCCGCCTTCTCGTAGCCGAATGCTGCCAGGCCGTCGTTTAGCTCTGCTCTGGCTTGCACCAGCTTTAACCGCCCGTCAGCCAATTCTCGTTCGAGTTCACGTTCTCCGCGTGTCAAAGCTGCGGCGCCATCAACCAGCAGTTTTTCATTTTCTTTGATCACTGCCTGCGCCTGGTCCAGCTCGGCTTTGCTTTGATCCAACACAGCTTTGCCTGCGTCCAGCTCAGCTTTACTTCTCTCGTATTCGGCCAGACCTTGATTATATTGCTGCCACCCGGCTGCAACCTTGCGCCTGGCTGCTTCGTAAGTAACAAGGCTTTGGTTAAACTCATCTACTCCATTTTCATACTGGAGTTTGCCGTCTTCATATGCGGCCAGCCCCTGCTCATAGGCAGCCCTGCCAGCGTTTAGTGCCGCTTGCAGATCAGCGGTGTCTTTAAGCTCCGCCTCAGCCGCAGCTAATTGAGTTTCAAGGGCAGCAAGCTCCAGTGCAGAGGCGTCCAGCTGTGCTTTTACCGCTGCCAGTTCAGCCTCGCTGGCATTTAGCCTTGCCCTGCCCGCGTCGATAGCTATTCTGCCAGCTTCCAGTTCGCGTTCTCCAGCGGTAAGTTCGGCTTCGCTGGCATCTAAAACTGTTTTCGCCGCCCGAAGCTGAGCATCACCTTCACTCCAGGCGATATACCCATCGTTCCAATCCTTCAGACCGCTCTCATATTGGGCACGTCCGGCGGCCAGTTCAGCCCGGCCCTTTTCCAGCTTGGCACGTTGGTCGGCAAGTTCACGGGTGTATTTTTCCTCGTTAGCTTTTAACTCAGCTTCGCCGTCGGCAATTGCCAGCTCGGCATCTCCCAGCTTCTGTTCGGCATCTGCCAGTTCCCGGGCTGCTTTATCTTTCTGCTCCAGCAACTCCGTTTTACCTGTTTCGATTTCTGCGCGCAGCTCGGCGACTTCCTCTGCTACCGCGCTTTCTCCTAAGGCTTCCAGGTCAGGTGTAAAGGCTTCGATCCGTTCGCTATAAGCTGGTGAATAAGATTCAAGTTCGTCTGAGCCCACAACCCGCAAATACAGATTTCCCGAGCGCTCCGCCACGAATTCGTCCTTCACTGCAACTGCATACCAGCTGATCGAGCCGCCGCCGATGTTTGTCTGGCCACGCTGAAAATCTATATACAATGGCGAGCGCACCCGCCCAACCACGGTAAAAGCGTTGCTTTGCACCAATTCACTTAGCTCTTGATCCTCCGGCAGAGATGCTGTCAGAACAGTGCCCAAAGGAATGATGCTCTTAAGGCCAAATCCTTCTTCAATGGCAATTTCGCCGGGTTTTTCCGGTAGTCGGCCTTCGAGCAAGGTAAGGCGGTTGAGCTCTTTTTCGGCTGGAGATTTATTACTGTCATTACTATAGAGCCGGACAGTAAACTCCAGGCCGTCCGGTGTCGCCAAAAACAGGTCAACAATCTGGGATTCGCTGACTTCTGCCACCCCGGGGTTCTGTTTAAGCGCTGCAATATCCTGTTTCCGGAAACCGAGAGGCGAAAGCAGGCGGTAGTCAGCCAGGCGCTGATCCTGGTAATAATGTTCCGCCGAAATCAACATGTCCGGTTCGCTGGCGTTGATACCGGCAAAAAAGCCCACGCCGAGGGCTACCATCCCCAGAATCGAAAGAAAACGGGCGCGGCTTTTCCAAATTGAACGAATAAAGTCTTTCAGAAGCGAGGTTTTCATATCACCATTCGAGCTCTTCAACCGGCAGCGGTTGAGCATTAGTGGTGATCTCGATCACTTTGCCATTGCGCATGCGAATGACTTTGTCAGCGATAGCGGTCAACGCCAGGTTATGGGTAATCACAATAACGGTCATGCCGGTATTGTGGCAGGTATCCTGTAACAGCTTAAGAATTGAGCGCCCGGTATTGTAGTCCAATGCGCCTGTAGGCTCATCGCACAGCAGCAACTTGGGGTTCTTGGCCAAAGCACGCGCTATCGCCACCCGCTGCTGCTCGCCGCCGGAAAGCTGCGAAGGGAAATTATCCTTGCGTTCGCTCAGCCCCACCTGAGCCAAAACCAGATCCACATCAAGCGGATCCGGGCTGATCTGCGTGGCAAGTTCGACATTTTCACGTGCAGTCAGATTTTGCACAAGATTATAAAACTGAAAAACAAAACCGATGTCGGTGCGGCGATATTCAGTCAGCTGACGGCGGTTATATGAGCTGATGTCAGCGTTATCTACCTGAATCGTACCGCCGCTTAAGGAGTCCATACCGCCAAGCAGGTTGAGCACAGTTGTCTTGCCGGCGCCGGAAGCGCCCACAACTAAAGCGAACTCGCCTTTGTTGATGGTAAAACTGACACCGTCGGCCGCGACTATAGTCACTTCGCCCATACGGTAATTTTTTTGGACATTATTTAATTCTATATAAGTCAAGGGTTCCTCCGCCCAGAGTGTTTATGGTAAAAAATGGCCAGCTGGGTGCGGTCGCGCAACTCCAGCTTTTCCAAAATTTGACTGATGCTATTGCGGACAGTGCCTTCGCCGAGATGAAGCTTGGCAGCTATTTCTCTATTATTGAGGCCATCTGCCACTAAAGAGATAATATCCATCTCTTTAGGCTTAATGTCAAATTCAGTTAAGTCTGTTGTCAAGTCGGTGCTAAGCAATGACGGAATACGTGAGCTGATTTCCTCGCCAAAAACGCTTTGACCTGCCTGAATCGCCTTAATCGCAGGCACCAGGCTTTCAAACTGTTGCTTGAGAATATAACCACGAGCGCCTATCCTCAGGGCTTCTGCGATGTATTCATCGTCCGCGAACGTTGTCAGATATAGAATTCGCGCCTCCGGATCAGCCGCCAGAATTTGTTTGCCGGCTTCCAGGCCGCTCAGGCCGGGCATTCTGATATCAAGCAGGATGAGGTCCGGCTGATGCAGTTGATAAAGCACCAGAGCAGAAGCGCCATCATTGGCAGTTGCGATCACCTGCAGCTCCGGATCAGCTTCAATGATGATTTTGAGTGAAGTTGTGATCAAACGATCATCATCCACCAGGACAATACGTAAACGCTGTGGCGATGTCATTGCTTTTTGGCCTCCTGATATGCTGCGCGGGGAATAGTCACAAATATTGTAAACCCTTCATTTTGTTTGAAATGAGTCTGACCGCCAAGGCTTGCGACTCTTTCCACAATATTCCGCAGCCCCATACCGGTACCGGCACTTTGCGGCAAAGTGGTGCCGCCTTTAAGCAAATCAGGACAACCTCTGCCGTTGTCGCGCAAAATCAGCTGGTAGAAGCCGGGATGCTCGCGCAAAGTCAAATAAGCTTTACCGGCTTGAGAATGACGCATTATGTTCGCCAAGCCTTCTTTAATTATAGCAAGAAAAGCGTAGCGCACGGGAGGTGGCGGTAACCCAGTCAGGTCATACTCAACCCGCAGCGGGCAATAGTCAAAATCGTCAGCAATCCGGTTGATCTCAGCTTTAAGGTCAATCGACTGGTCATGCAGGTCGTGCACGCTGTTCCGGATCTGTTCCATGCTGATGCTGAGTGTTGTCTTGAGCTGATTCAACTCCGGCAGCAGAGCAGGATCCTGCTGGACAGTCATCATCGCTCCCACCTGCAAAATGGCGCTGGTCAGCTGATGCCCAACCTGATCATGAATTTCACGCGCAATCCGGTTACGCTCACGTAAAGTCGCCAGATGGATTTCGTAATCCTGCTTTTCCTGAAGCACCTCATGCTGTCTGTCTTCCCGGAGTTTCGATTCTTGTGCAGCATCACGCAGTTTGTATGTTTGCGCCCGCAGCACAGCCAGTGACTCGGATCGGCGGTAGACATGTCCAGCCAGCAAAATCAGCAGTGCCAGGCCAAATACTGTTGTTTGGTTGAGCACGTTCGCATGTGTAATTAATGGTATGGCGCCAAGGGCTGTCAGAAACGGCCAGGGGGTAGCAAGCAAATCAAGCGCGATCAAGGGTAAAAAGTAACTCAATTGTGGAAACGTTATGCATAAGCCAATAAACAACAGCGCGCAGGCAGCCTTAAGCGCGGGCTTATCCGAATAGGAAGCCAGAGCGCTGATAAGCAAAGCAATCAGTACCTGGCCGATAGCAATAGCTGAGGTATTTACCTGGATAAACAAAATGAAAGAAATGGAAAAAAAGACCAGCTTGTCGGCCAACTTTTCAGATAACCAGCTCATATACCTGCAGCTCCTTTTACACTCATATCCTAACACGGCGGGGTTGAAAAAGCAGTGACATCTGTCATCCCAAGTCAGGAGCATTTTCACTACCGCCCGCCCGAAAAGCCGGGCATACTGAAACTGGACAAAATGAGGAGGGATAAACATGCTCGTAGAAATTAATAATCTGGTTAAACGTTATGGCGACCTGATAGCGCTCGATCATTTCAACCTGCAGGTAAAAGAAGGTGAAATTTTCGGTCTGCTTGGTCCCAATGGCTCCGGCAAAACAACAGCGATCAACTGCATGCTGGCATTATTGAAATACAGCAAAGGTGCAGTTGAGGTGTTTGGCAAACCAATGACGCCCGATTCCTATGCTGCTAAACGCGATATTGGTCTGGTAATGCAAAACGTCGCGGTTTTTGATGAACTGACTGTTTATGAGAATATCGATTATTTTTGCGGTTTGTACATTCATGATAGTAAACGCCGTAAAGAACTGGTGGATGAAGCAATCAGCTTCGTCGGCCTGGAAGACTTCACAAAGTTTGTTCCTAAAAAGCTCAGCGGCGGGTTGCTGCGGCGGCTAAATATTGCCTGCGGCATCGCCCATAAGCCGAAGCTGATATTCCTGGACGAGCCAACAGTTGCCGTTGACCCGCAAAGCCGTAACAAGATTCTCGAAGGCATCCTTGAGCTTAACCGGCAGGGTGCGACCATTATTTATACTTCGCATTATATGGAAGAAGTGGAGCAGATCTGCACCCGTATCGCCATCATGGACAAGGGTAAAGTAATTGCTGAAGGCACTTCGGAAGAATTAAAAGACATGATCCGCACCGGTGAAACAATTACGGTAGAGTTGCCCGAAGCGCCGGTTGATCTGACTGATTTGGTAGAACAGGCTGCTTTGCTGCCGCACGTTGTCTCAGCTGAAATGCAAAACTCTCACCTGGTAATTCAATCGGAACGGCGGCAGCATAATCTGACCAACGTAATTGAGTTTCTGCAGTCACGCGGCCTTGTCTACGGCCGGGTACTGTGTGAACTGCCGACCCTCAACGATGTATTTCTTGAGATAACCGGCAAACAACTGCGCGACTGAGGAGGCGACAAAAATGTTCAGACATATTTTCCGCTATAACCTCAAGGCAGATCTGCGCGACCGCGACCTGGTCTTCTGGACTGTAGCTTTCCCTCTGATCTTGGCCTCTCTGTTCGGGCTTGTTTTTGCCAATCTCAGCAACAGCGAGGTTTTCAACAAAATCCCCGTCGCGGTTGTGAACAATGTAGTATGGCAGCAGGATACCCAGCTGCAGTCTGTGATGGAACAGGTTTCCAGTGGTGAAAAAGCGCTCTTTGACCTGCGCCTGATGACTGAAGCGGAGGCTATGGCAGAGCTTGCAGAAGATAAAATCCGCGGAATCCTCACTCCCCGGCGGACCGGAGATTCGCTGACTGCTCTCGATGTTACCGCAACAAATTCGGGGTTGTCTCAATCAATTATCAAGACATTCGCCGATGAATATCAACAGGTTTCAGCCTCCTGGATGGGAGTTCTCGCTCTTGATCCAACTGTTGACATGGCCGCGCTGCAGCAGACAAGCGAGCGCGACTGGCTGGCCGACCGTCCTTTAGGCAGCGGCAACCCGGATACCATGATGACTTATTACTACGCCCTGATAGCCATGACCTGCCTTTATGGCGGCTTCTGGGGTTTAAAAGAAGTGATGAATGTCCAGGCAAACCAGTCCGCGCAGGCAACCCGGATTGTGGTTTCGCCGATTTCGCGTCCCTTGATGATTCTGGCATCCTCAGTAGCTAAATTTCTGATTCATTTCAGTTCGATCATCCTCTTGTTGATTTACTTGCGGTTTGCGCTGAATATTGGATTTGGTGACGATCTGTGGCGAATCCTGCTGGTTTGTTTCCTGGGGAGTGTCTTGGGAGTATCTATCGGAGCCTTGATCAGTTCTCTGTTCAATGTAAGAGAAGGCGCAAGAGTTGGTATTCTGATCGGCTTCTCGATGGTCAGTTCCGCTATGGCCGGTTTAAACAGTGCCCAGGTTAAATACGCGGTCAGCCAGAATGCCCCTATACTCAGCTGGCTTAACCCTGCAAACCTGATCTCTGATTCTTTTTACGCACTTTATTATTACGAAACAGACACCCGTTTTTGGAACAATATTATTGTTATGTCGGTAATGATCGTAGTTTTTGGCGCCGTAGTCGCCTTCAAGCTAAGGAGGCAGCGCTATGCCAGTATTTAAAGCCTTTCTTAAAGTTATCCGCCGCAATATCCCCGCCATGCTGATTTACGTTGGGGTATTCATGTTCCTGATTATTCTGCTGACTATGCTTTATCCGGCACCGCCGACAGACGATTTCAGCGCAGCCCGCCCGCGGATCGCGGTGATCAATTCTGATACCGATGGCAGCGTGGCAGCAGGGCTTACGCGGTACCTGAATGAAACCTGCGAAATTGTTGAGTTGCCGGATACTGCCGATGCTCTGCAGGATGCGCTCTTTTTCCGTGAAATAGAATATGCCGTTCATATCCCTGCCGGTTTCTCAGCCAGCCTGCTCCAGGGCAATGGCACTGCCAAGGTGGAAAAATCCTCAGTACCCGATTCAACTACAGCCGTTTATATTGATCGTTTCATTGAGAAGTATCTGGCCACTGCCAGTCGCTATGCTCTGGTAAAGCCAAAGCTTGATTTCAATCAGATAGATTCTTATGTCCGGGCTGACCTGGCTAAAGAAAGCGAGGTTAAGCTTGTAGAAGGCGCACCACTGGATTACAGTAAAACAGCCTATTATTTTAACTTCCTGTCATATACGCTGATGGCGTTGATTTTCCTTGGTGTTTCCACAATCATGCTGACCTTCACTAAGCAGGACTTATACCGGCGAACCATTACTTCTCCACTGACTTTGATGCAGTTGAACGGGCAATTGATCTTCGGTCATGTACTGTTCACGCTGGTTGTCTGGCTCTTGCCTTCACTGGCCAGTTTGGCATTGGGTGATATTGCCAGGGAAGGTCCGCAAATCGCGCTCATGAGCCTGAACGCTTTGGTTTTTGCGGTAACTGCCCTGAGCCTGAGCTATCTGATCAGCCTCTTTGTCCGCAATGCCAATGTGCAGCAAGCCATCGTCAATGTGCTGTCTTTAGGCAGCAGCTTCCTCGGCGGCGTATTTGTGCCTCAGATGCTGATGGGCGAAGCGGTTACAGCAATCGCGCGCTTTACTCCCACCTACTGGTATGTCCGAGGGAATAACAGCCTGGACCGGTTGGCAGCTGATTTCAGCAATATCCCGGCCGCTTACGTGCAGGGAATTCTAATTCAGCTCGGGTTCATGGCCGCGCTGTTCGCAGTTTCGCTGGTTGTCTCCAAGCAACGCCGCACTTCAACCTGAGCTTGAATTCAGCGGCTGACTTTGTCAGAATTAAGGTATTGCAATTCGCCAGGTTATCTATTTGAGGTGAAAGCCATGCCAGACATAAATGTTCCCGCTGAGTCAAAACCGGAAAATGTTGCAACTAATACATCCGGTGCAGCTGATCCTGAAATGGTCCGCAACTTTGAGCGTCACGGATTTACAGTTAAGTGCTTCAACACAGGCGCAGAAGCACGTGAATATTTAGCCGAAGCACTTCAGGGACGAACAATCGGCTTTGGCGGCAGTATCACCTTGCGCCAGATTGGTCTGTACGACGCATTGGCCAAAAACAACGCTGTGATCTGGCATCACCATGCAGCAAGCGAAGAAGTAAGGCGCCTGGCGACAGAAGCAAAAGTTTATATCACCAGCGCCAACGCAGTTTCGCGAACCGGTGAGATTGTAAATATTGACGGTGCCGGGAATCGTCTGGCTGCCTCGATTTATGGTCCTGATCAGGTGTACTTTGTTGTGGGCCGTAATAAAATAACCGAGGATCTGCCTGCAGCCCTGGACCGGGCCAAGAACGTGGCAGCACCGTTGAACGCGAAGCGGTTTAACTTGAAAACGCCCTGCGCCGCAAAAGCAGACCGTTGCTATGACTGTAATAACAAAGAACGGATCTGCCGTTGCACTTTGATTATCGAGAGAGCACCAAACCGCCTGAATTCGGAAATCATCTTTATCGATGAGGACCTGGGATATTGAGCATTAAAGGAGAAGCACTATGAAATGGCACTATCAACAACCAGTCGAAATCTACTTTGGTAATGACGAACGTTTTCGTCTGGGGGAAATCGCTGAAAAGCTCGGAGTCACAAAGGCAGTTCTCGTCTGCGACCGTATCCTGGCGACCAACGGTACAGTCCAGGATTTGATTGACCGGACCGGCAACCTGATTGCAGCGGTATACGATAAAGGCAAGCCTAATCCAACAGTTAAGAACGTGGATGAATGCGCCGAGCTTATCCGCAGTACCAAAGCCGACTTTGTCGTCGCTATCGGTGGCGGCAGCAGCATGGATTGCGCCAAGGCAGCTGCCGTTGTAGCTCCGTTGGCGGAATCAATCACGGTTTACCATGGCACAGGGGTCAGCTTACCGGCTGGCGGCCTGCCGATAATTCAAATACCCTCCACCGCAGGTACCGGCAGCGAAGTTACAGCTGTAAGCGTCCTGACCAACGAGGAAAAGGGGTTTAAAGCGCCCCTTGCCTCTACATCATTTTACGCCACAGCCGCGATTGTTGACCCAGTGATTACCTGGTCGATGCCGCCCCATATTACTGCTATTACCGGTCTGGACGTGCTTTCCCATGCTGTCGAAGGCTACCAGAGCCGCAATAATCAGCCAATTACCGATCTGTTCTGCCTCGAGGCAGCGCGTCTCGTGTTCCGTCATCTGCGGGCAGCTTGCGCTTCTCCTGCCTCAACCGAGGCCAGGGAACAGATGGCCCAGGCGTCTTTGCTGGCAGGACTGGGCTTCAATTTGCCTAAGACCGGTCCTTCACATGCTTGCTCTTTCGTGCTCACCAACCGCTATGGGATTCCCCACGGTGAAGCCTGCGCTCTCACCCTGGACAGCTTTCTGGAAATTATCGCTCAGGGTGACGGCGGCCGGATGAATGAGTTCGCAACAGCCTGCGGTTTTGCGAATGCGGCGGACATGGCTGAAGAAATCCGCGCTTTAAAACGCGATCTTGGTGTCCGCCTGGATCTTAAAGATCTGAATCTGGACGAAGCAGCGCTGCAGGATCTGATCAGGGACAGTCATCACCCCAATATGCTGAACAGTCCGGTTGAGATCACCGACGAAATGCTGCGTGAAATGTACGAATCAATGCTGTGAAATAATCGCCTGGCGGATTGAGACACTAATTTGGTTATCAAGAAAAACTGAAGCATAGCAAAAAAACTGAAAACGCATAAAAGTTAACATCAAAATTCAGGAGGAATAATATGAAACTGGCAATAGGTTCTGACAAATCAGGGTTTACACTTAAAGAAGCTGTCAAGGCCTGGTTGATTGAGCAAGGACATGAAGTTGAAGATATCGGCACTCAGGAAATGGACAAGCCTAATCCGTTTTTTAATGTGGCACCACTGGTCGCTGAAAAAATTCAATCTGGCGAAGCAGAACGCGGAATTCTCTGCTGCGGCACTGGCATGGGTATGTCGATCGTTGCCAATAAGTTCCAGGGAATTTCCGCAGCGGTTTGTGAAAGTGTCTACTCTGCCAAGATGAGCCGCGCTGTAAATGACGCCAACATTCTTTGCATGGGCGGCTGGTATATCGCTGACTGGCTTGGAATCCAAATGACACAAGCTTTTATGAACACGGAATTTACCCAGGATTTAGAGGAATGGCGTAAGGGCTGGCTCGTTTCGGCGAAAGAAAAAGTCGCTGAAGTTGAACAGGGAATTTATCGCGAATAACTCTTAAGCTTGCCAATAAGACTGATACACAAACTTGCTCAAAAACCACTGTCTGACTTCTTGAATTTAAGAAAATTCAGATAAGTTTTTGAGCATTGTTTTTGTTAGCAAAGACAGCTTAATGAATTATTTACACTAGCCTACAGCATAGATTAACTGATCGTGATATGATGAAATTGTTACGGACTCAACCAAAATCTGCGCCGACAGTATGCTAAAGGAGTGGTTAAATGAATATTTTCTCAGTCTTGATTCCAGCAGCCGGTTCGATTGTGCGCACTCCTGAGTTTTTTAGCTATTTAGACCGCCTGCAGCCTCTGGAGATTGTTTTACTGGTCGCCGGAGTGATTCTGCTTGTTGTTGAAATGTTTACCCCGGGATTTGGCTTGGCAGGAGGCACAGGTGTTGTGTTGTTAGTGATTGGTATCATTTTAACAGCAGGCTCCCCTCTGGAAGCTATCGCCCTGGTGCTGATTCTGATTGTACTGGTCTCAATCATGATCCTGCTCTTGCTGCGCTCAGCCCGTAAAGGCCGCCTGGCACGTAATATGATCCTTCATCTTAAGTCCAGTAAAGATAAAGGCTACCGCTCCAGCGAGGATAAAAGCGCTCTCGTTGGGCAGACAGGTACCGCTTCAAGTGATTTGCGTCCTTCAGGTGTTGTCGATCTCGACGGCGAGCGCCTGGATGTAGTAACGCAAGGCAGTTTTATCCGCCGCGGCACCAAGGTCAGAATAATCGAAGTTACCGGCAACCGAGTTGTTGTGGCAACAGCTGATGATTCTGAGCCTGATGTTGCAGAACCTGAACAGAATTAACTGCTCAGGACTATAATAATTGCCCGGATCAAACAACTGGTCGGGTAACCAAATTCGCACACAATAATTAATAATGAATCACGGAGGATGAACCATGCAGCCACAGCAACTACTACTCTATGCCGTAATTATTGTCGCCATAATCACCTTCCTTTCTATCTTCCTCACCTTTGTTCCTTTAGGATTGTGGATATCGGCAGCTGCCGCCGACGTTAAAGTCGGCATCCTGAACCTGATCGGCATGCGTTTGCGCCGGGTTGTGCCTTCCAGAATTGTTAACCCGATGATCAAAGCAACCAAGGCAGGTCTGGATCTCAACATCAATCAGTTGGAAGCCCATTACCTGGCCGGTGGTGATGTTGACAAGGTAGTCAACGCTTTGATCGCCGCCCAGAGAGCTGAAATCCCGCTGGAATTTGAACGGGCTGCAGCTATTGACCTGGCAGGCCGTGATGTTCTGGAAGCAGTACGCATGAGCGTAAATCCGCGGGTCATTGAAACTCCTCTGATCGCTGCGATCGCCAAGGACGGCATTGAACTGAAAGCCAAAGCAAGGGTTACGGTACGTGCCAATATTGACCGCCTGGTCGGTGGTGCCGGTGAGCAGACAATTATTGCCCGCGTTGGCGAAGGTATTGTAACTACAATTGGTTCGGCGCTTTCGCATAAAGAAGTGCTGGAAAATCCTGATCGCATCTCTGATACCGTTCTGGCCAAAGGCCTGGATTCCGGTACGGCCTTTGAAATCCTGTCCATTGACATAGCTGATGTTGACGTCGGTCGTAATGTCGGTGCCCAGTTGCAGACAGACCAGGCTGAAGCAGATAAACGCATTGCCCAGGCCAAGGCTGAAGAACGCCGAGCCATGGCTGTTGCCCTCGAACAGGAAATGAAGGCAAGTGTTATCGAAATGCGCGCCAAGGTTGTCGAGGCCGAGGCCGATGTGCCGCGGGCACTGGCACAGGCCCTGCGCGAAGGTAATCTGGGAGCTATGGATTATTACAATCTGCAGAATGTTGTTTCCGATACGCAGATGCGTAATTCCATCGCCGATTCAAGTAAAGGCGAAGCAACTCCCGAGAAGCCCAGATAAGCGGAGAAACAAGCATGGCTGATAAAGATTTTTTCGGCAAGATTGCCAGCTTCGAAGACGCGCTGCGCAAGTTTGAAGAAGCTTTGGAGCAGAGTGAAAGCGGTAAAAACCCGACGCTGGCCGATATTCTGCAATCCAGGCAGCAACAGGCAAGGGCTGAAGTCCGAGGAGCGCCGCAAGCTCAGCAACCGCAATGGCAGGAGCCTGCAGATAGAGACCTTTACATGTCTGGCAATCAGTCAGTAGTAGTGGACAGAACAAGTGGATATGAGGGTTCAATTGAGGACGACCGGGTTTATATGGAGCCTGTTTCGCCTCAAGACATACGCCCTCAGGATAGCTACACTTCAACCGCAAATACTGATGTCGTTGGACAGGAGGGGCCATCGCCGGTTGACAGCTTCAGTCCAGTACACACAAGCATTACCACTTATGAATCAGATCCTTCAGGTCTTTCAGCTTTGTCCAATCTTAACATTGGCGAAAGCGCAAGCATGCTTTGGTGGGACGACGCCGGGGGAGAGATGGTTATCCCGCGGGCACTGCAAGATCTGCAACAACGCAATCCTTTAGTTCAGGGTGTAATCTGGAGTGAAGTTCTGGGGCGGCCTGTCAGCCGCAGACGCGGACGCGGCAGAAGAAATTTCTAAAAACAGAGGAAGAAATTCCTAACAAAAATTTTACATCTGAAAGCTGCGGCTCATTCAATAGCTGCAGCTTTTTTGTCGCTTTTTTGCTGTTTACATCCTTAATCCGCACACTAATATCCGGAATTAAATGGTGATCTTGACGAATCGGCTAAGTAATGCCTGGTTTTGTAATAAACTATTTGAAATTTCTTAATACATTGATAAACTTGTACAGTAATGTTCTTATTTAACCACCACTAAAATGCTGACAGGAGAGAGAAATATGGAGAAATTTTTCGGTCTGCAACAAAAAGGTACCAATGTCAGAACCGAGGTAATTGCCGGTCTGACAACCTTCTTCACGATGGCTTACATTGTCTTCGTGAACCCGAGTATCCTTGGAATCACCGGCATGGACAAAAACGGCGTTTTTGTCGCCACCGCACTTGCTGCTGCAGTTGGCACCCTGGTTATGGGACTGGTAGCCAACGTTCCTTACGCAGTCGCGCCGGGCATGGGTCTTAACGCCTTTTTTACTTTCACAGTTGTACTGGGAATGGGCTTTGCCTGGCAGGAAGCCATGGCGATGGTATTTATCTGCGGCTTGATTAATATCCTGATCACCGTAACCAAGATCAGAAAAGCCATAATCCGTTCCATTCCCCTGAGTCTGCAGCATGCGATTGGCGCAGGTATTGGCTTGTTCATTGCCTATATCGGCCTTAAGGAAGCCGGCTTCCTTAAGTTCACACTTGATCCCGGCACCTACGTCGCTTTGCCTGACGGGACTATCCTCGGAACTGCCAAAGCAGTCCCAGCCCTTGCAAACTTTACTGAACCAGCAGCCCAATTAGCCCTGATCGGCTTGCTGATTACCATAATTCTTATGGTCCTTAAGGTTAAGGGTGCTATCCTGATTGGCATTGTTGCCACTACTTTAATCGGCATTCCCATGTCGGTTGTAAATCTGCCATCCGGCAATATAGTGGATGTTACGGCAATCGGCGGTATTAAAAACGTTGCTTTTTCCTTCTTTGGCAGCCCGGGCCTCGGCAGCATGTTCTCCGACCCAGCCAAAATCCCCATGGTTCTGATTACTATCTTCGCTTTCAGCCTTTCTGATACTTTTGACACTATCGGCACCTTCATTGGTACCGGCCGCAAGTCTGGCATCTTTGATGAAGCAGACGAAAAGGCACTGGAGGAAAGCAGCGGCTTCAACTCCCGGATGGATAAAGCTCTGTTTGCCGATGCGACAGCCACTTCAGTCGGCGCTCTGCTTGGCACATCCAACACCACCACATATGTAGAAAGTGCAGCCGGTATCGGCGTCGGCGGCCGCAGCGGCCTCACAGCCGTGGTTGTCGCTGTCATGTTCTTGCTCACTATTCCCTTCACCTCATTGGTAGGTATCGTGCCCGGCGCGGCTACTGCTCCCGCCCTGATCATTGTTGGTGTTCTGATGGCTGAAGCCTTCATTGGTATAGCCTGGAACAAAATTGAAGAGTCCATCCCTGCTTTCCTGACAGTCGCAGTAATGAGCTTTGCGTACAATATTTCTTACGGTATCGCTGCCGGCTTCATCACCCACTGCCTGATCGCACTAGTAACCGGCAAGGGCAAACAAGTCCATCCGATTCTGTATGGTTCCGCTATTCTGTTCCTGCTCAACTTTGTCCTGATTGCAGTAAACAATCTATAAGCCTGTAAGCGCTGAGCTTAAACAGCATGCGGATTCCCATCACCTGAAACAAACTGAACGGCCATCACACTTCAAAGTGCGATGGCCGTTTTACTTGTGTATACTGTTTTGCAGTTAGTTTATTTGTAATCCTTTGCTTCCGGCAGACCATTTTTGTTCCAGCCGCCATCTACGAAAAGGGTTTGAGCGTTGATGCCACTGGCCTCATCTGAAGCGAGGAAGACAACTGCATTGGCAATTTCACTGGCTTCGAGGAAGCGTTTATTCGGCAGTACCGACATGATCGCTTGTTCATCAATGATGCCTTCAGCAATACCCTGGCGCACCATGTCAGTGTAAATGTAACCCGGTGCCACTGCGTTGACTCGGATGTTGAAGCGGCCAAGCTCGTTACCTAAGGCTGCAACGAGACCATTTACTGCGGCCTTGGAGATGCAGTAAGGTGTGCGCTTGGTGGTGAAGCGCTCGGAGTTGCCGGAAGAAGTACAAACAATTACACCGCCGCCCTGCTTTTTGAAATAACGTGCAGCTGCTCTGCTGGCGAAATAATAAGACTTAAGGTTGAGTGCCATCAGGAAATCGTAGTCTTCTTCTTTGTACTCGGTCGCCCATTGGCGAATATTGATACCGGCGTTGTTGATCAGAATATCAATCCGGCCGTGATCGGCGACGACTTTGTCGATCATGACGTCAATTTCGCTTGTCTTGGTAAGGTCTATCTGGTAACCCTCTGCTTTAGAACCAGCCGCGTTCATGGCTGCAACGGTTTTTTCCATTGACTCAGTGTCAATATCCGCGATGATTACAGTTGCGCCTTCTTTGCCGAGGCGTTCCGCCATAGCCTGACCCAGACCACGGGCACCGCCTGTAACAATTGCAATTCTGCCATCAAGTTTATACATAGATTCCTCCTGTGCCTTCAGGCTGGAGTTATTCAGCTCCAGTCCTGTCTTGCTTTTCAGCAAATTTTACTGTGCAATTTATTCGCCATGATGCAACTGGACATAGTCTCGTTCAGCAGTAGAACGCTTAATTTTAACGATTGTTTCGAGGGCGTTAAGGTAAGCCATGCCGCGCTCAGCTGAGAGATCCTCAGTCGGCCACGGGATGCACTCTGTTACGATCCAGCCTTTATAACCTACATTAAGCAGGGTATTCAGGAACAAGGGGAAATCCACGTTGCCGCCGCCCGGATACAGGCGGGCGCTGTCAGCAAAATGAACATACTCCAGTTCCGGCATGCAGTATTGGATCGCGCCGGGAATGTCGTTGTCTTCCATCAGCATAGAATAAGTATCCAGATGGATTTTTACGTTAGGTTTGTTGATTTTGCGGACTACATCCGCAGTCTGGCGCATTGTGTTCATAAAGTTGCTGGTGAAGGTAAGGATGTTTTCCAGAATAATAGTGACATTCTTAGGTTCAGCATATTCTGCCAGTTCCAGAACAGCTTCATTATGCAGACCTTCATAATAGTCATAACGTTGGAAGTCAGGGATATCTTTACGCATTGAACCAACAATTACCAGCGCACCCAGCTTGGCGCCGACATCGATATGTTCTTTGAGCCGGTTGATTGCGTCGCGGCGTACTTGTGGATTTTCATCAAGCAGATAAAGCTTGTTCTGATGAAACTCGCGGCCGGTGGCCAGTGCTGTGACACTTAGGCCATAGTCGTCTTTTGTTTTGCTGATTTTGTCCCAGTCATAATCACCGGGATTTACCAGATGGATTTCAATACCGTCGTAGCCGTATTTGCGGCTGCGTTCACACAGGTCTTCAATGTCACCGCGGAATGTGATCGGGGCGCTGGAACCTGTTTTGTTGAGGGAACAGGCAATACCATAGCGAAAGAGCTTAGTCATGATCGAACCTCCTATTATTTTCGTAGCGTTGGTCTATTTCTGTACTTTTTACTATTTTACACTTTATAATTTGTGGTTAGCCAGCAGCTTGCGTTCAATCAGCTGCTTATTGTGTTGAATATGGCGGGTCATGGCGGCTTCAGCTGCAGCGCTGTCGCGCGCCGCGATAGAGCTTACTATCTGACGGTGAGTATCAATAGATTCCTTTAGAATCCGTTTATCGGTAAATTCTGTAAAAATATAAATTGATTTGTTGATAATCGGGATCAAAGAAGTTATAACTTCATTTTCCGTGCATTCAGCTATGTAAGCATGCAATTCAACATCTTTAGCTTCATGCGGACGTTTTTGGCGCATCAGACGCTCAATATCGTTAGCCAGAGCGTTCATCCGGACAATATCGTCCTCAGTCGCGCGCGTCGCCGCCAAAGCGGCAATCTTGGGTTCAATTATCAGTCTTGTTTCCAGCAGATCGAACACAAGTTTTTCTTTATCCTTAACAAACTGAAAACCTAACGGGTCATCAGCCACACCGGGTTTATTCGCCACAACCGTGCCACGGCCGCGTATTATCTCAACAATATTCTGGGAAACCAGAATTCGAATTGCCTCACGGACTGTACTGCGTCCTACCTGAAGCGCCTCAGAAAGCTGCAGTTCATTAGGCAGGCGGCTACCGGGCTCCAGCTCGTTATCGAGAATATATTTGACGATCTGGCTGGCAGCGCGTTCTGACAATGTTTTTCTGGAGTTTTCCAGAGAGCTTAACATCCGCAACCCCTATTTTAGCAGCGTCTGCCGCCTGAATTAATCTCAAAGAATCTGCTCCACTGGAGCCCCAGTCAAGCAGTAAATTTTCTTTTGGGCAAAATGACATAAGACGTCTGACGTCTCCTTTCAGTATACTACAACATTCAAGCCAGTCAAATAGAAAGATTGCGCCTTAAATTTTTATTCGGGAGTCTTGCCGGTGTATCTGCGCTCGCGCCAGCAGTTCAGCCATCAGTAGTTGAGGCAGCCTTTTTGGACGGTTCGGGTTTAGTGTCTTTAGTAGCAGCTGTAGTAGGCGACTTGGTTGTTGGAGCCGGCTCTTTAGTAGCAGAAGCAGTATCCCTTGTTGTTGGAGAATTTCCTCTTGGAGCAGTAGTATTTCCGGTCGTTGTTCTGGGATTGGTTTGCCCGGTTGCTGAGCTGGCACCATGGACATTACAGTATCTGTCAGGATTTGCTGCTGCGCCAGGCACAAAGTATTCTTTGCGGGGGTTCGGACATCTGCTTGTAGCCAGCAACCCACTTGCAGGACAAATTGTATGTTCTTCAACAGTTGCCGGCCTCTCAAAATCGCGATGCGGTAATCCTTCATGGATCCTGGTCATGACTTCGGTCCAGATGCCGCGAGCATTATTGCGGTCCGGAGAGGGAATCTCCGTTTTGCCCAACCTGTTATCGTAGCCGTACCAGACAGCTGCTGAATAGTAAGGTGTAAAACCAATCAGCCATTTATCGGCATTGTCATCGGTGGTCCCGGTTTTGCCACCAGTAGGCATATTCGGGACAGCATTGCGATTGGCAGTACCGCCGGGAGTCATGACGCCCTGCATAATGTCGGTCATGATAAACGCTGTCTCTGGTTTGAATACCTGTTTGAATTCCGGCTTGTTTTCCAACAGTACTTCCCCATTCGCGCTCAACACCCGGGTGTATGCATATGGTTTAGTATATAAGCCATGATTAGCCCATACAGCATAAGCCCCAGCCATTTCCAACGTGGTCATACCCTGGTTGAAACTGCCCAGTGCCGTGGATGGATAACGCTCGGTTGGACGTGGCATTCCCAGCTGTTCCAGATAAGGAAGCATTATATCCGGTCCAATTAATTCGGTATAAAGAAGCACGGCTATTGTATTGATAGAATACTTAACCGCTTCCCGGACTGTCAGTTTGCCGCGATAGCTCGAGCCTGAGTTACGGGGCCATACTTTGGTTGGGTTTTTATCATCCAGATAATAAGCTTTGTCTACGAAGGTGGAAGCAGCCGAGATAAGGCCTGTATCAATGCCAGGACCGTAAATGGCCAAGGGTTTAATGCTTGAACCAGGTTGACGGCGAGCACTAACGGCACGATTGAGTACAAAGTTACCGGTTTTTTCGCCAAATCCGCCCACCATTCCCTTAATCTGGCCGGGATTGGGATGATTCTCGACAACTACCATACTGCCCTGAGGCTTGGCAGGCAGGTTGGCGATTGACTCCGGACGTTTGACAAAGAAACTTTCGTCGCGGAAAACAGCTTCCATATCAGCCTGCACTTTGGCATCCATGGTAGTTTCAATTTGCAGACCCTGGTTATAGACAGTTATTTCGGCCAGGGTACGACTGTACCCGCGATAAGTTATAAGATCTTCGATAACCTGGCCAATAACATAGTCAGCAAAGTAGGAATTGACCTGGTTGGCTGTAATCAGTTCATCTTCGCTGCGGAACTGAGGTTCAGTATCAAGTGCTTCTTCATATTGGGCTGTTTCGATCATGCCCAGATCATGCATTTTACCAAGAACAATCCGCATCCGGCGTAATGCATTGCGTCTGCCGGATTCTGTCCGTGGATTATAGCTGGAGGGTCGGTTGGGTATACCCGCCAGAAACGCACTTTCAACCAGATCAAGTTCGGCAGCATCCTTATTAAAATAACCCTTGGCAGCAGATTGCACACCCACATAACTGTTGCCCATTGGAACCAGGTTGAGATACAGCTCCATGATCTCGTCTTTGCTTTTTTGCTGTTCCATACGGATGGAATTGTACCATTCCTGCACCTTGCGCTGAATAGACCTGTCCTGAGCACCGGAAACCAGCTTAACTGTCTGCTGGGTTATGGTTGAACCGCCGTGGGTAGCATTACCGTTGTTGCTTAACGCGCTTAAGACTGCGCTGAAGATACGTTTTGGATCAATTCCGACATGCTCCTCATAACGTTCGTCTTCAATAGCCATAAAAGCTTCATCAATATACGTATGCTTTACCTGACCGAAAGGGATGAATTGTCGATTAATATTTTCAGCACCGGTAAGAATTGCGATCTCGGAGCCAGCAGAATCAAGAATTCGAGTTGTCTGGCTGTAGGTGTTGAGCTGGCTTGCAGTTACCGGCTGGGTTGTGGTTATGTAGCCAATCAGCATGCCACTGCCAATACCGAAGGCAAGAAATCCAACCATGAGTAAAACCACCAGGACGATTTGCAAAGCACGCGATAAAATCAGCCCCAACATATACGCTAATGTATCGCGACTTGCCGCATTGGACGGTTTGCCCCGAACCCGCTTGAATAGTGACTTGCGGCGGTTTTCGTTTGGCCTCATATAGTGTGGTTTGTTTTTTCCCGGTAGTTGATCATGTTTGTACACGCTGCTCACACCTTTCCACTTCAGAACAGCATACAAAAATCAGATGACACAGCCATTAAAAGGAAAAAGCAAAAGCGTGAACGACTTATTAATATTCACAATTTAATTTATTCTGAAAAAACAACTGGCAAATAAAGCAAGCCCCAAATGCTACAGGTTTTTGCATTTGGGGCGTTTGAACTAATATATTAGAACTAAACTCAGGCCTTCTGCTTAACTTGAATTTCGCCGCGAATAAACGGTCCAACTTCGTCAGGTTCAATGTCAAGAACCAATGCGAACTCATTATGGAGAAGTTTCTCAGCAGCTTTCAGTGATTCAGTATCAGCATTCGAAAGCTTTTTGCCTATTTCTTCAACTTCTTGTCGGCGGCGGTAGATTATCTTGATCATGTGTATGACCCGTTCCAGGTCACCTGATTGAAGAATTTCATTGAATAGGGCCTTACGGGGAGAATCCTCATTAATCCATTCGTTATCCAGATCCGGCATAATCGAGATTAGTTCATCAATATCAGAGCGTTTCAAAATTTTGCGCAAAACTACTTTATCGTTATCAACCGGGACATAAATAGTAGAACTGTTACCGTGCAGCGGAGTCAGCACATAATACTTCTTTTCGGTTGGTCCGCCAAAACTTTCATCAATTATATCCGTAATCTGGCAAACGCCAGTCGAGCCAAAAACAACATAGTCATTTATTTTAAACACGCGATATCCTCCTCAAGCGAAACTATTCCCGTCAAGGTGCCATAACATTTCATACAACTTGGTTCCGCGAATCATCGTAGAGTTCAGTAAAAGGCAGCGCCAACCATAACTGAACTATCGTTACTGAATTTGTTGCGCTTCATATGTCATTTTATCACAATTCAGAGCCATTTTCCAATTCGCGTTTTGGCGAAAACACCTGACGTTGCTGGCTTGTCCGAAAAGTTCAGGCGGCTGATCATTACGATCAACCGCCTGTAATCATTCAAGGATGCTGTTTAACGCTGTTTTTTGATGGCCGGTTCATAGGTTATTGCGCGCTTGCCTGCTGTGTTAAAAGGCAGTTTATGGCCTGCCGCTTCAGCTGAATTGGCGGCCGTAACGGCGGCGCAGGATCAGAATCACAACACCGGAAAGTATCAGCCCCAACCCAGCCAGTGTATTCCCTGCTCCGGATTCACCGGTTTTCGGCGGTGCTTTTGCTACATTGATTACAGCGATTGCATCCTTTAGAAGTGTTACATCTTCATAGCCTTCGCGTGCCGGCTTGAAGACAGCTTCCACTACTGCAACGTTTTCAATAATTTCACCTTCATCAGCGGTCAGTGCCTTGTATTGATAAGTGAAGGTCTCACTTTCATCCGGCTGGAGTTCAGCCAGTGTCAAGGACGCTTTACCGTCAATATTGGTCCAGTGCAGTTCGGCACCGTCACTGTCACGGATCACCAGACCGCCGACCGGAGCCCTGCTGTCGTCAATTACGATGTCGGACAGGACTGTGGCGCCAACGTTGGTTACAGTAATTCTGTAACTGAAGATGTCACCTGCAAAGCCTGTGGCCATATCTGCGTAGAGGCCGCCTGCTGTTACGTTCTTCACCTGCTTGGTTATCTCAATGTCGGTGAAGGCCAACGGGATCTCGGAAACATTGATAGCTGCGTCATCGTCGTCACTTACGGTCCGGCCGTCCGGGAAGAACCTGGATTCAGCCATCGCGCCTGTTACAGTAGCTGTATTCGTGATCGGCGACATCGCGATATCCGCGAATTCAGTCACGTAGGTGTAGGTAATGGTTACTGACTCACCAGGCAGCAGGGTACCGAGATTAATCGCCGGAACGCCCGAGCCCAGGTCGGTGAAGGTTGCTGTGCCGCCGCTGGAGAGAGCGGCTTCTGTGCCGAAAGCCACCATGTCATCTTCAACCATGACATCGTTGAGAGCGGTATTGCCGGTATTGGTAACGACGAGCTTGTATTCAGCTGTTTCGCCGTCTTCCAGTTCAGCAAAATCGCTGTGCGGATCGCCGGCTGTCAGATTGGCAACCGTTTTGTCGATCTCAACACCTGGTGTCAGGTATTCATTTTGGAACACTACGTTCTCGGGGTAGGTTGCTGTTGCTGTCAGAGTGCCGTCGCCGTTGTCGACAACATTGACCGTCACAGTCAGCACCAGCGGGTCGTAGTGCATGTTGGCCTCAGTACCAACTACTTCAGTGATGGTGTAGGTATGGAGCCCTTTGTCCATCACAGTGTAGGGGATAGCGTCAAACATGACGCTGCCATCGGCGGCGTTTGTCTTGGTCTGCAGAACTGTGTCGCCTTCCTTCAGCTGGAAGCTGAACTCACCTGCTGCCAGAGTGCGGCCGGTAAGGATCTTGCTGGCGGCCAGCGCAATACTGCCATCGGCATTGTAAATGTTATTGAATGTGACATCTGCGGGGTAAGTCGGGGTAGCGGTCAACGTGCCGTCGCCATTGTCAACGACATCGACCGTGACAGTAAGTACCATCGGGTCAAAGGTGACTCCGCCCAGGCTGCCTGGCAGTTCAGTAATTGTGTAGGTATGCAGACCTTTGTCTGCCACACTGTAATTAATGGCGTCGAAGGTAATGCTGCCGTCGGCGGCATTTGTCTTGGTTTGCAGGACTGTGGCGCCTTCCTTCAACTGGAAGCTGAATTCATCGGCTGCCAGATCGCGTCCGTCAATTCCTTTGGCGGCTGCGAGTGAAACGCTGCCTGATGCCTCATAGGTATTGTTGAATGTGACATCGGTCGGGTAGGTTGGTGTAGCGGTTAGTGTGCCGTCGCCATTGTCAACGACATTAACCGTGACTGTCAGCACCATCGGGTCGATTGTAATGCCGCCAAGTACGCTGGCGTTTTCAGTAATTGTATAGGTATGTAGCCCCTTGTCCGCCAAGGTGTAATTAATGGCGGCGAAGTCTATGCTGCCATCGGCGGCGTTCGATTTGGTTTCAATCAGCGTAGCGCCTTCCTTCAGCTGGAAGCTGAATTCGCCTGCTGCCAGAGCCCGGCCGCTAAGCTGTTTGCTGGCGCTGAGCGATACACTGCCTGTTGCCGCGTAAATGTTATTGAATGTGACATCCGCCGGGTAGGTCGGTAGTGGCGGTTAGTGTGCCGTCACCATTGTCAACGACATCGACTGTAACTGTCAGCACCATCGGGTCGATTGTTATACCGCCCAGGGAGCTGGGCATTTCCAGTAATTGTATAGGTATGCATTCCTTTGCCTGCCACACTGTAGTTAATGGCGTCAGTGATGCTGCCGTCGGCTGCGATAGTCTTTGTTTTAGGACTGTAGCGCCTTTAAATTCCAGCTGGAAGCCAGATTCTCCGCTTCACCAATGCTGACCTCGCTAAGCTGACTGGCGGCTGCAGGCGAAACGCTGCCTGTTGCCGCGTAGGTGTTGTTAAATGTGACATCACCGGGTAGGTCGGTGTGGCTGTTAATGTGCCGTCGCCATTGTCAACGACATTTACTGTGACTGTCAGCACCATCGGGTCAATTGTGATTCCACCCAGTAATTGTATAGGTATACGGGCACTTTGTCTGCCCACACTGTAGTTAATGGCGTCAAGGTGATGCTGCCGTCGGCGGCATTTGTCTTGGTTTGCAGGACTGTGGCGCCTTCCTTCAGCTGGAAGCTGAATTCGCCTACTGCCAGGTCACGTCCGTCAATTCCTTTGGCGGCTGCGGGCGAAACGCTGCCTGATGCTTCATAGGTATTGTTGAATGTGACATCCGCGGGGTAAGTCGGTGTTGCTGTCAACGTGCCGTCGCCATTGTCAACGACATTAACCGTGACTGTCAGCACCATCGGGTCGATTGTAATGCCGCCAAGTACGCTGGCGTTTTCAGTAATTGTATAGGTATGTAGCCCCTTGTCCGCCAAGGTGTAATTAATGGCGGCGAAGTCTATGCTGCCATCGGCGGCGTTCGATTTGGTTTCAATCAGCGTAGCGCCTTCCTTCAGCTGGAAGCTGAATTCGCCTGCTGCCAGAGCCCGGCCGCTAAGCTGTTTGCTGGCGCTGAGCGATACACTGCCTGTTGCCGCGTAGGTGTTGTTAAATGTGACATCCGCCGGATAGGTCGGAGTGGCGGTTAGTGTGCCGTCACCATTGTCAACGACATCGACCGTGACTGTCAGCACCATCGGGTCGATTGTGACACCGCCCAGGGCGCTGGGCATTTCAGTAATTGTGTAGGTATGCAGGCCTTTGTCTGCCACACTGAAGTTAATGGCGTCAAAGGTTATGCTGCCATCTGCGGCATTGGTTTTGGTCTGCAGGACTGTGGCGCCTTCCTTCAACTGGAAGCTGAATTCTCCGGCTGCCAATGCCCGGCCGCTAAGCTGTTTGCTGGCGGCGAGTGAGACGCTGCCTGAAGCCGCGTAGGTGTTGTTAAATGTGACATCCGCCGGATAGGTCGGTGTAGCGGTTAGTGTACCGTCGCCATTATCAACGACACTTACTGTTACTGTCAGCACCATCAGGTCGATTGTGATTCCACCCAAAGCGCTGGACATTTCTGTAATTGTGTGGGTATGAAGGCCTTTGTCGGCCACACTGTAGTTAATGGCGTCGAAGGTTATGCTGCCGTCTGCGGCGTTGGTTTTGGTCTGCAGGACTGTGGCGCCTTCTTTCAGCTGGAAGCTGAATTCTCCGGCTGCCAATGCCCGGCCGCTAAGCTGTTTGCTGGCAGCAAGCGTAACGCTGCCTGTAGCCGCGTAGGTGTTGTTAAATGTGACATCCGCCGGATAGGTCGGTGTAGCGGTTAGTGTGCCGTCACCATTGTCAACGACATTCACTGTTACTGTCAGCACCATCGGGTCGATTGTGATTCCACCCAAAGCGCTGGGCATTTCAGTAATTGTGTAGGTATGGAGGCCTTTATCTGCACTGATTAATGGCATTAAAGAGGTTATGCTGCCATCTGCGGCATTTGTCTTAGTTTGCAGGACCGTGGCGCCTTCTTTCAACTGGAAGCTGAATTCTCCGGCTGCCAATGCCCGGCCGCTAAGCTGTTTACTGGCGCTGAGCGATACACTGCCTGTTGCCGCGTAGGTGTTGTTAAATGTGACATCCGCCGGGTAGGTCGGAGTTGCTGTCAGAGTGCCGTCACCATTGTCGACGACATTGACCGTGACTGTCAGCACCATCGGGTCGATTGTGACACCGCCCAGGGCGCTGGGCATTTCAGTAATTGTGTAGGTATGAAGGCCTTTATCCGCCACACTGTAGTTAATGGCGTCAAAAGTGATACTGCCATCGGCGGCGTTTGTCTTGGTTTGCAGGATTGTGGCGCCTTCTTTCAGCTGGAAGCTGAATTCTCCGGCTGCCAATGCCCGGCCGCTAAGCTGTTTGCTGGCGGCGAGTGAGACGCTGCCTGAAGCCGCGTAGGTGTTGTTAAAGGTGACATCCGCCGGGTAGGTCGGGGTGGCTGTCAGGGTGCCGTCGCCGTTGTCAACGACATTCACTGTGACTGTCAGCACCATCGGATCAATTGTTATTCCGCCTAGAGCGCTGGGCAGTTCAGTGATTGTGTAGGTATGGAGCCCCTTGTCCGCCAACGTATAGTTAATAGCGTCAAAGGTTATGCTGCCGTCTGCGGCGTTTGTCTTGGTCTGCAGGACTGTGGCGCCTTCTTTCAGCTGGAAGCTGAATTCTCCGGCTGCCAATGCCCGGCCGCTAAGCTGTTTGCTGGCAGCAAGTGTGACGCTGCCTGTTGCGCGTAGGTGTTGTTAAAGATAGTGTCTGACGGGTAGGTCGTTGTGGCTGTCAATGTACCGTCACCTTTGTCGACGACATTGACTGTGACTGTCAGCACCATCGGGTCGATTGAAATCCCACCCAAAGCGCTTGACATTTCCGTAATTGTATAGGTGTGCAGTCCCTTATCCGCCTGAGTATAGTTGATCGCGTCAAAAGTGATGCTGCCGTCGGCGGCGTTTGTCTTGGTTTGCAGGACTGTGGCGCCTTCTTTCAGCTGGAAGCTGAAGTCGCCGGCTGCCAGAGTCCGGCCGCTAAGCTGTTTGCTGGCGGCGAGTGAGACGCTGCCTGAAGCCGCGTAGGTGTTGTTAAAGGTGACATCCGCCGGGTAGCTTGGGGTGGCGGTCAGTGTGCCGTCACCATTATCCACAACATTGACCGTGACTGTAAGCACCATCGGATCAATCGTTATTCCGCCCAAAGCGCTGGGCAGTTCAGTTATTGTGTAGGTATGGAGTCCCACGTTTGCCAATGTGTAGTTAATGGCGTCAAAGGCAATGCTGCCGTTGGCGGCGTTTGTCTTAGTCTGCAGGACTGTGGCGCCTTCCTTCAGCTGGAAGCTGAATTCGCCGGCTGCCAGGGTCCTGCCGTCCAGATGCTTAGAAGCACTGAGGGTTACGCTGCCTGTTGCTGAATAAGTATTGACCAGGCGCCAGGTATAGTGCCGGGTGGTTTCGTTATAACCGTCATTGAAGAATTGCACTGTGTAACCGGATCCTCCGGACGGTTCAATTATTGAATAAGTAAGAATACTGCCAAGTGAATCGGTGTAGGGCAAATCATTCCAGGTGTATGTAGCAGTGCCACCTGATGCTGTAAGCGTTACGGGTAATCCATGATTCTGAAGCGGTGTAGTTGCACTTTGTTTTTGCAGTTGAATCTGAATGGGGTTCATGGGACCGCCAATCCAGGTTTTAGTAACCGTCGCGGAAGCCTTAGGCACTGTTACTACCATCGATACACCCGTCAGCCAGTGGCCCTGGCCGGCGCCGGTTTTATCCGCAGTCACAGTGATCGGGTATATTCCACTGCCTGAAGCGGTCAGGTCAGCAAGATGAAACCTGAAAACCGTCCAATGCGGAAGTCCAGCAACATTACCTGCCAAAGGAACAGGTAATGTTGGATCATAATCCGTACCATCGATTTTATTGTTGTAGAGCAGGATGAGGTCGTAATCAAAACTGTTGGCAGTACCTATTGACATTTTGTTTGGGGTTATGGGTCATCCGAACCGCCACAAAGACAGTGCTGCCATCAATCCAGACAAACTCAGGCCTCGTATGTGAGTTAGTTGATATTCCCGACAAATCTGCTTCAAGTGTCACAGTTGACGCTGAACTTGTGTACACGCCAGGTGCCGGTGTAACTGCGTTAACCATGGTGCTGGGCATAACTGGCTTTAGTGTATAGCGAAAACGACTGCGCATATTTAACTTTCGAAATATTTTTCTTAAACGCAAACCGTCCTCATTACAACCGCGAGATCATTCTGGTTAATGCAGGATATAACCGTAATGAAATTGTAGGCAGTTTATATAAAGTTTATTAAAAGGGAGATCAGTTAATTTTGTTATTGCTTGATACATTAAGTAATTAAGGTAAAAAGGCTATAAGAAACAGTACTCAGCGTGGACGCATCAAAATGCATCAGACGGCAGAGAATTAAGAACTTCTTCTCGGGTAATCGAACGAGACGTCTTGGCAGTCGGACGATCATGGGGATATCCCTTTAGACTCCTGACTTTGCGTTGCGGAGCTTTCGCTCCGGTTGCCTTTTTCAAAAATGCTCGCCATTGAGGGTAACATCTTCGCCAATCCGTATTCGATTATCAATGTTCATTTTTATCTTTCATGTATAGGTATGTTTAGTGATACCTATGTAACATTACCGTAACATTAGTTGCACACTTAAACAACATTTTTGTCGTTTGTATTGTAAAATTTGCAGAATATTCAGAATAATTTATGTTTTAAATCAATCTAAAGTCAATTTATTGATACCGCACAAATTTGTGCAATATTAATGAGGTCTTGGGCAGGTTCTTTATTCTTTTACCAGGCCAAATCGCTTGTATTACAGTGACCTGGTAAACTTTTGCAGCAAAGGAAGCATAATGAAAATCAGGCTCTGAATTTAATAATCAACTTTTTGTAAAACTGTGCCGACTTCCTGTTTTTCTAACCGGATATCAAATCCTTAAGCGGCTGCGCTAGTTCAGGTGTTATCAAGTATTTCGCCGGTACAATCGATTTGAATATGGGGATACCTTACAGGGAATGTAAGTGGTTAACGATTCTTCCAAGCAATAGAATAGCAATATAACTAATCACAGGAGGATGATTCAATGAGTGAGACTAACCGGATCCTTCAGGTAGAGGGCCTCTGGAAAAAATATGGCGACAAGAATAATTTGACTGAGGCCTTGCGGGGTATCAGCTTTGATGTGCTGGAAGGTGAATTTTTGGGGATTATGGGGGCGAGCGGTTCCGGCAAGACCACTCTGCTTAATTGTATCGCTTCCCTGATCCGTCCGTCTGAAGGCAGAATACGTCTGGCAGGTAAAGATATCTCCGGCTTCAACGACTCTCAGCTTGCAGAGTACCGCGGTCGTGACATCGGATATATATTTCAGGAATTCGAGTTGCTGGACAACCTGACCGCAGGCGAAAATATTACTCTACCACTAAACCTTCAAGGTTTAAGCGAGAAAAAAGCAGCAGAACCTTTAAAGATAATCGCCGAATTATTCGGTATTTCTGCTGAGCTCAACAAGTTTCCCGCACAGCTTTCCGGCGGTGAAAAACAACGCGCCGCCGCCGCAAGGGCTTTGATCACCAATCCTCATATCGTGCTGGCAGATGAGCCAACCGGTGCTCTGGACAGCAAAAATGCCAAGGTTTTAATGACCCAGCTTGCGGCGGTAAACCAGCAGCAGCGCCGCACCATAATAATGGTGACCCACGACGCCAACGTCGCTTGTTACTGTAATCGCATTCTCTTCATCCAAGACGGGCAAATCTACCACGAACTTAGAAGACATTTGCCCGCAGAAACAAACGACAGCTTTTATGAACGTATTATTACTGTAATCGCGCAGCTGGGGGGAGGCCGGGCACATGTTCTTTAAGCAGATTTGGCGTAACTCAGCCCGCAAACGCCGCAACAATGGACTTTTCTACACCTCGCTCGTGATTGCTATTGTCGCCTTCTATACTCTGCTTTCACTTGAAAGCCAGGATGTTATGCGTTTTCTTGCCACGATAGAAAGTGATGCTGTTCGCAAACTGCTGACACTTATCCCGGTTGTGTATTTAATCTCACTTTTCTTTGTCTTTTTTCTGGTTTATTTCGCCCTCAGTTATGAGTTGCAGGACAGGCAGAGAGAATTCGGCCTTTATCTGACTCTGGGAATGAAACGCAGCCGGCTCTTCACGCTGCTTTTTGTTGAACAGCTTTGGTCCAGCGTTATAGCTTTGCTGATAGGTTTGCCGGTTGCGGTGCTGCTTACCGAAGGGATCAGCCTGGCGACATCACGTTGGATCGGGCTCGACATCCTCCAGCACCAGCTAACCCTGTCATCGCAAGCTATTCTTTGGACAATCCTTGGTTTTATACTAGTACAGATGATCGCCTTGGCTATACTCGCTTTGCGCATGTGGAATCTGGAACCGCTTTCCTTCCTCAAAACGGTGACGGTGAATAAACAGCAACCACTTGACAAAGCTCGCGGCAACCGAAGCTTCAAAGCAGGCATCATTTTACTTATAACGGCGTACCTGCTTGGTGTTTTTGGTTTAGGGACAGCGAGTCTGACGATGTTCCCTTTAGTTTTTCTGGCCTTGGCAGTTTGTGGCATCACAGGCATGTTCAAGCTCTATAAAGGTCTGGGGTTTTACCAAAGTGAGCGGATCGCTCAGCAGAGGACTGAGGCCAGTGGTCTGAAGATCTTTACTCTGCGTCAGATCCAGGAATCCGTTTTCGCTGAACACCGTACTTTGGCAATCGCCGCGTTGCTTCTGCTGGTAGCAATGTCCAGCCTTTCTTATGGAGTTGGCAGAATTACTCAGCAAAGCGCGGAAAATGTTCGTACTGTTGATTTTTCGCTGCAGGCTTCGACTAGTGAGGCGAAGGCTTTTGTTGATTCAGAAGGCGTTGCAGGTAAGATAAAAGTTGCTTATCCGGTTTATTTGGCTTTCACCGCAGAAAGTATCACTACATCCGAGCTGCAGTCAGCACTTCGTCAACTGCCGGAAACAAATTACCGGGACAATCTGCTGGAACGGTTTGAACATGATGACAGGTTATATTTGATTGCAGCTTCAGGCTACAACGCATTGCTCGAGGCTCAGGGAGGAAAGCCGCTCCAGCTGGCAGCGGATGAGTTTGCTCTTTATACTTCAATGCCGAATTCTGAGGATATGGTGTCAGCTTTAGAAAAAGCTCTGAAACCCGAAATCAATGTTTCTGTGGTCGGTCAGCGTTATAAATTGCATCCCGAAGTCCAGCAGAAGAATATTGTAGCCGACCGGGCTATTACACTTTATCTTGCTTATATTGTGCCCGATGACGTTTATCACACACTCGTGAATGAAACAGAGCCATTTGCCTGGAATTTGCACCTTTCAGATAGCTTTGTCGAAGAAAAGGGTTTGTTGCAAGCGATTCTGGAGCTCGAAGAGTCTTTAAAAGCGCAAGGTTTGGCATATGAGAGCTACCTTGGAGGAATCGGCCGCAATCTTTTTTACAACGTAGCGAGCAGCTACCTGACTTTGTATCTCGGTGTGCTGTTTCTGCTGATCGGCAATACCGTCATCGGACTCAAGTACCTGATCCAGCAACGTCGCACAAGACACCGCTACCTGACTCTACTTACGCTGGGTGCAAGTCGCCGCGAGATGGCAGATTCAATTTCTAAGCAGATTCGGCTCTTTTTTAATCTGGTCTTGGTGCCTGCCTTAGTCAGCAGTATATTTGCCATCCTGACGCTGTTTCTGCATTTTACAAAGCTGCCGTCAGAAGCTGATCCGCTGCTCCTACTGGGATTAACAGCTATGGCTCTGGCCGGCTTTGTGCTGGTACAATTGTTTTACATTACACTGGTAAAAAAGGCTGCCCAACGTGAAATAAATGGCTTGCAGTTAGAGCAGACAAATCGAAGCTAAATGAAAGATTGATATTTAAAGGACAAAAAAGTGACTGTACCAGGCTGGAAAATTATGATCGCGGAAGACGACCTTTTCCTTGCGAGGGAACTGCAAACTGTTCTGGCGGATGCGGGTTATTCAGTAGCAGTGTTGACTGACTTTGTCCGTCCGACAGACGAAATTTTGAGCTACCAGCCAGATCTTTTGATACTTGATCTAAATCTGCCCGGTTCCTCCGGTTTTGATATATGCCGTTTTCTTAAACTCAGGAGTTCATTTCCGATTCTTATTCTTACCGCCCGTGACTCCCTGGCCGATGAGCTGGCCGCCCTTGGTTTTGGTGCAGACGATTACCTGACCAAGCCTTTTGATCCAGATCGGTTATTAGCCCGTGTGCAGCGCCTATTGGAAACATACAGGCTGGTACGAGGGTTGGTCCGGGCCGGTCCTCTGACACTCGATCCGGAGACTTGGAAACTGGTTCGGGGTGAACTTCATCTGCTTCTAACAGAAACGGAAGGAAAAATAATCGAAGTATTAATGCGGAAATTTCCCGAAACCGTTCCTCAAGCCGAAATTATCGCGCATGTCTGGGGAAAAGAAACCTACATCGACGACAATATTCTGCCGGTCAATCTGACTCGCCTGCGTAAAACCCTTAGCAGCCTGGGTTGGGAAAACATGGTGGAAACTATACGCGGGCAGGGCTATCGGCTGCAAGTGACAGAAGAGCAGGAACCCTGGTCATGCTGAAATTTTTAAATAGAATAAGAAGCCGGCTGCTGATGCTGTTGCTGATAAATCTGGTGTACCTTTTTGTTGTCTGGTTGCTCCGACCTCAGGCACTGGGCGCTATGTCCCTCTTCTTTTCCTTGTTTACAGTGCTTGTAATCTCAGTAGCTTATCTGCTGGAACGACGTCAAATTCAGCACACTAAGGATGCTTTCAAACGCTTTCTGCTTGAACCGGATATTGATAACCAGGCACTGTTGCTGGCAACAATTGATCCGGCTTTGCAGGAGCCAATCAAAGAATTTTGTGAAGAACTCCGCAGACAGGCAACTGAAATTGGAGCACAAAAGCTGGAGCTTAAGCAATATCAGGAATATATTGAAGCCTGGACGCACGAATTAAAAGCTCCGCTCTCTCTGGCGGTACTGCTGCTGAATAAACGTCGGGATGAGATGACGCCTTATGTTCTGCGCCGGATGCAGCATGTGACGAACAGCATAAGCACAAATGTTGACGAAATCCTTTTTTACGCCCGACTGGGAGCAGATCATGCTGACTACCGTTTTGACCAGATTTCCTTGTCTGAGCTAGTGCAGGATACTTTAGCGAAATTTTCGATTTTGATTGAAGAAAAACAGATTAATACAGAGGTTACGTTGCTGCCCTGCTTGGTCACAAGTGACGAACGGGTATTGAGCTTCCTGCTCGCGCAGTTAGTAAACAATGCAATCAAGTATTCTGCTGCTGTTAACGGCCTGATTACAATCCGGCTGGAGAAGCCAGCGAGCGAAACCGAAGGCGCAAGGTTGATCATTGCCAATAACGGTCCCGGCGTTTCGCCTGAAGACTTGCCGTTTATTTTCGACAAGGGGTTTACCGGCAGCAACCCCGGCCGCCAGAAAGCCAGCGGGCTTGGCCTTTATTTTGTGCGTGAGTATGCCCGACGTTTGGCAATTGAAATCAAGTTACCGGAACCGGAACTTAAAACCAGCTTTGCAATCGAGCTGGTTTTCCCGGTTGTTTAGGTTATAGACTGATTATCAAATATAAAAATTGTTGCTCATGTCAAGAATTTGACGATTCAGGTATTTCTCGAATACTCTGATCAGGCACGATCCGAAGCGTAGACAATTCCCCATTCCTGTCGCAGCTGGTCGATCAGCCGACAGATATCCTCGCTCTCACGTCGAGTGAAATCAGGACATTCCAATAGGCCCTCACGCAGGCATTCCTGGACACGGGCAATTTCATACTGAAACCCGAACTCTGGATAAGGCTCCTCAAACTGATACTTGGATTTGTCAGTTGGCAAGCCTTCAGAAGGCTCGCTGATCAGCACTGCTTTCGACGGTTTCCAGAAATGTGGTCCGATATGAATTCGACCGGTTTCGCCGACTATTTCAGCACTGTGGTCGCTGACGCGGTCGAACGAGGCACTTAATTGGCAAGACCCACCGTCAGCATACGTGAGCAGAAGGCTGCTGTGCTCATCCACTTCTCCATTCATCAGGTGAGAAGAAAACACATTTGCCGGGTATTCGGGAAAGCCGATGAAGGCCATGGCCAGCGAGTAAATGCCAACATCGCGGATCGCACCGGCAGCGTGCTTTATTCCTGCCTTCCAGGGCTGCCAATTGTTTCGATCCGGCTTAATATCGAAAAAAGCGCGAACGTGAAGCACTCGGCCGATTTCGCCATTCCTTATCCATTCCCGTACGGTTCGGATCGCCGGGAAGCAGCGGCTCCACATGCCCTCCATCAGAAAGAGGTTTTTCTCTTTGGCTTTATTGTACATAAGTTGAAGCTGAGGCAGATTGTCAGCCATTGGCTTTTCACACAGGACATGCACACCTGCTTCCAGCGCCTGCATTACATACTCGAAATGGAGGTCGTTCGGTACAGCGACATAAACGATGTCGGGCTTGGCCTGGTTCAGCATCGTCGTGAAATCATCGTAACTTTCGCGAAATCCGTACTTTTTGGCGAATTCTGTCGCGCGTTCTAATTTTCTGGATACAACCGCAGTTTTTTCGGCATCGGGAACCAGCCGCATGCTTTCCGCGAACCGACTGGCAATCATGCCGGTACTGACAACACCCCATTTGATCTTATCCATTGGCAATTCGCTCCTTTTTGATGCCTTAAGTGTTAAGCTTTCCTGATTTGATAAATTCTTCCACTTCTACTCGTGAGGGCAAGGAATTTTGCGCTCCCGGTTTAGTTATGGTTAATGATGCCACTCTCGAGGCAAAATCCAAAGCCTCAGCAAGTTCTTTGCCTTCAGTCAAGGCAACGGCAAGCGCGCCGGTGAAGCTGTCACCGGCAGCTGTAGTATCTACAGCTTTATTGGGATAAGCCTTTTGTGCGATTTCAGTTTCGCGGGTAAAAGCGAGTGAACCTTCCGCGCCCAGCGTAACCACTACAGCACCGACTCCGCGTGCCAACAGAGCCGCGGCCGCTTTGCGGATGCCGTGCAAATCCGTCGTGGCAACACCAGCGACAATGCCCAGTTCGTGTTCGTTAGGAGTAATTATGCTGGTATTACGAAGCAGGGAATCACTGACTTCATAGGCGGGAGCCGGGTCCAAAATTGTTGTCACGCCCTTGCTTCGGGCCAGTTCAAAAGCTGATTCAACTGTCAGAAGTGGGATTTCAAATTGGGCAAGCAGCACATTGGCAGATTCAATGATACTTCGGTTTCGCAAAATGTCGCCTTCGCTCACCTCAGCATTGGCGCCGGGCACCAAAACAATTGAATTCTCCCCGGTTGCGTCTACTGTAATCAGAGCAACGCCGGTTGGTGCTGTTTCGGTGCTGATAATGCAACCCATATCAACGCCAACCGCCGACATATGCTGATAAAGAGCGTCACCAAAAATATCTTTGCCCAGTCTGCCGATCATGGTTGTCTGAGCGCCCAGTTTGGCACAGGTTACGGCCTGGTTGGCTCCTTTGCCGCCTGGTTGCTGCGCAAAGGAATTACTGCTTACAGTTTCACCGGGTTTGGGCATAGCAGCCACATTAACCACCAGATCCATGTTGATGCTGCCCACAACCACAATAGCGCCCATAATTCGCTCCTCTAATTCACAAACGCTTGAATGAATCGGCCAGCAGCGGGTAAAGTGATTTATAAACCTCGTAAAGGTTTTCATATACGGCCCGGTTGGCATGATTCGGCTCTGTCTCAGATTCTATACTGAGGCGGTCAATAGTATCTGTCAGCGAGCCTGTCAGGCCAACGCCAACGCCGGCAAGCAGGGCCGCACCGAAAGCGCCGCCTTCACCGCTGCCACTGATGGTTTGAACATTAGCCTGGAAAATATCGGCGCAGATTTGGCGCCAAATCTGACTGCGGCTGCCGCCTCCGGACATAATAATGCGATCGGCTGTGATTTCAGAATCAAGTTGGGTAAACAGATCAAACACCTGATGCAGACTGAACTGCACCCCTTCCATCACAGAACGAGTCATTTCTTTTTTACCATGGTGCAGCGTTAGCCCAATGAAAGCGCCCTTGGCATCGGGGTCAGCATAGGGACAGCGCTCCCCAATTAGATAAGGTAAAAACAATAAATTGCGGCTACCCGGCAGCGCGGCCTCAGCCTGATCATCAAGAATATTGTAGACTCTTGTGCCTGCAGCTTCAGCTTTGGCAATTTCAGCTTCGCATAACTGGTCTCTGTACCATTGCAGCGAACCACCCGCCGCCAGTGTTACACCCATTGCATGCCACAGCCTGGGCGCGTTGTTGCAAAAAACCTGCAGCCGGCCGCCGATATTAGGTTTGAAATCCTCTAAAGCCATAGCGGCTACCCCGGAGGTACCAATAGTAATACCCAGAACACCAGGCTTGGTTATGCCCATTCCTGTAGTCTGGACAATCGCGTCGCCGCCACCGCCTACAACAGGCGTGCCTGTCTTCAGACCGGTTAAAGCCGCTGCTGACTCACTGACTGAACCGGTTACATCAGTTGATTCAACACAGTGCGGCAGCAAGCTGGCGACAAAGCCCAAACGGTCGAGCAGAGTCTGGCTCCAGCGGCGTTCGCGTACATCAAACAAGCCTGTGCCGGAAGCATCGGAAACTTCAGTGACGTAATCGCCAGTTAAACGGTAGCGTAAATAATCCTTGGGATTGAGGATCATCCGGATTTGCGCCATATTTTGCGGTTCTTGCTCTCGTAACCAGAATATCTTGCTGCCGGTATAGCCGGGCAGCATTTGATTGTTTGTTAATTCAAGCAGGCTGTCCAAGCCTCCGGCCAGTTCAGTCATTTCACGACACTGAGCGGCTGAACGTTGGTCGTTCCAGAGGATCGCCCGCCGTACAACCTGTCCTTCACTGTCGAGCGGCACCATGCCGTGCATTTGTCCCGAAAGGCCAATGCCGGCAATTCTTTCAGCTGCCACGCCAGAATCAGCCAGGGCTTTGCGAATTCCTGCAACTGCCGCCTGCCACCAGTCCTCCGGGTCCTGTTCGGTCCATCCCGGTTCAGGCATATAAAGAGGATACTCAACGGTATGAGCTGCCAGAATTTTGCCCTCAGGATCGATCAGAACAGTTTTGCAGCCGGAAGTTCCAACATCGATACCCAGCAAATAAGCTGTACCCATCTCAATCCTCCATTGCGCTTTCGGCCTCAGTACCCACAGGCTCTTGCAGTTCTACCTGCCCGGTAACCCAAAGGATTGTCAGCGGCATATTACCGCTCTGAAAGGTTGTATGGTATTCACCGGGCGGTACATAGAAAGAGTCGCCCGTTCGAATGGCAAACCTGTCGTCGCCGACGACCATCTCTCCTTCACCGGCAACAACATAATAAACCTCTTCCATATCGTCATGACTGTGGCCAGTGGTTGAGCCAGTCGGATAGATGGTAGTGATTCCCATGGTCAACCGCTGTGAAGGCGATTTCCCGGCCTCAATCAGTTTATAGGTATCGCGCAATATTTTTGACTCCCGTTCACTGACCCGGTAGCGCAATGAGCGCGCGTCCTTGTCAGGCGGCAGATTCTGAGGATTGACTAAATATTTCATGCTGTACTCCTGTCAGTGCTTAACAAAGCGGGTATGCGATACTGGAATTCATACTAATTAAATTTGCCAAATTTGCTCAGCACTTCTTGCCTGAAATGTAGATCATGCTGTCTTTCTTGGGTTCAATTTCAGGCTTGAATACTTTTTCCTGCCAGTCTTCAGGTGTTACTTCTTCAATCGAAATTGTGATTGCTTCCTGCGGGCAGCCAATAGCTTCGATGACAGCATCTTTAATTTTTTCGGCCATCAGTTCCTTAGTAGCCTTGTCTTTGGGATAAGTTTTGATCGCGATGTACGGCATGGTTTGTACCTCCAATATATTTCAGCTTATATTAATGTACCATCAATTGAGGTTTTCCTATCAACCCAGCTTAACTATCGGATGCCTGATTACAGTTTTCAGTTTCTCAGGTGCTGCCTTGCGCGGATCGCTGAGGTAGATTTCGTGGTGGCGGCGCGAGCCAGCCATGTCTTCAACATAACCGTTCTTGGCGACAAATTCTGCCATGGCAGCTACGGTTGCCGGTTCGTCATCATAGGGGCCGATATGAAGAACCTGGACACAGAGCCCTTCAGTGAATTTTTCCAATCTTGCTGGCGCGGTGTCAAGCTCAGGTTTTTTCCTGGCCAGAGCCTGCCTGGCTTCCTCAAATAATTCCGTTGTAACAAATTCTGGCTGACGGATCATCATTGTCCAGATAAACTTGCTTTTATCCTGGACAGCTTCACCGCTGCCTGTAAATTCGCCGCCGTCGTCGAGTGCCCAGAGGCCTTCCAGCGGTGGCACTACATATTCATAATAACCCGGCAATTTTTTGTTCATCCTTATAGCATATGATAATCCGTAGAGGGTTTGAACGGCAGCCGCATAATCTTTACTGGTGTTCGGATCCCCTTTGCCATCAATCATGAAAAACACCATTTCCGGCACTTCCACAATCTCCGGTTTAGTGGTTGGAAGATAAAACTCTTTCTCGGTTTTCTTAAAATCAATCGCCATAGAATCACTCCCCGCAAAAAGCTATCATGGATCATGAAAGGAGATTCAACATATGTCTTATGATACCCGTTTTAGCTCCAAAACGCGAAGCAGGATTCTGCTGGAACAAGGAGATATCACTTTATTGGATTGCGATGCGATTGTGAATGCTGCTAACAAGACGCTGTTGGGCGGCGGTGGTGTCGATGGTGCAATTCACAGGGCAGCGGGGCCGGAACTGCTGGCTGAGTGCCGCACCTTGAACGGCTGCGAAACTGGCGAAGCCAAAATCACCGGTGGCTACAAGTTAAAGGCTGATCATGTAATTCATACTGTCGGACCGGTTTACTCGGGCAGACCTGAGGATGAAAGGCTGCTGTCAAACTGTTATTGGAACTCACTGGAACTGGCCAAAAAGCATAATATTCACAGCATTGCCTTCCCCGGCATCTCGACTGGTGTTTATGGCTATCCGCAAGAAAAAGCTGCGCCAATTGCCTTGGCGGCAATAAACAAATGGCTTTCTGCTAACTCGGACTACTTCATAGATGTAATTTTATGCAGCTACAGCCAGGAAGCGTACGATTTATACATGTCTTTAGTTCAGTTAACCTGATACAAGTTGCTTAATCTCTGAACTGGGCTATACTCAAATGCGGACCAATAGAATCATCCAGAAGGGAAGTGACACGGTGGATACCGACCCATTGCCACGAAGTAACCAATTTTTTGTAATCCTCAATGAAACCAAACTCACTTTGCTTTCTTGGATTTTTCTGCGCCAATATACGGGCGGCCTGAAGCTTTTAGCCTGAAAGTAAAGTTAGTAGTGTTTCCTGCGGATAACCCAAACAGGAAAGGAATAACTGCTATGAATGCCTTCAGAAAAGACAGTCCGGTCGAAAAAAAGCAAAAACAAGATTTGCTTGAAACCCGTTTGCATGAATTTGCCTTAATGCCTGCTCAGTCGCTTTATCAAGAGCTCGAGACAACAGACAAAGGCCTCACTTCCAATACTGCTCAAGAGAGGCTTGAGGATAGCGGGAAAAATGTAATTACTACAGATCGCAAAAACACTACTTTGTACCGTTTTCTAAACGCGCTTATTAATCCGTTTAATATTATTCTCTTAATTATTGCCGCGATAACGTATTTTACAGATGTTGTCATGGCAATCCGTCCGGATTATGTCACGGTAATTATTATTATCGCTCTGGTTTTTCTCTCTAGCCTGGTTGCTTTTATACAGGGCGAGCGGTCTAATTCCGCGGCTGAAAGCCTTACGAAAATGGTATCCAATAAGGCTCATGTCTGGCGTGATGGGAATTTATCTGAAATTCCTCTCGACGAGGTGGTTACTGGCGACCTGATTTGGCTTTCGGCAGGCGATATGATTCCAGCTGACGTCCGCTTTTTGCAGGCAAAGGACACTTTCGTCGCTCAATCTGCCTTGACGGGCGAATCACAGCCTGTTGAAAAATATGCTGAACTAAAAACAGCAGAATCCCTTGGCGTAACAGAACTGAGCACAATCGGTCTGATGGGAACTAACGTTATCAGTGGAAGTGCCACAGCGATTGTTTTGGCAACAGGGAATAGCACTTACTTCGGTTCAATGGCCAAAACACTTTCCGGCGATCGAGCCAAGACCAGCTTTGAGCGCGGTGTTTCTTCTGTAAGCAGACTTTTAATTCGCATGATGATAGTTATGGTGCCAACAATTTTTCTAGCGAATGGCCTGACTAAAGGCAACTGGGCAAATGCTTTACTGTTCGCGATTTCTGTAGCTGTTGGCCTGACACCCCAGCTGCTGCCGGTGATCATGACCTCAACCCTGGCAATAGGTGCGCTTGAAATGTCCAGGCACAAGGTTATTGTGCGTCAGCTAGGCGCTATTCAGACCTTTGGTGAGATGAATGTTCTTTGTACGGATAAAACCGGAACACTGACTGAAGACAAAATAATCCTGGAGAAATATATGGATGTACATGGCGAGGATGACGTGCGCGTGCTTCGCCATGCTTATTTAAACAGCCATTTTCAAACCGGCCTTAAAAACCTGATTGATGTGGCGATTATTAACCGGGCAAAATCATACAAGCTCGATGCAGCCAACGAAAATTATGCCCGGGTTGATGAAATCCCTTTTGATTTTTCCCGTCGTCGTATGAGTGTTGTGGTTGAGGATAAAACAGGTAAACGCCAGTTGATCACCAAGGGTGCAGTTGAGGAGATGATGGCGATTTGCTCTTTCGTTGAACTGCATGGCGAGGTAACGGCACTTGACGAAGAAACGCGCCAGCATGCGATGTCGGTTTATGAAAAGCATAATAACGATGGCCTGCGAATTCTGGCAGTAGCACAGAAAAATGAAGTGCCAGAAGTTAATGTGTTCAGTGTCGCTGATGAAAGCAACATGGTTCTGATCGGGTTCGTTGGCTTTCTTGATCCTCCAAAAGCCAGCGCGGCCAAAGCAATCCAAACACTTAAAGACCATGGTGTGCGCACCGTTGTCCTCACTGGTGACAGCGAGGGCGTAGCGATTAAAGTCTGTAATAAGGTTGGGGTTGATACCTCCTATGTATTGACCGGCGGACAGGTAGAGGCGATGAGTGATCAGGAACTGGCTGCAGCAGTTGCCAAATGTGATCTTTTCGCTAAGCTCTCACCCATTCAAAAAGAGCGGGTCGTCGCTTCATTCCAGGAAATGGGATTCACTGTTGGTTATATGGGCGATGGCATTAATGATGCGCCGGCCCTGAGGCAGGCAGATGTAGGTATTTCGGTAGACAACGCAGTTGACATCGCTAAAGAAACCGCTGACATCATCTTGCTGGAAAAAGATCTGATGGTATTAGAAGAAGGCGTAATTTCCGGGCGCAAAACTTTCGGAAATATTTCGAAGTATATAAAAATGGCGACCTCCGGCAATCTTGGCAATATGATTTCCGTGCTCGTTGCCAGTGTATTTTTACCGTTTTTGCCAATGCTGCCGGTTCAAATCCTGACTCAGAACCTACTCAACGATTTTTCGCAAATAGGCATGCCCTTTGACCGGATGGATGATGATTACGTGCGGTTGCCGCGCAAGTGGGATACAACTTCAATTAAATCGTTTATGTTCAGCATGGGGCCTTTGAGCTCGCTGTTTGACTTGCTCTGCTTCGCGGTTTTATATTGGGTATTTGGCTGGCAGACTGCAGAAACAGCACTGCTGTTCCATGCCGGTTGGTTTGTTTTCGGAACAGTATCGCAGGTAGTTGTTATCCACATAATCCGGACAGCAAAAATTCCTTTCCTCCAGAGTCTGCCTTCGCGGCCGCTCGTAGTATCAACCTTTCTGGTAACAATCGTAAGCTTGTTTGTTGCGTTCACTGAAGCAGCGCAAGGCATTGACATGATGCGGCTGCCGTTATCCTACATGCCCTGGCTGGTATTGCTTCTAACCGGTTACTTCCTGGCAGCGCAGCTGATGAAGAATCGTTATATCAAAAAGTATGGCTACTGGATTTAGACAACAGAGTTACAGTTGATCTAGTTTTGCTTTTAAGTAGCAGAAGCCGATCCGTTCTTGCTCCAGTCGGATCTTATTGCCCAAACTATTGTCGCGCAACAGATTATAAAGTTCAGCTTCTTCTGTGTTCAAGCGAGTCAGATTCCCTCTCTCTGGTTGCTCTTCGACTACCCACAGATTCTGATGTGCCAGCAAAGTCCGCTGATCCATCAGAAGCGAACGTGCGTGTGGAAAAAAGCCGCGCAGTTGATTGAGAATGGCAAATCCGTGTGTATCTATGTCGCCCCAATAGTAAATGTCCTTTTGATTTAACCAGCTTGCTGATGCAAGATGATCAAAGCCATAGCCAGCGCCGAAGATCAAGATAGCGTCCTGTACAAATGGGAAAGCCAGAAAATTGATCTCATTTTCAGTGATAAAAACCTTACTTACTGGCAGATCCAGAGTCGCGAAGGCCGTTGCAGTTAATGTGATATCTTGATCGCAACCTTGAGGTAACAGCCGGAGGTCGGGATCAAGCAGCCGAAAACGCACCCGTGCCGGTTTATCCAAAAAACCGTAACGGCGGCAAAATCCGCTGGTACCGGTAGCAGTTAGATTGATTTGTTCCAGCGACAAAACCAGATCAAACAGTTCCGCCAGCACACCGCGATGTGCCTCTATAAATTTGGTGTGAACTTCAGGCAAATCAATCTGACGCAAATATATTTTCGGGCAGGGGTGATTTTTCAACCAAGCAACAACAGAGAGCAACTGGGGCCACGACTGCGCCAACTCCAGGGCACGTAAAGGCCGTTTAGCCAGCCAGGGCAGCAGCTCCGGTTGTTGCAGCCTTGTCTGTTCCAGAATAAAAGCAAACTGTTCAGCTGATTTTTGTCGACCTATCAGGCTTAAGGCATCACTAAGCTGATCAATCCAGATCTCTGCGGGAATCAGATTAACGCCAAGAATTCGATGATTCACCTGTTGCCAAACCAGGCGATAGTATTTGGCACTTGCGGACAATCGGGCAATCCAATCTCGAACTTCTGTGAATTCCTCGCTCAATTCTCTTGACGTTGGTCTTTTTATTACCAGACGCAGTGGGAAGAGCGATTCCCGACCTGCCATCTCGGATAGTAAAACACCACGGTCCCAGAGCTTCTGTACCTGTTTTTTCAAGTCATCGGGCGTAGTCCATCTCATTCATTAAGCCTCTGTTTTTCAAAATGATACTCCTGAATGCTGATATTTCGTAAAACCGAATAGCTGCCATCTTCATTGTGTACATAACCTACATTTGCTACAAAGGGTTCAATTATATGGATTTTTTGCAATGGCGTAATGATCAAAAGTTGTAGATTAAGCTGTGAGAAGAGTTCCAGACCGTACTGCGCGGATTCATCAGAGCCCCTTCCGAATGCCTCGTCAATCACGACAAAGCGGAATGAGCGAGAACGCACAGCGCCCCATTCGAGGCCGAACTGGTAAGCCAGACTGGCCGCCAGCACTGTATAGGCCAGCTTTTCCTTCTGGCCGCCAGATTTGCCGCTCGAGTCTGTATGGTGCTCGTATTCTGTGTTGTCTTCGCGCCAGCGCTCACTGGCAGCAAACATGAACCAGTTACGGACGTCTGTGACTTTATCTGTCCAGCGCCGGTCGAGATCAGAATATTCTACCCGGCCAGTAAACCGCTCAATTATTTTCTTGACTTGCAGAAATTTGCTATCCGAGTACTGGGCATCTTCTGAACCGGTCAGCGTTCCTTCAGTGCAGGCGCGTAGTTCGGCTTGAAATTCGCGAATTTCATTGTCGGGAGCAGGCTGTGCTTCCAGACTGATGTATCTGCCGGGATTATAGTCAATCCGGGTCAGTGATTCGTTAATCTGGGCGATGCGATCCTTGATGGATTCCCGCTCACGATTGAGCTGGGATTGGAATTTAGCAACTTCACGTATGGTGTTTTCATTCAAAAGCTCTTTAAATCGCCCTTCAAACCTTGGCAAATCATCAGCTTTCAGTTGATCAAGCATCATTCTGAATTCATTTCCAGCTGCCAGATGAACATCAACATCACGTGTTTCCAGAACCCAGACTTGTTTGTATTCAGTCATCGCCCGGACTATTTTTTCTCCCAAACGGCTGAGTTTCTTTTCTTCTGCGTCAATCTTGGCTTGTAGCCAGTCCCGCATCTCGCGTTCACGAGCATCGCTCGAATCTATGGTTAGTTGTGATCTACCTAATGCCTCTTCTCGCATATTGTCCAGGCAGGGGAAACAAGCTTCTTCATCTGGAGTTTTGTCTTTCCATACTATATCAGCCGCTTCGTATTGCCCGCTGCGATCGCTGATCATCTGCTCGATCTTTGACCTTTTATCCTGCCTGTCTTTGAGTAACTGTTCAGTCTCCAGCTGAGCTTTATTGAGAGTTTCTAACTGGGTGGTAAGCGTCTTGAGCAAATCAGATGCAGCCTCCAGTTCAGCCTTTTCCGCTTGTAGCCGTGCAATTGCAGCTGTAATGGGCCGCCAGTCAAGTTCACGGAAATCAATATACTCACTCAGTTTGGTGAGTATGCTGATTCGCACCCGGAGCATGGCTTGTCTGTCAGCCAGTGAATCTCTGCGGTCAATCAATTCTGTCAACTGCTTTTCCTGCAAAGCAGCCTGAGCATCCAACGCCTTGATTTTATCTATGTTGCTCCAGCCCAGAACATAACTTCTGCGGTCATCAAGACGATAGCGATCGTCTTTTTCGTGTCTCTCACCCGGCGATTTGATCTGGCCGGCCCGTGTTATCGCTCGAACTTCACGACGAAACTGCTCTTGATTCAAGCAACATGCAAGATTGAAGCGGTGCGAAATCTCACGTTCAATCCAGTCCCGGAAAGGAGAGTCGGGCTTGACGATCAGCTTATTCACCAGAGAATCCCGGTGAAGAATAACTTGTTCGGCGCGCATTGCGTCCCGTACGCGAAAATAGACCAGTCGACCTTTCAAGTTAGTTTGATCAACCCACTCGGAAACACGCGAATAGTGGTGATCCGGTACCAGCATCGATAAGCCGAAATTGCGTAAAAGCCTTTCTGCCGCGCCTTCCCAGTCCCGCTCAGATTCACGTACTTGCAGCAGTTCACCCGCGAATGGCATCTCCTCTTCTGCCAGCCCGAGCGCGTCACAAAGTCGCTTGCGCAGCTCGATTTGTTTTTCGTCAATGTTACTGCGGCGGGCTCTCAATCCTTTGATTTCTGCTTTCAGCTGATTCAGTGCCGGCTTCTCTTGAGCCAAAGCGTATACTGTTTCGTTAATTTCGTTTTGAATCAGTCCCTCATCATTTTGCGCGGTTTTATGTAATTCATCGATTTGAGTCCGTTGCGTATGAAAAGCATCTTGTGTCGAGGCTGGTGGCAAGCCAAGCTGTTCGACCAGGTTGCGATAGCGTTCAGATTTATTACGCCGGCGATCCAGTTCTAGCTGAAGCTTACTGATATCATTATCCAGAATACCTATCCTGCCACCACCATTTAGGGTTATGCTGCGTTCAAGCTCGCGTACCTGGCCTTGCTGCTCCCTTTGCTTTTCTTCATATCGTTCTATGGCGGCATGATGCCTGATCAGTTCTTCTTTAAGTGTCTCTAAGCGTTTTTTCAGTAACTCAAGTTTTTGGCCGGCAAACCATGACCTTAAAGCATCGCGGCATAAACGTAAGTTGCCAGTTGTTTTCAGCAAATCAGCATGACGATCGCAATCGGCTGTTAATGGTTCCAACATTTCAATTTGACGCTTAGCTTTAAGAACAGCCTCATGCGCACGGTTCAAGTTTTCAAAGTGACCCGTTAGTTCATTAATGCGTGACTTTACATCAAACGGTTCCAGCATATGTTCGCGTACAAAAGTAGTAAGGTTGCCAACCGATTTCAACGATACGGTCTGATTAAATAAGTCGAGAGCCTGTTCATTATCAATGCCGAAATGGCGCCGGAACAAAGCACCATAGGGCGGATAGCTGTCAAAAAGTTCAACACCTTTAGCACGCAGTTGCTTGCGCAAACCGATCATTTCGTTACCGAAGCCGGAAAAATCATCAGCTATAGTCAAATCCTTTTCGCAGACTGTGTATAGCCGGGCAGGTGGCGAAGCAGGATCCTTTAACCAAAAAACCTGCGCCAGGGTTACTGTCTTTTCATAACCGGCATTGAAAAATACGCCCAAAATGACTGAATAATTATTGAAATCGCGAAGAGCTACTGGCTTGGCGCTGTTCAGGTTTTCCTGACGTTCAGTTTTGTAATAACCAAGGACATAGGAGCGCAGTGAACGCTCGCGGCTGTCAGCTCCAGCGGCTTTATTATAAGAAGTCTTTTGAGCGGGCACAAGCAGCGTAGTAATCGCATCTACCAGTGTTGATTTTCCTGACCCGATGTCTCCGGTAAGCAGGGCATTTTTACTATCTAAACGCAAGGTCCAAACCCGATCGGTGAATGTGCCCCAGTTATAGACCTCAAGGCGTTGAAGACGAAAACCTGCTAACTGGTCATCGGTCATCATTTCAAGAAGTATTTGTTCAGACATCTTCAACTCCCGCCAAGGCTCCAGTCAGCATCTGTTGGTATTCCGCCAGTCGCTCATCAAAATCAGACAACCACTGAGCGTCAACAAAGGCCTTGATAATCCGACGCACTTCAATCATTTGGCCTTGCCCCCGCAAACGTCGGATAAATCCCAATTCGGCGATTTTGTTTAACGTGGCATCAACCTGATCAATCAGTTTGACCTCGTTGCTGCCGGCCGGCAGAAAAATCTGAATCATCTCCACAATTTCATCACGAGATAGTATTAAACGTGTTTCGCCGCCTCCGGCATCAAACTCCGCCAGTCTTTTGCGCAATAGAGCCAACAATAAACTGACCGGATAGGAAAGCTGGCGCCTGGCCACCAGGCGCGGAATTTTACTGGAATCGTTCGTATCCGGACCCTGTCGCGACCTTAAGAAAGCATAGCCCTCCGCTTCGTCAAGCATCAACTCCAGGCCGATGACTGACATGTAGTCCTGGATGCCAGCCTGTTGATTCAGCAGCACACGCCACATTTCCTGATTGTCTTCACGGTAAAGGATGCCTTTAAGCAGTGTAACTGCCACTGCCGAAAGCTCCTGAGCAGGATTATTTAAAGTGCCTGTGTCAAGTTCATTGATCATGATTATCTGCTCCTTGCCTGTATGCGCCAATCTCTTTTCTTAGGAAAATTACTCGTGGCAGAATCGCCTGGCGGTGAATCCCGGTCTCAGAAAGCCAGTTTACCTGTTCTTCAATTACTTCATCCACAACAGCATCAAATCCCGTCCTGTCTACCCCGACGATCTGCAGATAGGCAATCAATTCTGCCAATCCGTATCGAAGCGGGTGCTCTTTAATCACAGCCGCCAGACTGACCTGACTGACCGTTTGAAGCTTTTGCCTGATAAAGTTCAGGAGTTCACTGCGGTCAATCCTAACCTGTGCATAAAGAGCCGCCGTGTCTATAGAAGCATCCCCTTGATCCGGTACAATACTCTCAAGTTGTTGTTTGAGTGAAGGCCGGAACATAGGCCGTTCCAATGGCAAGTCAATCGAAGCAGAAGTATCAGCGAGAGGCATAAAATCACCAGCTGGTAAGTTATCCCTCAGTGCCAGCGCACGGGTTTCGATATTATACAAAATATCCATGATGCGCCTATTTTCCAGCCAAGCCTGATCATCAAGGAAATGCCGCAACTGCTCTGACAGTTTAGCTACCATTTTCTGGGTGTGTTCACCAGCTTCAAGCCAATCATAGTGAACCCGATGCAAGCGGCGGCCTTGCTGCATCTCTTGAACTGGCTCCAAAGCTAAAACCTGTTCTATTTGCCTGCTGAATTCTTCTTGTCGCGATTGCGACATCAAAAAATCCCAGAACGCCCGGAAACTTCTTCCCTGATCGGAATCCGTGATCGCATCTCGTTCGTTCATAATCTCCTCGAGAAGAGCACCTTTGGTTCCTTCTCGAAGTGCGATCCGTTCGCGTACCCGTCGGTCAAGTGATCGAAAATTCTGTTCAACCTCGCGGAAATCCGTCAATAAGTCCTTCGCCAGCTGCAGAAATTGCTGGAATCGATCTTTAAGTTCTGTATCATCCAAAAGCGGGATATCGCCAGCTAAAATCCGGTCAATTTCTGCATCAATACTATCACGTCGTTTTTGCAACTCATCTATACGCACCTTTGGATCTGTTTCGCGCCCCTCACTCATCTGCCGCAGCAGTTCAAATATTGTGAGTAAACGTGACTCTGTACCGACAAAAGCCCTTTCAGTCAAGCTGTCCAACCACGTCAGTGACTTTTCCGTTGCCGGGGTCAAGTCAAAGTACGGCTCATCCGTCCCTTCTAGATAAAATTTTCGCAGCCAGCCTTTATCATTTTCAGCCCATTCATTCAGATAGCTTTGCGCTGTTCCCTTGAAGACATCCGAGCCCCTTTGTTCGCGTAAGTTAAATAAAGTATCTTCAAGTAGTTCAACCAGATCAGCCTGCGCCATCTGACGGACATTTGGCGCAATAAAAACCCGGTGCAGAAAACTGGCGATCAACGGGGCATGCTGGGCGTTGAGCAATCTCCAGGCCGGGTGGTTCCTGCGTAATAATTCAAGTGTTTCGTAGTCAAGGGACATGGTTTCTCCGTAATTACGCCATCCTCAGGCTTCAAATAAGCATAACAGAAAGATAATTATAGCATTTCATTGGCAGGAACGTTCTGTTTGATTCTATTGTTTGTTGTTTAGGTCTCAAGCAAAATGGGGACCGGGCACATAATTATCCAGAATATCCGGTTCCGTCAACTATCTTCGGCAACAGCAAGACCTCAACAATAACAAAACCCCTGAAAATATATGTTTTCAGGGGTCCGGCTTTGTGGCGGAGAGTTAGGGATTTGAACCCTAGTTACGATTGCTCGTAAACATGATTTCCAGTCATGCGCCTTCGACCGCTCGGCCAACTCTCCATACTGCGCACAGCAAAAAGAATACTATCATTCACTCCGGCAAAAGTCAATTCGAACGCACTTGAATAATATGATTTATCCCCGTAAAATGATAGGGTATTTTCGCACCACTAATTGCCGCGTTCATCGCCGGAGGAGCACATATGGGATTTTTTACATCAAATGAAGAAAGAAATACGCCGATGGCGCGACGCAGGCATCTGACAAACATGCGGCTGATAACCCTGCTTGCCGGCGGCTATATTCTTTATGAAGGCATCAAACAAGTCATAAATAGTAAAGGTACCACTCCGGTCTGGTTTTATGTATACCTTGTCCTCTTCGCGATTGCCATTGTGTTTGCTTTTTTACTGAATGAAAGACGAATCAAAGCGGTGGATAAATTAATCGCCGAGCAGGAAGAGGAAGCTGCCCACGCTGCAAAAGAAGCCGGTAATGAAGAGCCCAACGATTTAGACGACTATAACGATTTAGACGATCCCAATAAGTAACAACGATTTAGTTGATCTTAATAAGTAATAAAGAAATTGCAATTGACATTAACAGACGCTCTGACCAAAAACCGGCCAGGGCGTCTTTTTTTGGCTCTTCTATCTGCAGCGGACGTCTGTTAAAGCCAGATAATATCTGAATACAAAACTATTTGTTTGGCAATTTCACGTTGTTCAACTAGTTCACTTCCTTCAAGCCGGCAGTCAGAGTGCAGAGCCTCAACGCTTTTCTGGCAGATCAGAACCCGTACCCCTAACGAAATGTAGCGAGCCAGTGCGGCTTGCGCTGCGTTATCAGGTGCAGCCAGTGCAACTCCCCGGCCCTGCAGGATTACTGCAGCCGGCAAGGCTTCCAACTCGACAAACTGATCAAGCAGACTTGCCATTAACTTGCAGCCTTCTGGTGCAGCTACGTGCCCAAGGCAATCATGCTGAACGACAAAAAGTGAGTGTTTGGGCTTTGCGTCGATATCTGCCATTTCCGTCTGAGGCAGCAATGCCGCATCATAAGCCGGCAGCTCGAACTGCTGCAATTGCAGTGTTTGACTGTTTTGTTTTAAAGTGGTCATGTTTATACCTCAAAGCTGATGTGTAATAATTATCAATTATACTATAAATGACTAATTTGCTTTTTCAGGCTATTTCTGTACAAAATTTATTAGACTGCAAGCTGAGTATGACATATTGTGGTCACAAACAGGGAGCAGAATATACAGATAATAAACCACCTTGGAGGCTGTAATAGATGAATAAGAGAAAACGCTGGATTGCACCAGTAGTTACTATTCTAATAATAGCGATTCTGGCTCTGGTACTGGTTCGATTTGTCGAAAACCGGGAACGCCGGGCAGCTATGGCCAGTCTGGAAAAATATGAAACCCAAACGGTTTCACTTTCGGATATCGTGCTGAAGGTTCAGGGCAGCGGGCCGGTTGAAGCCGCCGATAATATAAGTGTAAACGTGCCGCAGACGGGTAACGTTGTTGCCATGCAGGCAGAAAATGGCGATCGCGTTAAAAGCGGCGATATTCTGGCTGAAATTGAATTGCCGGATCTGGAAAAGGAAATTGCCAGCCTGCGCAGTGAACTTAACAGCGCTGACCTGAATATCCGCAGACTCACTGCTTTGACAGATTCAAGGAATCTGACAAGCCCGGTTGGTGGTTTGATTAAAACAGTGAATGTTGCGCGAGACGATTTAGTCGACGCGATAATTAACGAACATGGTTCTTTGATTCTGATTTCAGTTGACGAAAAAATGCTGGTTCGTCTGGCACCTTCCAGTTCTGGCACAGGCGCTGGAAATCCTCCGTCTGCAGTCCTTTCACTCGGCCAATCAGTTGAAATTGAACTTGGTGAGGAATCAACAACAGGCCGTGTGCGAGAAATAACCACTGCTGGCGAAACAATAATTGAATTTAAGGATGACAATTACGAAGTTGGTACCGAAGCAATTGTGCGCAATCAGGATGGGGTTGAAGCAGGCCGCGGCAAAACCGAAATCAATCACCCCTTCCCTGTACTTGCCCTTGGCGGTACTATCCGTTCGGTTTCCGTTGAAGTTGGCGATTCAATCGATGTTGGCGACACTCTGCTTCGTTTGCAGGAAAATGTTCTGACTCCGGATTATGTACAAGCGCTGGAAACCCGCGATCAGCTGATTTCAGACCTGACCGAGAAAATGGCCTTGTCTGAAAGAATGGCGATTATCGCTCCGGCTGATGGAATTGTCAGCGGACTTCAATTGCAGGTAAACGATAAGGTAAATGAAGATCAGACGATCTGTTCACTGATTGACGATAGCCGAATTGAACTGACGATGGAACTGGATGAGCTGGACGTACCCTTGATTGAACTCGGCCAGACAGCCAGTGTGACGCTTGACGCCCTGCCAGGCAAAACCTATACCGCCAAAGTGACTCGGATTTCAGCCAGCAGTACCTACAGCGGCGGTGTTGCCAGTTATCCAGTCACGGTTCTGTTTGATGACCCGAGCGATGTGCTGGCCGGGATGAGCGCGAATGCCAGCATTACGATTGTCGCCAGCAGTCAGGTGCCGGTTATTCCTCTGAACGCAATACAAACAATCGACAACCGGAAATATGTCCTTTTAGCTACGGGATTGAATGCAGATGGCACCCTCAAAGAAAATGATGCCTGGCGCGATTCTCTGACTGAAGTTACAGTTGGCCGCTCCACCAATGAAGGCGCTGAAATTATCAGTGGCGTCAAAGCTGGAGATAAAATCGCAATCGCGATTCAAACGAGCAATCAGCCGGACTTTGGCTTTGGCGGCGGTGGTAATGGCAGAGATCCGTTTACCAATGTGAATAGATGATTGAGCTGAGAAATATTTACAAAACCTATCAGATGGGTGATAACGTTGTGCGGGCACTGCAAGATGTCAGCCTTACTGTTGGCGATCGTGAATTTGCTGCTATCATAGGCCCTTCCGGCAGCGGGAAATCAACTATGATGAACATTATCGGCTGCCTGGACCAGGCTGACTGCGGTGAATATTTGCTGGATGGTGAGGAAGTGACCAGACTCAGCGAACGAAAGCTGAGTTTGATCCGCAGCCGCCGTATTGGCTTTGTATTTCAACAGTTTAATCTGTTACAAAAACTGACAGCCTACGAGAACGTTGAATTGCCGCTGATTTACCAGGGGCTGCCTCACAGTGATAGAAAGACCCGCGTCCGCGAAGCCTTGACAGAAGTAGGATTGGCGGACCGCATGCGACACCGGCCAAATGAATTATCGGGCGGCCAGCAGCAACGAGTTGCTATTGCCAGAGCCCTGGTAACCAGGCCCAGTCTGATACTGGCAGATGAGCCTACTGGTAATCTTGATTCACGCTCAGGCGCTGAAATTATGGCACTTTTAAGCAGAGTACACCAAAATGGCAACTGCGTAATTGTAATTACCCACGACCAGGCAATCGCGAATTTGGCTGACAGAAGAATTCGGCTGTCCGACGGTATGGTGATCGCAGACGATGGGCGGGATTTGGCAATTACAGATGAAGACTTGAAGACAGCCGGCGCAGCAAACACGAATGTTGGCCGGGAGGTGCGAGAATGAAACTTACTCAGGCCTTCAAAATGGCTTTTATGGCTATATTCAGCAGTAAAATGCGCTCGTTCCTGACGATGCTGGGCATAATTATCGGCGTGGCTTCAGTAGCATTGCTGATATCGATGGTCCAGGGCACAACAGCTCAGGTAACAGACAGCATCAGCGGCTTAGGCAGCAATTTGCTTTCAGTAAATATTCGCACAGAAAAACCCACATTTATTAATGCTGACGACGTAATTGCTTTGAGCGGCAAGGGCGGCATCGGCTACGTATCACCTCTGGTTTCCACCTCCAAAACTGTAAAAGCCGGCCGTCTTTCGACAACCGGCTCGATTGAAGGGGCAAACCAGTATTATGCGGAAATCCGCAGCCTGGAAGTGGCTCGCGGTCGCTTTCTGCAGGCAGGAGATCTTTCCGCCAGGGCTGCAGTTGCGGTTATCGGCACCGATATCGCCTCTGAACTTTTTGGTACCCAGGATGCGCTGGGCAACAACCTGAAAATTGACGGTAACAGCTTTACTGTAATTGGTTTATTGGCTGAACAGGGAACAACAGTCATCGGCTCGAACGACACCAAGGTGATTATTCCCTACACTACCGCTTCGCGTCTGTTGCGCCAAACCAGTCTGCGCCAGTTCTATGTCAGCGCCTCGAGTCCTGATCAGGTTTTCGCTGCCGAGGAAACGCTCAATAATTATTTATTGGGTGAGCTGAATGATGAAGACGCTTTCAGTGTGTTCAATCAAACATCACTGCTCGACACGATCACCCAGGTAACTGATCTGCTGGCGCTTTTACTGGGCGGCATCGCGGGAATTTCCCTGCTAGTAGGCGGGATCGGCATTATGAATATCATGCTCGTTTCCGTAACAGAGCGCACCCGGGAGATCGGGATACGCAAAGCTATAGGTGCCCAGCGGTTTGATATAATCGCACAGTTTCTGATCGAAGCTGTCGTTTTATCCTTAACAGGTGGTTTAATCGGGGTAGCTATCAGCGTTGCCGGTTTGCGCATAGCCAGCAGTTTTGTCGGTTTCACCCTTACCCTGACCATGCCGGTAGCTCTGGTTGCGCTGCTGTTCTCGATCATGGTCGGACTGATCTTCGGCATTTACCCAGCCGCTAAAGCCTCAGGTCTGAAACCAATAGATGCCTTGCGTTATGAGTAAATATGCGTATTGAGTTGCTATGCTATGAGTAATTACGGTATGAGTTACTTTGAGTAAACTACTTGTTTCCCGACAGGTTAGCAACTTTTACGGGCAACAGGTTCTGCCGGCTAAGAACCCGATAGAGATACGGAACTGTTAAAGCGAGAATTGCTACTTTGAGCAGATCGCCGGGAATGGTCGGCAGCAGAATTGCCGCAAAAACATTAGGAACCGGTATTGGTTTAGCTGAAAACGCGTTAAAAAGTGTAAGAATATAGGTAATACCAAAAAAATCAATAACGAGGGTGCCGGCTAATCCGGCTAGAAAAACGGTAAACACGTTAACCTTTTTCAACACACGCAGAACTGCACCCACAGCAAGCGGTGCCACAACAAAGCCAATCAAGTAGCCAAAGCTCACTGCAAGAATCATCTGAGGGCCGCCTTTGCCGCCAGCGAAAATTGGAAACCCAATCAAACCCAGCGCAAGATAAAGCAGCTGAGAGAGCATGCCTTTAACGCTGCCCAGCAGCATACCCGAGCAAAGCACAAACATCGTTTGCATGGTAATGGGAATGAACGCAAGCGGGATTGTTATTTGTGTACCAATTATTGTGAGCGTCGTAAAAAGCGCGATCAGAGTCATCTCATAAATTCTGGAACGTTTCATCATTATTGAACCTTTCTGCCGATTGTAAATTAATTTTCAAACATTATTCAGCGGTGTTATGAACAACACGCATAGCCTTAACATTGACAGCCATAACGGTAATTGAGGTTGATTCTTCGATCTGGCTTGCTACCCGGCGTTGGGCTTCAGCGAGTACAGTCGGCGCTTTGAAGCCATAATATAATGCCAGGCCCATTTCGATTACAACACCGTATACTTCCTTGACGATCATAAAGTCAACCAGGCCGGCAACACCCTTAACTCTGCGCAAAATAATCTCTACCATATCGCGTAGTGCCTCGTCAGATATGGAGTAAGAGCCAAGGCTGGAAAAGGTCGGCCGGACAACGGTCCGTTCACTTTCAGTCAACTGGGAAGGGACAGAATGGTCTCGGCGCCGCCACAACCGCCAGATTGGATCCGCAAAGTGGCCGGAGAACTCATGCTTGATTTCCATACTCGGGACTGGGATTGTGTGTCTGCCCTGAGTCAGCCGGGTTTCTTTGGCCTCACGCATTTCCTGCTCACTGCTGACATCTTCGATCCTGATCAGCATGGACGGCTGATTTAGCCACAGATTGTTGCAGATTTTTTCCAGCATACCGTCAGAAGTACCCAGAATCATCAGCGTGGCCGGCTGGTTCTCAGCCAGCGCACGGCGCATAACCGCGGCACGGGTTTCATCGGCAAACAGCGCCTGGCGAACGGATTCGAGTTTGGAGGCAGCCTTTTTTGCTGACGATCCGGCAATAATTCTACTGCCGTTAATCAGCAGACCATCATCGATGAGATACGCTATCCCATATTTCCGGGCGACCATGAGCGCGCGGGTGCTTTTACCCGTGCCGCTTGAGCCAATAAAAGCTACCACTCCGATTTGCGCAAGTTTTTCGCGCAGCACCTGGTCTTCATTTGGTTTTTCCGGCAAAGGACCAGCAGCGGCGCGGTCAAGCGCAGCGCGGGTGGCTTTACGCCAACGTCCGAGGCCGCTTAAAGCACCGCGGATATTTTTGCTGGTATCAGCCGGTTCCGCGTCCACAGAATTGGTTATATTCTTTTGCTGCGGTATGGACTTTGGCGGGAGCGGTCCTGCTCCCGGCTGTTCAGCCATTTTGTCGCCTCATTTTCAGGTTGCCGGCGAATTGCCGGTATCAGCTTGCCCAGTTCTGGAAAACTTCCTGAACATCATCGTGATCCTCAAGGTATTCCAGCAGTTTCTCCATTTTTTCAACCATTTCCGGATCGGTAAGTTCCGTCCAGGTAAGGGGTACCGGCCCGAGAATTGTATCGGCAAAACTATAGCCATCCGCTTCCAGAGCATCGCGGGTGCTATGGTAAGATTCGGGTGAAGTTGTAATAACATAGTAGCCGTCTTCAATCGCAAAGTCTTCAGCTCCGGCTTCCAGAGCATCCATCATGACAGCTTCCTCGTCTTCATACTCTTCCTGGTCAAGCAAAATTTGACCTTTTTCCTGGAAGAGGAAAGCTACACAACCGTTTGTACCCAGATTGCCGCCGAACTTGTCAAAAATATGACGGACATCACCGGCTGTGCGATTGCGGTTATCTGAAAGTGCACGCACCATAACAGCTACACCGCCGGGGCCGTAACCTTCGTAGACAATTTCTTCGAAGTTGTCATTTTCGCCGGCGCCAGCCGCTTTACTAATGCTGCGGTTAATATTTTCGTTAGGCACATTTGCTGCTTTTGCCTTAGCAATCGCATCTTTCAGACGGCTGTTATTCTCGGGGTCTGGCCCGCCGCCAAGTTTAACAGCCATTTGGATTTCGCGGCCGATCTTGGTGAAAATCGCGCCTTTTGCAGCGTCAGCAGCGCCTTTCTTGCGTTTGATGTTGTTCCATTTTGAATGACCTGCCATTTTTGTCCTCCTAGATTCGGGCGGGAAATACTAAATAATTATACGTGCTGTCGCAAAATACGGCAAGCCAAGGCGTATTCTTGGTGGCAGCCTTGGTTCAGTCCTGCTGACCAGTAGTGGTTACTTCTGTCCGTTGCAATAAGTGGTATTTTCCGCCTCAGATATAAACAGATTATTCTGCTGATGGGACTTCAGCTGCTTCCGCCAGATATCCCTTGCCTTTTTCTTCTAACAGGGCACTGCCCCGACTGAGTTCATCAACCTGAAACAGAAAATCCTCGGCCTGCTCCACCGGAACCGATACCAAAGCTTCAACATCCAGCCCAAAATCTACTTTGTTTATGCGGCCTCCAAGTTTTGGTATCAAACGCAAAAGAGCGTCGTAATCAGCGTAAGAAAGCATTATTTGAAAGTGCAGACAAGGCAGCATGTGCTCAATGCCAGCGGCGCGCACACACTGGGCCGCGGCATTGCCATAGGCACGGGTCAAGCCGCCGGTTCCTAATAAAATGCCGCCAAAATATCGCACAACAACCAGAATAGATTGTGATAAGCCATTACGCTGCAGAATATTGAGCACCGGCGCGCCAGCGGTGCCGGAGGGCTCACCGTCATCCGAAAAACGCTGCAAAAACTGATCCCGGCTCAAAGTGTAAGCATAAACATGGTGGCGGGCGTCTGGGAATTCACTCTTCACAGCCTCAAGATAAGCCAGTGCTTCAAATTCGTTCTCGACCGGCCGGCCCAGGCCGATAAAGCGCGAACGCTGCTCAGTAAATTCTATACGGGCTTCTGAGGCCAGTCGATTGTAGGGCTGATCCTTCACTAAGATTCAGACTAGTTCCTTATATTTCTGGTAGGACAACATCAAAAGTGATTTGTCCTGACTGTAGGTAACTTTTTCCAAAGCTTCTTCGAGCGTGAAAAACTTGCCTTCGGAAAAATTATTCGCTTCGCTGGGTGTAACAGTTTCATCGTCAGCTTCCATAATATACCAGACAATTTTATTACATACCGGGCGCTGGCGGGTTATAGAATAAAACTCATAATTAGTCCGGCCAGCTGCGGATATGATTCTGGCCTCAACTCCGGCTTCCAGCTTGACTCGCTGTACAGCAACTTCATCAGGGTAATTGCCAGTTCGAATCACACCTTTCGGAAACACCCATTCGTTTTTTTCATTGCGCAGCAATAATACCTTGTCTTTGTAGAAAACGACGCCTCCGGAACAGTTTCTTACAAGCATGAAATCCCCTCCGTTATCAGGTTGCACGTTAATGCAGCAAAGCGGTGGTGCGCAGTCAGCGGTTTTTCACGGGTATGCCGATGATTTCACGGCCACCCAGCCATTTTCGCAAAACTTCAGGAATCCGAACAGTGCCGTCTGCCAGCTGATTCTGTTCAAGTATTGCCGGTAGAATGCGGCTCGTGGCCAAACCGGAAGCGTTAAGCGTATGCAGAAATTCCGGACGATTGGTGCTCTGACGGCGGAAGCGCATATTACCGCGGCGTGCCTGATAATCACCGGCATTACTGGCGGAACTCACCTCCTTATAATCGTCCATACTGGGGATCCAGATTTCAATATCGTAAGTTTTCCGCATTGAAGCGCTGCAATCGGCTGCAGCCAGCTTGCTCAAACGATAATGCAGTCCCAGGCCCTCAACCAGAGCGCAGGCCTTGTCGACAAGTTCTTCCAGCGCGTCATCAGATTTCTCCGGCAGCGCGTACTGGAACATTTCAACTTTATTGAACTGATGACCGCGGATCATGCCGCGTTCTTCTGCTCGATAACTGCCGGCCTCCTTACGGTAGCAGGGTGTATAGGCAAAGAGTTTTTTCGGCAGGTCTGCTTCATCCAGTATTTCGTCACGGAACAGATTCACCAGAGCCGTTTCCGCTGTTGGGAGTATAAAGTGGGTAAAGTCTTCGCTGTCATCATTACGCAGCTGGAAAACATCGTCTCGGAATTTCGGGAACTGACCTGCGGTATATCCGCATTCGTAATTAAGAATGTGCGGCGGCAACAGCATTTCGTAACCGTCTTTTAAGTGTTCTTCAATGAAGTAATTAAGCAGAGCCCATTCGATTAAGGCACCATCACCTCGATAAATCCAGAAGCCGCTGCCTCCCAGTTTGGCGCCGCGGGTATAATCGATTAACTGCAGGCGTTCTGCGATATCCACGTGATGGCTGGGTTTGAAGCCGAAATCCGGCGGTGTACCGAAGACACGAACAACCTTGTTGTTTTCCTTACCGCCGGCAACGACATCGTCGGCCGGAATGTTCGGCAGCGCGTCCATAAAATCCTGCTGAGTCTTTTCCAGTTCGCCCAATTCATTATCCAGCCGTTTTATTTCATCGCCGACATCCTTCATACGAGCAAGTGTAGCTGAAACATCTTCACCGGCTTTTTTCATTTGCGGAATCGCAGCTGAAGTTTTGTTTCGCTCGGCCTTCAAATTCTCAACTTCAAAAATCAATTCCCGGCGCCGGGCGTCACGCTCCAGAAACTCTGTGAAATCAACTTCATATTCCTTGGCAAGCAGGCGTTCCTGCACCCACTCGGGCTTTTCTCGAATCAGATTAATATCCAGCATTGCAGCATCCTCCAGTTATTAGACATCATATTTAATTTAGCGACCAGGCGCAAGATTTTCGGGATTCAGCCCCAGCAAGTCCTCCGGCAGGAAAATGCCGTCTTTACGCACCAGTTCACCATCCAGCCAGACTTCCCCGCCGCCATATTCCGGGCGTTGAATTTGGATCAGGTCCCAATGTATAGCGGAACGGTTGCCGTTATCAGCCTTGGCGTAGGCATTACCGGGTGTGAAATGAATGGACCCGCAGATCTTTTCGTCGAAAAGTGTGTTGCCAATCGGTTCGCGAATCATCGGATTGACACCAAAAGAGAATTCGCCAATTGCCGAAGCGCCTTCATCGGTTTGCAGAATTTTGTTCAGTAGTTCGTTATTACCGTCACAGCTGGCCTGGATAACCTTGCCGCTTTTAAATTCCAGACGGACCTGGCGGAAAGTCTGACCGAAATATTCTGAAGCGACGTTGTAAGTTATGACGCCTTCAACAGAACCCATGACAGGTGCTGTATAAACTTCGCCGTCAGGAACATTGCGGCGGCCGTAACAGCAGACGCTGGGCATATCTTTAATTGAGAAGCGGATGTCGGTGCCCGGTGCCAGGATATGAACCTTGTCAGCGCGGTCAAGTCGTGCAGCCAGCTTCAACTCGGCCTGGTACAGACTGTCATAATCGATCAAAGCTACATCCAGGTTAAAGTCACAGTAAGCGGCATACGACATGCCGGCCTTCTGGGCGCTGCTGTGCGTAGGATAATCAACCAGTACCCAACGTCGCTCATTAATAATTATGTCTTTCAACGATCGGTTGATTCGGGAATTTAATTGCAATCGTTCAGCTGGAATACCGCTGAGCTCCTGATCGTTGTGCGTTGCCCGGATTGTGATATTGGCTGCCAGATCCTGCCAGCGCACTGTGTCCCAATCGCGGCGCCGCTCCAGAAACCTGGTTGTTTCAGGTAATTCCGGATCTAACAGTTCATACTGCAACCGCGAAATTTCTTCATCCTGCCACTCAATCACAGGATAAACACCCATATTCTTTGCCTGCCGGATAATAGCCATTACCAAGGGTTTGGCCGCAATCGAGGCGCTAACCTGAAAGTATTCACCCCGCTGCAAAGCAGTAGAGTGATTCATCAGAACGAAAGCTAGTTTATCGAGTCGTGGATCATGCATGGGCGTTATCTCCTTGGAATATTTTCCTAACATGCTTGTTTGTTTGTAGTTAATATTTTTTATCATGCAGTTGATTTAACCGGTCGATTAATAAATAGTTGCCACTTAATCATATCACGATTTCAGGTTGCTTTTGGCGGGCGGACCATTGTTCAGGGGTCGGGATTTCTGCTGGCGTTAGGTTTTTTTGAAACCATCTGGAGTATAAAGTCGGTTCGCCAAAGCCAAGCTTTTCATATAAAGCCCTGGCCTTTGTGTTTACAGACGCAACAAGGACAAACAAGGTTTCAATCCCCGCCGCTGCAAGCTCAGCCGCGGTTTTCTGCATCACCGCCCGACCAATGCCTTTACTGCGCCATTCAGGTAATATGCCAATTTGCTCAAATTCAGCTGTATGGGCAGTGTTATCAATTAAAACGCTGATATAGCCAACTGCCTCCCCATTGTTGAGCTCAATCAGATCAACCTGATTGTCTTCGATCAGCTCATAGGCTTGGGCTTTATCCATTACAGGTACATTGGCGACACCTGCCATCGATCTGCGATGAATTTCGATAAATTGCCCGATCCGGTCAGTAGTAATCCGGACGCGCTGCCAGTCTGGAACTGGACTCTGAACTTTGGGGTTAAGTTTTGACGCCTCGGCTGCAATCGCAGAGGCGGGAGCACGCAGCATAATGAAGTCAGTGTATTCAGCCAGGCCAACTGGTGGATCGTTCTGCCCAGGCAACGGCAGTGGTCCCTCCGGGCGAAAGCCAACCAGCAGCTTTGCCCCGCCAAGAGCAGCGGTTAGCGTATCGGCAGTTTTGACTATGTCGGCGAAATCAGCTAAAGCAACCGCTGAGCTTGTTTCAGAGCCGCCAGCTTCGGCGCCACTTGTTAAATCTGGCGCAAAGCATCGAGATCTTTGATGGTAAAGGAAGAACGATAAAAATCAATAATACCTTCGGAGCGCATGCGGCTGAGTTCGCGCGACATTGAAGGACGTGAGACATTCAGATAGTCAGCCAGTTCTTCGCGCTTAAGGGGTACCATAAAGTTGTGACTGCCCGCCTGGAGTTGCTGTTCAAAAAGGTAAGCAGCAAGTTTTTCCCGCATACCACGCAGTTTCAGGTAATTGATCCGGTTATTCATGGCGATTGCTTTGCGGGCAACTATGCTAAGCATATTACCGATTAATAACTGGTGCGACTGGCAGACATTACAGCAAGGCTGGCTGATTTTTTCGTATGGTAAAAACATAACTGTGCTGGCAGTCGTGGCAAAAACATTGTTCGGCCAGCGATAAGTGCCGGCATAAACTGAAACCTCGCCAATGAGTTCACTTGGCCCCATAATTCCTATGATCAGGCGATTACCAGCGTAGTCTTCCTTTTGGATCATAACCTCACCAGTCAGAACGATTCCGAAAACTTTTTGTGGCTGACCCGCTATGGCGATCGCCTCATCTTTTCGGAAAAGTTGAATCCGCGGGCAAAAACAAGGCATGAGCTGAAGAATCTGTTCATCAGTGTGACCTTTGAAAAGCTCACAGTTTCGCAAAGCAGGCAAAGCGGCTTCCGGAGAATCAGGCGGCACAGTTTTTTCTGCACCCGCGGTTTTTTGTTTTTTGGGGCGCAGGCGGCGTTTAGATAATGGTTTTTCTGTTGACATCGGGGCCTCCGGATAAAAATTTTTGAGTTTTAGTAGCCAAGGCAACGTAATAATTCAACTAATTATATTACACTGTTAGCGGTAAACAAATGCCCGTTTGGCTTAAGTAATTGAAAATTAACTTGCAGACGTATAGCAATTAATAAGATGTTAATAAAGCGAGACATAAATACCCCAAACAACAGGAGGAAGTATGATCCGAGATATTATTACGATTGATGAAGAAAAGTGCAATGGCTGCGGTCTATGTGTCAGCGCCTGCGCTGAAGGCGCACTGGCCATGGTGGACGGAAAAGCCCGTCTGATCTCTGACAGCTATTGCGATGGTCTGGGCCATTGTCTGCCCGAATGCCCAACCGGCGCCATTTCGATTTCACAGCGTGAAGCTGAGGAATTTTCCCTGCGTCCCGACCATCCGGATGCACAGGTTCAGGCGCAGGCTGCTGAATCCGTCAAATCTGTGGAAGCCGCACTCGGCTGCGGATGCCCCGGCAGTCAGTCCCGCTCCTTGAAAACCGCGCAAAAGCGCCCTGTTCTCAAGAGCACACCTTCATCAGCAGCCTCTGCTGGCGTTGAACTGGAATCGGAACTGCGCCAATGGCCCGTGCAGCTTAAGCTTGTTCCTGTTAACGCCCCTTACCTTAACGGCGCCAAGCTCCTTATAGCAGCTGACTGCGCGGCTTATGCCCGCGCCACTTTCCACCAGGATTTCATGCGCGGCCGTGTTACCCTGATCGGCTGCCCCAAGCTTGACTCCGGCAGTTATGTAGAAAAACTGACTGAGATGCTTCGCGTAAACCAGATTAATAGTATAATGGTCGCAAGGATGGAAGTTCCCTGCTGTGGCGGCTTGGAAATGGCCGTCAAACAGGCTCTGATCAACAGCGGTAAAATGATTCCCTGGCAGGTTGTAACACTGGGAACCGATGGCAGCATCGTTTCCGATTGAAAATTAAAACAAGACACGTTCTGGTAAATTATAATCATGATGTCAGGTCCATTGAGACCGGTAATATGAGGAGGTTCATATGTCTAACAAGATGCTCTGCTTCCAATGCGAACAAACCGTCCCCAACAAAGGCTGTACAATTAAAGGTATATGCGGCAAAGAAGCTACTACGTCCAATTTGCAAGATGAATTAACGCTGGCACTGATCCGCTACGCTCAGGCAATGGAGGGGCAGAAAGTATCCGGCGAAGACGCCCGTCTGATGATGGAAGGACTCTTTACAACCATAACCAATGTCAATTTTGACGATCCCTCAATCCAGAAGCTGATCGCTCATGTCGAATCTGTTACAGATCAGCGCAAAGCAGCCGGTACCGGCGCTTCTGCCACTGCAATTCTCAGCCCTGATCAGCTTTTTACCGGCGACCCCGATATCGTTGCCTTGCGCACCCTGCTTCTGCTTGGCCTGCGCGGCATGGGCGCCTACGCCTTCCATGCACGTGCTCTCGGCAAATCAGATGATGCAGTCAACGAAGGCATGTTTTCCGGTATGCGTGCTGTCGGCACAAATCATACAGTAGCCGAATGGCTGGACCTGATCATGGAATTCGGTATGACCAACTACCGTTGCATGGAACTTCTGGATTCAGCCAATACCGGCGCTTACGGCACCCCAGTTCCGACTGAAGTAACCCAGGTCATCGACAAAGGCCCGTTTATCGTCGTAAGTGGGCACGATCTGCACGATCTCAATCAGCTGCTCGAACAAACAGCCGGTAAAGGCGTTAATATTTATACCCACGGCGAAATGCTGCCCGCACACGGTTATCCGGAGCTGAAGAAACATGCACACCTCAAAGGTAACTTTGGTACAGCCTGGCAGAACCAGCAAAAAGAATTCCGCGATGTTCCCGGTGCTTTCCTGTTCACCACCAACTGCCTGATGCCGGTACGCCCTGAATATGCTGACCGCGTCTTTACTACAGCGGTTGTTGAGTATCCGGGTCTTGTACATATTGACGAAGTTGACGGCAAAAAAGACTTTACACCTGCTATCGAGAAAGCCCTCGAACTGGGCGGTTATGCTGAACCTTTTGACGGCTTGCCTGGTATCAATGGCGGTCAGACTGTCACCACAGGATTCGGCCACGGTACAGTCCTTTCCGTTGCTGACCAGATTGTTGATGCTGTGAAATCCGGAGCTGTTAAGCATTTCTTCCTGGTCGGCGGTTGCGATGGCGCCAAGCCGGGTCGTAACTACTACACCGATTTCGTAGCTCAGACTCCAGCCGACAGCATTGTCCTTACCCTGGCCTGCGGCAAATTCCGTTTCAATGATCTTGATCTTGGCAAGATTGGTCCTTTCCCGCGCATTATGGATATGGGCCAGTGCAACGACTCTTACTCTGCCATTCAGGTAGCGCTTGCCCTGGCTGACGCTTTTGAAACCGATGTCAACAGTCTGCCGCTGTCAATCGTTCTCTCCTGGTATGAGCAGAAGGCGGTTTGTGTACTGTTGTCACTACTAGCGCTGGGTGTCAAAAACATCTTCCTTGGACCGACACTGCCGACGTTTGTTTCACCCACAGTTCTTAACGTTCTGGTTGAACAATTCGGCCTGCGTCCGACAACAACTGCAGAAGCTGACCTTAAGGCAATTCTGGGTTAAATGAAATATAACCGGAAAAACCATCCGTTCGGGGGTATGTACAATGAACTATGATGTGATTGTTATCGGCTACGGGCCTGCCGGGACCAGTGCCGCAATCTACGCCGTTCGCGCAGGGCTTTCTGTTCTGTTGCTCGGCCGTGACGCCGGCTCGCTGTCCAGAGGCGAAAAGATCGAGAACTATTACGGCTTTGTCGAACCCCAGAACGGGCCCGAATTGCTGGCAGCAGGACTCGATCAGGCACGAAGACTCGGGGTTAAGGTTGAAACTGCAGAAGTTACTGCCGTCACTGTCACTGAGGGATTTATTGTCAATACCAGCGAAGCGGAATACAACTGCAGTGCTCTAATAATCGCCACAGGTATGCCGCGCAAAAAGGCTACCGTTAAGGGAATCAGCGACTATGAGGGCCGTGGCGTCAGCTACTGTGCGGTTTGTGACGGGTTCTTTTACCGGAACAAGACAGTAGCGGTGATCGGCAGCGGCGACTATGCTCTGCATGAAGCACAGGATCTGCTCCCCTTCGCTACTAGTATTCATCTTCTCAGCAATGGCCGCCCCCTCGCAGCCAAACCTGAAAACGACAAAATAGTGGTGGATGATCGTAAGCTGGCACGTGTTGTCGGCGATGATGACCGTGTTACCGGTATTGAGTTCGAAGATGGTGAATTGCTGGCGATTGACGGTATTTTTGTCGCCGAAGGAACTGCAAATGCCGTAGATCTCGCGAATAAAATCGGAATCGAAAACGACGGCAAAGTAATTCTGGTTGATGCTGACCAGAAGACCAGTCTAAACGGCTTATACGCTGCCGGCGACTGCACCGGCGGGCTGCTGCAAGTAGCGGTGGCCGTTGGCGAAGGCGCCCGTGCCGGGATGTCGGCAGCTGCTTACGTTAAAGAGCAGCGCGGCGAAAAAGCACAGAAAATGCAGTGGTAGTTTTAATGGCCAGACCGGATTGTTCCTGATCCGGTACTTTCCGCCTGAAGATTATCTGAACTGAAACCAAGACCTGCGGCCCTTTTTCGGAAGGGTCGCAGGTTTTTGCTGTAAACGATTGCGGAGCTGGCATTTACGGTGTTTTTCGAATGATTCTGACCTGGCAAACGGCGATGAAAGTGAATTGCTTTAAAATTGCAAAAAAGAGCTAAAACGGCGCTAACGTCTGCAGTTTTGACGATTTTTTAACTGAATACAGTCAAGAGTGCCCAAAAACTTACATTTTTGCAAAATTAAACCAAATTTAAAAAGGTCATAAGCCTCTGAACGCAATCATTTTTGTAGATTTATATTTGTTTCAAGCGTTACATTTATGCAGATTGACGAAAATATTTCCGACAACGATTCCGACGAGTTGCACAGAAGTTTTAAAGTTTTAAGCATTGTGTTTGTATGATATACTAGTTGTTGGCTTTTGGTTATTATTTATCACCTGCAGCCGTTCGCGCTTCTCATTGTCGGAAGACTGGCGCGGACTTATTACCATGCACCGACCGATTCGCAGAGGAGTTAATTAATGGATCGAAATATTCGTTTTAGCGGCGGCGTTCATCCCAAGGGAAACAAAAACACCCACTTTAATCCTACAATCCGCCTGGATAACTTTAAAACCATCCGTTTACCTATGAGTATGCATATCGGGCCACCCTGCACTTGTATTGTAAAACCAGGTGATCTGGTTAAGGTTGGCCAGCTTATTGGAGCTGCCGAACACCCGATGAGCGTGCCGATTCATTCCAGTGTATCCGGTGTTGTAAAATTCGTACGCCGGGAAGTCGCTGCTGACGGCCGTTCGGTGGATGTGGTCGAAATCGAGTCAGACTTAAAATATACCTGGCATGAATCAGTAAAGCCTCCGGAGGTTACAGACCGCGAAAGCTTTATTAATGCCGTGCGCAGCGCGGGCCTGGTTGGCCTGGGCGGTGCCGCCTTCCCCACACACGTTAAGCTGTCGCCTCCCGCAGGCAAGGAGCCAAAGCTTCTGATAGTCAACGCGGCGGAATGCGAGCCTTATATCACAGCGGACTTCCGGCAGTGTATGGAGCATCCCAGCGAGATTATTGACGGCATCCTGCTGGTCATGAAATATCTCGATATTCCTGAAGCAATAATAGCTGTAGAAAATAACAAGCCGGAAGCAGCCAATCTGCTGGAACGCGAAATCAAAGTCCAGTGCGTCGATGATAAATGCGCTGAGGGTATTTCGGTTTCCCGGCTCCGCACTATCTACCCAACCGGCGCGGAAAAAATGATGATCTATACACTCACCGGCAAGGCTGTGCCGAGCGGTGGGCTGCCGCATGATATCGGGGTTCTGGTGCTCAATGTCAGTACTGTCCGCTTTATTTACAAATACCTCGAGACAGGAATGCCTCTGGTTCGGAAGCGCCTGACTCTGGACGGCAGCGCCCTGAAGCGTCCGGGTAATGTTAACGTGCCTATTGGCGCGGTTATCAAAGATGTTGTCGAAGAAGCCGGCGGTACCATGGAAGAACCCGCTAAAGTTCTGATGGGCGGCCCGATGATGGGTGTCGCCGTTGACCGCCCCGATACCACAATCATCAAACAAAACAACGCCATTATCGTTTTTGGCAAAAAAGAAGCCGCGATTCCGCCGGAAACTCAATGTATCCACTGCGCCCGTTGCGTAAACGCCTGCCCTATGCGCCTGATGCCCACGAATCTTGATATAATGGCCCGCAACAAAGATGTTGAAGGTCTGGAGCAGTACCACATTATGGATTGTATTGAGTGCGGCTGCTGCTCATATGTCTGCCCTGCCAAGCGCTACCTTGTCCAGAGCATCCGCAATGGCAAGAGTGATCTGCGTACTTATAAGGCAAGAATGAAGGAGGCCGCGCAATGACCCTGCAGGTTTCAGCATCCCCGCATATTCGCGACAATTCATCTACCCAACGTATAATGCTCGATGTGGTGCTGGCGCTGTTGCCAACCATCGCTGTATCTATTTTTGTTTTTGGCATGCAGTCTCTGCTGATTATCTTGCTGACTGTAGGCTCGGCAGTATTCTTCGAATACCTTGCCCGCCGGGTTATGAAGCGCTATAACTCGATCAGCGATTTGAGTGCTATCGTTACCGGCTTGCTGCTGGCGCTGAATCTGCCGCCGACTGTACCTTTCTGGATCCCGATAATCGGAGCTTTTATTGCGATTGTCATTGTTAAGCAAATGTTTGGCGGTATCGGCAACAATTTTGTTAATCCAGCCATGGCTGCCCGGGTTGTGCTGATGCTTTCCTTCCCGACCTATATGACACGCTGGGCAATTCTGGCCCAGCGGCTGCATCAGTTGGGTTTAGGCGGAGTCATCGGCGACGCTGTACCGGGGCCGGACATGATCGCCACTGCCACGCCACTTTATCTGCTGCAGAATCCCGGTACTGCTGACCTGCCATCTTACCTGGAATTATTCGTGGGCGCGAAGGGCGGCACAATCGGTGAGGTTTCAATTCTCGCCCTCGCGATTGGCGCCGGCTACCTGTTGCTGCGTCGTGTTATCAGCTGGCAGATTCCGGTTTCCTACATAGCAACTGTCGGCATTCTGATCGCTATCGGCGGCCAGGATCCGCTCTACCATATTCTCTCTGGCGGTTTGTTCCTCGGTGCTGTATTTATGGCTACCGACTACGTAACATCACCGCTCACTAATAAAGGCAAACTGATTTTTGGAATCGGCTGCGGTTTGATCACATCGCTTATAAGGCTATATGGCGGTATGACTGAAGGTGTTTCCTTCTCGGTTCTGCTGATGAATATCCTTACTCCGCAAATTGACCGCTGGACTATCCCTAAACCATTGGGAGCTATCCACCAGAAGAAAGCAAAGGAGGGTGCAGCCAGTGCAAAAGGATAAGGGCTTTATGCCGGCGATTATTCTCACAATAATTTGTCTGGTAACAGCAATACTGCTCGTGCTTACCAATCAACTGACTTACCAGACCCGGATCAGGCTGGAAGTTGAAGCGGCAGAAGCAGATCGCAACTCAATGTTTCCCAGCGCGGCCTCCTTTGAACCAATCGATGTCAGCGCCCAGGCAGAAGAATTCCCTGGTATTGATGCAGTGTATGCCGTACGCGACACCAGCAACGCCTTGATTGGTTTTGTGATCGAATCACACCATCGCGGTTACGCCGGTAACCTGCCGTTGATGGTGGCGATAAACAAGGAAGCTGAAATCAGCAATCTCAAAATCCTTGCCAATGAAGAAACGCCAGGTCTCGGTAAAAAGGTTGAGAACAAATCTTTTTATGAACAGTTTATTGGCGAATCGATTTCTAAAGAATTCACAGTCAACCCGGCTGATGCCGGTGAGGTACTGATCGACGCCGTCGCCGGCGCCACAATTTCGTCCCGCGCTGTAGCAGAAAGTATTAACCAGGCCAGCGCGGTTGCAACTAAACTAGCGGCGGAGGTGAAATAATGTCCCCCAAAAAACAAACACCACTTATTAAAGAATTCACGAAGGGATTTATTGTTGAGAATCCGATTTTCCGCCTGATTCTTGGTACTTGTCCTACCCTTGCGGTAACAACTTCGCTGAAAAACGGTATCGGTATGGGCCTGGCCGCAACTTTCGTCCTGGTCGGTTCCAATATCGCCGTTTCAGCTTTGCGCAAGGTTATCCCCGATAAAGTACGCATACCCGCTTTCATTACCATTATCGCCGGTTTTGTTACCATTGTTCAGATGCTGATGCAGACTTACCTGCCGTCTTTAAACGCATCGCTTGGTATCTACGTGCCTCTGATTACTGTTAACTGTATCATCCTGGCCAGAGCTGAAATGTTCGCCCAGAAGAACACCGTCTTCCGCTCTCTGATTGACGGTTTAGGCATGGGCATTGGCTATACAGCTGCACTGGTTATTTTCTCCAGTATTCGCGAAATTATCGGCAACGGCACAATATACGATATTCCGGTTCCGGTTATCTCCGAAAACCCGATGCTGATTATGATTCTGCCCCCCGGTGGCTTCTTCGTATTCGGTATTTTGGTTGCTATTACACAGTGGCTGGCTGAGCGTATCCTCAAAAGTGAAACTGTTGCACCCGAACTTTGCTCAACTGCTCAACCTGGTTCCTATGCCTGCATGCAGTGTGGAGGCTGCGGCCTTGGCCTTGGTGCCAGCCTGAACAAAGAAATTAACGCCGGCCTCAAACCGGCTCCTACCAAGGAAAGGGGTGACTCGAAATGACTCAGTTACTTATTATACTGTTCAGCGCCATTCTCGTTGATAACTTTGTCCTTTCAAGGTTCCTTGGCATCTGCCCCTTCCTGGGTGTTTCCAATAGCCTGAAAAATGCCATGGGCATGAGCGGTGCCGTAATTATTGTTATGGCTTTGGCAACAGCTCTGACCTGGCCGATATACACATACGCCTTGGAGCCGTTTGGGCTGGGATACATGCAGACACTGCTGTTTATTCTGATTATCGCCGCTTTGGTTCAAGTCATTGAGACAATTATGAAGAAGTCCATGCCTGGGCTTTATCAGGCGCTAGGTATCTACCTGCCCCTGATCACTACCAACTGCGCTATACTGGGCGTTACCGTTCTCAACATTGACCAGAACTATGGTTTTGGCCAGGCAATGGTTAACAGCCTGGGCGGCGGACTCGGCTTCATGCTGGCGCTCTTCCTGTTCTCGGGTGTGCGCAGCAAAGTCGATCATGCAGATGTTCCCAAAGCGCTTAAGGGTCTCCCTATCACCCTGATCTCTGCTTCACTCGTTTCTATCTCTTTCTTTGGCTTCAAAGGCTTGATTGAGAAACTGTTTGCCTGAAATATTTCAAGGGGAACAGACTACACTGTCTTGTTACCTGACAAACGCATGAAAGGAATATTTTGATGAACATGCTGTTTGCATTAACTGCAACTGAACCAAATGTTGCTCTGCCGATAATTATTACTGCGGTATTGGCAGCAGTACTCGGAATTGTAATTGTACTCGTTGCCAATGCCTTTGCCTTACCTGAGGACCAACGCTTTGACGAAATCCGCGGTATACTGCCAGGCGCCAATTGCGGTGCCTGTGGCTACTCAGGCTGTGACGGCTACGCCAGAGCAATGACGGATGGGTTAACTACTGATTGTGCGCTCTGTACTGTTGGCGGTGCTGATGTTGCGTACGACCTTGCGATTGCGCTGGGCGAACCTGAGCCCGATTTTACTGCACAGGTTGCACAAGTGATGTGCCAGGGCACAACCGACTACACTCAGAAACGCTATGAGTACTCCGGTACCCTGAGCTGTTCTGCCGCTCACGGCCTTTTCTCGGGCCCCAATTCCTGCACCTACGGCTGCATGGGTTATGGCGATTGTGTTGCTGCCTGTAACTACAAGGCTATTACAATTGAAAACGGCATAGCCGTGATCGATCGTGATTTGTGTACAGCCTGCGGGCTTTGCGTCAAAACCTGCCCGAAGAATCTGATCTACATGGTTCCCAAACGTCTTAATACCTATGCGGTTCGCTGCCGCAACAAATGGCCCGGCGCGCAAACCCGTAAAAATTGTTCCATTGGCTGCATCGGCTGCCGAAAATGCTTTAAGGTTTGTGAAGATGACGCCATCACAATGGATGGTCCGCTTGCTGTCATTGATCAGGAAAAATGTACCCAGTGCGGCAAGTGCCGGGCAGTCTGCCCCACAGGCTCAATTGCTCAGGGACTAACCCCCATTCAGGAAGTCCTGGTAGCTGCGCCGCGCAGCCATGAGAAAGACGCAATCGCTTAAGTTTTTACTTTAGATTTCACTTGCAATAAAGCACGTGATATGGTAACATTTTGTCTGCACGTTTGAGTGCAAGTCCATTAAGGAGGTGATCAGGATGGCGAAATGCGATGTCTGTGAGAAAGATATTTTCTTCGGTCGGAAGATCCGCATCACACGTTCGCAGATTTCCCGAAGAGCTTTGACTCAGCAGAGAGCCAATATCCGTACCGTTAAGGTGATGGTAGACGGCACGCCCAAAACCATGCACGTCTGCACCAGGTGCCTCCGCTCCAACTGCGTTACCAGAGCGTAAGCAGTCGGAATTGGAAACCGCGCTGATGTCAGCTTAGTTTATTTGATGCTGACTGCACAGCCCGGGCTGGATAAGCTCCAGACAGGAAATACGACAAAACGAGAACCGTTCGTAAAACGAGCGGTTCTTTTTTATTGTTACGTTAGTTTTAATTGTTGCGTTGGTTTTAGCTTCTGAGGTTTTGGTCAACGTTGAGGCAACACCCGTCGGATACCGATAATCAGGCGATTAAGTTCAGGTTCCTGATCCAGATTGATCAGGCGGACAGATGTAGAGCCGCGCCTGGTCATCAACAGCTGGCCGTCCTCCATTACAATCCCCATCTCCTGTGCTTCGCTGCCGTTAACAGTAGCTGCCATGAAAACCAGGTCACCTGTGTGCAGGTCTGACGTTGAAAGCAGTCCGGTTTCCGCATCACGGCTGAATGGCATCGGGGTACCCGTGGTATAGAGCGATGCCAGGCTGCGGGGTAAATCAACACCGTTAACCAATCCGGCAATGTAGGCAATTCCAGAGCTGGAGGCTCCTCGGATACTGAGTCCGTTTTCCAGGCGGGTTACTTTATGAAATGCCATGGCGCTGCTGACAAAGTAGCGTTCCAGATCCGCAGGCGGCTTAAGCTTCTCGTGTATACCCAAAGCAACAGTGCCTTCATCGCTGATCCAGCCTTTGCCGCCGCCGGGCAAATGCACCCTGTAGATGCCGTTGCCACGATAGTCAGCAAACAATTCAGTCCCCATCATAACTTCAGCAACCAGAGTACCGCGGCTGGCATGTGACATCACACGCCGGCTGGCAGCAGTTATAACCAGGCGGTAGCTGTGTCCTGCTGGTTCAACTGAGCCGCGATAGTCAGTGAGTTGATCGCTGAACATATAGCCGGTTGTGCCGTCTCGCAGCCGCACTGCTGTAAAGCCAAAATTAGTCTGCTCTTTTAGTTGAGTTACTGGTTCGTTATATAGAGCCTGGGCGACCCTGCTGGATTTAAGATCATCATCAGCCAGCAGGTTAGCAACAGATTCCGTCACAACCAGAGTTTCCTCGCCGTAGAGATCGTCCAGCACAGCATCACCGGTAGCAGCTGCAGGTTTGAAAAGTTGGATAACACTAGTGGTAATCCGCGGTGCTAAATAAAAGACGATCAAGACAATCAGCAGAAATATAATTAATGGCAGCAGCCAGGATGGGATGTCGCGCCGGGTCGGCTCGATATAGACATCGCGGGGGGCGTCATAGTCATTCAGACGAGTATTTTGTTTTCGTTTTTTTGACCAGAAAGGCAAATTTTTCTCCTTCAGGGAGCACAGTCGAGCACACAAAAAGCAAGAGCCAAATCACCGTCATGGCTCATGCTGATACTAATCGACTGGCCCTTAAGCTCAAAATAGCGCTGAGCGGCAGCACCTTGTAACTGAACCCGGGGTGCATCGCCGGTAACCCGAACGATTTGAATATCAGTCCAGCGGACGCCACGCGGGCCTATGCCTGTGCCTAAAGCTTTAGACACAGCTTCTTTGGCGGCAAAACGGACAGCAAGCGAATCAATTCGAGTTTTTGTAGGCCAGCCGCAATCCGCCAGTTCTGAGGCAGTGTAGATCCGGGAGCTGAAGCGATCCCCTTGCCTTTCAAAGGCCCTGGCAATACGACTGATTCGAATCAGGTCAGTACCGCAGCGCAGGCGTGGGGCGGTCGCAGGCACTGTCATTGGCGATGATACAGCATCAATCATTTGTGTTGCCCCTTGCTGAGCCCTGACGACGGCGCTGATTAAGGACAAAGCGAACATCCTCACCAATAAAGCGGTATACAGCAAAGCCGCCATACAGACGGGAAAGCAGACGTTCGTCATATAATTCGCGGATCAGGCTGGCTTCAACGTTAGATGAAATAATGGTGCGCCTGCTTGTACCTGTCCGCTGGTCAAGCACCTGCAGTAATTCGGGATAGCGGGCGGCGCTGGTAAATTCCGTACCAAGGTCATCGATCAACAGCAGTTCGGAATTAAAAATCGCTTCTTGCAGGGCAGTACTGCGCTCGAATCGCAACTCGTCAGGATTATAGGCTGTAGACAGAATCCGATACTCGGCCAGCGCATCAAACAACTGCGCTGCCGGCAGATACAGAACTGTACGGCCTTGTTCGATCAAAGCATGGCCTACACACGCCATCAGATACGTTTTTCCTGTGCCGGGTTTCCCCACAAAAAACAGATTGCGCGTTTGTGCCTGTTCAAAATCCTGAACAAATCGTTCGCAAGCCTGACGGATACCGTTAATACTTGCCCGGGGCGACAGCTCGCTCTGGTAACGTCGTGGATCTGGTTGATCCGAAAATAACTGTTCATCGAAATTCTCAAAGCGGGCAGTACGCAGATGGTTGAGATTGGCGGATTCAGAAAGGAGTGGAATCAAGCGGGCCCGATAACAATTACAGCGTTGCTTGTCGACAATACCAGTGTCTTGACAGGCGGCGCAATTGTAGACAACTTCGCCGATGGTTAAGGGCAGTCCCTTAGCTTTTAGAAAAGCTTCGCGTTCGGCCTGCAAAGCGGCTTTGCGCGCCGCAGCGGTTGGTTCACGGCTGGGGTCGATTGTTTCCAGCAGCAGATCCGCACCGGCAATAGCTATTTCACGATCCAGCCGGGCTAATTCCGGATACTTTTCCCAGGCCGCTGCCTGTTCAGTTTCACGGCGGTTAATCGCTTCCTGACGCAGCAGGTCGTATTGTGCGGCCAGGCGGCGATAGATAGACTGGTTCATTTCTGCTCCTCTTCCGCTGAATCAGGAATGGTTTCGTAAAGACCTGCCAGAAATTCTTCGCTATACTCGCGTTGCTCGAAATTACCCACGTTGCGGCGGCTGGCACTGCCATTTTCACGAGGCGCGCTGCGGCTGGCCTGACGTTCAGCGGCATGCTTAGCGGCTTTGGCGTCTTCGTAGGCATTGACAGCCGCAGGATCACGCAGCTGGTTGGCAAACCAGTCTGTCAGCAGTCGGTCGGCAAAATCCAGACTGGGATTAGCCAGACGGGATGTTTTGCGTAATGCGATCTCGATGACATCGTAATCGTAGCCAAACTGTTCGATCCAGCGCGCAACTTTTTCTAAATCAAATTCAGTCATTTTGCGACGCAGTTTACGGCCAATCTTATTGCCCATTTTCGTTACCTGCTCGTAGGAAAGGAAGTAACGGTTCAGGTCCGCATAAGTGACTATGCCTCTTGCTGCCCAGTTTTCAGCAACCTTGGCGATATAGGCTTTACTGTTAAGTTTATTGCGGCGGGCACATTCCTGGAACAAAGCATATACAACTTCTGGCTCAAAGCCAAAGCGATCGAAGTAAGAATCAATTTCGCTGTACCAGGAGGGGGACATCAAGCCCTGGAAAAATGTTTTGGCGATATCTGACATCAGTTTTTCTCTGATCGGCAAAGCTTTTTGCGCCGCCACAGCCTCGCTCGGAGTAGCCGTTGTACGGGGGCGGAAATTCTTTTCAATTTCTGTTGCCTTAATATCAATGAAAGAAAAGCCGCGGTCACGAAGCTCGATCAGCTCAGCCGCGGCCAGCTCCGCCAGGGCGGCTTTGATCATATCGTTTTCCTCACCCATTCTGCGGGCCAGGTCACTTTCTGTCAGCGTTCGGCGGCTGCGTGTACAGAGCAAAGCGTAGATGTATATTTTAACAGCCAGCCCGCTTAATGCCGGCAAGTGTTCCAAAATAAACAAATCAGGCACTAAGGTGTCCGAAAGCAACAGTCGCTGATGTTCTTCGATCTGCATGATTCCTCCAGAATATTTTGCGATAAATAAAGACCCCGATCCTCAGACCGGGGTCTTTATTATAACATGATCTGACTTGCCGTTAAACGGCGCGGCTTTGTCCACGGCAGTTCATAATTGTTTCCCTGATGCCGCAGCGCCGGTTTTAGCAGAAAGTTTTAAATTTCCGCGGCTTTCCGTACATAGGTTTGGTAACGCTCCTGGGCATCGGCCTCAGCCTTGGCAAAAATCCTGTCCACCATCTCCTTGGGATGCTTCTTGAGGAGGCTGGTGTAGCGGACTTCAGTCAGCAAGAAGCT
>JAXGXQ010000001.1:0-740645 GCA_040772685.1 Clostridia bacterium | reverse complement strand
TGATTATGAGTATTCTGGGACGATGAAAACAATTACTGGACTGCTCAACCTCAACCCGGCTCTTTAGTCGGGTTGTTTTTTCTCCCCCTCAAATTCTCCCTGTATACATCTATCCTTTTTCACGATAAAATTGTGTCAACACCACCTGTTAACTGACAAATGAACCATAGATTCACGATTGCATTTGCTTTTTCGCTTTGAATCAAGAAGTAAGAACAGGAGGGATGTGTTCTTATGAGCAACGGCAATGTTGGCATTAAACATCAGAAATTTGAGGAGCTGGACAGCTATATTGATGGCATCAGTGACCGGAATGGAGCTTTAATTTCTATTCTTCACAAGTCACAGGAGCTGTTTGGCTATCTGCCACAGGAAGTGCAGCTGCATGTTGCCCGCAAGCTCGATATTCCGGCTGCCAAGGTTAATGGCGTTGTCACTTTCTATTCTTTTTTCACCGAAGAACCTAAAGGCGAGCATGTTATCAGCCTGTGCATGGGCACGGCTTGTTTTGTGCGCGGCGCTGAGACAATTCTCAACGAGTTTGAGGATCAGCTTAAAATCAAGGCCGGCGAAACGACAGCTGACGGCAAATTTACCATCGATGTATTGCGCTGTGTCGGCGCCTGCGGCCTGGCGCCGGTTGTGATGATCGACGGCAAGGTGCACGGCCGGGTCAAAAAGGAACAGGTTGCTAAGCTGCTGGCTAGCGTTGAACTGGCAGACGAAGACTAATTGAGCTGCAACGGCGGTTTGTAACCAGAGCGCCGTATTACTTCGCGATGTATTGCTAACGCACTTTTTTGTTGAATTAATTGAGGTGATTGCTCCATGGCCAAAATGAAATCCTTTGCGGAATTAAAGGCGATTCGGGATCAGGTGAAGGCCAATCTCGAATTACGCGACGATAACGAACAGAATATCAAGGTTCTGGTCGGGATGGCTACCTGCGGCATTGCGGCCGGTGCCCGAGCTACTTTCAACGCTATGGCGGAGGAAGTGCGGGCGCTTAACCTGCCTAACATAACCTTCGTGATGACCGGCTGCATGGGTTCCTGCTACGCTGAGCCGACTGTGCAGGTTGAGGTGCCTGGCGAGGAGCCGATTCTTTATGGATATGTTGACGCGGAAAAAGGGCGCGAAATTGTCGCCAAGCATCTGCATCACGGCGAACTGGTTCAAGGCCTGATAATCGGCCAGCCGTATGAGAACGCCTGAGCGGGAGGGAGGCAGGGTATGAACAGATACCGGATGCATTTGCTGGTTTGCGGCGGTACAGGCTGCGAATCTGCCAACAGTAAAGAACTGACTGAAAACCTGGAGAAGCTGATCCGCAAGAATAAGCTGCAGGCTGAAGTTCAGGTTGTCACCACCGGCTGTTTCGGGTTTTGCGAAAAGGGACCGATCATTAAGGTTCATCCCGATAACACTCTGTATGTTGAGGTTAAGCCGGAGGATGCTGAAGAAATCGTCAATGAGCACGTGATTAAAGGGCGGGTCGTGCCGCGCCTGCTTTATATTGAACCCACCCGGCAGGAACGGGTGGAGCAGAACAAGGACATGCCTTTCTACCGTAAGCAGCTGCGCATTGCCCTGCGTAATTGCGGCCATATCGATCCGGAAAATATCGAAGAATACTTCGCTGTTGACGGCTATCAGGCACTGGGCCAGGCGCTGACCGAATATTCGCCCGCCCAGGTGATTGATCTGGTCAAGAAAAGCGGTTTGCGCGGTCGCGGCGGCGGTGGCTTCAATACCGGCTTAAAATGGCAGTTTGCCAAAGGTTACGAAAGCCCCGAAAAATATGTGATCTGTAATGCTGACGAGGGCGACCCCGGTGCCTTCATGGACCGTTCGATTCTGGAAGGCGATCCGCACAGTGTGCTGGAAGCCATGACAATTGCCGGTTACGCCATCGGCGCCCACAAAGGGTACGTTTATATCCGCGCCGAATATCCGCTGGCTGTTCACCGCCTGCAAGTAGCGATCCGACAGGCGCGCGAATACGGTCTGCTGGGTGATGACATCATGGGCAGCGGCTTCAGTTTCGATGTCGATATCCGCTTTGGTGCCGGCGCTTTCGTTTGCGGCGAAGAAACTGCCTTGATCAACTCGATTCAGGGCGACCGCGGCGAGCCCTACAACAAGCCGCCGTTTCCCGCCGAAAGCGGTCTCTGGCACAAGCCGACAATCGTCAACAATGTCGAGACCCTGGCAAATATCCCGGTTATCTTCCAGCGCGGCGCTGACTGGTTCGCTTCAATTGGCACAGAAAAAAGCCATGGTACCAAAGTTTTCGCGCTCGCCGGCAAGGTCAACAATGTTGGTCTGGTTGAAGTGCCGATGGGCACAACCCTGCGCGAGATTATCTTCGATATCGGCGGCGGTATCCGTGACGGCCATGAGTTCAAAGCTGTGCAGACCGGCGGCCCGTCGGGCGGCTGTCTGCCGAGCGCGATGCTGGATACACCGATAGATTACGACAACCTGATCAAGGCCGGCTCGATGATGGGCTCCGGCGGCATGATCGTGCTTGACGAAACCGACTGCATGGTGAATGTCGCCCGCTTCTACCTCGAGTTCACGATGGATGAATCCTGCGGCAAGTGCACGTCCTGCCGGGTCGGTAACAAGCGCTTGTATGAAATTCTTACCCGGATCACAGAAGGCAAAGCGGAAATGGAAGACCTGGAAGAGCTGAAGGAATTGGGCGGGATTATCAAGGACACGGCACTTTGCGGTCTGGGCCAGACTTCTCCCAACCCGGTTCTAAGCACAATTAACCATTTCTACGATGAATACAAGGCCCATGTAATCGACAAAAAGTGCCCCGCCGGGGTCTGCAAGAGCCTGCTCCAGTTCACCGTCATCACCGACAAGTGCATTGGCTGTACGGCTTGCGCCCGGGCCTGCCCGGTCAAGTGTATTTCCGGAACAGTCAAAAAACCGCATCTTATCGACCAAAGCCGCTGTATCAAATGCGGGGCCTGTTTCACGGCCTGTGCGTTTAACGCGATCGAGAGAAAATAGAAAGGGCGAGGTGAAACGAAATGCGTGACGTCACGATCAAAATTAATGGCAGCGAATTGAACGTTTCCGATCAGCTCACGATCCTGGAGGCGGCAAGGCTGGTTAATGTTAAAATACCGACACTCTGTCACATGGATCTGCACGACCTTAAGGCGGTCAATCAGGCCGCTTCCTGCCGGGTCTGCATGGTCGAGGTGGAGGGCCGCCGTAATCTGGCACCCGCCTGCGCGACCTATGTCACCAACGGAATGTCGATTAAAACCACAACCCCGCGGGTGGTAAAGGCGCGCCGCACCATGGTGGAGCTGCTGCTTTCGAACCATCCGAAGGAATGCCTGAACTGCGAGAAAAACCAGAAATGTGATCTGCAGAAGCTGGCGGCGGATCTGGGTGTGCGCGGCGAAGTCCACTACGAGGGTGCCCGCTCAACCTATCCCAAGGATGTTTCCAGTAAAGCGATTTACCGTAATCTGGATAAGTGCATCCGCTGCCGCCGCTGTGAAACAATGTGCAACGACGTGCAGACCTGCGGCATTCTTTCCGGTATCGGCCGCGGTTTTGAGATGATTGTCGGCCCAGCTTTTGGACTGCCGATGGTGGATACCATGTGCACCTACTGCGGCCAGTGTGTCGCCGTTTGTCCGACGGCTGCCCTGACAGAAATTAACAACATCCGCGATGTCTGGCGGGCACTCAACGACCCCGAAAAAACCGTCATCGTCCAGACTGCGCCGGCTGTACGTGTGGCTCTGGGTGAAGAATTCGGGATGGAACCGGGCACGATTGTCACCGGCAAAATGGTGGCGGCCCTGCGCCAGCTTGGTTTCGCCAAAGTGTTCGACACCGACTTCGCCGCCGACCTGACGATTATTGAAGAAGCTTCGGAGCTGATCCACCGTTTGCAGCATGGCGGCCGTTTACCGATTCTGACCAGCTGCTGCCCGGCCTGGGTAAAGTTCTTCGAGCATCAGTTCCAGGATCTGTTGGACGTGCCATCCAGCTGCAAATCGCCGCATGAAATGTTCGGTGCTATCGCCAAAACTTATTATGCCGAGAAATTCGACATCGACCCTGAAAAACTGGTGGTAGTTTCTGTTATGCCTTGTCTGTCGAAAAAGAACGAGGCTGCCCGGCCGGAGCTGGGCGACGAGCATACGCGTAATGTCGATTACGTAATCACAACCCGCGAGCTGGGCATGATGATTCGGGAAACCGGCATTGATTTCCTGAGCTTGTCCGATGCGGATTTCGACAACCCGCTGGGCGAGTCCACCGGCGCCGGCGTGATCTTCGGTACAACCGGCGGTGTTATCGAAGCGGCGCTTCGTACCGCTTACGAGTGGGTGACCGGCGAAACGCTGGAGCGGATCGACTTCACCGAGCTGCGCGGTATTGCCGGAATCCGGGAAGCGACTGTTTACTTTGGCGATTTGCCGCTGCACATTGGTGTCGCCCATGGCCTTGGCAACGCCCGTAAGCTGCTTAACACGATCCGCAGCGGGGAAGCCAACTTCCACGCGATCGAGATTATGGCCTGCCCCGGTGGTTGTATCGGCGGGGGCGGCCAGCCTTACCACCATGGTGACGAATCGATCATTAAAGCCCGCTACGAAGCGATCTACCGCGAGGACGCCGGCAAGCCGCGGCGCAAATCGCACGAGAACCCCGACGTGATGAAACTGTACGAGGATTTCCTCGGCGAGCCCTACGGCGAAAAAGCGCACGAGCTGCTGCACACGCATTATGTCGCAAGAGAGAAGATTTAAAAGAAAAGTATAAGATGATTAATCCTGCTAACATAAAGGACTATGCTCAGGATATGTTTTCAAAAGTATGAGTAACTGTTTACTTAAAAAAGCCGCGGTTGGAACCAGGTGATCGAGCCGCGGCTTCTAAATTATTTAGTTTATTTGGATGCTATTTATCAATCCGTGAGGTCTCAAACTCTGATATTTCTCAATTGATGCCGAATTTTTCTTTCAGTTTTTCGGTGAAAGTGTAGTGTTCCAGGTTTTTCAGCTGTGAGGCAGCGTCTTCGTCGAGCACTACGGTGATATCGCCCGGGTGCAGCTGAATCGCGGAAGCTGTTATCTGGCTGGTTAGCGGGCCTTCGATTGCTTCGGCGACAACGCGTGCTTTTTTGCTGCCATTGGCGATCATTAACAGGGTTTTGGCTTCGAGAATCGTACCGATACCCATGGTAAGTGCGAAATGGGGCATATCAGCCCGCGAGATGCCGGCTTTTTTATAAAAGGCTTCATAATTATCGTCCAGTGTCTGCGCTGTCAGAGCCTGGCAGCGGGTACGGGAGGTGAGGGAGGAGCCAGGTTCGTTGAAACCCCAGTGGCCGTCGCCGCCGATGCCCAGCAGCTGCAGGTCAATGCCGCCGAGCCTTTTGATTTCATCCTCATACCACTGGCAGAAAGCCTTGTGATCTTCACAGAGACCATTTGGTACATAGGTGTTTTCGCGATTTATATTAATGCCCTTGAACAGTTCTTCATACATGAAGCGGGCATAGCTTTGGTCTTCCTCATAGGGTTTGGCCAAATCCATTTTTATGCCATAGTACTCATCCAGGTTGAAGGTTCGCACTTGTGAAAAATCGAGCCCTTCATAGCGATGGAGCCTGATCAGTTCCTGATAGGTGCCAATAGGGGTGCTGCCGGTAGCAAGGCCGATGACACTGTCCGGCTTCTTCCTGATTTGATTGGCAATGATCTCGGCTGCATAGCGGCTGAGTTCGACATAATTACTTCTCACAATAATGTCCATAAAAAGCTCCTTAAGATTCGGATCGATTTGGCAAGATGATTTACCGTAATAAATTATACATAGAGAGCAATTTATCTACAAGAAAATTTGCTGTCTGACGCAAAAAAATATTCGAAAGTTGCGGTTTGAGTCTTTCCATAAGCGGTTGACTGACTTGGCAGGAAAGGCTATTCTCAAGACAGCTCTAACAGGAAAACAGCTTTTATCGCTAAAAGGGAGCGTTCAGATGAAGAAACGCGCGGCATTTTTTGATATAGATGGCACCATATCCCGCGAGGGCCTGATCAGCGAGATGTTCAAGAAAATGATCCGCTATGAGCTGATCGACACCGCCCGCTGGCAGGAAGAAGTAAAGCCTGCTTATTCCAATTGGAACCGGCGGATGGGCGACTACGACCTTTACTTGCAAAAAATGGTAGACATTTATTCAGAAACAGTCGTCGACACCTCGCCTTTTCATATTGAGTACATCGCCGGCAAAGTGGTTGAACAAAGCGGCGAGCGCGTTTACACCTATTCACGCGACAAAATCAAGTGGCATAAAAAACAGGGGCATCTGGTGATAGCTATCTCAGGCTCACCGATCGAGCTGGTCAGGCAAATGTCAGAAAAATACGAAATGGATGACTATCGCGGCACGATTTATGAAGTCGGCGAAGACAACAGATACACCGGCAAAACTATTCCCATGTGGGATTCTCGCAGCAAATGTGTAGCTATTGAGGAAATGGTTGAGAAATACGACATTGACCTCGAAGAAAGCTACGGCTACGGCGATACCGCCGGTGACTTCAGCATGCTGGAAATGGTTGGACATCCATTCGCAATCAACCCAACTAAAGAATTAATTACGAAAATTCTCGCCGTTCCTGAAATAAAGGAAAAAGTGACCATTATTGTCGAACGCAAAGATACAACCTACAAGCTGGATCCGAATAACATTGAGATCGTAGACTGATTGCTTTGAGATTAAATTAAAAGTTATTTCATCGGTTAACAAAAAACAAATAGAAAAGTACATAACGTACATTATGTACGTTATGTGTGCTATAATTCTATTACTTGAAAGAAAGGATGAGAATTATGCAAACTATAAATGCAACGGATGTCCGTAAGGATTGGGGCAGATTCATTGATTCTGTCGTACGAGATAAGCCAAAGCTTATTAAACGATCACGGGATCTAATATTTGCGATAAATTTCGATATGCTCAAAGAAATCCTTCTCGAAGATAAATTACGAATTACTTTAATGACTGAAGATGACGGTTCAGTGACCGGCGTTGTAGAACAACTGGACATTACTGGTAATGCTGCTGACGAGGATCAATTAATTAAGGAACTCGCAGATGAAGTTATTGCTTATGCTCAAGATTATTATGAAGAGTTTTCCTATTGGTACAGCGCCCCGAACCGGCGCGAACATTTGCCATACGTCCTTGCCGTGTTAGCCTGTGAACCAGATAACGTGGTGAAGGAGCTATTCGAATGCCAAGTTGGAAAGAAGTAAACTATGCGAATTAACAAAAAACTTCTAACAACTCTTATCCCAGCGATAGCCTTACTGCTTGCGCTGGGACTGCTGATTTTGCTGGAATCGCTTTCCCATTAAATATTAATATTTTCTAAATAAACTGTTAAGTTAATCATGTATAATTGGAACTGGATTAATCAGCGTGTACTTTAGCGTGCACGCTGAACTTTTTTTACTGAGGCGCGTCTAATGTTTGGTCGCAGCAAATCCCTTGTTTGTGAATTATTAAAATATATGGTTCTTAGAAGATACTGATTCACAAAAGTAAAGCACCGTGGCCCCGCGAAAGTATGAATTTAATTGACCTAATAGATAGGAGATGATGCAGCTTGGAATTGCTTCGAATTGAGAATTTGAAGAAGACTATCAAGAAAAGAACTATCATCGATGGCATTTCGCTTTCGGTTAACTCTGGTGAAATCGTTGGCTTCCTTGGACCCAACGGCGCCGGTAAAACTACGACAATCAAAATGATTCTGGGTCTTTTCAGCATTACTGAAGGCAAAATCAGTATTTGCGATCACGATGTCGTTAATGATTTTGAAAAGGCGATGTCCAATGTCGGCGGAATTGTCGAAAACCCTGATCTTTATAAACGTCTGACCGGGCGGGAGAACCTGGAATATTTCGCCTCCATGCACGACAACGTCAGCCAGAACAATATTGACGATGTTGTGGAACTGGTCAAAATGTCGAAGCGGATTAATGACCGGGTCAAACGCTATTCGCTGGGTATGTGCCAGCGTATCGGCATCGCCCAGGCGTTACTGCATAATCCAAAACTGCTGGTGTTGGACGAACCGACCAACGGCCTGGACCCAATGGGCATCAAGGAGCTGCGTGAGCTGCTGCGCTACCTTTGTAAGGAAGCGGGCGTCGGCATCTTCATTTCCAGTCATTTGCTTTCAGAAATGGAACTGATGTGCGACCGTATCTACATCATCGACAATGGTGTGATGATCGGCGAAAAAGCCATCCATGACCAGGACACCAAAGAAAGCGAAGTTTTCAACTATCTTATCCAAACCTCCGACAATGAAAAGACTCTGGCTTATTTCAAAGAGCTGGATACAGCCGCGGAGCTTGTCAATGGCAGCATCAGCGTTGTGTTGCAGCGTGATTCTGTGCCCGCCATGATCAAGACATTAGTAGCGCGCGATATTGATATTTACGCTGTCAATCAGAAACACCGGACACTCGAGCAGGACTTCCTGACCATGACCAATGGTTCCAGGACCCAGATTCAGTGATGCGGCAGACGTGCGTGGAGGAGTAAACTTATGGCTTTTTTAAGGCAAGTAAAATTTGAAATCAGAAATATATTGCGCTCACGGTTTTTGCTGATTATCGCAATTTTAACGATTCTGATCAGTATGCTGGTGCCGGCGCTGGATTATTTTGGGCAAAAGAAATACCAAAACAACGGCAGTGACGGTCCGATAGTCTATGCCTCTGAAAGGCTTGGACTGACCACGGCAACGGCTATCTACCCCGGTGGTAAGGATATTTATCAAGATTATGGCAGCCGGGGCGAACCGATTACGATCGACGGCAAAACCATTAATAATAACCATCCTTTTTATTGGAACGTGGAAAATATGCTGATGGAAAAAAGGATGTTTTCGGACAATCAGGGTCAGTTCAGCTCGCCGGCGGTACTAGACCTTACTATTCAGCTAATCGATTCCGAGCTCAACTACATAATGGCTTTTACTCCTTACATTACCAGCCACGGTGACTACCGGATGAGTATGGTTTTTAACACGCTCAATGCAGTTCACCAGAAGTTTTATCTGGAAAACAGCGACCAGGAACTAAAGGTTCTGGAAGAAATCGCCAACCATCGCAAAACTTCGGTTGATCCGACCTTGATTAAGACCAATTTCAAGGATTTATCTCCGACAGATCGTCAGGCTGCTCTGGATAAGGCTCAACAGCAACTGGAACAGGCTCAGAAAATTGTGGTTAATAATGATTTCCCACTATATATCGACCTGGAGATCAAGCTGCAGCAGGATCAGATTAAAGGACTGGAAGAGAATATTGCTATTCAGGAAGCCGCGATAATCGCCAACCCTGAACAGGAAGAAAATCTCAACCAGATTATTAGGGATCTTAAGCATCAGATTGAGAACATTAAAACTAACCGGATTCCGATTCTGGAATACCGTTTGCAGAAAATGATTATCCCCGGAACTGACAGCTGGCAGAACAATGCTTTGAATGATCTCGAGAATAACCGTAATCAGTTACAGTACTATATCGACGCGCTCAAACTGACTGAAGAAGAATGGAATGAGCAGCAACGCGGTGGCGGCGGAGTAAAGCCGTTGCCGGGGTATTACGGTTATCCCGAACAAAACAAAGAAACTTATAAAGATTACATAGCCGGGGTGCAGAAAAACCTTGACGCAACTAACCTGAATATAGCCGTGGCCCAGCAATCTCTGGATACTGAGCGCCCGGACATGAAGTACGTGCGCAACGGCGCCCGCAGCAAAACAAACAGCTTCCTCTGGTATTCAACAGTAATTATGATGTTCGGCATTATGCTGGGCGGCTGGCTGATTGCCAGTGAGCATCAGCAGGGCACCATCCGTTTGCTGATGATCCGGCCGAAAACACGCACCAAAATTCTGTTGGCAAAATTTACCGGCGCTCTGGCCGTCTGGATCGCGGTTGATCTGATCGCCAGCTTTGCCAACATGCTCTTCAACGGTATCTTTTTCGGCTTCGGCGATTTCGCTTTCCCCAACTACACAATCGGCGGGGAAATCAGCTTCCTGGCTTACTACCTGCCGAGACTTGCCGCCTGTGCTTTGCCGATACTTTTCCTCTTCACACTATCTTTCCTGCTCTCTGTTGTTGTGAAGAACACCGCGGTATCTGTGGGCTTGCCGATTGTTGCCTATGTGGTCGGATTCATTTTCCTGGGAATGTTCAGCTACCGTACCAGCCCGGCCTGGCTGCAGTACACGCCTGTCCCGTATCTGCAGATGCCCTCGCTGGTTGGCGGCACCGATATTATGGGGCTTGCCCGTAATCTGAGCCTTACCACCGGAATTTTGTTACTATTAGGCTACTCACTGGTAAATGTGATTATTTCGATAGTCGTGTTCAAAAAGCGCGACATTGTGAACTGAGGCACCAGACCCTTACCATTCCGGAGGAAATATGGATCGCGAATCCCCCTTTTTAACAAAGTATAAGCAAAACACACTGACTGAGGATTCTGTGCGTCCGGGCCCTGTACCGCGCAAACAGGAACCTGAACGTGAGCGTGTAAAATCAAAGGTTATTCCGCTTGTAGTTGGCGGCATTGTTGTAGTTGCGATTATCCTGTTGCTTGTTTGGGCTCTAAACCGCGGCATCAAAGCCGAGGATCTGACCGGCTGGAAGCTGACAGATGCCCAAACCTGGGCAAATGAGAACAAGGTCAACTTAAAACTTGAGCGAGAATTCAACGATGAGTATGAAGTTGATCAGATTTTTAAACAGGAGCCAAAAGGCGGTAGTCAGGTAGAAAAGAACGGCTTTTTGACCGTATATGTTTCCGATGGCCATGACCTGAGTGTTACCTTGCCGCTGCCTGAGCTGACCAGCATGACCAAGACTCAGGTAGATCAATGGGCTGCAGAAAACTATATGAGCAGGGTACGGATCACGACTGAGTATCATGACACCATTGCTTCCGGGCGGGTAATTCGCTATGAAATCAATGACGATACCGTTGTTGACCTCATCAAGCGCAGTACGCCGGTGTATGTGACTGTTTCCAAAGGCCCTGAGCCGGTTGTTGTGGAACAGGTAACGATCCCCAACTTTAAGGAAATGGCATTGCCTCAGGCTCAGCAGTTTGCCGACGATAATGGCTTGTTGCTGAATCTCGTAAAGAAGTACGACGATCTGGCGCCTGTCGATACAATTCTCAGCCAAAGCGTGGCAGTAGATGCAAAGGTTGATTCGGGCTCAAGCATTACGCTGACCGTTTCCCGGGGCAAGCTGATTCTAGTACCGAATTTCGCCGGCCTGAGCAAGCAGCTGGCCGCTGCCAGGGCACAGGAAGCCGGCATAAATGCTGTAATTTCTGAACGCTATTCTTCGCGCTCCGCAGGCAGCTTCATTTCGCAAAGCCTATCTGCCGGTTCTGAATACACTTCCGGCACCATGCTGGAGCTAACTTATTCCCTGGGGAATAAAATTGTTGTCTCCAGCTATATCGGCCAGCCGCGAGCCGCTTTAGAAAGCTGGATTACAGAGCTGAATGCCAACGGCGCCGGTTTACGCGTCAGTGTAACCGAGACGCAGAATACCGCTCCTAAGGGCAACATTATTCAACAGGATCCTGCCAACTCTGTAGTCGCCCCCGGTGCTTCAATTCAAATTACGGTATCCAAAGGCAAGATGATTTTTGTGCCGCAGCTGGTCGCCCCGGCCGGCAGTGACTACTCGCAGGCCATAACGCGTGATCAAGCTGAAGCGGCCTGTGAAGAGCTTGGCCTTGTGCCGGTTTTCCGGGCAGAAGCCAAGAGCGGCCGTTTGCCAGGCGAAATCTGGTCGCAAAGCATCGCTCCCGGCAAAGATGTCTACGAAGGCACGACAATCACACTCAAGTACAACCCCGCAAATGTAACTACTGTAGTGCCGGATTTCAGCGGCCAGACCAAAGAACAGGTTATCGCGGCCGGCCACTTGAAGAAGCTGAAAATAAGCTTCACAGAAGGGGCGCAGGCAGTTCCCGGTCAGGCCGACAAAATTGTGGCACAGTCTGTCACCGCCGGCAAAACCGTAGCTGTTGGCACGCCGATTACCCTGACCATCAGCCCGGCGGAAGTGACTTTGCCAAGCGAATCGACAGAAATGGGCGGGACCGACAAAGGCAGCTGATTACATAACAAACATATTTTATAGAACGCGCGCTTTTCGTTAGAAGCACTCCATATAGCCAGGGAGTGTAACCTACAAAGGTGCGCGTTCTTCATAAGTTGGTTATACTGGAAATAATTTCAACATCACAATAGATGCAGGGAGGAACGACAAATGAGTTTTAAAGACAAGATTGTTCTGATTACCGGTGCCGCTGTTGGTATTGGACGTGAAACGGCGCTTGCTTTTGCCCGTCAGGAAGCTTTTGTGATTGTTAACTACAGCAAATCAGCTGCTGAAGCGCAGGAAACTCTGGATAAAGTTAAAGAAATGGGTGGCGACGGCATTGTTTATCAGGCCGACGTTGCTGACGAAGCGGCAGTTACAAAGATGTTTGCTGACTGCGGCCAGCGCTTTGGCGGGATTGATATTTTAATCAACAACGCCGGTGTCACACAGTTCATCCCATTTTCAGATCTGGAAGCCGCTACAGGCGATGTCTGGTCAAGACTATATAACATCAATGTGAAGGGCACGTTCTTCTGCAGCCGCGAGGCCGCTAAGTGGATGAAGTCGCGCCCATCACCCTGTATTGTTAATGTTGCCTCTCAGGCAGGCCTGCGTCCCCTCGGCAGTTCGATACCCTACTCGGTATCCAAGGCTGCCCAGATCCATCTGACTGAGTGCCTTGCGGTTACCCTGGCTCCGGAAATCCGCGTCAACTGCGTGGCACCGGGCTATGTCGACAACACCCGTTGGAACGCCGGGCGTGCGGATTTTTCTGCTAAGGACGCAGCTGCCGCCGCCAGCAGAGTAACACCGCTAAAGCGCGTTGCCGAGCCTGACGAAATCGCTGAGGCAATTCTATTTCTGGCTCAGCCGGGAAGCTATTGCCACGGCGTAATTTTACCGGTAGACGGCGGTCGTGTACTGGTGTAATAGCTGTGATTACGAATTAGCCTAATGGTCATTAATGTACACAAATGAGCACCTTTGATTTAATTTATGAAATTGTCAGAAAAATACCGGAGGGCAAAGTTGCCAGCTACGGTCAGATTGCAGCCCTGGCCGGAAACTGGCGCTGGGCACGCGTCGTCGGCTACGCTCTCCATGCCTGCCCCGGCGGTTCGGATATACCCTGCCATCGCGTTGTGACGAAAGATGGCAGGGTTTCAACCGCTTTCGCGAACTGGAACCCGGATATCCAACGCTCAATGCTGGAAAGCGAAGGCGTCAAATTTAGAGACGACAAAGTGATAATGACCGAATACCAATGGCGGCTTTAGGCTGAGTAGTTTTTGGAATTAATGGAAGAGTATAAATCATGAATTGGAAATTTAAAAAATTTGCGGACCTAAGCACTGACGAATTATATGGAATTATTAAACTAAGAATTGAAGTATTTATGATAGAGCAGAACTGCCTTTATCAAGATTGCGATGGCAGAGATCAAGCTGCTCTTCATCTATTCGTGCAAGCAGATAACAGAATTGTTGCTTATTTAAGAATCCTGCCTAAGGGTTCTTTTTACGAAGAAATTTGCATTGGCCGTTTAGTTGTGCAGGAGGAGTATCGCGGTCAGGGCCTGGCCAGAGAGCTGATGCTGAAAGCAATCAGCTTTATTGAATCTGATCTCCGCGAGAACGAAATCAAAATTCAAGCTCAGGTATATTTAACTGAATTCTATAAGAGCCTTGGTTTCGTGCCAGTTTCAGAAGAATATCTGGAAGATAATTTACCCCACATAGATATGCTAAAAAATAGTAGCTTATAGAAAAAGGTATAGCCACAGTCAAGTAGCTATACCATTTTTCAAAACCTTGATTTTTTCTATCGAAAATTAATACTGTTTTGTTTCTGCGAGGATTTCTTCCACAAAGGCGCTGATTTTTGCCTGTTCTTCCGGTGTGACTTCTTCCATCGGTTTGGCAACGCGCTTGTCAGTAAGGCCCAAAAGGCTGATCGCGTATTTATTGGCGGCCACGGAGCTCTTGGCCATCCCGCCGAGGCGACAGGACTTGACAAAGGTTTTATTGATTTCCAATGTCTTCTTCATATCACCGGCAACTGCTGTGTTGTAAAGCTTCAGATAAAGCTCATAAAAAACCGGTGCGAGGGTAGGTACGAAGCCGACGGCGCCCATCAGCAGGCTCATGGCCACCAGGTCAACATTGCCCATGAAGAGGCGGAAATCGGTGCCCTGGAAGTGATAGAGGCACTGCTGGAACTGGACCATGTTGGCGGCGCTGTCTTTGTAGCCAATCACATTATCAATCTTGGCGATTTCAAACAGGGCTTTGTTGCTCAGGTTGCTGCCTGTGAACGGGGGAATATTGTAGGCGAAAAGTGAAATATCGGTGGCTTTGGCGATTTCTTCGAAATGGGTGATCATCTCTTTGTCTGAGGGGGATTTCCAGTAGAAAGCAGGAGTGACGACAGCGATTTCGCCTCCCATTTGCTCCAGTTCTTTGATGTTTTCGATTACACGTTTGCTGCTGCTGTCCATGACACCAGCCATAACCGGCATTTTAGAGCCAACTTCATCGAGAGCGATTTTGATTGCGCGGTTGCGTTCTTTTTGAGTTAATGCCATGCATTCACCGTTGGTACCGGCGACGAAAATGCCGTGGATACCTTTTTCGTAGCAATGGTTCAACAACGCCCGAAACGCGCCTTCATCAACCTCTTCACGCTCGTTGAGCGGAGTGATAATCGGCGGAATAATTCCCTTTAATTTGGTGCGATCCATGTTGAGATACCTGACCTTTCCTTGTACAGAATTCTTCGTTTTTGTGTGCTGTAATTTGTTCAGCCGGCCTTGCCAATGCGGATAGGCGCTGCTTACAGTCGTCAATTAATGTTAGATTATTACTGCCTGTTTTGCAAACGAAAAAGTCCCCGCTGACTGTTTTATCCGCAGGGACTTTTTTTCTTATCAGAGAATGTTTTATTTTGCCATTGGGTAAAGCCTGGCTTCTGTTATAGCCGGCTCGAAACAAGGTGCAATTAAATTTTGGGGATTATTGTGCGCACTTTCTTCAGGCGTGGTGCCAGCAGCATAACGATGAAGGGTGTGATGGCGATCGGCACGACGTCAGCGATGCCGATCCAGATAACACAGTACCAGTAATCCAGACCAGTGAAATAAGAAAGGGAGAGGCTGGTGGTCAGAATCATCAGGACGCCGAAAAGGATTGACCAGAACATGCAGACGCTGATAAATTTTGATTTGGTTTCTTGCAGCCAGGCTTCCAGAGATTTGCTCTTGAGCATGAAGAAGGCCGGCAGAGCGCCGCTCAGGCCAACGGTGATGCCGTCAGCCAGCAGGGTGTGGGGGGCGATGAAGTAACTGCCGAGCAGCGACCAGACCAAGGTGCCGATGTAGCCGGTGAAGAAACCGGTTACCGGTCCGAACAGGAAGCCGACTGCCGGTACCATGAACGCGAAAGTGCGGAAATGCACTGCGCCCGGAATCAGCGGGATCGGGCTGCCGTAGGCCCAGAGTACTCCGGTCAGGACGCCGAAGATAACGAAGAAGATGATGTTGACGAAAGTCAGTTTGGATTTTTGCTTTTGATCTTGGGCAAGGCTGGTGGTGGTCATAGATTTTCCTCCAAAATTCATTTTTTTGTTTTTGTCTAGCCTTTTGTCGCGTTTTCTTGCGTTTTGTCTGTTTTGCTTGCTTGTTTTTTGATTTCTTTTCGTGTTTCTTCAGTACTCAGTTCTGGCAAAGGCGGCAATTATTTCCATGAGTTCTTTGACAGCGTAATCAAAAAGTTTTTCACCCTTTTCAGCGGTGGCGAGGGTAGGTGAGCCAATAACGCCGCTCTCGGTGACGTCGCTGGTTTTCCAGCCGGCGTTGTAAGGCCCGAAAACAGTGACATAGTCGTTGTCGCGCAGACAGGCGACAGGTTCTTCGTCGACGGCCAGCTCCATTTTTACCAGATCAGGCCGGGCATGCAGCATGAGTGAGGTTTCCAGCTCGCAGGCATGGAAAACACCGTACTTGCCCGATTCCTGTAAGTCTTTCAGGCCCTTGGCCCAAAAGGTGGTGAACCACCAGTCAAAGACGAATACTTCGATGCCGTAGTCGATGCGCAGGTCGCGGCTGATCAGGTTCAGCATATCGGTGTTGCCACCGTGGCTGTTGAGCAGCACCAGCTTGCGGAAACCGCTGGCTGTAATGGCGCCGACAATGTCATGCAGCAGGGAATAGTAGGTTTGGGTGCCAAATGTCAGAGTGCCGGCGAAGCCCATGTGCTCGTTGCTTTTGCCGATACGCAGCTGGGGCGCGAAGATCAGGCTGCCGTTTTCAAACTTCTCACGCTCAATGATCAGATCGATCAGAGTTTCCAGAATAATTGAATCTGTACCGACTGGCAGGTGAGCACCATGCTGTTCGGTGGCGGCAGTGGGCAGGAAGACAATAGCAGATTGCTTATCAATTGCGGCGATTTCGTCCCGGGTCAGGTTTTCCCATTTGGTGATCATTCATATACCTCCTTCGCGGGTTGAGCGGACTAAAGGGGAATGTAATATCGAATTTGCAGATAGATGGTGACGGCGGTCGCCAGCACGGTGAAAGCGGCAAAGACGGCGTCGTGCCAGGTCGCATGGATAACCTTGAAGGAAGTCCGCTTGACCTTGAAATCGAGTTTGTAGTAGTGCATTGCCAGGGAAATCGAATGGCCTTTGCCCAGGACGCGGAAAAGCAGCGGCAAAGAAACGATGATGTAGTTTTTCAGCTTAACCATAGTGCTGCATTTTTCCACCTCGAGGCCGCGCGAGCTTTGGGCTTCCATAATCGTGGTAAATTCCTTGACAATGATCGGGATGATCTGGAAGATCAGGCCGATACCGAAGGCCAGGGCATAAGGAACGCGCCAGGAGCGTAAGCCGAGGATAATCTGGCTGAAGTTAGTGGAAAGAATGACGGTGTAGAAGGATGCGATCATCAGGAATACGCGCATTGCCAGCACGCCGCCTTTGTAGAGGTCGAACCATTCGAAGCTGAAGGTAAAAGGCCGATTGAACAGATTGAATGCTGTGCGGTAAATAACCGGGCCTTCATTAACTTTAAATAAACCCAGAACCAGCCACAGAAGAAAAATGAACAGCAGCAGAACCCGGATATTATACAGCAAAGTGAGCATGTATTTGCCGATGCGCCCGACTGTCCAGATAACAATAAACGCCAGGAACAGGAAAGCCAAAGCAACACCGCTGCGCAGGAATGAGATCATGACTGACATAATGATGAAGAAGGTAAATTTGGTACGTGGATCCAGCTTATGCAGGAAAGAATCCATTTCTACATATTGTAAGAAAGAGCCCATTAGCTTTTACCTCCTGCCTGTACTGCTGCAACCCCGCCAGACGCAGAGACGCGGCTGGCGATTTCTGCCACCAGATCATCGACACAGCAGCAGACGTTGGTAAAGCCAAACTGTTGGGAGAGCTGGACAACCGGCGGCAGGGAAAGGTTGGTCTGCTCGAAAATGTCAGCACGCGCAGCCAGTTTATGCTTACTGCCCTGAGCCAGTTTTACCCCGTCGCTGAGGATAAGCAGCTCGTCGGCTATTTTATAAACCAGAGGAATTTCGTGGCTGATAATAATTACTGTTTTACCATTGGCTTTAAGCTGGGCTATGATCTGTTCCAGCTGGGTTTTCAGGTAATTGTCCATGCCCAGCGTCGGCTCGTCGAGAATGATAACTTCCGCACTGGAAAACAAGACAGAAAGAATTGTCAGCAGGTGTTTACGTCCCATTGACAGGTTGACCGGGAATTCGTCTTTTTGATCCAGCAAGTCGTATTGTTCCAGAACTTTAAGCGCCTCTTCTTCATTAAACTCAATTCCCTGAGCACGTGCGCAGAAGGTAAGCTCGCTGAGTACCGTTTCTTCAAACAGCATCAGTTCCGGATTTTGGAATACCAGGATTATATCTCTGCTGATCTGCGCCACGGACTTGCCGGCTGTGGATTCATTGCGGTATTTAATAGTACCGGCTGTGGGCCGATACAGGCCGTTTAGGTGTTTGACCAGTGTTGTTTTGCCTGAACCGTTTTGGCCGAGGATGGCAATAACCTTGCCTTTGTTGAAACCTGCGTCGACGTTGATCAGGGCGTGAAAACCATCGCCAAAGGTTTTGCTCAAACCTTCGGCAGTGAGGATTACCTCAGATTTCCCGGCAGTGTCGTCGTTGAAAGATTTGTCTGCTTCGTCCGCTTCGTTTGCAGCTGCTTCGGTTTCGCTGGCAGCTGCGGCTTGGCTAGTTGCTCCCAGCAAGCGCTCAATTTCTTTCCCCGCCTGGCGCAAGGTGGCAAAGCGGTTCATGTCGGGTACTACACGAGAAAGCTCGCGGTAGATTTCAACTTCCTGAGGAAGGGAAACACTGAGGCGTTCCTGGATAGCGAAATCGGCAAACAGGTTGTCTCTGTTGCCATCGTAAACAACTTCACCTGCAACCATGCCGACGACGTGATCGACAATATCGGCAAACCAGTCGAGATTGTTGTCGATAATTACCGTGGTTTGGCCAGTGGCACGCAGGGCATTAAGGATTGACTGCACCATTTTTTTGCCGTTTGGATCCAGCGAGCTTACCGGTTCGTCCATAATCAGGACGTCGGGCCGCATGGCAAGTACCGAGGCAATGCAGACAGCCTGGCGCTGCCCGCCGGATAGGGTCGCGACTGAACGGCGGCGCAAGTGCTGAATATTGAGCAAGTCGAGCACATATTCCACACGCTCGACGATTTCAGCATTATCGAGACCCATATTTTCGATGCCGAAGGCAATGGCGTCTTCAACACCATAACCGAACAGTTGGTTCTCAGGGGATTGGCTGACAACCGAAATAATTACATCGGGTGTGATATCAATAGCGCCGCTAAAGACACCGTGCGGCATCAGGGCAGGGATAACGCCGCTCAGAACGCTCACCAGCGTCGATTTGCCGCAGCCACTGGGGCCAACAATAGCTGTGACTTCGCCCGGTGCAACCTCAAAACTGACGTTTTGCAGAACCTTGGGCGAGTCTTCGCTGTATTGATAACTAATATTTTGTACGGAAAAACTCAAGTCAAAATCTCCTCAGCGTGCAACGGTAATGGGGAAGACGGGCAATTTTTCAAGATAAATGATGTCCTTGCGGTCGGCTGCTTCACCTTCTGCCAGAATCGCTGCCTTACCGGCAACTTTACCGCCGGCTTTATGGATTAGCGATTCCATGGCCCGGACTGATTCCCCGGTGCTGATTACGTCGTCGACAATCAGAATGCGTTTGTCGGCGATTATTTCACTTTCTTCACGGCTCAGGCAGAGAATCTGCTTAGCCTGGGTTGTAATTGAATACACTTGAATCACGAGCGGTTCAACCATATAGGGTTTGATGCTTTTGCGGGCAACGAAATAGCGTTTCATACCCAACAGGCGGGCAAGCTCTTGAACCAGCGGAATACCTTTGGCTTCAGCGGTGATCAGATAATCGACTTCGGGAATCAGCTTAACCAGCTCAGCGGCCGATTTAATTACGAGCTCGGCGTCACCTAGAATAACAAAGCTGGCGATTTCCATTTTGTCGGAAATTTGGACAATTGGCAGTTTGCGCTCCAGACCGACAACATTCAGTGTGTATTCCTTCATTTTGCTCCATCCCCCAAAAAAAATAAAAAACAGACAAGAACCAATAGTGTTCAATGTCTGTTTCCACAGCCTGTCAAACCTGAAAAAACTGCAGCAGAACCGCGGCCGTTTTCCCGACGACAGGGGCACAAGAACACCATAGAGCAGGCAATTAACGGTTGCCGCGTAGATACGCCCACACCTTATCTGTGGACTTATATGGCATTTGTCTCTTATTTAATTATATGTACGCAACTTCTTGCGACGAACGAAATTTTAGCATTATTTAAGTTGATAAACAAGGGCGCTACCGCCTCAAAACTACCTAAAGTGCAGTCTTTTAGAAGGTTTTGGCCTGTGCAAATACTGAACTGTCAGTATGATAGAATGAAAACTACAAACTGAATGCACGAAATCAGCATCTGCTGCGCAAATTCAGATAAAAGCAGATTCAGAAATCAAGGATGGATACAATTAATGTGGTATGACAAGCTAGCCAATAAATTCAGACGTTTCGCGATCACCGGCCTGATGAAATATATCGTGATGGGCATGGGCGCTGTTTATGTCCTTAACCTGCTCTTCGGAGGACGTCTCACCAGCTTGTTGGCCTTCAGCCGGCCGGCGATTATGAGCGGCCAGTTCTGGCGATTGGTGTCGTTTGTTTTTATTCCGATCAACAGCAGTCCGTTATTCATCTTTTTTGCCTTGTACTTTTACTGGCTGATCGGCGATGCCCTGGAACGGGACTGGGGTACAGCCAAGTTTAATTTGTTCTATATTACCGGGATTCTGGGTACGATTATTTCCGGATTGATCACCGGCTATGCCATCAACCACTACTTAAATCTTACTTTGTTTTTCGCTTTTGCAATTTTGTTTCCTAACTTCCAGCTGCTGTTGTTTTTTGTGCTGCCGGTAAAAATTAAATGGCTGGCCTACATAAATGCCGCTTACTTTGCCTGGGAGTTAATACTTGCCAGCTGGCCGCCGCGCCTGGCGCTGATAGTGGCGGTGGGAAACCTGCTGCTGTTCTTCCTGCCCGGCATCAAATACCAGATCCAGAATTACCGGCGCCGCAAGCAGTGGCGCGACAATTTCCGTTGAAATTTTCTGTCTTTATGATGTTAACAGAAATTTCATCACTGCAGCTCTCCAATCATATAAAATATATCTAGAAAATATTTACTCGCATTTACTGTTTAGCGGTTTAGTAATTGACGTGTTAGAAATGGCGTGTAATTTTTTTGTGAAATATGAGGTATATTGAATGCATTCTACTGATCTCGATTTGAATTATTCTCCTGACTTACATAAAGTTCTAATGATTGAAGATAACCATGATATCCGCAATTTGATGGAGGATTTAATGACAATCCTCGGCTTTGATGCCAGAGTGGCGCCTGACGGCATAATCGGCCTTGATATGGCCAGACGCTACAAACCGAACGTAATTATTTGTGACATTGGTTTGCCTGACATGAACGGTTATGAAGTGGCGCGCCTTATTCGCGGCGATTCGAGCCTGAAAAACACTTATCTGATTGCTATGTCCGGCTACGGTTGTGCCGACGACATTGAAAAATCGCTGGCTGCCGGTTTTGACCAGCATCTGGTAAAACCTGTTGAACTAAGCACCCTGGACCGTCTGTTGAATCAGGCGGTTAAGGCAATTAATGAGTCCTGATTTATTGAATTATGAGTAACGACAATTTCATCATGATCCAGTTCTTTGAGTGGTTTTTACCGGCAGACGGTAAACACTGGGAACGGTTGGTAAAGGAGACACCCTTGCTTAAAGAGCTGGGTGTTTCTGGCGTTTGGCTGCCCCCTTGTTATAAAGCAATGAGCGGTGAAGACGTGGGTTATGCGGTTTACGATTTTTATGATCTTGGGGAGTTTAATCAAAAAGGCTCGGTGCGGACTAAGTACGGGACCCGGGCAGAACTCGAACAGGCAATTACTGTTTTGCATCAGGCAGGTTTGCAGGTTTACGCGGATGTTGTGGTAAACCATAAAGCCGGAGCGGACGAAACCGAGCGCTTTAAGGTTGTTAAAGTAGATCCGGATAATCGTACCAGAATTATCTCGAAACCTTATGAAATTGAAGGCTGGACCAAGTTCGTGTTCCCGGGGCGCAAGGGCAAATACAGCAAGTTTCAGTATTATTTCAATCATTTCACAGCAACTGATTTCGACCAGGCAACCGGTGAAAAAGGGATTTACCGGATTTTGGGTGAAGGAAAAACCTTTAACGAACAGGTTGACCTTGAATTCGGCAACTATGATTATTTGATGTTCGCCGATTTGGATTACGAACACCCGGATGTGATCGAATCGACTGTTGAGTGGGGTAAATGGTTCGCCCAAACCCTGAAGCTGGACGGTTTCCGCCTGGACGCGATTAAGCACATCAATGCCGGATTCATTGAACACTTTGTGCGTGAGGTACGTTCCCACATTAAGCGCGACTTTTTTGCGGTGGGAGAGTACTGGACAGCTGATGCCGATGTGCTGCGTTCGTATCTGGAAGATGTTGAGCATCAGTTGACTTTGTTTGACGTCACCTTGCATTTCAATTTTCATGATGCTTCACTGAAAAACAATGAATACGACCTTAGGCAGATATTTGCCGGCACTTTAGTGGAGAGCAACCCCTGGAATACAGTCACCTTTGTTGATAACCATGATTCACAACGCGGCCAATCACTGCAATCGTGGGTTGAAGACTGGTTTAAGCCTCTGGCGTATGCCTTTATCCTGTTGCGGCGGGATGGATACCCCTGCCTCTTTTATGGTGATTACTACGGTACCGGTAAGCCTGACTCTTTGCCGGGACATCGTGCCGTGCTAGATGTCTTGTTGCGTGCTCGGCGTGAGTTGTCCTATGGTGACCAGATAGATACTTTCGATCATGCTAACGTAGTTGCCTGGCAACGGCTGGGCGACGAAGATCACCCCGGCTCCGGCCTGGCTGTTGTTGTCAGCAACGGCGACGATGGTGACAAGCTGCTTAACTTTGGTCCCGAACGTGCCGGCAGTGTCTGGCACGACCTCACCGGCCAGCGAGAGGAAATTGTGACGCTCGACGAAAGCGGCATCGGTACTTTCTTTGTAACCGGGCGTTCATTATCAGTTTGGGCTGCAGATAATTCCTGATAAAAAATAACAAATTACATGGATTTTACTTAACTATCATCATGGTTTGACATTGATTGCTTACCATGTTGTAGATGAATATAATTGTTACATATAAAGCCCGAAAGAACAGGGCAGCAGGAGTTCTGGCACTATGGAAGAAAAAAGCGAACCAATTGTGATCACAAAAGATCTGGATTTGTATTACGGCACCTTTCAGGCTTTGAAAAAAGTCTCAATTGAAATCCCTAAAAATCAGGTTACCGCCATGATCGGCCCTTCCGGCTGTGGTAAATCAACCTTTCTGAAAACCATTAACCGGATGAACGATCTGATAGAAGGTGTGCGGATCGAAGGCGAGGTAATTATCAACGGGATTGATGTTTACGCGCCCACAACCGACACTACGCGCTTGCGTAAAAATGTCGGTATGGTTTTTCAGAAACCCAATCCCTTTCCGATGTCAATCTACGACAATATCGCTTATGGACCACGGGTTCACGGTATCAAAAAACGCGGTGATCTCGACAACATTGTCGAAAAGAGCCTGACAGCCGCGGCGCTTTGGGATGAGGTTAAGGATCGGCTGCGCAAGAACGCTCTCAGCCTCTCGGGCGGACAGCAGCAGCGTTTGTGTATTGCGCGGGCGTTGGCGATTGAGCCCAAAATTCTGCTGATGGATGAATCGACCAGTTCACTCGACCCGGTTTCGACTTTGAAAATTGAGGACCTGATGAACGAATTAAAAAATGATTACACGATCATTATCGTAACCCACAATATGCAGCAGGCCGCCCGAATCAGCGACAGGACCGCCTTCTTCATGCTCGGTGAAATTATTGAATATGGCCCGACGCTGGAATTGTTCCATAACCCCAAGGATCCAAAAACAGAATCTTATGTAACCGGCCGTTTTGGCTGATATCACCGGGTTTAGTAGCAGTTATTAAGTAATTAATCATTTATTGGGAGGTCACTGCTGTGATCAGAATAGAATTTCAAAAAGAACTTGAAGCTTTGCACCAGGATATTATTCGCATGGGCGCCACCACAGAAGCAGCAATAAACGACGCTGTAATAGCCTTGCTGAACATGGACGCGGAGCTGGCCAAAAAGGTAATTGCCGGCGATGACGCGATTGATGATATGGAGCGCGATATCGACCGTAAGTGTGTCGAGATTATTGCCCGCCAGCAGCCGGTTGCTAAAGACCTGCGCGATATAACCTCCACCTTGAAACTTATTACTGATCTGGAACGGATCGCGGACCATGCCAGCGATATTTCTGAACGGGTTATTGCCATTCATGCACATGAGGATCGGATTCCAGTCCCTTACGATATCCTGCGCATGGCCGACCTTTCCCGCCAGATGCTGCGCGGTGCGCTTGACAGCTATGTTACCCGCAACCGCGAGCGGGCGGAGTCGATTATCGAGCTCGATGACGATGTTGACGATCTTTACGAATCAGTCAAAACCTATCTGATTCATTTAATGAAAGTAGATACTAATAACGTTGAGCAGCTGGTTGAACTGCTGCTGGTAATCAAGTATTTCGAACGCATAGCTGATCATGCCCAGAATGTCGCCGAATGGGTGCTTTTCTATGTTTTGGGCAAGCACGCCAATTACGAACGTCAGCCGCAGCACGAACGCACAGCTTTGGCAGGCGGCGGCAAAAAAACGGGATATGCTTAAACGATCGTTTTTCGTTATCGCACCGCTTCTCGTGCTGGCAGTAGCGCTTATTGCGTTGCTCTCGTACCAGACGGTAAGTAATTACGGCGACCAGACAAATACTGAATATCTGAAGGCGGCTGCCATGCAGGCTGCCACTGATCTGACTGATGGAAAGACTCCGGAACAGACAGCAGCCGGGTTAAGGGCTACATTCCAGTTTCAGGGAATTCCAGTAAGAGTCAGTTTAATTAAGCAAGACGGCACACTCAATTTCGACAGTAATCCTAACCCCGATACACTCGAAGATTTTCTGCAACAGCCGGAGGTTGCCGCTGCGTTTAGCAGGGCGGGCTTTGGCTCAGCGATCCGTCAGGACGAAGCTGCGAGGGCGGAAACCCAATATTTCGCGCTGTTCAACCCCTCCACCCAAATGGTTGTGCGGACGTCAATGCCCGTAACAGTCGGCCGTTCTGCCCTGGGTAGACTGGCTGTTTCAATTGCCCTGATTACAGCTGCGATGCTTGTAATTATTTTGCTGGTGGGCAGAAGCCTGTTCCGTGATGTAGTGCGGCCGTTGCAGCGCCTGGAAAGCGCGACCGCAGCTGTTGCTGCCGGCGACCTCAGCACCAGAGTGGAAAAAATGCTGCAGGACGAAACAGAAGTCGCGGTGCTTTCTCGCTCCTTTAATGAAATGACGGAGCGTCTGGAGCGCAACGTCAACGAACTTGAGCACAGCAACGCTTATTTTGATGCTATTTTGAACGCGATCACCGATCCCCTGATCGCTGTCGATGACCGCAATGCTGTAACATTTATGAATTCACTTGCTGTCTCGCGCTTCGGCCATGATATTGACCCATCTACCTCGGTATATCCACTTTACTATATTACTCATGATGAGCGCACCGAAGAAATGGCCGCGGAAGCACTCAAACTGGCAACACCAGTTGTCGAAGAACTGAAACTGGCAACTGTGGACGGCATGATCCGTTTCGCTGTGGTAGCTTCCCCGATCCATTCATCAATGAGCAAAGGCGCGATTATCACTTTCCACGACATAACCGAGTTGCGCAAAGCCCAGCAGATTCGCAGTGACTTTGTCGCTAATGTCACCCATGAGCTGAAAACGCCTTTGACCTCAATCCGCGGCTTTATTGAAACCCTGCGCCAGGGCGCTTATAAAAAGCCCGAACTCGCCGAGCGGTTTATAGATATTATTGATATAGAAGCCGAACGTTTGCACAAGCTGATTAATGACGTGTTGATTCTTTCTGAAATTGAGTCTGAGCAAGAAGATAATGAGCTGGAAAGTTTTGACTTGCGCGAGCTGATTGACAGTGTAATTGTGTTGCTGGACGAGCAGGCTGCTGCCAAGAAGGTCGTCTTAATTACCGACGACGATGAGAAGCCGCTGATGGTTACAGCCAGCCGCTTCCGGATGAAACAGATCCTGATAAACCTGATTGATAATGCCATAAAGTACAACCGGCCTAACGGACGCGTATTTATCAGTGCCGTGCGCGACCTGCATAATTATGTCACGCTGAGAGTCCGCGATACCGGTGTTGGCATTGCCCCCGAGCATCAGGATCGGATTTTCGAACGCTTCTACCGGGTGGACAGCGGCCGCAGCCGTGAGTTGGGCAGTACCGGTCTGGGGCTTTCGATCGTCAAGCACATAGCCCAATTGTATGGCGGCATTGCGACCGTTCACAGTGAACCTGGTGCAGGCACCGAATTTACCGTGCGCCTGTGTATCTGACAGGCAACGGCTGAAAAGACATAGAGGACACTGAAGAAGACCGTATTGTTGTTTTTCTGTAAAGTTTCGTTTAAAATAGTAATCGTTTTGTAAATTGGAGCAGCTATGCACTGACGGATTGGAAACGATTATTATATGAGCGTTCAACAGATATTCATGTTATTTGGCGGCCTCGCCTTATTCATTTTTGGTATGCAGCAAATGGGCGAGGGCTTGGAAAAGGCCGCCGGCGACAGAATGCGCCGGATCCTGGAGATGCTTACCAGTAACCCGCTGATGGGTGTGCTCGTTGGTACTATAGTTACCACGATCATCCAAAGCTCCAGCGCTACCACGGTTATTGTCGTTGGTTTTGTCAGCGCCGGACTGATGACGCTCCCTCAGGCAATTGGTGTAATTTTTGGTGCCAACATCGGTACAACCATGACAGCCTGGATTATTGCCGTTAAAATCGACAACTATGCCTGGCTGTTTGTGGTACTCGGCTTCCTGATGATGATGATCAAAAAGCCGTCGATCCGCTACATCGGCCAGATCTCGTTTGGTTTTGGAGTGCTTTTTGTTGGCCTTAACAGCATGAGTGATGCCATGAAGCCGCTGGCAGCCAGCCCGCAGTTTGCGGAACTGCTGCTCAAGATTAAGGATGTTCCGGTCCTGGGTCTGATTGTTGGCGCGATCGCGACAATGGTTGTCCAAAGCTCATCCGCCGCAATAGGTGTACTTCAGACGCTGGCTGCCTCGCCGATCGACCCCAATGGGGCACCGCTGGTATCACTTTATCAGGCTGTGCCGGTACTCTTCGGCAGCAATATTGGCACTACTGTTACCGCGACTCTGGCCGCAATTGGCGGTTCCCGACAGGCAAAGCGTACAGCTGCCGCCCACTCTGTCTTCAATATCTCCGGCTCAATTCTGTTCATTCTCCTAATGCGGCCGTATACCTTCCTGGTTAACTCAATAATGTCATTCCTGGGCTTTACCCTGGTGCCGGACACAACAGCCAATATTGCCGGAATGATGACTCCGGTTGCCGATTCCATGCGTCAAGGCATTGCTGTTTCACACACGTTTTTTAACGTTATCTCTACACTCGTTTGGCTGCCATTCATCTGGCTGCTGGTTAAAATTGTCAAAGTTATTGTTCCAGGCGAGGATGTCATTGGCCGCAAACAGTTGGCATTCATAGACTACAAGGTAGTGTCGCGTCCGGCTATTGCTCTGGGTCTTGCGACAAATGAACTGGCCCGCATGACTGCTTTAGCAAATGAAATGATAAAATCCGGCCGTGAAGCCTTGCGTAACTTTTCCGAAGAATTGATTCAAAAAACAAAGACCGATGAAGATATGATGGACTTCCTCGATAACGAAATTGTCCGGTATCTTTCTAATATTGTCGCTGCCGGTTCAATCACACCGCCTGAAGCCTCAAGGATTGCGGGTTATATGCACGCAACCAATGATATTGAGCGGATCGGTGACCATTGCGAGAACATAACCGACATAGCCCTGCGCCTACGTGAAGATAACATTGTTTTTTCTGAATCGGCAAAAGCGGAGCTTGATAACGCTTTTGAGTTTATTGAGGGCATGGTCGGAGAGAGCGTCACTGCTTTGCAGCGTCACGACCTGATCATGGCACAGAAGATAATTGATTCCGAAGATGTGTTTGACAAAATGGAAGCCGACATGCGTGCCAGCCACCTTGACAGGCTGAATAGAAAAGAATGCAATCCGCACGCCACTGTTTACTTTCTTGAGCTGATGCATATCCTGGAACGCATCAGCGACCACTGCAAAAACATCGCCGAAGTTGTTATTGGGGGCGAAAACTACCTGGCACATCCAAGCGAAATTAAAATGTCTGCTCCCTCAGGCTCAGGTTACATAAGATAGTTAAAAATGCGTACTTGGTTTTTAGCGGTGAACGTACGGTAATTCCCAAACAGGGAATGTACGGGCAATTTCCTAAGTTAACGGTTTATATCTGGCGGTTGATTCGCGAATAATAAGTTCTGATTCAATATTGAGATTAATCAGGTCGGGTCTTTCGTGAGTCATGTTGCTGACTACCATGCCGGCAGCGATTTTGCCGACATCGAAAACCGGCAGGCGCAGGCTGGTAATTGCCGGGTTAATAATGCTGGCGGGGGCGAAATCATCAAGGCTGACTACGGAAACCTGTTCCGGAACTTTGATGCCGCGTTGTTTAAAAGCGTTCAGAACACCGCAGGAGATCAGAGAACTGGAAATTACTAAGGCTGAGAGCTCAGAGACCCGGTCGGCGATCTGCTCGCCGATCTCGGTGCCAAAGCGGAAATCACCGCCGGAAGCACAGGCTTCTTGTTCGGTATCTGAAGTAAAGATCAGTGAATCATTCAATTTTATGCCAGCTGCGCTCAGAGCATCCCGATAGCCGCTGACAATAAGCTTGCGGGACCATTGGGTTGTCGGCATAATTACCAGACCGATACGTGTATGACCAAGTTCAACCAGGTGATTCAAGGCTATGCCTGTTCCGGTATGCATATCGAAATTCACATGTGCGCAGTCAAGCTCGGGCATGTTCTGGTCGAGCAGAACAAGATTAAGTCCGCGATCCATGAAGTGCTTGAGAATCCTGCTGTCAGTAATAACAGATGATAATATGACGGAACGGATACGTTTTCGTTCCATTTCACAAAGATAATTGTATTCCCGTTCAGGATCCCGCAGCGAATTGCAGACAAAAACGCCGTAATTATTGTCTCTGGCAACAGCTTCTATACCAGTCAAGGCCTGCGCGTAGATGCAGCTGGTGATATTGGGGACAATTACACCGATTTGATCGCGCATCCGCAAAATCTTGCTGCTGCCGCCCTTGGCATAGTTCAGTCGTTCCGCGGCGGTCAATACTTTATCGCGGACATCGTCACTTACCTTATACTGCGGGTTGTTAAGAACACGCGAAACTGTGGCGACGGAAACCCCAGCTTCTTTAGCGACATCGGTGATTGTCACTTTTTTTCCTCTTACTTTTGTCATAGCATTCTCCGGAAACGTTTGTACATCAAAATATTTGTGTTTTTTGGCTTTGAGGGGCATTAATCTGCTAAGCGATAGCATAAATTTACCCTAAAATGGAAACGTTTTCAACAGTAAAACAGCTGAAAAGAACAGTAAATTTACTTTAAATTACTGAATAAATATTTTTCCTGTCCTTGACAGCTGTTTAGTGTTTAACCCGATTTTTACAGCACTGCATCGCGATCTTTTAGCCATTCAACGGCTAGCTCGAACCAGGCTGCCTGGTGCGGGAACGTTTGTGAATTGCAAGTTTCATCTGCCAGCGAAAGCCCGTGCGGTCCTTTTTGGCAAAAGAAAAGCTCGAAAGGCACATAATTTTTTCGCAGCGTCAGGCAATATTGCAGAGTAGCGAGCGGATCAACTGTAGTGTCTTCGCCGGTTTGAAAGACGAAGACCGGGCATGTTTTGCTCGTAATCCCCAGTGTGGGATCATCTGCAAACAAGCGGAACATTGTCTGCCGGATGCGGTCTTCATCAAGCTCAGGATTGGCCACGCGGGCGAAAAGGCGCTGGAAACCAGCTTCGAGCATGTCTGCCGGAACGGCAGCAAAGCTGGTGGCAGGGTAGACCAGTATCGCTTTATTAAACTTATCTGCCATTACGTTGGCACAATGAGCTGCCAGGTTGCCGCCGGCTGAAAAACCCATCACACTGATTTTTGTGGTATCTATTTGATAAGTCTCTGCCTGAGTTTCGAGCCAGGCCAGGGCAGCCCGAACCTCGGCCAGCAGATCATCACGTTTCAGGTCGCGTTGGCTGGCAGTGGTGTAGCGCAGAACTACGGCATGCAAGGCATTGGTGTTCAGACGCAAAGCGACAGGCTTCGCTTCTCTGGTGCTCAGATAAAGATAGCCGCCGCCCGGCAGTACCAGCACCAGCGGAATGCGTTGTTCGGCGTTCAACGGCTGGAAAGGGAAAAAATCAAAAGCAGCGAATTCATTCAGCTGGATTGTTAACGGTCGCATCTATTTACTCGCTTTCCAAATTTTTTCTTTTTGATCAGATTCATTATAACCTAATAAATGCTCGATCAAGGCACGGCATTTTCAATCAGCCTGGATTTGCGCCGCAAATTCTGAATAAAGTGATATTATGATAGTTGCAGAAAAAAGCCGACTTCAGCAACAGCAAAGGAAGGTACAGTTATGACATCTTATGAGCGGGTAATGGCAGCAGCTAAGGGCAGGATGCCGGATTGTGTTCCGGTAGCCCCTTATATGGGCAATCACGGTGCGAGGGTAACCGGGACGACGATTTCCGATTACGGCACCAATGGAAAAGTGATGGCTGAAGCCCAGCTTAAAGCCTGGGAAATCTACGGACAGGATGTTCTGGTGCCGCAATCGGACAATTATTATATTGCCGAAGGGTTTGGTTTGAAGACCAGATACCCGGAAGACAGCACACCTGTTGTGACTGATCTCGTTGTTAAAGAACTTGCTGATATTTACAAACTTAAAGTGCCGGATCCCTATACTGACGGCCGCATGCACGTTTATCTGGAAGCGATCCGGCTGATTAAGGAGAAAATTGGCAATGAGGCAGCTATCCGCAGCCCCGGCACCGGATCTTTTTCTCTGGCAGCTCATCTGATCGGCACTGAAGAATTCCTGATGAACCTGGCTGTTGCCAGCAGTGACCCGGATGGCGAAGAATACAAAGCCATGCGCCATTTGCTGGAGCTCAGCAGCGATGCTCTGATCGCGTTTCTGAAGGCTTGCAGCCTGGAAGGCGCCGACATCCTGACGATGGGTGATTCATTGGCATCGCTGGACATGATTTCGCCGCAAATGTACCGCGAATGGGCCTGGCCTTACGAGCAGAAAGTCTTCAAGGCTTTGCGTGAATTTGACGCCGGGCACGAAATCGCTACCTTGTTGCATATTTGCGGCAACATGACCCCGGTCCTGGAAGAGATGGCGTCTTCAGGCCCTGATCTGGTGGAAATTGACTATAAGGTTGATTTGCGAGTTGCCAAGCAACTGATCGGCAGCAAGGTTTGCTTAATCGGCAACCTGGATCCCTCGTCCGTGTTGCTTTACGGCAGCGCGGCTGACGTGGCAGCGGCATCCCAGAAGTGTATTGATGATGCCGGTGCAGGCGGTGGTTTTATTCTCGGCTCAGGCTGCGAAGTGGCTTACTATACTCCTCAGGCAAACATGAAGGCCATGGTGGCAACCGCCAGAAAGAATCGATATTGATCTTGAATCGGTAGAACAAAAAACTTCCCTTTAGCGTCAAACAGATTGTCAGGGGAGGTGCCATTATGAATAAATTGAAACTTCAATTGCTTGCGGTTGGTTTAATTATTGCTCTGGTTTTGTCCGGCTGTTCATTTAGCGGCAGCACAAATACACCTGCGGCAACTTCAGGCTCTTTGCCAACAAGCGCGCCAACAGGCAACTCTACGTCTGCTCCAAGCGGCAACTCACTTGCCGGAGCTGTTGATCTGATGGCTGATTATCAGGGTAAAGGCTGGGGGACGGCTGAAATTGGTGAGCCGGACAGCGCAGCCATAAACGGCATGCGGCGATTTTCCGCGGCTTTGTTTGCCGAATCAGCCAAAAACAAAGGTAATGTTTTAGTTTCACCTGTTTCGGTATTTTTAGCTTTGGCAATGACTCTGAATGGCGCTGATAACGAAACCAGGACCGCAATGCTGGCAACTTTAGCGGATCAAGGCATAACTGTTGAAATGCTTAACGAACTGAGCCGCTTCCTTATTGTCAGTCTGGCCGAAACGAACAACCGCAAAGCTGTAGAAATTGCCAACTCAATTTGGCTGCGCGAGGGTTTTCAGGCAAATTCTGATTTTCTGCAGGCAAATGCTGATTATTTCCGAGCAGGCGCCACGAGCCTCGATTTTGCCGACCCGGCAGCAACCGAGCTGATTAACAATTGGGTAGATGCTAATACCCATGGTTTAATCAAGAAAATAATAGAAAAAATCAACCCGACTACGGTAATGCTGTTGATTAACACTCTGTACTTTAAGTCTGACTGGCAATTGCCTTTCCTGCACCAGGATACGAGACCCGGCAGTTTTGAGACACCAGCAGGACCGGTAGAAGCAAAGTTTATGCATCAGACTGGCAAGTTGCGCTATTTCAGCGGCAGCATCAGCGCCAGCGGCGACAACACGGCAAACCCGAGCGAAAAGGGCAACATTAACGGTAATTTTGATGAAATCGTTGGTATTGCTTTACCCTATGTTGACGGCCAATTCACTTATTTCGCGTTTCTGACTGATCCGGCTGTGGCACCGCGGACGTGGCTGCAGGCACGGGAACAAACGAAGCTCTTTAGCGAGCTGGCAGGTTTAATGGCGCAGAAGAGCAATTTTAGTGTGGCGCTGACTTTGCCTAAATACGAAGCCGAGTTTGACGACAGCCTGGTTGATGACTTGAGCGAACTTGGCATGGATATTGTTTTTGATGGTTCCCGGGCTGATTTTTCCCTCTTGCCAGCTTCAGGCAGCAAGGGCTTGTTTATCAGCGAAGTCAAGCACAAGACCTTTATCCGCGTGGATGAGAAGGGGACAGAAGCGGCTGCCGCTACGTCAGTTGCCGTTGACGAGAGCCTGCCGATGTTCGACAAGGAATTGGTTTTTGATCGCCCGTTCATTTATGGGATTATGGATTCTGCCACGAAGTTGCCTTTATTTGTCGGCATTCTGGAAAACCCCGTCGCTTAGTTGTGTTTGCGGTATCGCAACGGTTGTTAACAATCTGCAACGTTTTATTTGGTACAGGATTTGCCGGTTGCGGTACAGTATAATTTAGTCATGACAAAAACTGTAGTCAGTAGAATATTATTGGTCACGGCCGGTACAATTTGCGTAGTTCTGGGCTTCATCGGGATACTAATTCCGGTTTTGCCCACTACGCCATTTTTGCTACTGGCTGCTTTTTGTTATATGCGCAGCTCGCGGCGTCTTTACAATTGGCTGTTGAACCACCGCCTGTTTGGGCCGACTGTAACTAATTATCTTAAGTACAGGGCTGTAAGCAAAGGCACAAAGCGCGGGGCGATGATTATCCTCTGGGCTTCGCTTTTAATTTCAATCGTTGTGGTCGATAAGCTTCAAATCCGGTTAATGCTGCTGCTGATTGGACTTGCGGTCAGCTGGCACTTAGCCGCTCTAAGAACTATTGTTGCAGTTGATGACGACAAGGGAACTGAACTGCGGGAAATAGATGATCAGGAAGATTAGATTTAACAACCTGAGGGAAATAAAAAACAAGCGGTTTTAGCCGCTTGTTTAAATTATGTCCGAAATCATTTTAGGTTAATTGTTTAGTTGATTTATCATTGAAAATGGCTGAAATTGTCTTGTGAAAATTTTCAGCTGTCGCTCATGGCTGCGAATTTGTCGAGCATATTCAGGGCTTTGCCGGTGCCGATGGCAACACAGGAAATCGCGTCATCCGCTACAACCACGTCAATGCCAACTCGAGCAGAGAGCATACGGTCAAGCCCATATAGCAGGGCACCGCCGCCGGTCATGACAATGCCGCGCTGGCTGATATCGGACATCAGCTCAGGCGGTGTGCGTTCAAGTACGGAGTGAACTGCTTCAAAAATCTGGGCGACGGGTTCTTCCAATGCTTCCAGCATTTCAGTGGAATTCACCTGAATAATTGCCGGCATACCGGTGATCAGGTTACGGCCGCGCACTTCCATGGTTAATTCTTCTTCGCGCGGATAGGCACAGCCAATATTGATTTTCAATTCTTCTGCTGTGCGCTCGCCAATCAGAATATTATGCTTGCGGCGGACATGCTTTATGATTGCTTCGTCGAATTTGTCGCCTGCCACCCGCAGTGAAGCATCGACAACCGGTTGCATCAGCGAAATAACAGCAATATCTGTAGTGCCGCCGCCAATATCAACGATCATGCTGCCGCAGGCTTTGGAAATATCAATTCCGGCACCGATAGCAGCAGCAACTGGCTCGCGGATCAGGAAAACTTCCTTGGCGCCGACCTGTTTACAGGCATCTTCAACGGCTTTTTGTTCTACACTGGTGATAATGCTGGGAACGCAGACAACGATTGTCGGCTTGAACAGCTTGGCGCGCGGCCCGCGGGACACCCGGCTGATGAATGTTTTGAGCATAGCTTCGGTGACTCTGAAGTCAGAAATAACACCTTCGCGCAACGGCCGGTTAGCGTCAATGATGCCTGGGGTGCGTCCGAGCATTAAGCTGGCGCTCTCGCCTACGGCCAGTACTTTACCTGTTTTTGTGTTGATTGCAACAACAGCAGGCTCGCGTAAAACAACACCTTTGCCTTTAAGATAAACCAGCACCGAGGCGGTACCCAGGTCGATGCCGATGTCTAATCCCATACCCATGTGAAAAAGTCCTTCCCTAAATTAAAAAGACGTGGCTGTGGATACATTGTCCCCTCCGCAGTCACGGCTGAAAACAGTTAACTCAAAATAACAATGACCATGCAAAGAAATATTACCGCAAGCCTGCTTGTTTTTCAATCTGAATTTGGATTAATTATCGAAATGTTGCGATTGATCAGTTACTGGCGATTATCCGGATGCGGCGTGGTAGAATAGCTGTTGAATACTGCAATTACCGATGAATCAAGAGAATCAAGTGAAATCAAGAGAATCAAGTGAAATCAACAGAAATCAAGTGAGTCAAGTGAAATCGAAGAACAGGAGCAGAGAAAATGAAAGTAGTCGCTTTTAACGGCAGTCCCCGTAAGAACAGTAATACTGAAGAAGCCATCAAACTGGTAGCCGCTGAACTCAATGCCCATGGTATCGAGGTTGAGACTATACAGGTTGGCGACAAGTCGATAGTGGGCTGTAAAGCCTGCGGTGCTTGCGTCAGAAACCGGAATGAACGCTGCATAACGGATGATGAAGTCAACGGTTGGATTCAGAAAATGAAGCACGCGGACGGCATTATTTTTGGCGCTCCTATCCACTACGCCGAAATTAGCGCGACCATGAAAGCTTTTTTGGATCGTGCCTTTTACGTTGGAGCCAACCAGGGGCTGTTCCGTCATAAAGTTGGAGCTGCCATTGTGGCGGTTAGGCGTGCCGGCGGTGTACCAGGCTTTGACCAGCTTAACCATTATTTGCAGTATAGCGAAATGTTTATCCCTGGCTCAAACTATTGGAACATTATTTTTGGCCGTGCTCCGGGTGAGGCCAGCCAGGATGAAGAGGGTAAACAGATAATGCGCGTTTTAGGCCGAAATATGGCTTATCTACTGAAATTAATTGAAAATGGCAAGGGGAAAATAGAAGCTCCTGAGCCGGAGAAAAAGATTCTGATGAACTTTATCCGTTGAACGGCGACAAGGTTAATTTTACGGTATAATAGCCTTTAATTGACTTCTTTTTGACGATTATTGTGGAACAAAGCAAGTCGTCAAACGTCTATATACATGCCACTATGTGCGTAGACAGAAATGAGGGATTTTAAATGAAAAAGGCTTATATATATAAACTGCGGGCACTGCTGATCGCTTTAGTTATTATAATTGTTGCTGCGGTTGCTTTGACCGGTTGTGATCTGGAAAAAATCACCGACTTGCCCGGGAGCAGCAGTTCGGACAGCAGTACGACGCAGAAGATTGACACAACAGCCCTGCGGGCTTTGCTTGATATCGACACCTTTTATGAAGGCATCTCGATTGAAGGCATTTCTTTAGCAGGTCTTACCAGGGCGGAAGCTGCCGCGCGGCTGGAAGCCTGGGAAGAACAGGCAACTGCTGATTTTAAGGCAGAGCTGACTGTTAATGGTGCCGAGAAACCGTTGATTATCTCATTGACACCTGAGCAGGCAGGATTGCAATACAATACAACAGAAATTCTCGAGCAGGCCTGGGCAACCGGGCGGCAAAGCACCGCGGCTACTGAAGCAGAACAACTGCAGGAGCGGTATGCCGCTGTAGAAGCTCTGAAGCTGCAGGCGCTGGATCTCAAACTTAAAGGCGAAATTGACCCGATTAAAGCCCGCGCCACCTTTAGAAAAGCGGCTGAGGACCTGGAAGTTGCTGTGGTTGAGGCAAAGGCTACCGGTTTCAACCTGGAAGCCAAGAAGTTTGAAGTTGTGGCCGGTAAGCCAGGTTTTGAACTTGAGGCTGAAGAAGCCATAGGCGTTCTGATGAATCAGCTGAAAGCCGGTAATTTCAAGGTCAGCGGCGAAGTGAGCGGCAAAGTGGTTGAGCCCGCTTTTACACCGGCTGAACTGGAAGCGTCGCTGGGCCTGGTTTCTACAGCCAAAACTCTGGCTGGTTCTTCCAGCAGCCGTAATCGCGACCATAATATTTCGTTAATTATTAAGGGTCTTAATGGGCTTGTGCTGCAACCCGGTGAAACCTGGTCTTTCAATGAGTATTTTGGACAGCGCACGGCTGCCAAAGGCTACAAAGAGGCGCCCGGAATACTGAACGGGGTAACAGTGCAGGAACTTGGCGGCGGCATTTGTCAGCCTAATACAACGCTGTACCAGGCGGCATTAATGGCGGATCTGGAAATCGTTGAGCGCAGTCCCCATTCCTGGCCCAGCGCTTATACCAAAATCGGATTGGACGCCACAGTAAGCTGGCGGGCACCGGAATTTAAATTTAGAAACAACACAGAGACACCAATCGCGATAGTTGCTTCATTCAGTAAGCCCAATGTTGTGGTTTCGGTTTATGGCCGTAAGCTGCCGGAGGGCGTAAGCATAGTTCTGAAATCGGAACATAACGGCTATATTAAAATGCCGGAAACCAAATATGTGAAAAATAATAAACTGGCACCGGGAACGGAAAAAGTAATCCGTCAAGGGCGCAGAGGCCAGAAGGCGACTTCTTATAAACTATGGCAGAAAGACGGTAAAACCTTCGAGAAAGAGCTGGTAGCCGTTAGTACTTACCGGGCAATTCAGGGAATAATTGAGGTTGGCCCGCCTTTGCCGACAACAGCGCCGACAACGCCGACAGCGCCGACCGAACCTACAGATGCAACTAAGCCAAACGCATCAAATAAGCCGGCTGCCAAACCGGCAACAGATCCGGCGACATAAGCAACTTTATGGTAGTTACGACTGGTAGTAATGACGCTGGTTAATCAGTCATTAAAGCCAGCGTAATGCCGGCAATTCCTGTCAGCTCATCAATCGTGGTGTATTCAGAGGTTGAGTGGCATTCGTGCATGGCGTTAGCAATGACTATGCCTGTAATGCCACGCTGTGCCAGGCTGTTGTTGTCGCTGCCGCCAAAGGTATCGACTAAAACCGTTTCCAGCCCCAGCTGCTGGCAGACCGATTCAAAGCGGCTGACAACAGGGTGGCTGGGAGCGGTAGCATAAGCCAAAGATTGAATTTCGGTATTGAATTCAATTTCCGCACCAAAACTTTGAGCTTCTTTGCGGAATATGTTGCGGACTGTTTCTGCCGTGCTTAGAGCTTTGAGATGCGACAGGCTGCGCACTTCACCGGTGACCAGGCAACTGTCAGGGATAATATTTGTAGCCCGGCCGCCTTCAACCAAACCAATATTCAAGGTAGTATCAGGATCAATCCGGCCCAGCCGCAGTTCACTGATAGCAGCTGCAGCAGCGGCGATGGCATGGACACCTTGTTCGGGCGCAAAGCCCGCATGCGCGGAACGACCGCGGACAGAGACGGTGAATGTGAGGATCGTGGGTGCTCTGAGGGCGGCGGTTCCCAGCGGGCCGGTTAAGTCGAGCACATAAGCCTGACGTGAGCGTAACCGGGAGAAATTGAACTGCTCAATGCCTTTGCAGTAAATTTCTTCGGCGACAGTAAACAAAACCTCGAGCGGCCGGTGGGGGAGGGCGTTTTCCTGAATTGCCCGCAGCGCCTCCAGAACAGCGGCAACACCGGTGGCGTCATCGGCACCAAGCACTGTGTCGCCTTTACTGCGAATTACACCATCAGCACCAACGAGTGCCTGCTTGCCTTTTCCCGGTTCCACAGTATCCAGATGAACACAAAATAACAGTGGCTCCTTTTGCGGATCCCCCGGCAAAAATCCGTAGATATTGCCGCAATTGCCGCCGATAAGTTCGCCGGCGCTGTCTTCCTGTACTTCCAGGCCAAGTTCCTGCAGCTGCTGCGTGACATAATCGCCCATTTCCCGTTCCGCGCGGGAAATGCTGTCAATCGCTACCAACTGCTTAAAGGTGTTGATTAGACGTTTCTGGTTGATGCTCATGACATTACCTTATCTCGCACCTGTTTTTTACAATTTACCGGCTCATCGGTTCCGGTGTTTTCCTGAAAGCGCCGGATAATAATGTATACCAGCACGTACAACAAGCCGCTGACAGCAATACCGACGTATACATCCAGCACGGAATGCTGTTTGATTATAACTGTCGATAAGTTGATCAGGATTACCAGGATTGCCGCACAGGCACGCCAGAATTTGCTGACTGTAGCAGAATCCAGAACCGCGAACAGAACACAAAACGAGCCTATCACATGTACGCTCGGCAAGACATTTGTATTGGTGTCAGCCAGGTGGATCTGACGCACCAAAAAGGCAGCCAGGCTGTTGCCCGGGATAACTTCAGGACGCAGGTTCTGCCCATTGGGAAACAAGAAGCAAAACAGGGTGCTGCCGGTGAATCCGATAATGATAGACCACATATACCGGCGGAAAGCGGCTGCATCCTTGAAGATCAGCCAGAGTCCAACGGCAAATAACAAAGGGTACCAGAGCACATAAAAGTAGACAAACTCCGCAATAAAGGGAATTCGGTCATCTATTGGCAGGTATGAAACCCAGTAATCGCTATTACTTGGAACTGCTTTTTCCACCAAAGTGTACATCAGGAGGTAGCAGGGCATATACAATGACCACCAGGCGTGGCGATAACGGCCGCCGCGCTGGATTGTTGGCGGCGTGCCATTATCACGCCTTTTTTTTGCATATATCATGTATTGCTGCTTATATCCGTTTCCGCCTTGCTGTCAGGCTGTTTTTCTGCATGTTCTTTTGCCGGCTGATCTTTTTGCTTCTGCCGCATAGTATCAATTTTATCCATCAAATCAGGTACTTTCTCAATCAGATTTGAGAGCCCCACTTTGTCTTTTATCGGCAGTAAACTTACTTCATCTTTACGGATTACAACAATTGCTGTTGGCGATACTTTAGCAGCTGAGCCAAGTCCTGAGCCAGAGCCGCTGCCAGAACCAACTTTGGCGTCGCCGTTGCTGGAGCCAGAGCCCGCACCGGTAGCGGCACCAAAGGAAATGCTTATTATCGGCAGCAATGTGGTATCGCCAATCACAATTGGCTGGCCTACTACAGTCTCTGTTTTCAAAAATTTTTCCAGTTTTTCAAATAGGATATCAATGTTTTCTTTGACCATGTTTTGACTATCCATGCTGAGATCCTCCTGCATAAAATTTTAGCATTTAAGTTGGCTAACGGATACGCCGGCCGATCAGAACCTGACGCACCTCTTTTTTGAGCATAAATCGAATTACATAAAATACAAGCACGATTGGTACAATTCTACCTGCTAATTCCACTCTGAAATCATTTACTTCATTAATAAAATCCGGCTGTAGAGAAATATCTGCCCGCGGCAAGGCTGCAGCCAGGCTCATAATCAACATTGCCACCAGGGCTGTATCGGCAGGATCCGCCAACGAATAAGTGCCAGTGGCGGAAAAAACACGCGGTCTGGTTGCCCGATAAATTGAACAGATCAGGCGTTTTGTTTCGGTAATGAATTTTCGACCCGGCCGTTTGCGCTGGCGCTTGCTGCGTTTACCTTTTTCACGCTTCTGCTTAACCTTAGCCTTTTTTTGGTTGCTGCCGGGGTTGATTTTCCAGCCAAAAAGCTGGAATCCAGTCTGCAAACCTGCTGCTGTTAAGCTGAGGTCAAAACGCAGGAAGGCATAGCGGATTTTGGCCAAAAGAAAAGACTCATCTTTAAAATGAGTCTTAAGTTGATATTGAAACGGAATCAAGAGGGCGACCAGCAGCAGGAAAATCAGCGCAGCAAGCAAATAAAGCATGAACAGCAACGCTACTGTCAGGATACGGGGTATTACGTTAAGAGCAGTTAACGTGAACATACCACCAGCCTCTGTTAATCAGAAATTTTGGGTGTTGCGGCTTTTAATAACTTTGCTCAGCGCCTTGGTGATCATTGTACCGATGACCATAGTTACAATGGCTTCCACCAGCGCGTTAACGGTAATCAATACACCGAGAATGGCAAGAATACTGTCGCCAAACTGACGCAAATACTCGGAGTTGCCAAAGAACCAGACAAGACCGCCGACAAAAAGTACTGTGTTAAGCAGAGCGCCGCTGAGCGAAGCAACTGCGTAGGACCAGACACCGGTTCTGTCGATTTTGACCAGCGCCCGGAAAATCAAGCCGACCAGCAGACCCATAAGTATGCGCGGCACCATTGTCAGGATGAAGGTGAGGATCGGACTGATGGCAAACAGGGCAGTGCCGAAGGGATCGATCCCAAAGCACTGGGCAAAGCTGGTGAGGCCAAAAACTCCGCCGAGCACTGCGCCTGCTGCCGGGTTGATCAGAATGGCGCCTACTACAACTGGAATCGGCAGAAAAGTAATTGAAAGGGCGCCGACTCGAAGGTAGCCAAGTGGAGTGAATGCCATCAAAATGATAATTGCGGCAAGGATCGCCGTTTGTGCCATCCAAAGAGTGCGGGCAGAATTATCTGTTTTCATTAGTTTGCTCCTGTTCTTGCCAAACCGTTACGGTGATGCAAAAATTATGTCCGCGGACTAAATTAGTTTGATTGTATAAATATACTATGAAATTTAATAATCCGCTACCTGTTAAAGCCATTACCATTGCGTTCGCGTTTATCTTCATACATTCTTTTTTCCGCCAGCTGCAGTAAGGCTTCCATGTTGTCCGGAGCAATGTTTTCCGCGGTGTTTGTCGCACAGCCTATGGCGAGGCTCGGCTGAATCGGGTCAGCCGGGGCTGCGGCACACAAGGCTTTGATTCGTTCTTTTATTTTCAGACAGGACGCTGCGTCAGTTTTGCTTAAGATAATTGTGAATTCGTCACCGCCCCAGCGAGCTACAATATCCTCATGCCTGGTTGCCTTTTTGAGAATGTTGGCGATAGTTTGCAGCAAACGATCACCAACTAAATGACCGTAATTGTCGTTAGCTGCTTTCAGGTCGTTGCAATCGCCCATGATCAGGGAAATCGGATACTGGCGGGGCGTGTTGAGACGAGCGAGAATTTCTTCAAAGAAGGTCCGGTTATACAGACCGGTTAAAATGTCATTATAACTGACACGTCGAATCTGATCGTTTTGCATTTTTTCCCGGGTTATGTCGCGGAATACTGTGACATTGCCATAATAGCTAAGTTCATGGCTGATTTCGGAACTGTTGGCCCGAATATTATATCTGCTGCCATCGCGGCTGATAAGCACAAGGCTGTCATCAGTTTCGGAAAGCGGATACAGCTCGGCTACCACGGAGGGTTCATCGGGATCGCTGGCCGGCTCGGTTCGAAAAACTTCGGCAAGAAGCCGGTTTTGGGCTTCAGCGGCTGTCCAACCGGTCAGCTTTTCTGCCATTTGATTCATTAAGGTGATTTTCCCGCTGGGGTCAGTAGCGATAACTCCTTCGTTCAGAGCCTGAATTGTGCTCGCCAGCCTGCTTTCATTGAAACGGATTTCGAGTATTCCCTGTTTACGTAACAAAGCGTTGATAATTATTTCTCCGATCAGGCGAATCAGGTCGAGATCCTGCTCAAAAGTATCCTCGTGGTAGCGTTCTTTCAGAAAACGGAAATGCCCGGCCGTTTCACCAGCAACTGCAATCGCGATCGAAACGGTCTCAAAAGGATCCGAATTAGCGCGCCAGCCGTTTTCCGTTGCCGCGTCAGCAGCTTGTTTAGCTTCACCCCGTGCGTTAACCACTGTATAGTTAACAGGATTTTTTATTCGTTTCGTTTGGAAGATTTCGATGCTGGTTTGAATGACCCCTTCAAAGTCACCGATATTTTTCAGGGCAGCTATAACGGCTTCATCCAAATCATCAGGCTCCACTGAGATAAACCGGGCGGAAATTTTAGAACTCATCTGCTCAAGCGCCAGGCGATGTTGCAGAGCTTCGTCCATCAGGCGCAGGCTGGTAACTTCCTTAAGCAACAATGTGCAGCCCAAATAACGTCTGCTTTCGGTCAAGGCAGGAAAGGCAGAAATTTGCATAATCCGACGGGCATTATTGCGCGGCAGCAGCTCCACTTCACGAACAGGAGTATTGCCGGCCCGGCACTCTTGTTCAATTTCTGCCACAACAGCAGCATGACGCCAGCTGAGCAAGCGTTCCAGGTGTTGACCGACTGGTTCTTGATCTTCGCTGTTCAGCAGTTGACTGGCGGTATCGTTCAGATAGGTAATTGTGTTATCAGGTGCCAGGCAGAAAAACGGCTGTTTGGCCAGCTCGGCAAAAGCAGAATGATTGTCCGTATTCAGAGCGAAGGCGGAATTAATATTTACAGCCGCGACCAGAGTCAGCGGCGAGCCGAGGCATTCCAGGTATATGGACGGTGAGATCAGCAGCTGATTATAGCTTTCGGCCCGCGCATCCTCTTCAGCTGTTGCCGCAGCTGTTGTCAGTCGTGTATTTGCTGACGGCGGCGTAATCTTTAGCAGTTCGCTGGTTCCTCTGCCCAGGGTCAGGAGCCGTTCCATAAAAGCAGCAGCTGCCTGGTTGTCAGCCGGCAGCAATAAATCTTTTATATTCGCCGGCTGGTGCTCTGAGGCCGGCGGATACCCATAGATCGCCAGTAAATTGTTGTTTGCCTGGAGGATTGTTCCATCCAGTTCCAAAACAGCGAGCACTTCCGGCCGGATACGAATGTACTCGTTGAAAAGCTGCTGGTTTGAATCGGAAGCCCAATAAACGTCGCCGCGTGCATCGCCGCGGATTTTGGTTGCGGCTAATAAACCCAGCAGCCTTTCATTCAGGGGGTTCTGTCCTTGCAGGCTGCTCCAGGTATTGAAGTAGACAGGCTTAGTTGAAAGTATTTTGAGTTGCGTTTCCAGTTGGGAATTTCTTTCTTTTAGCAGGCGTAAGCGCTTGGCACCTTCGGGTCGGCGAATGCCAAACCATTCAGCATACATGCCAAGCAGAAATCCCAAAAGCGGTAATGCTGCAAGCAGCGGCCATTGCGGTTCCAGAGCCTGTTGCAGTATAGTCAGGGGAGAAAATGTGTCTGCAGCTGCTGAAAACTGCTGGAGAATAAGTTTCGCCGCCATAACAACACTAAAAAACAAACCGGAGATTAAACCCGCCAGCCTGCCAAAAGTCATCGCCGGTAAATACATCACAACCAGGGCAAGCAGTACGTTCAGCCAAGTGACGCCTTCGGCACGCCAAAAGTAAAGCAAGCCGCAGGCTAGATGAAGCACAACCTGCGATGATATAATCCGCGGACTGAAATCACTGCGACGCGATATCATTGAATCACAACCCACTAAGTTTAATTGAATCCGCTCAGGTAATTGTCATATTTATGGAATAATTTATTGGTTATTCAAGTATACCGTATTAAACAAGATCTGAAAATGACAATATCTAATTCAATCAATTTACTGAGTAATGCAATAACTTCTGGTATACTCAAAGTAATCTAATGAATTAACAGAGTAAAGTGGCAAGACATTTCAGGAGAGACAGAAAATGAATTGTGAATCGGTGATAAATGACACAGCCCTGGAAAAGTGTGATTCCTTGATCCAAAAATGCAAGGATGCGTTAAACTATCGCGACATTGACCTGGCTAAGAAAATTCGTGATGAAGCTACTGCCATATACCAGGAAGTTATTCCCGGCTGGCATGGCGGCTTGATGGGTGCATACACCGGTTTTTATCTTGATGATGTTGAGATGATTCTCGGCAAGCTGAGTATTTTTAAATCGAATCAGCAAACTAAAACGTGCCGCGACTATGTTCAACTGACAAAGGTGGTGGAGAAAGTCATGAGTACTAATACACTATTTGAGAACACAATAAGCGAAATGCAGCAATGTGCCTTCGCGCAGGAAGCGGATTTCGCGGCGATATTGGCTCGGGTGCGGGAGTTTCAGAAAATCGCTGAAAGTCCTGCCAGCTTTAAGGAACGCTGGGATCTGGTAAAGCCATTCCTGCATTGGCTGACCACGCTGGAAGCCGACGTTGCTGAGCATTTGCTGCCGCTGGTGATGCGCAGCGCCAAGTAGTAAAATGAATTGTCTGGTTACAGCGGAAAATGTTTAGGAATATCTATTGGAATTTATTAATTAAATATTTGGTTGAGTAAAGTCTGTTGGCAAGAAAGGCGGTACCCATGGTTAAGTTGCTGAAGTATCCGGAAGATGAAGTTGCCTTGAGGAAAATCTGCTCGATGGTGGATTACACTAAAGCTTTGAACCCTAACTGCACCTCGAGAGACGTTATTGAGGCTTGTGACATTGTGCGCCGCTACCAGTTTGCTTCTGTGGTTGTGTATCCAACCTGGGTAAAGCTCGCAGCTGAACAAATGCAAGGCAGTGGCCGCAATATTCAAACCGCTATTGGTTATCCACACGGTTCAACTACTATCGAAGCTAAAACAGCCGAAACAAGACAAGCTTTGCTGGACGGCGCCAACGAAATTGACATGGTGATCAATCTGGCGCGCTTTTTTGACGGCGATTATGATTATGTCCGGCGCGATATCGAATCTGTTGTTTGCACTTGTGCAGAGTTCGGAGTATATGTTAAAGCAATAATTGAAGTTGGTTATCTTACGGATGACCAGATGCGTCAACTGGTTGAAATCGCCATTCAGGCTGGTGTGCGTTTTGTTAAAACTTCTACAGGCTTTGGCCCCGGTCGCGCCACCATGCATAACGTCGCTTTGCTGGTTGATGCTGTGGCGGGACGTTGCGGCGTCAAGGCAACCGGCGAAGTTGCCAGCCTGGAAGATCAGCTCGCGTTTATTGAACTGGGCGCCACCCGGGTGGCGGGTCGCGGCCAGATTGTTGACCAGCTGCGGCGGATCGGGATGGACCACTGAATAAACCGCTGGCAGAAATTTTCTCATTTCAGGAGAGCGACTTTGGCGACTCCAAGAAAAAAAATGGATTTATGGCCCTTGATTGTCGGCGTAATCGCGGCTGTGGGAATTATCGGTTCCGACTCCACAGGCGGTATTACCAAGCAGACACGGGGACCGGGCGAAACAGAGCGCTGGGCTACAACTGCTGTCACAACTACAGCAAGCACGGAGCCGGATTTTGAGGTGGTAAGTTTTACCAAGTCGGCAAAGCTTGGACAACAAGCAAATATCAGCATTATTGCCGAGCCGGGTGTCACCTACGACATCATGTTGAAAATTGGTAAAAGTGCCGGCGGAGTTGCGGGTATGGAAGCTAAAACTGCCGACAGTGATGGCAGAGTCAGCTGGGAGTGGCGAGTACCGATGTTTTCGGAAGAAGGCAAGTACACTCTGGAGATAACCGGCGGCGGCAAAATCTGGCAGACTGAATTCATAGTCAATTGAATGACAAACCTGATTTAAAATTTGTGTCTAACTGAGGTGACACTATGAGTGATGAAAAATCCAGCCAGACTGAGCATACGGAAAACCGACCGCCAAGAGCTCAGGACATTATTGACGCGATTAAAGCAATTTGGCGCAGAGGTAATGCCAGCCGACTTGATACTGAATTTTCCGCCCAGCCAACCTGGTTACATAACTTCATAAGGGAATTAAAAACGGTCCGCTTTTCAATCATAAATAGATTGCGAAACGGACCGTTTTTCAATTCGTTAATTGATATATCAGGCTGCGTACAATAATTTGCGGTTACTGATTCACTCAATCTGTTTATTGATGGCGAAGCGGACGATTTTGCGCGACGTATTTTTTTCAAATTCAGTCTCGCGGATTTTAACCTGGCCGATTGCCTTGTATGAAACGATGCTGCTGTTATATTTGCGGATTTCAGCGTCAAAGTATTCCTGTGCATCCAGGCCATTGGCCGCAAGCCAGTCATAATCCGGAAAAATGTCGGCTACGATTACCTCGCGGTTTTTCTGGGAACGGCTTTCGCCAGCATAAACCACAACTTCTTCAACGCCAGGGATCGCTGCGATTCCGGCTTCCAGCTCTTCAGGATAGACGTTTTTGCCATTGCTGAAGACAATCAGGTTCTTAAGCCGGCCGGTTATATACAACCAGCCGTCTTCATCGAGACGCCCAAAGTCGCCGGTGCGGAAGTAGCCTTCAGCATTGAACGCAGCCGCTGTCGCTTCGGGATCCTTATAGTAACCAAGCATTACATTTGGACCTTTAACGCAGATCTCGCCTTCACCTTTTTCATTCGGTGAGACGATTTTGATTTTTTCTTCCAGGATCGGCATGCCTACGCTGCCTTTCTTTTGGTACTCATTGCGGTTACAGGAAACCAGGGGGGAACATTCGGTTATGCCGTAGCCGTTCAGGACTGTGATGCCAATACTATCGAAAGTATCGATGAAATCCTGTCTTAAGGCAGCGCCGCCGCTAATGACCATTTCAAGTTTGCCGCCAAAAGCTGCCCGAATGCTGCCGAACAATGGTCCGCGCAAATCGATGCCGATTTTTCGCAGATTATTGCTGATTTTAAACAGGCTTTTGAGCTGTTGAGTTTTGCCTTTTTCTTTTACTGTCTGCCACAGCTTCTGATGCAGCTTTTCTAAAAACAGTGGTACAACAATTAAATGTGAGGGTTGTTGTTCGCGGATCTCAGTCGCGATGTAGCGCAAACCACTGGAAATATAAATTTCCGAACCCTGGGCAAAATGGCCAACAAAAATTACGGTTGAACCGAAGGTATGATGAGGCGGCAGAAGAGCGATAGTTTTAGGTGTTATTGCGAACAGATACATGCCGTTGGTCATGTCGCTGGCTATATTGGTTTGCGAAAGCATGACGCCTTTGCCTTTACCCGTTGTCCCGGAAGTGAAGACTATTGAAGCTAGCCGGTCGGGGTCGATTTCATAATCGTCGTAACTGGTGTCACCGGCTTCCAAGCGGACTTTGCCATCCGCCGCGATCGCGGCGAGATTCATGTGACCGGGTGTTTTCGATTCTCCAGCCATACAGATTGCCGTAAGCTGCGCCTGTGCTTTTTCCTTGACAGTTTCGATTTTACTTTCGACAGTTTCGCTGTAAATTACCTTTGTGCACTCTGCAGCTACCAGGATATCTGCAATTTCAGCTGCCGGCAAATCCTTATCAATCGGCACTACAACGCTGCCGATTGACATCAACGCGAAATAGGTGCAGATCCAGTCACAGGATGTTTCGCCAATCAGAGCAATGTGCTGGTCGCGGCAACCCAAAGCAATTAATCCGGTGCCTATGCTGCGAATATATTCTCGCGCTTCAGCATAGGTTAATTTAATTGTATCCTGATCGTGTGGATTTTTTTTATAAGAAATTGCAACCCTGTTCGGGTATTTGCGGGCGACATTTTCTGTCATTATGCGTAAATCTGCAAATTCAGTTGTTTCGTAATAGGGATAGTCTTTCTTCATTGTCAATTTCTCCTCTGGTGCATTTTCAATGAAAGCAACATATCTATTTTACGACATTTCCCCGAGTTTGCCAGCAATGAGCCGATCGGTTAATATATTTAACGTTTTAACCGTAATACGAATTTCAATTATCAATAGCTGCCGGGCACCATTTTCCCCAAATCGGGATGTCGATGCCGCAATAACCAAAAATTATAGCCAAAGGATAAATATATGCATGCATTTTCCAGAACAGAGCTGCTGCTCGGCAGTGAAGCGTTAGCGAAATTAAGCCAGAGCCGCGTTGCCGTTTTCGGCGTCGGCGGGGTTGGCAGCTTTACCGTAGAAGGGTTGGTCCGTTCCGGCGTTGGCAAGTTTTTGCTGGTTGACGATGACCTGGTTTGCCTGACGAACCTTAACCGCCAGCTGCACGCCACCCGTGAAACAATTGGACGCTCTAAGGTTGAAGTGATGAAAGAACGGATCCTCTCGATTAATCCAAAGGCTGAAGTCACTGTTTGGCAGCGCTTTTACCAGGCACCGCCGCTGCCGGGCAAAACCACTGAAACAGATATTGAAGCGACAGAGGCGGAGTGTCCGAGGCCGGCGGCAGATGCAGATGCAGCTGCAGCTGCAGATGCCGGTGCAGATGTATCACAGCCGGATGGTCCCGGCCGCCAGATTACCTGGGCAGACGTCTTAGCTTTTCACGAATCCGCTGGCGGCAGGATTGATTATCTGGTGGACGCGATCGACACCGTTTCGGCGAAAATCGATCTGATAACCAACGCGCAGAAGGCTGGCATCAGGGTGATCAGCTGCATGGGCGCTGGCAACAAGCTGGACCCAACACGGCTGGAGGTCGCGGATATCTACGCAACCACCATGTGCCCGCTGGCCAGGGTAATGCGCCGTGAGTTGCGTAAGCGCCAGGTGAAGGCTCTGAAAGTAGTTTATTCCTGCGAAGAACCTTGCGTTCATTGCGAAACCAAAATGCCACAGTCGCAACCACCGGCACAAGAGTATATTGATACCGCTCGCACTGGAAACAAACGACGCTCGGTTCCGGGCAGTGTTTCTTTTGTGCCTTCTGTGGCAGGCCTGATAATTGCCGGAGAAGTGATTAAAGATCTGGCAGGCATAAAGTCCAAGCCTTGCTAGCCCGGTTACCGTAAAAGAATACCGGCCCAGTTGATGCTGGACCGGTGTTTATCTGATAATTTCAATTTATGTGATAGAGGGTTTATTTTAGTTTCGCACCCAATCTTCCGGGTTTGTTTTCAGGTTATAACGGTCACGGATCGATACCAGGTTGCTGAGCACACCGGGGCCAATACGGAAACCGGTTTTTAGCAGACCTTCTTTAATCGCGAATTCAGGTTCACCCGGCATCAGGATTTCAGACGTGTCCGGCGCCTTGCGGGTTGCTTTGAATTCGTCGATCATCTGATCCATCCGGGCTTTGAAATGTGCCGGATCCTGGAAAGCTGCGATGTCGATCGCGCCGAACCAGAAGCCGACGCCCTGGCCGATTTCCGGGTCGGAACGCAGTTCTTGCGTATGCATGCCAAATTCAGCGCCACTGAGTACAGCGGTGAAGACGTCTACCATGATCGCCAGGCCGGAACCTTTGTAGCCGCCGAAAGGCAGTAAAGCCCCCTTCAAGGCTGCTTTGGGATCTGTTGTCAGGTGACCTTCGCTGTCCATCGCCCAGTTTTCCGGAATCTGTTTATTTTCAATATCGGCAACCATGATTTTACCCAAGGCAACATGACTGGTGGCAGCATCAAATACCAAAGGCCAATGATTGCCAGCCGGTACGGCAATGCTGATCGGATTGGTGCCGATAACAGGGTCAATACCGCCAAACAGGCTCATTTTGGCAACGCTGTTGCACATCGAGATGCCGATCATGTCATGTTCCAGCGCCATCATGGTGTAGTAGGCAGCAATCCCAAAGTGGTTGCTGTTATTGACAGCGGCACAAGCTATGCCTGTCTGTTTGGCCTTTTCAATACACGCCTGCATTGCCCGCTTACCGGCAACCGCGCCCAGGGAGTTGTCCGCATCGAACAAAACAGAGGAGGTGCGCTCCTGGACTTTTTTGATGTCGGGATTGGGTTTGAAACCGCCGCCTGCCAGCTTGTTGACATAAAATATTGTGCGGGAAAGCCCGTGCGAGCTAAGTCCGCGTAATTCAGCTTCCACAAGGTTATCAGCAACGAGCTCAGCGTCTTTTTGGGGTACGTTCAGCGCCATAAACGCCTCAGTGCAAAACTGGCGGCCGGCTTCTGGTTGAACAATAATTTCTGACATGCTTTTTCCTCCGATAGTTATACTATACTTAACAAGCCTGCAAATATCTGCGGGCTTTCTCTCAAGTTTACACGATTTTCCCATTGCATGCGACTGAAAAATTGCAATTTTTGCGGTACAAACTGTCACAAGCGTGATATTTTCATTACAGCGGGGAGAGTACAATATACCAAAACAACTCCGGTTTTTTTAAACACTGGAAATATTTGTTATATTTTGCAAAATTAAAATTATCAGGTTGACTGAACCAAAAGGAGGGCACTAATGAGAAAATTTGATTCAGACAAGAAAGCAGGTATCCGCGACTGGGTCACAATGAAAGTGATCGCCGTCTATCCATACGCTCCATTAGCAACCGATGAAGAAACAGAAAAAGCTGTGCGTGATTGGTTTTATGCCCAGGATTGCGACGCGGAAAACCTGATGCGCACTTCCTTTGTTGATGTATTGACAAATGAAGAAGCAGCCAAGCTGAAGCCGGGGCTTGTCGATACTGACGGGTGAGGCCGAAGCGAAAAACGACAGCCGCGCAGAACTTAATTGCAAGCCGATATCCCCAGAAATTGAACGACAAAAAAGGCGCCTGTGCGGGGGCGCCTTTTCTGTTGATGATTGTGTGGAAGGAAGGATTCTTGTAAAGCAGTGTAACAAGCAATTGTGGCACAAATATGATAAAACTTAATAATTTTTTGAGTTTATTAGCAGCTTGCTGATTCTGCATTTACAACTGCAAAATTTTTTGCCAACGCTGATATGCGAATAAATTTTAAATTCTGGTATTCTTTTGTGCAAAATGCGTGGTTTTGTTGCTTGAATAGCACTTAACAATTAAGATAAAAGCAAATCCAATTCAGAAACTTCCTGTTTTCTGAAGTCTAGATTGAAGGCGGCACAACGCGTCTTCAAGGAGGAGCATAAATGATCATTATTGGTGAGAAATTAAACAGCACCTTGAAAGCGGTTCGTCCAGCCATGGAGGCGCGTGACGAAGCTGCCATTCTGGATTTGGCCAGGCGCCAGGCAGAAGCCGGAGCCTGCTTTCTTGACGTTAATGCCGGCATGTTTCTGGAGCAGGAGCCGGAAATACTTAAATGGCTGATTGAAACAATCCAGGCCGAACTGGCTGTGCCCTTTGCTATAGATTCACCTAACCCTGCAGCTTTGCGGGTTGGCCTGGAAACAAACCGTAACGGCAAGCCGATCATTAATTCGATTACAGGGGAGAAAGCAAGGTTTGACGCTGTTTTGCCCTTGATAACTGAACATAAGGCCGCTGTAATCGCTCTTTGTATGGATGATACCGGTATGCCGGAAACTGCGGATCAACGGGTTAAGATCGCTGATACTCTGATCGCGATATTAACCAAATCCGGTGTCGCTCTGGACGATATTTTCATCGATCCGATGATCCGGCCGATTGGCACCGGCTCGCATTATGGTGTTGTCGCGCTCGAGACAATCCGTCGGGTTAAGGAGGAATATCCGGAGGCGCACATTGCCTGCGGCCTGAGCAATATTTCCTTTGGTATCCCGGCCCGAAAAGTAATGAACCAGGCGTTCCTGGTGGCGGCGATGACCGTCGGCATGGATGGAGCCATACTTGATCCGCTCGATAAAAAGCTGATGACGTTCCTTTACGCCACCGAGGCGTTGCTGGGGACAGATGATTTTTGCATGAATTATCTCACCAGATTCCGCGCAGGCGAACTCGAACTCTGATTTTTATATAAATAACAGCTGAGGGCAACGCTGCTTGTTAACCCAGGCAAGCCGGGGCTTTATTGAAGTATGCCCGGGGAAAGGCGGAAGTGGTATATGCACCAGGAAATCAAAAACAAAATCTATCATGTCGAAATTTTGCCAACGAAACAGGATACCGAAAAACTGCTGGCGGATCTTGAACTCTTTGCCAGCAAATTTGAACGGGTTATGGCCAGTGGCTATGTTGCCTGCCTGACCGATAACGCCATGGGCAACCTGGCTTTTCAAGGGCATGAAATGATCGCCGAACTTGGGCTTAAGTGCCGGCCCGGTCAGGTAATGATTCATCTCAATACCTTTCATACCAAAGAAAACCTGCACGAGATTCTGGACTTCTGTCAGCAAAACAGTATTTTTGAATTGTTGATTATTTCCGGTGACGGTTCCGACAGGCTGCCCCGCTTGCAGCCGGCTGATATAGGCGCTATTGGCAGTGAAACTGTGACTTCGGTTGAGTTGATCCGTTACGTCAAAGAGCAGTACCCCGGTGTATTCCACATCGGCGCCGCCTTCAATCCCTATGAGCCGGAGGAACATGAGTTCAGGAAGCTGGAAAACAAGCTGGCCGCCGGTGCGGAGTTTATTATCACCCAACCCTTGATTGAACAGAACGCAGTAGTTGACCGTCTATTGGTTCGTTACCCGGATCTGCCGGTAATTATTGAGGCCTGGATGAGCAAAAAGCTGCACCTGCTGTCGGACGCGGTTGGCTACCCGATTCCGGAAAATACTGCCTTCGATCCGCTTGCTACTTTAAGACAGCTTCAACGGATTTACCCTCAGGCAGGGATTTACCTTTCGATACTCGGTTTTAAAACCCAGTATCACTTAGTTGAAGGTACATGGGGCTGAGGAGAGCGCAATGAAAACAGTTGTTTGCATTAAGCAAGTGCCGGCGTCGAACGATGCCAAGATCGACCCGGAAACCAAGCGGATTGTGCGGGAAGGCGTTAATGCCATTTTGAATCCTTTTGACATTTATGCCCTGGAAACCGCCGTTCGACTGCGGGAGAAGTTAGGCGGCGAAGTTATCGCGATATCCATGGGCCCGGAAAAAGCGCTGCAGGCGCTGAAGGAAGCGATTTCCGTAGGAGTGGACCGTGCTGTTCTGCTCAGTGACCGAGCTTTTGGCGGCTCCGACACCTGGGCGACGAGCTATGTATTGTCTAAAGCCATCAGCAGAATTGGCGAGGTTGATCTGGTTATCTGCGGCAAGCAGGCTATTGACGGTGACACCGCGCAGGTGGGGCCCGGTATTGCCGCCCACCTTGGCTGGCAGCAGGCAACCTGTGTCATGGCTCTGGAAGACGCTGCTGAAGACTCCGTAACTGTAAAGCGTATGCATGAAGATGGCCACGATGTCTGTGCTTTGGAATTCCCGGCGGTTCTGACTGTACTCAAAGGAATCAACGTCCCTCGCGTGCCTACTTTGCGCGGCCGGCTGAAAGCTGAAAAATCAGATATTCCGATCTGGCAGCCGGCGGATATCGGCGCTGATGCAGGGAAGATCGGTTTACATGGTTCGCCGACCCGGGTGGTCAAAACGCAGCCGCCGCCACAGCGTGACAGCGCGACGCTTGTCTTGACCGGAACTGCACAGGAAACAGCCCGTAAACTGGTGCGGGAACTGCGTTTGCGCAGTGTGCTTTGAGTGAGGTGAAAGATGCTGATTATTAACGAAACTGACAAGTCACTTTACAAAAATGTCTGGGTAACCGCCGAGCTTACAGCGGCTAAAATTCAGCCTGTAACCTATGAACTGATCGGCGCTGCCCGTCGGCTCGCCGATATCCGCGGTTCAGAGGTTTGGGTTTTGCTGATGGGACCGGAAACCGGTGTGCAGCCTGATTCGCTGTACGCCGCCGGCGCGGATACCGTAATCAGCGTTGTTGATGCTGCCCTGGCAGATTTTCAGGACGAGATCGAAGCCAACGTGCTGGTTAGGCTGATTGATAAATATAAGCCGGAGATAATCATTACCGGTGCCACCACTCGCGGCCGCGCGCTGATTCCGCGGGTTGCGGTTTTAGCCGAATGCGGCTTGACCGCAGACTGTACGCAACTCGATATTGATCGTGATAATGGCGATCTATTGCAAACCAGACCGGCTTTCGGCGGTAATATCCTGGCGACAATCCGCTGCACCAACCACCGTCCGCAACTGGCCACAGTCAGACCAAGGGTTATGAAGGCGCCGGAACCAGACACTTCCCGCAGCGGCCGCCTGCTGATCGAAAAACTGCAGCCGCTCGACTTTATTCTGCGTAAACACATACTGGAGACAGTACACAGCAGTGATTCCGCAATTAACCTCGCTGATGCCCGAATCATAATTTCCGGAGGCCGGGGTGTGGGCGGGCCAGAAGGTTTCAAACTTCTGCAGCGTTTAGCCGACCGTGTCGGCGGCGCTGTTGGAGCCAGCCGCGCTGCTGTTGATGCCGGCTGGATTCCTTATACGCATCAGATCGGCCAAACAGGCCAAACCGTGCAAACCAAGGTTTACGTAGCCTGCGGTATTTCCGGGCAGATCCAGCATTTAGTCGGTATGCAGGCTTGTGACCTGATAATCGCGATCGACAAGCAAACGGATACACCAATGATGCAGTTGGCAGATATTGCTATAGTCGGTGACCTGTTCGAGATAATTCCCGAGTTGATTAACGAAATTCCCCGGTTATAAGCTGGCAAATTCCCAAACTACCCCTTGGTTCGGTATAATAATACCTGTTCCTTTATCTGACTTTCCATTTTTGTGCAAAAAAGGAGAAACATATGGCTTTCAAGACGGATATCGAAATTGCCCAGGCTGCTGATTTATTGCCGATTACAGAAATTGCCGCGCGTTTGGGTGTTATGGATTCAGAAGTAGAACCGTACGGCCGCGTTAAAGCAAAAATTGACTTGGGAATTTTCGACCGCCTCAAAGCACAGCCCGACGGTAAGCTGATACTGGTTTCCGCGATTACCCCGACACCGGCAGGTGAAGGGAAATCGACAACCACAATCGGGCTTGGCCAGGCTCTGGAAAAAATCGGCCGCAGTGCTGCAGTTGCTCTGCGCGAACCTTCTCTTGGTCCGGTTTTTGGCATGAAGGGCGGAGCGGCTGGCGGCGGCTATGCACAGGTTGTACCGATGGAAGATATCAACCTGCATTTCACCGGCGATTTTCATGCGATTACAACTGCCAATAACTTGCTGGCAGCAGCGATCGATAACCATATTAACTTTGGCAACGCTCTTCAAATCGATCCGCGCCAGATTGTCTGGAAACGAGTGCTGGATATGAATGACCGCGCGCTGCGTCAGATTGTCGTCGGCCTGGGCGGTAAAGCAAACGGCTTCACACGTGAAGACGGCTTTATGATCACAGTTGCCTCCGAAATCATGGCGATCCTATGTCTGGCCAGCGGCCTCAGCGATCTCAAGGCACGGCTTGGGCGTATAATAATTGGCTACAACTTCAATAACCAGCCGGTTACCGTAGCCGAGCTTAAAATGCAGGGCGCAATGACGCTTTTGCTTAAAGACGCGATTAAACCGAATCTGGTGCAAACGCTGGAAAATACGCCTGCCTTCATACATGGCGGCCCCTTCGCCAACATTGCTCATGGCTGCAACAGTGTAATGGCAACACGACTGGGCCTTAAGCTGTGTGATTATCTGGTAACCGAAGCAGGTTTTGGCGCTGATCTGGGCGCGGAAAAATTCATTGACATCAAATGCCGCACTGCCGGGCTTAAGCCGTCAGCCGTTGTATTAGTAGCGACTGTAAGGGCTCTCAAAATGCATGGCGGACTTGCTAAAAATGAATTGCAAACAGAAGATACTGCTGCTTTGGCCAAAGGCTTTGTTAACCTGGAAAAACACTTGGAAAACATTAATAAGTTTGGTTTGCCGGTCGTTGTGGCTGTCAACCGTTTTCACAGCGATACTGAAGCTGAGCTGCAGCTGGTGCAGGATAAATGCGCAGCTCTTGGCGTGCCGGTTTCAATTTGTGAGGTCTGGGAAAAAGGCGGGGAAGGCGGTATTGACCTGGCTAACAAGGTTGTCGCAGCCGCTGAAAAACCCAATGATTTTAAGCAACTGTATGATGTAAACGCCAGTGTTAAAGACAAAATTGCCGCCATAGCTACCGAAATCTACGGTGCTGGTTCTGTAATTTACACGCCCAAAGCGGAAAAGGAAATTGAACGTCTGGAAATTATCGGCCTCGACAAGCTGCCGATCTGCATGGCCAAAACCCAGTATTCCTTCTCCGATAACCCTGCCCTACTGGGCCGGCCGGAAGGTTTTGAGATTACAATCCGCGAAGTTCGGCCTTCGGCTGGTGCCGGCTTTATTGTCTGCCTGACGGGTGATATTATGATTATGCCCGGCTTGCCAAAGGTACCCTCAGCCGAGCGCATCGATATTACCGAAAATGGCGTTATAACCGGTTTATCATAAGCGTTTAGCGGCCGGCTTGTCACAAGCGTTCAGCGGCCGGTATGTCTCAAGCGTTTAAACAGTAAGGAGTTAACCATGCTGGAGCAAAGCTGCAATGAATTTATCACCGATTTGGCTTCAAGCTCACCTGTTCCCGGCGGGGGCGGTGCTTCGGCACTGGTCGGAGCAGTGGGGATGGCATTAGGCAGTATGGTTGGCAACCTAACCTTGGGCCGGAAAAAGTACGCCGAGGTGGAGCCTGAAATTAAACAGCTTTTGCTGAAGTCAGCAGAAATTACGGAACAATTAAAACTGCTGGTGAGCCGCGACGCAGAAGCTTTCCAGCCGCTTTCCCGAGCTTATGGCTTACCGCAGACAACTGAAGCCGAAAAGCTGGAACGGGGAAAAATCATGCAGGCAGCGCTGATCGAAGCCGTGCAGCCGCCGATGGAAATAGCCCGTGTCTGCTTGCAGGCTATTGAGCTGCAGGCGGAATACGCCCGCATCGGCACCCGCATCGCTATCAGTGATGTCGGCGTTGGCGCCGCTTTTTGCAAGGCTGCGCTGCAAGGTGCCGCACTTAACGTTTTTATTAACACCAAGCTGCTGAAGGATACTGCTGTGCGGCAAGCGCTGGAACAAGAAATTACGGAGCTTGTTGCCCGGGGCAGTGAACAGGCCGACTTGATCTACGCCACAGTTGAGGCACAGTTGCACTGAATCAGACTTAATGCCTAAGCGGTTAAAAGTTTATATTTTACTGCAAAAGCCCATAAACCGCATCTCATAATAAGAATTAGCAGGAGGCAAAGCATGGCTGAAATTTGGCAGACAAAGGAACTCGTTGCGGAAATTAAGGCACGGGTTAAGGCAGATATAGAAAACATCATGGCTGCAAAAGGGATCGCCCCTGGGTTGGCAATTGTTAGAGTCGGGGAAAACCCGGACGATATTTCTTACGAACGCAGCATCATTCGCAGCAGCGACCAATTAGGTGTTAAAGCCCGAGTTTATGCGAATCCCGCAGATATCCCGATGGCTGATTTTACTGCTTTACTGGCGCGGCTTAATCAGGACAGCGAAGTTCACGGCATTTTGATTTTTCGGCCGTTGCCGCCCCAGCTTGATTATGATGTAATCAAGCATTTGCTGAATCCCGCTAAGGATATTGACTGCATAACCCCGGAGAATCTGGCTAAATTGTTCCAGGGGGAGCGTGATGTGCTGTTCCCGACAACATCTGAAGCTGTAGTTGAAATCTGCAAGCATTTTCACGGTCCGCTGACAGGCTGCGAAGTGGCCATAGTCAACCGCAGCATGGTTGTTGGACGGCCGCTGGCCATGATGCTTCTGAATGAAAATGCTACGGTGACAATTTGTCATTCCAAAACTCGTGATTTACCTGCCGTGACCGCGGCGGCGGACATTGTGGTAGCAGCGATCGGCAAAGCGAACTTCTTCGGAGCGGAATATTTTAACAGCGAAAGCTCTGTTATCGATGTGGGCATTAACCTTGATTCCGCAGGCAAGCTGGTGGGAGACGTGGATTACGAACCGGTCAGCTCACTGGTTAAAGCGATAACACCCGTACCCGGCGGCGTCGGACCTGTAAATTCAGCGCTGTTGCTGCGCAATGTGCTGACTGCTTGCCAGCGTCAGCTACAGGCCTGACAGTCACAGAACAGAAGCCCTTGGCGGGAGTGTGCGGTCAAACCTGCTCCCGAGAGAAAAAGGAGTCACAAGATGGATTTTAATATCAAAGAAAAAATCGAAGAAATTGTCAACAAAGTCAAAAATGACCCGGGCTTTGCTGAGAAATTCAAAAGCAATCCTGTTGAGGCTGTCGAATCATTGCTGGGCGTAGACATTCCTGATGATGTGACCAATAAGATTGCTGATGGTGCTAAAGCCGCTCTTGCCGGTGATAAAGCAGGCGGAGTTGTTGACAAACTCAAGGGCATGTTTGGCTGACTGCCTCTTCTCGCAGCAGACGCCGCACAACATAAAGCATAGTAAGAAAGCTGGCGGAACCGCCGACTACGTCTGAGATCGGCTCTGACAGAAAGATGCCGATCCAATCCAGACCAGCAACACGCGGCAGAATCAGCGCCAGTGGAATTACCAGAATAACTTTGCGGAACAGGGAGAAGAAGATGGCATACCTTGCCTGGCCGAGCGCCACAAAGGTTGTCTGCCCGCCAAACTGCAACGACATTGTCAGGAAAGCTGCGAAGTAAATGCGCAGCATAGGGATACCGGCGGCGACCACCGCCGGGTCCCGATTGAATATGCGAATAAAGAATCCGGGAAATAGCAAGAGCAGCAGCCAGACTGTTGTGGTGAAAATCATACCGGCAATAACGGTGTAACGGATTGCCTGCTTTACCCGGTCGTACCTGCCGGCCCCGTAGTTGTAGCCGATAACAGGTTGCGCGCCGTTCGAAAGACCGGAAACGGGCAACGTTACAATTTCTCGTACACTGTTGATTACGGTCATGATACCAACGTATAAGTCGCCGCCGAAACGCTGCAAGCTGGCATTGTACACCACCTGCACCAGGAAGTTGGTAAATTGCATGACAAAACCGGAAGTGCCGAGTGCCACTATTTTGCGCACCCGCACTTTCTCCAGGCTCATGGCCGGCAAACGCAGGTGCAGGATCGCTTTACGACTGGTAAGAAAGCGGATAACCCATAAAGCGGAGAGAAACTGGGAGATGACCGACGCCAAAGCTGCACCGCGCACTCCCATGTTTAAAGTAAAAATAAAAATCGGGTCGAGAATGATGTTGCTTACAGCGCCAAGGACAACAGTCATCATACCTATGCGGGAAAAACCCTGAGAATTGATAAAATGGTTCATTCCCAGGCTAATTGTCACAAACACATTTCCTGATAGATAAATTGTCAGATACTGGTCGGCGAAAGGGTAGGTAATATCACTGGCGCCAAATGCGTAGAGCATCGGACGTTTTATGATCAGGCCAATTATCATCAACAACAGACCGCTGCCAACCAGCAGGACGAAGCTGTTGTTCATAATGCGCTCAGCTTCTTCAAGATTATTGCGCCCGCGTTCGATCGAGCAGAGAGGACCGCCTCCCATGCCAAACAGATTGGCGAAGGCCAGCACAATAGTAATTGCCGGCAGGCAGACTCCAAGGGCGGTGAGCGCTGTAAAGGAGTCTTCAGGCATCAGGCCGATGTAAAACCGGTCAACAATATTATAAAGCAGGTGGACAAACTGAGCCAGCATCATCGGCAAAGCCATGCCCATGATATTGCCGGCAATTGAGCCACGCGAAAAATCGTTGTGCTGATTAGTTTCGCAGACAGAATCTTCAGTTATCTTCTTCAAGTCCTTAGGTCTCGCTTTCAGGCAAACCGGGTTCTGCTGTTGGTGACGGGATTATTTCGGCTTAATAAAGAGCTGGACAAAATACCCCTTACCGCCGGAGCGGACATAACCAACAGAGAGCATTGTCTGGTTCTTGTTTAGTATGTTAGCGCGATGACCGGAAGAATTCATCCATTTCAACATAACATCCGCAGGCGAATATCTATCCGCGGTGCCGCAAAAGAGGTTTTCTGCTGTTGCGGACCAGGCAATGCCATTCTCAGCCAATACGGTCGAGAAGTAGGAACCGTTCGGGCGCACGTGACTGTATGCGCTGATAATTTCGCTGGCACGGACAGCGGCCGCTTTGGCCAGAGCTGTTGTCCCGGTTTTCAAGGCCGGCAGGCCTGCCTTGGCCCGTTCGACATTAGTCAGCCGAAAAATTTCAGCGCACCATTGCGCAGCGGTTAAGCCAGTTGTGGGCGGTGCCGTTGTTGGTGCCACAGTTGGTTTTGGTGTGGGTTTTGGCGTAGGTATTGGTGTAGGCGCAACAGTCGGTTTTGGTGTGGGTCTGGGCGTAGGAGTAGGTGCCGCTGTATACCTGGCTGTTGGTACCGCTGTTGGCCTCGCTGCAGGTGCTGCTGTTGGTCCGGCTGTGGGCAGCGCAGCCGCTCTGTTAGTGGTTTGAGCAGAGGTTGCAGTTGTGCTTGTCGGTATCAGGTTCGCGCCGGAACGCTGAAGATAATTATCTATTTCATTTACGTCTGGTTCTACAGCCAGGGTAGCTGTGGGCAAAGTTGCTGGTGAATTTTCTGCCACCGTTTGTCCGGTTGTAGTGTCAGATGGCGCAACCTTAGTTGTTGCAGTGGTTTCGGTGGATGAGTCACCGGATATTTGTGCTTCATTTATAGCACAGGCGGTCAGTGAAAAAAGCAGGCAAACGCTCAAAATAGCGGCAATTAGCTTCAAACGAAATAAACTGGTCATACTTCTCCAAAAAAATAACAGTAGCACAGCAAGTTGGCAGCTTGCTCAAAGTAAAGGGAATAGAATAAGGGTGCAATTTTTGCAATCTGTTTTATTTTGGCAGAGTAGTCAATTTTTCGCAACTGAAAGTTTCAAATTCATTCACATTCTTGTGTCTGTTTGCTAAACTTGAACCAGCTTTAACAATCGAGCACTTAGAAATTGAGGTGGCCATGGAAATCAACAGCCAATGGGAACACGATCAATCATTAACATATTATCAATCAATGTTTAAGAACCTGTCCCCGATCGATGAATACGAGGGTTTTCTGCTGCGGCCGGGCCTTTACCTGGACAGCGGCGCTGTTGTTGTGCCGGGCGGCGTCAGCTTCACTGTCACTTCACAAGGCGCAACAAAATGCAGCCTGGTACTGTTTAAACGTGAGACAGCCGAACCCTACGCAATTATTCCGTTTCCGCAACGCTACCGCATCGGCAATGTTCATTCCATGATTGTCTTCGGTCTGGATATCTTTGAGTTTGAATACGCCTTCAGCATTGACGGCGAATGGAACCCGGAAAAAGGACTGTTGTTCGACAAAAACAAGTATCTACTCGATCCATATGCCCGGGCTGTCACCGGTCAGAGTCAATGGGGCCAGCGGCTGCCAACCAGCGGCCATTACCGTTCACGGGTTGTGGTCAGTGATTTTGACTGGGGAACCGCACCGCAGCTGTTGATTCCGATGCAGGATCTGATAATTTATGAACTGCATGTACGCGGTTATACGCGTCATGAATCATCGGGTGTGAAAAACCCTGGCACCTATAAAGGCTTGATCGAAAAAATCCCCTACCTTAAATCCTTAGGAGTAAATGCTGTTGAACTGATGCCCGTTTTTGAATTTGACGAACTGCGCGACGCTCGCGAACACGAAGGCAACAAGTTGTACGATTATTGGGGCTACAACACTGTCGGTTTCTTCGCACCCAATACAGCATATACCAGCGCTCTGGAATACAACCGTGAAGGCAACGAATTAAAATCGCTCATCCGGGCTTTACACGAAAACGGTATCGAAGTAATTCTCGACGTCGTTTTCAACCATACAGCGGAAGGCAACGAAAACGGCCCGGTGATTTCCTTTAAAGGCCTCGACAACAACATTTATTACATGCTGGATGAAAAAGGCGGTTATAAAAACTATAGTGGCGTTGGTAACACCATAAACAGCAACCATCCTGTTGTGCAGCGTTTTGTTCTCGATGCTCTGCGCTACTGGGTAACAGAATACAGAGTGGATGGCTTCCGTTTTGATCTGGCATCGATACTGGGCCGCAACGAGGACGGTATGCCGATGAGCCAGCCGCCGTTGCTGCAGAATCTGGCATTCGACCCGATTCTGGCTAGGGTGAAGCTGATTGCTGAAGCCTGGGACGCCGGCGGTTTGTACCAGGTCGGCAGCTTTCCCTCCTGGCGGCGCTGGTCAGAATGGAACGGCCGCTATCGTGACGAACTGCGAATGTTTCTTAAAGGTGATCCGGGCATGGCACGCCTGGCTGCTAACCGCATAGCCGGTTCACAGGATATTTATGACCCGGCCCATCGCGGGGAGCAAGCCTCGGTGAATTTTATCACCTGTCACGATGGGTTTACCCTTCATGATCTTTATGCCTATAACGAAAAACACAATGAAGCCAATGGCTGGAATAATGCTGATGGAGAAAACTACAACCATAGCTGGAACTGCGGGGTTGAAGGGGAGACGTCAGATCCTCAAGTGCTGGCGCTAAGACAGCGTTTGTATAAAAACGCTTTGACTGTGCTGCTGACCAGCAAGGGCGTAACCATGTTGCTGGCCGGAGACGAATTCGGTAACAGCCAGAATGGCAATAACAATCCTTATTGTCAGGATAACGAAATTTCCTGGCTGAACTGGCAGGATCTTGAAAGAAACAAGGATTTATTCACGTTTGTGCAGCAGTTAATCAAATTCCGAAAATCACATCCTGTGCTGCAAGCCTGCTGCGGCCCAGCTGATTGCGCCTTGCCGCTGACCAGTTTTCATAGTTTCAAGGCCTGGGAACTGCCGAACAACCACGATCTGCATACAATCGGGGTCATGTTTGCCGGCCGCGACCGCAATGGTTTTGATAAGGAAAGGCCCGACTGCGCGGATATGCCGCCGGGCGGATTTTCTCAGCGGCATGATTTGCCGGCAACTTGCGTAGCACTTCTGCCGGACGCGCCCGATGACATCCTGTATATTGCGGTTAACGCTCACTGGAAAAAGCAGACAATCCAGCTGCCAGGATTGCCGGAGTGCTTCGATTGGCGGATCGCTATCGACACAACCAGGCCATTTGGCGAGGATGTTGTCTCGGATCCAGCGAAAATGAAACGGCCCGGGCGTCGTCTGACGCTCGAGCCGCGTTCGGTTGTTGTTTTGATTGGCCAGCCTTGCACGAATCCGTTTGAAAATTGTCTGCGGCACGGCGGCTGAGCTTAAGCTTAATTAAACATAGTTTTCCGCTGCAGTAATAATGATTTATTTCTCGTTCCTGGCGCTGGCGATTGTCTTACTTGATCGCGGCGTGGTATTCCTGCAACGATTTCAAGGGATGCTGAGCAGCATCTGAACTCAGCACGGCTGCGATCCCGCGGGCGCTGGCCAAAGCGGCTGTCATGGTTGTGATGTAGGGAATTTTGTTCCTGATTGCTGATTTGCGGATGTAAGAATCGTCCGTGGAGCTGCGTGCGCCGGAGGGCGTATTAATTACCAGCTGGATCTCACCATTGGCAATGGCGTCAGTGATGTTGGGGCGGCCTTCTTGCAGTTTGTTGATCGGCTCAGCAGCTACCCCGTGTTCCTGCAGAAAACGGCAGGTTCCAGCAGTAGCCCGCAGGTTGAAGCCGATTTCAGCAAACAGCCTGGCCGCAGCCAGAGCGTCTTCTTTATCCGAGTCGTTTACGCTGATTAAAACTGTGCCGCAGGTTGGCAGTCTCGATTGAGTTGCTTCCTGCGCTTTGAAGAAGGCGATTTCAAAGGAATCGGACATGCCCAGCACCTCACCGGTGGAACGCATCTCCGGACCGAGAATCGGGTCTACCTCCGGGAACATATTGAAGGGGAAGACGGCCTCCTTGACACCAAAATGATTCAGTTTGAGCCGGGTCAGGCCGCTAAGAGGCGAGGGACGTAACATACCGGATTCCGCAGATGCTTTTGCCAATCTGGCTTCTTCGGCGTTCATTACCAGTTCTGTAGCCAGGCGGGCCATGGGGATGTTGCAGATTTTGGAAACTAGCGGCACGGTTCTGGAGGCACGCGGGTTTGCTTCCAAGACATAGACTTTATCGTCAGCAATCGCATACTGCATGTTCATCAAGCCGACAACATTCAGCTTCTTGGCAATTTTTTGAGTATAATCAATAATCGTGTCGATATGACGCGGCTCTATACTGACTGGTGGAATAACGCAGGCAGAGTCGCCGGAGTGAATGCCGGCGTACTCAATGTGTTCCATTACAGCCGGCACAAATGCTTCTTTGCCGTCAGAGATCGCATCAGCCTCACATTCCAAAGCATGACCGAGGAAACGGTCGATCAGAATCGGCCGGTAGGGTGTGACACCAACGGCTGCCGCCATGTACTGGCGCAGCATGCCTTCGTCGTGCACAACTTCCATCCCGCGGCCGCCGAGCACGTAAGAAGGGCGGACCATCAGCGGGTAACCCAGCCGGGCAGCTATGGCGAGTGCTTCAGCCATATTGACGGCCATGCCTGATTCCGGCATCGGGATCTGCAGCTCTTCCATTATCTGCCGGAACTGGTCGCGGTCCTCGGCCAGGTCGATTGTGGCCGGTGATGTGCCCAGTATGTGGCAACCGGCCGCCTGCAGCTCGTCGGCGATATTGAGCGGAGTCTGCCCGCCGAACTGGACAATAATGCCAAGCGGCTTTTCCTTATTGTAGATGCTGAGGACGTCCTCAACTGTCAGCGGCTCGAAATAAAGCTTATCCGAGGTATCGTAATCGGTGGAGACTGTTTCCGGGTTGCAGTTGACCATTACCGTTTCATAGCCAAGGTCGCGCAGGGTAAATGCGGTGTGAACACAGCAGTAGTCAAATTCAATACCCTGGCCGATCCGGTTGGGGCCGCCGCCCAGCACCATAACCTTGGGCTTGGAGCTGACAGTCGTCTCATCGGCGGCGTTATAGGTGGAATAATAGTAGGCAGAATCCTCAACCCCGCTGACCGGAACTGCCTCCCAGGCTTCACTGAGACCAAGTGACAGCCGCCGTTCGCGAATTTCGGTTTCGCTGCTGCCGGTCAGCTGCGCAAGATAGCGGTCGGAAAAACCGTCTTTTTTGGCTTTGATCAGCAGATAGTCAGGCAGCCCGTTGCAGCAGCCGTTGAGAATTTCTTCTTCCAACTCAACCAGTTCCAGCATCTGTTGCAAATAATAAGGCTTGATGTAGGTTAAGCGGTTGAGCTGGTCAATGTCAGCACCCTTACGCAGGGCTTCGTAAATAATAAACTGGCGTTCGCTGCTCGGTTCAACCAGCATAGCCAGCAGCTCAGTCAACGATTTTTCGTGGAAATCTTTGGCGAAACCCAGCCCGTAGCGGCCGATTTCAAGCGAACGGACAGCTTTCTGTAGAGCCTCCTTGTAGGTTTTGCCGATGCTCATTACTTCACCGACTGCCCGCATCTGCGTGCCAAGCTTGTCCTCAACACCTTTGAATTTCTCGAAAGCCCAGCGGGCGAATTTGATCACGACATAGTCAGCGTGAGGGGTATAGCGATCAAGCGTGCCATCGCGCCAATAGGGTATTTCGTCCAGCGTCAGTCCGACTGCCAGCATTGCCGAAATCAGGGCGATGGGGAAGCCGGTGGCTTTGGAAGCCAGCGCCGAAGAACGCGAGGTGCGTGGATTGATTTCAATTATGACTATTCGGTCGGTTTGCGGGTTATAGGCGAACTGCACGTTGGTTCCGCCGATAACCTGGATAGCCTCCACAACAGCATAGGCGTAGCGCTGTAGACGCCTTTGCAGCTCTTCACTGATTGTCAGCATGGGAGCGGCGCAAAGTGAATCACCAGTGTGCACGCCGACCGCATCGATATTTTCGATGAAGCAGACTGTGATCATCTGGTTTTTGGCGTCGCGGACAACTTCCAGCTCCAGCTCTTCCCAGCCCAGCACCGATTCCTCAACCAGGATTTGCCCCACCATACTGGCGCTGATGCCGCGCTGAGCGACAACCCGCAGTTCATCAACATTGTAGACCAGGCCGCCGCCGGTACCGCCCATTGTGAAAGCCGGCCGGATAACAACAGGGTAGCCCAGTTCGCAGGCTATCTCTTCCGCCTCGGCAATGCTGTAGGCAGGCTTGCTTGCCGGGATGTCGATGTTGAGCCGGCCCATTTCTTCTTTGAAAGCGATGCGGTCTTCACCGCGTTCGATCGCGTCCACCTGGACACCGATTACTTTGACGCCATAGTGCTCAAACACACCGGCTTTATTCAATTCGAGACACAGATTGAGTGCCGACTGGCCGCCCAGATTGGGCAGAACCGCGTCAGGGCGTTCCTTGGCGATAATTTCTGTCAGGCGCTCGACATTGAGCGGCTCAATATAAGTAACATCGGCGATTTCAGGATCGGTCATAATTGTAGCAGGGTTAGAGTTGACCAGAATGATCTCGTAACCCAGATTGCGCAAGGCTTTGCAGGCCTGGGTGCCGGAATAGTCGAACTCGCAGGCCTGGCCGATAATAATCGGTCCGGAGCCGATGATCAGGATCCTGTGGATATCTGTCCTTTTTGGCATAAGCTGCCTCCCATGGCGTAGAAATTTATTCGTTGATTCAGTTAACGATTGTAGATACTCAGCTGGTTTTGCCCGCTGTCTGTACCTTCTGTAGATATCTGCTGGTTTAGTCCGCTGTCTGATATGCTGGCTGATAAGCCGCTAATAAATATACACAAATATGAATAATAATGCAATAACAACGCCCGGGGCGATTAAGCCACCAGGCGCTGTGATCGAAAAGGTTAACTTACCCTTACCAGATTGTGAGCAAAGCTCACTATGTCAGTAAGTCTCAACAAAGATTTCAAAATGTGCCTGCGGATGCAAACAGGCCGGGCAGATAGCCGGCGCGGTATTGGCTTCGGTAATGTAGCCGCAGTTGCCGCATTTCCAGAAAGTGGATTCGGAACGGGTGAAAACAGTGCCTGTTTCGACGTTGTGTGCCAGCTTGTTGTAGCGGGTTTCATGGCGCTTTTCGGCATCAGAAATGTGGCGGAAAGCTGTTGCAACCTCCGGGAAGCCTTCTTCATCGGCAACATTAGCGAAAGAAGGATATAGTTCTGACCACTCTTCGTGTTCACCGGCGGCAGCGGCTTTGAGATTTGCAAGAGTTGTTCCCTGGGCTACCGGGTAAGAGGCATTATTGATTTCCACCATTGTCGGCAGTTCATCCTGCAAGCCTTCGAGCAGGAACTTAAAGAAGCGCTTGGCGTGTTCTTTTTCATTATCTGCTGTTTCAATGAAGATGTTGCGAATTTGCTTATAACCTTCTTTGTCAGCGACCGAAGCGTAATACGTATAGCGGTTTCTGGCCTGTGATTCACCGGCGAAAGCTTTGAGCAGGTTCTCAGCAGTGCGGGTGCCTTTCATGCTTTTCATGTACTGTACTCCCTTCAGAATAATCTATGGTTAATTTTGGTCTATTTAATCTGTTATGTCAATTTAATAAACTGGGTATTTCCCGCAGCTCTTCAAGATGCTCAGCCGCCAAAAAGCTGACATTGGCCGAAGCCCGCAGCTTAGGAGCATGATAATCAACCTTGTAGCTCTTCAGGTCAATTTGTTCGCTGAACCAGTTGCTGTGGGTGCTGACTGATTGAACTGCGGCCATTCGAATGCGGTATTCCTTGTAATTGAAACCGCCGGTGGTAACCTCCAGCCGTTCAGGCGAATAGCCGATTGAAGCATGCCGGTGGTTGAGCAGGCGGGTCCAGATTAAAAAAGGCAGTGTCACCAGCAGGCTAAGCCAGATCAGGGGTTGTAACAGGATTGCCGGAAGGGCTGTAAGCACCAGCAGTAAGGCAACAGGCAGGAAGAGGTACAGGCGGCGCGCCCGGGCAGGTGCTTTGGTTCGGGTTAAAGTGCCTTCATACTCAGGCAGTACCTCTCGCAAAGCCGCTTCAAGCCGTGTCACAGGTATCAGGGGAAAAAGCAACGCCACTTCATGGTTGTCATCACCATAACCGATAGATACCAGTTCAACCGAGCATTGTTTCAACCATTGGCGCAGCAGGTTTTGCTTAACAACAACAGCGTGGATGTTGCGCAGCGGCATGGTATAGCTGCGTACTGAAACCAGGCCGTATTCAATATGAATGGCGTCGCCGGCCCGGCTGACCCTGAAGTTGAAAAACCGGACAACGGCTGTCAGCACACTGATAATATTTGCCAGCAAGTAATAAATAATAAAAATCACTAAAACTGCAATAATCAGCGCCAGCAGTTCGAACCGGGAAAGGAAAGCACCAGCCTGGCTGAATAACTCGTAAACCTGTTCATAAAAGCCTTCGCCAAGAAATTCGCCCGCGGTTGCCGCCAGCGACAGGATTAACAAAAAGCCGGTCAGTACCTTGTTCTGAGTCAAGCCATAGAGAAAAAAGTCGCGGGTTTGGGCGCGGAACAGCACAGTTTCACTGCCTGTGACTGAATCGTCACGACGGTACCTTGCACCGCTGACTTCAATGTCAGGCATGCTCTCCGGTTCTGTCATACCTGCAGGCAGATCAACAAACTCATTATGTAAGGAAGCTACACCGCCCCGCAGCGAAAGAATATGGGCGCGGATCCGTTCAGCATCAGCCAGCTTAAAAACCAGATCAGTTTCGGCACCCCCTTTGGCTTTGCCGCTGACAGCGCCTGTGTCGATTTTGAGGCGGCAGGTGCCCACTATCCGCTGGAACAGGTTGCGGCTTAAGTCCACAGTATTAATTTTGCTGAAAGGGATAGTCAGCTGTCGTTTCCAGAAAAAGCCGAACCGCACATAAACCTGTTCATCGTCGGCATACAACCGTGTGTTCAGCCAGTAAAGCACCTGCAGGCCGGCCAGTATCACAAAGCTGACCGCAAACAGCAAGATGGCTATGCCGCGGACCTGGCCCAAACCGCTGGAAAACAGCGGAATAGCCATGGCTATCAGTAATTGCCAGTAGACCTTGAACAGGCGCTCAAGAATAACTGTAAAATGGCAGCGGACAGGTTCCATTATTCTTTACTCTCAGTCAGCTTGCGGTTAACCACATCTTTGAGGCTGTCAGCCACAGACTGGGCTGTTTCCCGCCGCAGGCCAACAATTTTGAAAGAACCGCCCGCCGTATGGATTGAGAGGGTAGCAAGCTTGAAAAGTCTGGCGACAGGGCCTTCAGACTGAGTGACATGCTGAATGCGTGAAATCGGTATGATATCGATTGAATGAAAAAAGATGCCTTTATGAATTTCGATGCGGTCCGGAGTTATCAAATAAGCCCACTGCAAAAACTCAATCGTTGGATAAATTAACAGATTGAGCAGCTGCAGCAAGACAGGCACAACTACGATCAACAACCTGAGAGTCAGCGAAATATCTGTAAGGCGGCTGAAAATCAGAAACCAAGCGCCTGCGCAGATACCTGCTACAATTAATAAGCCCAGGGCGCGCGAAAGACGCCACATCGATTTTGCCTTTGGATCCAGTCGTTGCATTTTCATATTGCTACAGTATCATTGCCATTATTTACAGTCAATCAGCCAATAATTCTCGGAAAAATTAATATTTTAACATGGTAAGCTTTGAACAAAACTCTTATGCGTTTTCCACAAAGCAACGGGTGTATTTTTAGCGATATGCAACGGATTGACTAATATGTAAGATGGTGATATCTTGGAAATGCGATCTGGTATACCAGTTATACCAGCTTGTATTTAATCAGGCGTGCCGATGTAAGGAGGAGGGAAGCAGAGTGCCTCTCAGGCAGTCAAAAGCATCGGTACAAAAATACCCGAAACAAAGGAAAGAGAAGGAGATACTGTTATGAATTCCGGAAAGAGAAAGACCTTTTCTGTAATGATGATCGCCCTGTTAGTCATTATGTCCCTGGTTTTGGCTGCCTGCGGTTCAACCGCGACAACCACAGCGGCAACAACAGCCGGCACCACAGCCGGTACCACAGCAGGCACTACAGCCGGCACAACTGTTGCTACCACAACAGCTGCCAAAACCTGGGAGCCTAAAGAAGGCATCACCATGATCGTGCCTTACGGCGCAGGCGGTTCAACTGACCTGCTCGCCCGTGCAGTTGAAAAAGTATGGTCAAAGCATTGTGACCAGCCCCTGACAGTTGCTGTCAAACCCGGCGGCGGCGGTGTTACCGGCAACCTGTTTGTTGCCAATGCTAAACCTGACGGCTATACAATCGCCATCGGCTTTGGTTCCGGTTCTGAACTCGTTATGCCTTACGTGCAGCCTGTTCAGTACAAACCTTTTGAACAGCTGCGCCCGATCGCCCGCATCTCAATCCACTCTGTGGCAGTGGCGGTGCCGGAAAACTCTCCCTATAAAACAATGAAAGACCTCGTTGATGACGCCAAAAACAACAATAAAACACTCACAGCAGCCAACTCAACTGCTGCCGGCTCTGTTGACTTTGTTATGCGCGGTATCGGCAAACGTGCCGGCATCAATGTCACCCCGATCCCGCATTCAGGCGGCGGACCTGCCACCACAACACTGCTGGCCGGCCACACTGACTTCGGCGGCGGCCACCCGGCTGAAATCGCTGCTCACCTGAAATCCGGCAAACTGCGTGCCCTCGGTATTGCTCTGCCTGAGCGTGACCCGGCTCTGCCCGATGTTCCTACTCTGAAAGAGCAAGGCATTGATCTCGCAACCTGGGGTTCTGTTAAAGGCGTAGCCGGCCCGATCGGCCTGCCGGACGAAATCGTTGCTTATTACGAAAAACTGTTCAAAGAAATTTGCGAAGACGAAGAATTCAAGAAGACCATGCAGGATATGCTGCAGCCAGTTCTGTATCAGGATGCCAAGACATTTGATAAATTCCTCCATGACGCTTTTGAAGACTACAAGAAACTGTCTGACGAACTTGGCATTAAGGAAGCAATTGCTGCTGAGCAAGCCAAACCGACCACAACCAAATAATCATCTGCTGCTTATGTTACCGGGGCGTGGCCTGAAAATAAACAGATCACGCCCCGGATATTTTCGAAAGGGTTGTTGATGTAATTGCCGCAAAATATGATTGTCCAGTCTTTACCTATACGTGAACAAGTAGCTGACATTGTCCGTGTCATGATCCTTAAGGGTGAACTGAAAGGGAACCAGACTATCAGCGAAAGATACGTCAGTCAGATGCTTAACGTCAGTACAACCCCTGTAAAAGAAGCTTTTCGCATTCTTCAGGCTGAAGGATTAATTTATTCGATTCCTCGAAAAGGTTCCTACATTTCGCCAATGTCCAAAACTAACATGGAGGAAGTCACTTTTATCCGCAGCTCGCTGGAAGGGACAGCTGCTTATTATGCAGCCATTAAAGCTACCGATGCTGAAATCGCTCAAATGACAGCGGCTTTGACAGAGGTTGGCCGCCTTATTGAGCTTGGCAATAAGGAAGACCGGCAGCTGATCAGTGAAGGAAATGATCTGTTTCATCAAATTTTGCGTTCTGCCTCACGTAATAATTACCTGTTGGGATTGTTGGGGAATATGCGCTCAATTGATAAATCAATGCGCACCGTCAACATGAACTTGCCGAAACTGGCTCCCGAGCATGATCACGCTGAGCACCTGGCTATTCTCGAGGCTATCCGGGAACGTGACGCTAACCGTGCTGAAGAAGCAATGCGTAAACATATTCGCCGTGTCGCCGTATTCGTTTTTAAGGACAAAAACAATCAAGCTGAGGAGACTGAGAATGAATCTGGGACTAAGTGAAAAAGTAGTTGTAATTACCGGTGGCGGCAGCGGCATTGGTCTGGCAGCCGCTTTGGAGTATGCGCGTGAAGGCGCGAAAGTTGCGATCTGCGGCCGAAGTGCAGAAAAACTGACTGCAGCAGCGGAAATCTTCCGCCGGGAAGGTTTCGCAGAGCAGCTTTTTTATCGTACTTGTGATGTTACACTCAAGAAAGATGTTGAAGCATTCGCTGCTGCCGTGAGCGAAGCGTTGGGGCCGATTGATATCTGGGTAAACAATGCCGGCGCCAATATAATCAAATCTTTGACTGAATACGATGAAGATGATTACCAGTTTCTTGCTGATATCAATTTGAAATCATTTATTATCGGCAGCAATGAAGCAGCCCGCCTGATGAAAGGCCGGGGCGGCGTGATTGTCAATGCTTCATCTTTTTCGGCTGTAATTCCAAATGCCGGCCGCGGGCTCTATTCTGCCTGCAAATCCGCTGTACTAAGTTTGACCCGTACTTATGCGGGCGAGCTTGCTGCTTATGGAATTAGAGTGGTTGCTTATATTCCCGGCCAGATTGAAACTGAAATGACTAAGAACATATACGCGACAATCAGCCGCGAAAAGCTAGTGGCTAATATCGCGATGCGAAGGCTTGGAACAGCTGAAGACCTGGCCAAACCAATAGTTTTTATCTCGTCACCGGCAGCAGATTATATGAATGGCAGCGCCATTGAAATATCTGGCGCAAAATTCTGCGTGCAAAACCCGGGCTATTCCTGGGACGAAAAAGCAAACTCCGCAAAATAAATTTAAACACATAATAAACAAAAATATTTTGGAAACAAAAGAGCCACAGCGCAAATTGCTGTGGCTCTCCTTATTGGCCGCTTGAGCGATTAGATCTGTTCGAGTGTTTCCTTGATGTTCTTAAAACCGCTGGCCAGAAGGTCCAAGTCAGTGGAGAGCATCCGGAATTGTTCGTCATCCTTGAAGATTTCATGCATTTTGGCGCCGGCATGGAGACCAAAAGCCTTGCCATGTTTCTTACAGGCTGCGGCAACTTTGGCGATAGCGTCAATTTCGATCTGATTCATCAGGTCGCCGGGAATCCCGAGTGAAATTGAAAGGTCATTAGGACCGATCAGCAGAACGTCGATGCCTTCAGTAGCGGCAATCGCGTCAGCGTTTTCAACTGCGAGGCCGGTTTCAATCTGGGCGATAACAACAACTCGGTTGTTCTGGGTGGCCATAACGTCAACATGCTTGCCGCCGCCTTTGTAATTGGAGTGAGCCAGGCCGCTGCCATAGCCGCGATCGCCGACAGGTGTAAATTTTGCCCACTTCACAATTTCTTTCGCCTGTTCAGCGGTTTCGGTCATCGGCACCATTATGCCGGTAGCGCCGCAATCCAGTGCACGTGAAATCCAGTCTTTGCTGAGTTCTGCCACGCGGACAAAGCTGTCGAATCCCATGGCGTTGCCGGTGACAAAGATATCGTGCAGGGTTTCAAAATTATACGAGCCGTGCTCGCAGTCATAGAGCAGGAAATCCAGGCCGGCGTTTTGTGCAAAAAATGAAATTGCCGGATTGCGCTGCAAGCGAATCATGGTACCGTAAACATTTTGACCGGAAGCAAGTTTTTCTTTGATAGACATAGAATTGATCCTCCTTGAATTTGCTGGTTTTAGTGTTTCAGGAGCTGCCGTATTACGATATAATAATAACGTTCAAACAGCGGGGGCAGAAGTATGTTTTAACTGGTATATCAGATGTCAACTCAACTTTAGCATTCAATTATTAAGACGTCAATCAGAAGCTTACAATTGAGGCACACTGCTGTTTACCTGACAACTTTTAGTAGTTAACAGCTAACTGTTAGCATCTGAACAGCTGTTTTAACAATTGGTTTGTTTGCAAGCGTTTACGGTCAAAAACAAATTTGACAAACATTTATTTTCCATTACTATCAACAGATACGACAAAAACAGCCGCTCTTATTTGGTTAAAAGCAACGGATTGACTAATTACGGCTATGATGCTATCTTTTAAATGCGATCTGATATATCAGTTAAATTTGGTATATTGGGAATAGTTTTCTGCCTTTTTTTGAAGCAGAAACAATATTGTAACCCCCCGTAATATCGCATCAAATTAACAGATATTTGAAAGGAGGAACAAGAATGAATGAGGAGAAGGTAACCCGGCAGGAAATCATTAGTGGTGTAGTGTTTTTTCTGTTTGGAGTTTACATCATTCAGTACAGCTACAGGTTTTTAAACTTTGGTTCGTTTTCCAAACCAGGTTCCGGCTTTGTCCCGCTGATCAGCGGCGCTGGCATAGCTTTAATCGCCTTAATCTGGGTACTGGTTAACACCATTGGCAAAAAACCGGTTTCGGAGCCGCTCTGGGCGAATGGCATCTGGAAGCAGCCGTTGCTGGCGATGCTGATCAGCCTGGCTTATGCACTGCTGATTGACCCTCTCGGCTACGTGCTGGCCACATTTGTATTCATGGTAGTCTGGCAGATAGTTCTGGTCCGTGAAAAATGGTGGAAAATCCTGTTGATCGGATTTATATCCACAATTTCTGTCTACTATGTCTTTGTGCAGCTGCTGCGCGTCTTCGTGCCGAAAGGACCTTTAGGATTTTAAGGAAGGAAGAAAGCAAACATGTTTGAAGGAATTATTTCCGGCTTTCAAGTGGCTTTATCAGGTTATAACCTGTTATTCGCATTGCTTGGCTGCTTGCTCGGTACAGCAGTTGGCGTTCTGCCGGGTTTAGGGCCTGCGGCGACGATTTCTCTTTTGCTGCCGGTTGTTTATAGTTTCCCCGAACCTACCACCTCGATCATTTTCCTGGCTGGTATTTACTACGGAGCCATGTATGGAGGCTCAACCACCTCCATTCTGTTGAAGATTCCCGGTGAGGCAGCTTCAGTTGTTACAGCTATCGATGGTTATGAAATGGCTAAGCAAGGGCGAGCCGGCGCGGCATTGTCTGTTGCGGCCATCGGCTCTTTTATCGCCGGCACCTTCGGCGTTATCGGCCTTACTTTCATGGCACCGCCGCTGGCTAACTTTGCTCTGCGTTTTGGTCCCCCTGAGTATTTTTCATTGATGTTGCTCGGTCTGCTGCTGGCAGTCTTCCTGACTGGCGACTCCCCGATAAAAGGCATGCTGATGCTGATGACAGGTATTTTCCTGGCTAACGTTGGCATCGACCCGGTTTCCGGCGCGGAACGCTTTACCTTCGGTCAGATCTGGCTGCAGGACGGTTTCGACTTCGTTACCCTGGCAATGGGTTTGTTCGGATTAAGTGAAATTCTGATCACCCTTGAAGAGCAAAATGAAAATGAGTTTGTCACTAAGAAGATCGGTCGCCTGTTTATGACAGGCAAGGAATGGGCAGAAGCCCGCATGCCGATTGTCCGCGGCACATTGATCGGCTTCTTCGCCGGTATTATCCCCGGCGGCGGCGCTGTTATTTCCTCGCTGGCTTCTTATTCAATTGAACGCAAAATGTCAAAAAAACCGGAAGAGTTCGGTCACGGTTCTATCGCCGGAGTAGCAGGACCGGAATCAGCTAACAATGCTGCTTCAAGCTCTTCCTTTATTCCTCTTTTAACACTTGGTATACCCTGTAATGCCTCAGTAGCGATGATCTTCGCAGCGCTGATGGTTCAGGGCATTACCCCGGGCCCGTTCCTGATTACCGATCATCCAGAGCTTTTCTGGGGCGTTGTCGCCTCCATGTACATTGGCAACGTAATGCTGATTATCCTCAACCTGCCTATGGTTGGTGTCTGGGTGCAGCTGCTCAAAGTGCCATTTTCAATACTTGGACCAATTATTATCCTGTTCACAGTTATCGGTGCTTACAGCATCAACAACGAAATCACGACTGTTCTGACCATGCTGGCGTTCGGTCTTATCGGCTACGTCCTGCGTAAGCTGAAGTTCGAAACCGGTCCGCTGCTTATGGCATTCATCCTTACGCCACTGATAGAAAACGCGATGCGTCAGTCTTTGCTGATGTCTGGCGGTTCCTTCGGTATATTTGTTACCCGCCCGATCTCTGGCACACTGTTTGGCCTCTTTGCGTTATTGCTGGTTTACCAGGTGTTTGCAAGCATCCGCAAAAAGAAAAAACAAACTGCCAACAAAGAGTTCTAATTGTCCCGCTGAATCATAAGCCCGTAACCATAATGTCTACGTAAAATCTGAAATGGTTTAACGTGTCATAAAAAAACAACCAAACCCAATACGAAAAGGAGATCCTCATGAAATTCGGAAAAAGAAAAGCGATTTCTGTGATGATGATTGCATTAACCATCATCTTCTCCCTGGTTCTGACTGCCTGTGGAAGCACAGCCACGACGACCGCCGGCACAACAGCTGGTACAACAGCCGGCACTACTGCCGGTACAACAGCCGGAACCACAGCCGGCACCACCGCAGCAGATGCCTGGAAGCCAACTGAAGGCATTACCATCGTCGTCCCTTACGGCGCCGGCGGTTCATCCGACCTGCTCGCCCGGGCAGTGGAAAAAGTCTGGAGCAAATACTGTGACCAGCCTCTGACCATCGCTCTTAAACCCGGCGGCGGCGGCGTTACCGGTAACCTCTTTGTTGCTAACTCCAAGCCGGACGGCTATACCCTGGCCATCGCTTTCGGCTCAGGCTCTGAACTTGTTATGCCTTATGTCCAGCCTGTCAATTACAAGCCTTTTGAACAGCTCCGTCCTATCGCCCGCCTGTCGATCCACTCGGTAGCCGTCGCGGTTCCTGCGGAATCACCTTACAAAACCATGAAGGATGTCATTGATGACGCCAAGAACAACAACAAGACCATTAACGCCGCTTCTTCAACGGCTGCTGGTTCAGTTGACTTTGTCATGCGCGGTATTGGCAAAGTTACCGGTATCAACCTGACACCAATCCCGCATTCAGGCACAGGCCCGGCCATGACAACCCTGCTGGGCGGTCACGCTGATATCGGCGGCGGCCATCCTGCTGACCTCGCTGCTCACCTGAAATCAGGCAAGCTGCGTGCTATCGGTATCGCTCTGAACGAGCGTGACCCTGCAATGCCGGACGTCCCGACCCTGATCGAACAAGGCATCAACCTTAACACCTGGGGTTCAGTCAAAGGCATGGCCGGCCCGAAAGATCTGCCGGACAACATCGTTGCTTACTACGAAGATCTCTTCAAAAAGATCACTGAAGACGAAGAATTCAAGAAAACCATGCAGGATATGCTGCAGCCTGTAATGTATCAGGATGCGAAAACATTTGAGAAATTCCTGCACGATGCTTTCGAAGACTACAAGAAACTGTCTGATGAACTTGGTATCAAAGAAGCCATCGCTGCCGAACAGTCCAAATAATAAAATGTTGAACTGAACCAAGCCGGGGCGTGTCTTGATAAACCAAGGCACGTCCCTGATTTTTTCTTACAAACCATAATTTTCAGGAGGTGGATACATGTTCAGAGATTTGGATGCGGAACAAATGCGGATCAAAGTACGTGACCTGCGCGGCAAAATTCTGGCAATGTTGTGCGAGGCAGGTTCGGGACATTCGGGCGGCTCACTCTCATCTATCGATGCAATGGCCGTTTTGTACAACAAAGTAATGAATCATGACCCGAAAAATCCCCAGGATCCGAAGCGCGACCGTTTTGTTCTTTCAAAGGGACATGTGGCGCCGGCACTCTACGCCGTTCTGGCTGACTGTGGCTACTTTGATGAATCACATCTCAAAACGCTGCGTAAATATGGCAGCATTCTTCAAGGCCATCCTTATATGCATAAAACCCCCGGGCTTGAAGTATCTTCAGGTTCACTGGGGCAAGGCCTTTCGGTAGCTGTTGGTATGGCCATCGCCGCCAAAGCAGACGAAGGTTCTCAGCGCGTTTACTGCATGATGGGTGACGGCGAACAACAGGAAGGCCAGATTTGGGAAGCCGCTATGGCAGCTGGCCATTATAAACTTGATAACCTTTGCGGAATTGTCGACCAGAACCGTCTACAGATCGACGGCATGGTTGAAGACGTAATGAATATTGAACCTTTAGTTGATAAATGGAAAGCATTTAACTGGAACGTCATTTCCTGCGATGGTCATGATCTGACAGCTCTTGAGCAGGCTTTCAAGGAAGCTGCTGCAGTGAAAGGCAAACCCAGTGTAATCATCGCTGCGACCATTAAAGGCAAAGGCATTTCCTTCATGGAAGATGTCTGTGGCTGGCATGGCATGACACCCAATCGCGATCAGTTGACAGACGCGTTTTGTGAACTCGGCTGCAAAATTGAAGACATTTAATCAGGAGGGTATTTAAATGGAAATTGTTGAACTGAAAGTTAACCTTTCTCAGCCCGAAAGAGTGCCCTCTCGAGATGGCTACGGCTATGGCCTGGTTGACGCCGGCAAAGAAAACCCTGATGTTGTAGCACTGGGTGCTGATATTACTGCATCGGTTCGTGTGGACTGGTTCCAGAAAGAATTCCCGGATCGTTTCTATAGTATCGGTATCGCCGAGCAGAATCAGATGTGTGTGGCCGCTGGTATGGCTCTGATGGGTAAAGTACCGTTTGTAACTAACTACGGTGTATTCCTGGCAGGCCGTTCCTGGGACCAGATTCGCACAACAGTCTGCTACAGCAACCTTAACGTCAAAATGGGCGGAGCTCACGGCGGCATTTCTGTCGGTCCGGACGGCGCGACTCATCAGGCGCTGGAAGAAATTTCAATCATGCGCTGCCTGCCGAATATGAAGGTTATTGTGCCTGCCGATGCAATTGAAGCCCGCAAAGCTACTGTTGCTATGGCGAAAGACTTTGGTCCTGCCTATATCCGGTTCGGACGCGAAAAAGTGCCGGTAATCACCGATGACTCAACTCCGTTTGAAATCGGTAAGGCTTATTGCCTGCGTGACGGTTCTGATGTCGCGATTGTCGCTTGCGGCGCCATGGTTTATGAAGCATTGGTAGCGGCAGAAACACTTGCAGCTGAAGGAATTTCAGCAATGGTCATCAACAACCACACCATCAAGCCGATCGACAAGGATACAATGTGCGAAGCCGCGCAGAAATGCGGTGCCATGGTTACGGTTGAAGAACATCAGCTGATGGGCGGCATGGGCAGTGCGGTACTGGAAGTGCTGGCGCAATACTGGCCGATTCCTGTTCGCATGGTCGGTGTTGAAGACCGCTTCGGTGAATCCGGAGACCCGGATGTGCTGATGAAAGCATTCGGTTTGACCAGCGTAGAGATCGCAGCTGCAGCTCGTGAAGCGGTTAAAGACAAAGCTGTTCGCTAAGAATAGATTTGTCTTGCAGCATAAAAGGTTTCAACTGGTATACTGAAAAAATCAGCAGAGTTCCCAGATTTAAGCTGAAAAATTGGGAAAATTGCAATAGCAGAAGAAAGAAGGATATATTGAATGGCTTATAAAGTACTGATCCCCCAGGATATAACTGACGCCGGTAAGGATTATCTGCGTGAGAACGGTTGCGAGGTAATAATCGGCAGCGCTTCCGACACAGATACGATCATTCGTGAAGTCGCGGATTGTGACGCGATTCTGGCTCGTACGGCGCTTTATCCTAAGGCGGTCATTGATGCGGCTCCCAAACTGAAGGTAATTGGCCGCCATGGTATCGGTGTTGACAACATCGATGTTAATTATTGCACCGAGCAGGGCGTCTATGTCACATTCGCGCCCCATTCAAACGCCAACTCTGTTGCTGAACATACCATGTACCTGATGCTTGCTTGTGCACGCAACGCCATGTTGATTGACGATGAATTCCGTAATGGCAATTTTGAAATCCGCAACAAGGTTAAGGGGATGGATCTGCAAGGCAAAACGCTTGGTTTGATCGGCATGGGCCGAATCGGCCAGATGGTGGCGAAAAAAGCAACTCTTGGCTTCGGCATGAAAGTAATTGCTTTTGACCCATACATTAAGCCGGAAAATGCTCCTGAAGGCGTGACCCTGGTTGATTCCAACAAAGCCGTGTTCGAGCAGGCCGATTTCGTCAGCTTGCATACTCCGGCAACGCCCGAAACGAAGAAGAGCGTTGGTATGGAGCAGTTTAAGCAGATGAAAAAGAGCGCTTTCCTGATCAACGCCGCCCGTGGTGAAGTTGTCAATGAAGAAGATCTGATCGCAGCGCTTGAGCAGGGCGTTATCCGCGGCGCAGCGCTTGATGTTTTCGAAATTGAGCCGCCGGCCAAGGACAACCCGCTGCTGAAAATGCGCAATGTAATCCCGACACCGCACAATGCGGCCCTTACTCAGGAATCAATGGACCGCATGGGTCTGCATGCCGCCATGGGCATCGTCGATGTACTCAACGGCAGAAAACCGGAATGGGGCGTAAATGCTCCTCCGAATCCGCGCACCTGAGTTTTACAGGCTCGATTAAAATTTGATAATGCTGAAAAGCAAAGAGGCAGTCTCAAACGGGACTGCCTCTTTTATCACAGGGTCAGCTTTCAGTTTTCAGGTTAAGGGCTAAGGTGCTATCAGCGCGATTGCGGCACGGAGATGAGCCTCTTCCATTGCACCTCTGTAGAAATAAATTATCTCACCCTCAGCATTAATAAAATAAGTAGTGGGAATAGCAGTAATGCCATACTTGGTAGCTGCCTGTTGTTTACTGTCAAAATACGGCTTAAACGAATAACCGCCGTCTTTTAAGTAAGCCAGGCCGACTTCCACAGTTTCTCGCTGTCCGTCAACCATATTCAGCATCACAAAATCAATCTCAGTTCCCATTTCCTGATGTACTTTATCAAAAATCGGCATTTCAGCTTTGCAGGGGCCGCACCAGGAAGCCCAGAAATTCAGCACTACCGGACGCCCGGCGAAGTCAATCAGCCTAACCGGCTTGCCCTCCTGGTCATAAACAGTAAAATCGGGTGCTGTTCGGGGTGCGCTGGTCAGCAGCGAAGTCGCCACTGTATTGCCGCTTTTTGTAGTGTTTGTGTTGCCTGCAATACCGTTGTTTATGCCTGCTCCGCCTGTGAGAGCATTGTAGGCAACAAGCGCCAGAACAATAAACAAAGCAAACGCAGCAATTGCGATTATTGTTTTACGTGAAGAACTCATTTTTTTACCACCTTATTCAAAAAGTTAAGAGTGAGAGGAAACGGTTCATCAGGCCGGTGGCCATCAGCAGGCCGACTATCACCAGCATACCGCCTGAAATTCGGGTTATTAAATGGTATCTGCTTTTAATGAACTCAATTGTCGTTTGCATTCTATTGATTAGAACAGCGCTGATGACAAAGGGAATCCCCAGTCCCAGTGAATAGAATAACAGCATAATAATTCCCTGAAGCCGGCCGCCTTCTGCAGCAGCCAGGGCTAAAGCCGAACCGAGGAAAACACCGACACATGGTGTCCAGCTGATCGAAAAAACCAGACCAAACAGTACGGCGGCAAAAAAACTTGTCGGCAGCCTCTGGTTTTCGTTGCCCTTGGCGGCTGAAAGCCATGGCAACCGAATTACATCCAGATAATGCAAGCCGAAGAGAATGACAATAATTCCGGTAATCAGGTTTACTGCAGTGCTGTATTGCCGCAGCAAACTACCGAGCGCGCCGGCAAATGCCCCCAGGGTGATAAAGACTAAAGTAAAACCAAGCACAAATCCCAGCGAGTTCCGTAAAGCCCGTGAACGACTGGCAGTGCCGCCTTGCCCTGCAAAATATGAAATGTAAACAGGCAGCATTGGCAATAAGCACGGGGATATAAAAGTGATGATTCCTTCAAGGAACGCGATCAGATAACTCAAGCAATTTTCTCCCAATCATAAATGTATCAAATTGAATCATAACATTTCTTTGACAATGAGTGTTAAAATGTTAAGGTTAGAATTATTTTAATGCAACTGTAACTATTTATGGAGCTTTACATCACTTAAGCATGACAAGTCCTGTAATTGAAAAACGTGTTCCAGACCGTTTATTTGAAGGCATCCTGCGGATATTGATCCTGGTACTGGCAGTAGTTGCCCAGTTTGTATTGTTAGTCCAGCTGATCGACTTTTTGCGGATCAATGCCGTCTATATTTACTTTTTCCTGGAAATACTTGCTTTGGTTCAGGTGCTGATTCTGCTTAATCAAAAAGGCATCAACACCTATTCCATCGCCTGGATTATAGTCATCATGGTACTACCGGTATTCGGCGAACTGATTTACCTTTTTTGGGGTCAATCAGGACGACGCAGCCGTAAAGGCCGTCAACTGCGCACGATCTTCAGTCGGCGCAGTTTATGGCTGCGCCCTGATCCAGCCGTATGCGAGAAACTGCGACTGCGCCATCCTGACAAGCAGCGGATTCCAACTTATCTGGTTAACCAGGGGTTTCCAGTTTTTGACAAAACCCGCAGCCGTTATTACCGTGTAGGTGAAGACCAGTTCGAGGATATGTTTCAGGATCTGGAAAAAGCTGAACGGTTCATATTTCTCGAATATTTTATCGTTTCAGATGGCCAGCTTTGGCAGAGGCTTTACGAAATCCTGAAGCGCAAAGCTGAAGCCGGCGTTGACGTCCGGCTGCTTTACGATGACATCGGCAGTATGTTTATGGTGCCGCGACATCTCAAGGAACTCCTCAATGAAAGCGGTATCAAGGTACTGGCCTACGGAAAAGCTGAAAAAAATATTTTCAGAATGTATGTCAACCATCGTAATCATCAGAAAATCACTTCAATTGATGGCGACATAGGCTATCTCGGCGGTACAAATCTGGCAGATGAGTACGCCAACATTTATCCCAAGCACGGCCATTGGAAAGATACAGCCATCCGTTTAGAGGGTGACGCTGTTTGGAGCCTGACTGTTACTTTTCTCGAAATGTGGGAAGGTGAGAGCGGGGAGCGGGAGGACTACAATCATTTCCGGCCGCGCCGCTTAAGTGCAGGTGACGGCTTTTATCAGCCCTTCAGCGATGGTCCGGTAAACAATCCGGAGAATCCGGCGGAAACGGTTTACCAGCAGATGATCACCCAGGCGCGCCATTATTGTTACATAACCACGCCTTATCTGGTAGTTGACGAGGTTATGCTGAAAGCGCTCTGTGTGGCTGCTGAAGGCGGCATTGATGTCCGGATTGTGGTGCCCCGGGTCTGGGATCACTGGTTTGTGCATAAGGTGACCCGTTCCAACTACAAACGCCTTATTGAAGCCGGTGTGATAATTTATGAATACACCCCCGGCTTTATGCATGCCAAGATGATCATCAGCGACGATAACCAGGCGGTTATCGGCAGCATAAATATGGATTACCGCAGTTTTTACCTGCACTTTGAAAACGGGGCCTGGATTTGCGATTCTCCTGCTGTCACCGCAATCAAGAACGACATCGTTGAAACCTTCGCTGTATCCGAACAACACACATTGGAAATGGTTAACCAGACACCCTTGTGGGACAAGCTGCTGCAAACGTTTTTGCGCCTGTTTGCGCCTCTGTTCTAGTTGTGAGCAAAAAGAACCGTCTACAGCAAAAAGACGGTTCTTCAGTATCGCAGTATTAATGGCTATATTTGTTGGCGGTTAAGAAAAATTATCGATAATCAACAACCATGATTTCTTTTGCGCCGCCGGTTATGCATTCCGGCCCTTCCGGGGTCACCAGGTAAGTTTCTTCAGCTCCCACCATGCCGATTCCGGCAATACCGCTTTTCGGTTCGAGGGCGAAAGCCATGTTGGGCTTCAACGGTTCGTTAAAACCACGGGCAATCACAGGCTGCTCATCTATTTGCAAGCCAATACTGTGTCCCAAAAACTTAACTTGTTCGCGACCGTAGCCCATGAAATTATCTTGCAGCGCAGCGGGCAGCTCTGCCATGATGTTTTGGTAGATTTTGGCTGGAACCGCCCCGATTACCAGTTGCGCACTGGCCCGGTTCAAAACATCAAGACATGCTTGATGTACTTCTATAGCTTCTTCAGGCGGCTCAGCCCCGAAAGAGTAAACCTGCGTTTTGTCGGTGTGATAGCCATTGATCCCATAACCGATATCCAGCAAGATGATATCGCCGCGCTGCAAAAGCCGGTCACGGCTGCCCAGGGTCGGGATTGCAGCAGAGGCGCCGCGGCCGCCACCAGGGCCGTTGAAGGATGTAGGGAAGATACCCGATTCCGCGAATGACACTTGGCCGGCGATCAGTTCCGCCTGAAACATGGCGAATCGAGAAACACCGTGATAGCCCAGCTTGATCATGCTTTTATAAACTTCTCCCTGCAGCTCGGCTTCACTGATGCCTGCCCGCAGCAAACCGGGGATTATCTGCTGGAGCAGATAGTCATGCTGGCGGCCGGATTCTCGCATGATATCAAGTTCATATTTGCTTTTAACTGAACGCAGCCTCATGGTAATAGCTTCCAGAGGCTGAATTTCGGTTATCGTGAAATATTTACGCAGGCGTTCCAGTACAGCAAAAGGCATAACTTCAGTTTCAATAAAAGTGCTGCCCAGGTCTGCCGGCAGAAGTTGGAGCAGGTCACGGTAGCTGTTCATAGGTCTGAAAATATCGAGCGGTGATTCAAACAAAGCACGGTCATAACTTTTACGGACAAAGAAGAAGGCCTCGCCGTCGCGGCGCAGCACCAGGATGCCGTCCTGCATGGTGCCTGTAAAATAATACTGGTTAATACGGTCTATGATCAGGGCTGTATCGAACCTGTGTCCTGTCCGGCGCAAGGCGCTGAACAGAGCAGCCAGTCGGGCCTCAAATTCTTCGCGCGGCGGGTTGCTGGTCAGCATGTTTTTATTTATTCCAGTAAGTGGTTTGAATTCACTCATTGCGGTTGTCCTCCTTGCCGGCCTTGGCTGCCGGCGCAAATTTAAATTTAGCATGATTATTTAAACGGGGCAATCGGACAACGTATAACGTCAGAAATTGTTCAGGTATAATGCTAATATGTGTATGTACCGTGAATATCACGGCTGCTTATGAAGGGAAAGCCTGAATGTGGATTATTGAAAAAAGTGTCATGGGCAAGATGCCCGATGATACTCTCTGTGAAGACACTCTGTTTATTAATGAGCATTTCATCGCGGTAATTGACGGCGCAACCAGCAAGGGCAAGCTGCTTTGGGAGGGCCGCAAAGCCGGGTGGTATGCCAGTAAAGTTCTGGCAGCGGCTTTGGCTGAATTCCAGCCTGAGATCAAAGCGGAAGAGGCAATAATACTGCTGAATAAAAGCCTGGCTGACGCAAGCAAGTCTGTGTATGAACAGCTCGTCTGCGATCATTTTGAAAGACTGACAGCAAGCATTGTGGTTTATAGTGTTGCCAGACGGCAGGTCTGGTCTTTTGGCGATTGTCAGTATGCTGTGAACGGCAGGCATTACCAGGAAGAGAAAAAAATCGACACTCTGCTTGCCAAGGTGCGGAGCTTTGTCCTGCAAGCTGAAATGGCAAAAGGACGGACATTGGCTGAACTAAGAGCTGGTGACCCGGGCAGGGAAGCGATCCTGCCGTTTTTAGAGCTGCAATCACAATTTGCGAACCGCGGCGACGATTGGCGCTATGCTGTGCTTGACGGCTTTGAGATCGATCTGAGGGATTTGAAAATTGTCGATGTGCCAGCCGGTTCTGAAGTAATACTGGCCAGCGACGGTTATCCGGAACTGAAAGCTACTCTGGCGAAAAGCGAAGCAGCGCTCGCGGAAGTATTAAACGAGGATCCGCTTTGCATGTCACGCTTCAAATCGACTAAGGGTTTTGTCGCCGGCCAACGCAGCTTTGACGACCGTGCGTATATTCGCATTGAGACCTGAAACTTTTTTCGGAAAAGTATTTTATGGAGGCAGAAAATCATGACCCGACGCAGTGAAAAAATTCTTCAACGACCTGAATTCAGCTTCAACCGGGCTATCTACAAATCCATGGGTTTCGACGACGTTACCATGGCCCGCCCGGTGATCGGTATTGCCAACTCCTACAGTGAGCTTGTGCCTGGCAGCATCAGCCTGCGCGAACTGGCCAAAGCTGTAAAGCGCGGCATTTCTGAAGCTGGCGGCATGGCTGTGGAATTTGGTGTCATCGGTGGTTGTGACGGGTTGGCCCAGGGCCATGATGGCATGCACTACATTCTGCCGGCACGTGACTTGATTGCCAACGATGTTGAAACCATGGTGCAGACCCATCAGCTGGACGCGGTTGTGTTGCTTGGTTCTTGTGACAAAATTGTTCCCGGCATGCTGATGGCCGCAGCCCGACTGGACGTACCCGCGATTTTTGTCCCCGGCGGCCCTATGCTGGGCGGGGCAGAGTTTGACGACCGGGCTGCTGACTTGACCTCAGTTTCAGAGGCCATCGGCATGTTGAAAGTTGGTCGGATTGACCAGGAGAAGCTTGATGAATTAGAAGAAAGCTGTGGTCCTGGCTGCGGCTCCTGCTCATTTTATGGCACAGCGAATACCATGTGCTGCCTGGCCGAAGCCATGGGCATGACCCTGCCGGGCGCAGCTTTGATTCCAGCCGTTTATGCTGAGCGCACTCGCTGTGCCGTGCGCAGCGGCCGCAGAATCGTCAACATGGTGCATGAAAAGCTGAATACAGGCAAAATCATTACCCGCGATGCGTTGTTCAATGCTGCCCGGGTGCTTAATGCCACTGGCGGCTCTACCAACGGCATTCTCCACCTTTATGCGATCGGTGCTGAAATCGGGATCGGCAGCGATGAGCTGACAGCGATGTTCGATCAGGTTGGGCGGGAGACACCTTTGATTGCCAAGGTAAACCCGGCTGCATCTTACAATATGGAGGACTTTTACCTGGCCGGCGGGATCCCGGAGGTAATGCGCCGGTTATTGCCCTTGTTGCGGGCCGACGCCATGACAGCTACAGGTCTCAGTATTGCAGAGAATCTCGAGCTGGTTCGCCCGGCACCGGCTGAGCAAAAAGTAATCAGGCCATTGGCTGATCCATATATGAATTTTGGCGGAGTTGCGATCCTGCAAGGTAATCTGTCGCCGGAAGGCTGTATTACCAAACCCTCGGCCATTATCCCCGAGATGCATGTTTTTAGCGGCCGGGCACGTTGCTATGATGGCGAAGAGGCTGCCAACGAGGCGATTCTGGCAGGGGTTATCCAGCCGGGTGATGTTGTGGTAATCCGCTATGAAGGGCCGAAAGGCGGACCAGGCATGCGGGAAATGTACAATGCCATGAAGTTCCTATACGGCATGGGGTTGGCCAAAACCACAGCCCTGATCACTGACGGTCGTTTTTCGGGTACAAACAACGGCTGCTTCGTTGGCCACATTTCACCTGAAGCGACAGAAGGCGGACCGATCGCGTTGATCGAGGACGGCGATCAGATTACCATAGATATTCCCAAGCGTTCACTGACACTGCATGTGCAGGAGGCAGAGCTGAACAGACGCCGACAGACTTGGGTGAAGCCGCAGTCAAAGGCGACGCGCGGCTGGCTTTCACTATATAGCCGCCTTGCAACCTCCGCCAGCAAGGGCGCTTCAATGAAGATTTGAACTAATTCTGTTAACAGGGAAAATGTAACAAAAGTAAAGCAGGTGAGTCCGGTTTGTGAAAGGTTCGCAAACTTGTACGCAGTCGGACTCATAAGTCGCAGTCCGCAATTGTCTGCAGTCAGCTATATGGCTACAATATCTGCAGATGAATATTATCTGCCGACTGTGTCAAACAGAACAGGCAGCTGCAAAAGGAGGCACATTATGAGCTTAATGAGTTATGCGATACAAATGGAACTGGACGGCGAGAAGTATTATTTGCGACAAGCCGCATTAGCCGGCGACAATATAATCGGCGAGGCGTTCCGCCTGATTGCTAATGCTGAGCGTAAACATGCAAAGCTGCTGCAAGATATGAGTGACGGTTCACCTGCAGACTTTGACGCCGAAAAAATCACTGCTGAGACGGGCAATATCTTTAGCAAACTGGGCGATTTTAAACGGACGGCCGACAAATTTCCCTCTCAACTGGAAGCATACAGGGAAGCACAGATTATTGAAGATCTGGCAATTACTCTGTATACACGGATGTTGGAAACTGCTGCTGATGAAAAAACCCGTAAGCTGCTTGAATTCTTGATTGAACAGGAACGCGAGCATTACGAGCTGTTTAGAGCGCTTAGTGAAATGGTGCGTTTGCCGGAAGACTTTGTGCATCACGCAATGTTCGCCGACCCCGAGCACATGAACCGGGCTGAGGATGAAAAAGAATATTAAAGCACCAGTGAAAAGCAGGTGAAAATACCTTAGTAGCCGACAAAATTCTACAGAAATCAAGGACACATTGGAGCAGAAAAACTATGAATTCGAAGGAACGAATGACGGCTGTAATGAATCACCGGATACCCGATCGGGTGCCGCTTGATATTGGCGGCATCAATAACACTGGTATGCATCAGATTGTGGAACAAGAAGTAAAACAGTATCTTAATCTGAAGGACAATGGTTCTGAAATCAAAGCACTTAGCCAGTTTGTGGTAATCCCTGACCAGAGCATAGTTGATTATTTCGACGTTGATACATGTTCTATTTACATTGATGAAGCCCGTCCCTGGATAGACAACGGGGACGGCACTTTCAAGGATATGTGGGGAATCGATTATCGGATTAATCCTGACGGCTTTTATTATAATATGGTCCGGCATCCGCTCGAAAATGCTGAGGAACCGGCCGATCTGGATGCCTACAATATCCCTGAACCGAATGATTATATGCTGGTTGGGCTCGAGGAGCGACTTGCTGCTAACAGCGACAAATATTGTATTCTTGAGGGCTTGCGCGAGCCGATGTTCGGTCTGCCATCCTGGCTGCGCCGCAACGATAATTTTTATGTCGATCTGTTGATAAATGAAGCTTTGAGCGATGCACTGCATGAAAAGCTCCTGGAGTATTATAAGTGTCTGCTCGACTTTGTAATGCAGCGTCTCGGTGACCGCATTGATCTTGTCAAGGTAGCAGATGATATGGGAGCACAAAACGCTTTGATATTATCGCCTGAAACTTACCGCGCTCGGATAAAACCATATCAGAAAGCCCTATACAGTTACATTAAGGATAAATACAACAAGAAAATCCTGTTGCATTCATGCGGTTCGATCCGACCGATAATTGGCGATTTAATCGAAATAGGCGTTGATGCGCTTAATCCGGTTCAGATCTCAGCTGATAACATGGACCCCGGCGAACTCAAAAATGAGTTCGGAGCTGATTTGGTATTCTGGGGTGGTGGTATCGATACACAGCATATCCTTTCAACCGGCACACCTGCAGCGGTTAAAGCCGATGTGAAAAGGAACATGTCGATTTTCAAGAACCAGGGAGGCTATGTTTTCGCCCAGGTACATAATATTCAGCCGGGTGTACCTGTGGAAAATGTCATCGCGATGTATGAGGCATACAAAGAAAACCGCGACTACTGAAGCCAAGCCCTAGTGACCAAGCAACTCAAAATAACTGCGGACAAAGGCAACCGAAGGCGGCATACCGCATTCTTTGCGTAGCCGCTGACGGTATTTTTCATAGCGCTGCCTGACGACTGTTTCGTCGGCTCGAATACTGAGCAGGCGCAGAATCAGCGTCTGAATTTCGTCATCGTAAGGGAAGCGCCGTTCCAGCCGTTCACTAAGCGTAAAGGCCGATTCGAGTTGTTCACGGATGTAGTAGTGAAGAAGCCTTAGAGCGATAGTACGGTAGTCATTTTCGATCTGGTCGGCAAAGCCCCTTGCCCAGCTGTAATCATGCGAAAACAGAAATTTGTTGGAATAGCCGTTGACAACTGTTTCGTATAATTCGCGCTGACTGTCACTGATCGGCTGGTTATCAGCAGCCAGTTTCTGAACCGTTTCAAAATCAATCTGGCAATCCCACAAGGCTACCTGGTAGTAGCCTTGCTGGCTAAGTAAATCAAAAGGAAAGTTGTTTTTGCGGAGCATGCTCTTCAAACGGTAAACAGCCGTATACAAGCTGTGCATCGACTTCTCCGGCTCTTGCTCCGGCCAGAACAGCGCCTGCAGTTCACGCTTACGAATTTTATTCTTTTTTTGACAAAGCAGATAAGCCAGCAATTCCGAAATTTTGTCGGTCAGCCGGATTGGTTCTGGGTCAGTATCAGCGTATAATTCCAGGTTGCCTGCAGTACGAATCCGAAACGGTTCATTTTTAACAACCAGCTGTGAAGCTGCCTTTGCCGTTGGCCGCAGCCGTTTACGGATTTTCAGCAGAACCTTTTTTAAATCCTCAGTTGAGCAGGGCTTGACCAGATAATCATGTGCATTGGCGCGGAATGCCTCCAGAGCATACTCGCTGTGTGCAGTAACAAATACTAAAGCCAGGTTATCCCTTTTGGCGCTTAATTCCTTAGCGAGTTCAAGCCCATTGATTTCCGGCATTTCGATATCGAGCATCACCAGATCCGGTGCTAAACTGTTGATTGCCTGAACTGCGTCAGCAGGTTTCGTAAAAACACCTGCGACTTCAACCAGTCCGTCCAGCAGGGTAAGATTATTTTGCAGAACATTTAGAGAAATTTTATCATCATCAATTAATACAGCTCGTAGCATGTCGCCTCGCGGTCACGAACATTAAATTGTCGTTTTTTAGTTATAATAATGTTTCAGATTAATATTATTATATTGTAGATTTTATCATATTTTAACGCGGATAAAAAGCAACTTCCGGCGACTGAAAATACTTAATAATAACGCTGCAGTACTGTCACGTTCGTGTCTGTCGTGATAAAGTAGAAATATCAGGCTATGAGGAGTGATGAAATGAAAATTGGCTGTTGCAGCAACATGTTGTATCGCGAGTCAGCGAGAACCGATGACGATAATAAAACTGTTTCGGAACGTTTAGCCCGCACTGGTTTTGAGTATATCAAAAAAATTGCCCGGGCTGGCTTTGATTATGTGGAACTGCCTTTGGCGCAGGTGACTGATTTGACAGAAGCTGAATTTGAGCTTCTGCAAGAGCAGCTGAAAACCTCAGACATTACCTGCCCTGCTTGTAACAATTTCTTTCCGACTGACATTCGTTTGACAGGCCCAGATGTGAACGACACCCAAGTTGATGCTTATGTAGCGAAAGCGCTTCAGCGTGCGGCTGCCCTTGGCGCCAGCCGTGTGGTTTTTGGCAGCGGTCCCGCGAAAAATGTGCCTAAAGGTTTTCCCATGGCGGAAGGTTATCGACAGGTGCAAAGGATGCTCAAACGGATTGCGCCTGTTGCACTGGCCAATAAAATAACTATAGCCATTGAACCGTTGCGCAAGCAGGAGTGCAACCTGATCAACACTTTTGCAGAGGGTTGCCAACTGGCCCGCGATGTAGACGACGCCAATGTCAAGGTGCTGGTTGATTATTACCACCTGGGAACTGAGCGCGAGCCAGCCAGCCACATTGTCGATAATGCCGAGCTGCTTTGCCACGTTCACACTGCCAGGCTGGCAGAACGCGGATTCCCAACAGAACTTGATGATGAATTAAACCTGCAGTTTTACCAGGCGCTGAAAACTGTAAACTACAGCGGCGGCATCAGCCTGGAAGCCTTTACCAGTGATTTTGAGCGTGAAGCACCTGCTGCGCTTGAGTTTTTGCGTCAACAGATCCGTTGAGGCTGAGACTGAGACGGTTTTTTTGACCAGGCTTGATATTTTGTTATCAGGCATGGCTTTATGATAATCAAGCAAATATTGCTGCAATTTTTAGGAGGTAATCAATCAATGTCTGAAATGATGAAAGCTGTCCAAATTACCGAACCCGGCCAAGTTGAGCTGATTGAAATGCCCAAACCGGCTCCTGCTGCCGATGAAGCACTCTTGCGTATCCTCTATGGCGGCGTCTGCGGCTCCGATGCCGGCACCTACCGCGGCTCGTTTTTATATGCCGATTATCCTCGCATACCCGGGCATGAATTTTCGGCTGAAATAGTCGAAGTAGGCGAGAATGAATATGGGCTTAAGCCAGGTATGATTGTCACCGGCAATCCTTACTACAATTGCGGCAAGTGCTACTCCTGCCGCCGCGGTTTTGTTAATTGCTGCGTTTCGAATCAAACGCTGGGGGCTCAGCGCGACGGCATGTTCCGTGAGTATTTCACTATGCCTGTTTCGCGGGTATATGACGGCAAAGGCCTTGATGCCCGCACGCTTGCTTTGGTCGAACCTTTCTGCATCAGCTACCATGCTGTTAAACGCGCCAGTGTAAAGGCCGGAGACAGAGTCCTGGTTGTCGGTGCCGGTCCAATCGGCATCTTCGCCATGCTGGCAGCCAAAAAATTCGGCGCCGATGTAACTATGAGCGATATGTCGCGCCAGCGCCTCGATAAAGCACTTGTTTTGGGTGCTGACCGGGTAATTCAAGTGCCTCAGGAAGACCTGAAGGCGCGCACTGAAGAAATAACAGCCGGCGATGGCTTTGACGTTTGCATTGAATGTGTTGGCATGCCGGCAACCTTCCAGAATTGCATTGATGCCGCGGCTTTCCGTGGACGTGTTGTGCTTGTCGGTATCAGTAAACAAAATCTGGACTTTGCTTTTTCCCGGATTCAAACTAAAGAACTTGATGTTTTTGGCTCACGCAACGCACTGAAAAGCGACTTCCTCGAACTGATCGATTACCTGGCGTCGGGCGCGGTGAACACAGCTGAAATCATAACCGATATTTATCCTCTCGCTGAGGCGCCCCAGGCTTTTGCCGACATCGCTGTCCGGGGTGAAGCCATGCTTAAAACCATGGTTCAGTTTAGCTGAAATGAAAGGAATGTAAAAATGAAAGAACCAATATTTGCTCCAAACCAGGCACAACCGAAACCGCCGTATTCACCCGCAGTACGCTTGCCGGCGGGCTCGCGCCTGGTCTTCGCTTCCGGTCAGTTGGGCGTGGATCCTTTCAGCGGCGAACTGGCCAAAGGGCTTGAAGCCCAGACTGAACAGGCCTTGCGCAACCTCGCTGCGATCCTGGAAGCTGGTGGAGCTTCGCTTGCAACTGTAGTAAAAGCTAATGTCTATCTCAAAGATATGGCTGATTTCGCGCGCATGAACGAAGTTTACGGCAGGGTTTTCCCACAGCCGTATCCTGCCCGGACAGCGGTGGAAGTGGCACGATTGCCACGTGATGCCATGATTGAAATCGAGGCAGTTGCCCTCGCTGAGGAATAATATTTAGTTTTGGACCGAGTTATCTTACATTGCGATTTAAATGGGTTTTATGCTTCTGTCGAACTACTGAACCGACCGGATCTCCACGACCAGCCTGTGGCTGTCTGCGGCGACCCAGAGCAGCGGCATGGGATTATTCTGGCCAAAAATGAACTTGCTAAACGAGCCGGGGTCAAAACCGCTGAAACGGTTTGGCAGGCGAAAAAGAAATGCCCTGCTTTGGTTTTGATTCCGCCGCATCATGACTGGTACGCGCATTTTTCCCGCGAAGTTAATTTGATTTATCGCCGTTATACTGATCTGGTTGAGCCTTTCGGAATCGACGAGTCCTGGTTGGATGTGACCGATAGTCTGCATTTATTCGCTGGCGACGGACGTCAGCTGGCAGATAATATTCGGGCTGTGATCAGGCAGGAGCTGGGACTAACTGTTTCTGTCGGTGTATCCTTCAATAAAGTATTTGCCAAGCTGGGCAGTGATTACAAAAAACCTGACGCCACAACGGTTATCGATCGTGCCAACTGGCGGGAAATTGTACATCCGCTGCCCGTCACCAGCCTGTTGTTTGTAGGTAAGATGGCCGCTGCCTCGCTGGCTCGCGTAGGCGTACAGACAATCGGTCAGTTAGCGGCACTTGACCGGACAACTGTCAGACAGCTGTTGGGCAAAACCGGCGAACTTGTCCACGATTACGCTAACGGAATCGACCTCGAACCTGTTACTGTTGTCAGCCCCGATGACCCGGGTAAATCTATTGGCAGCGGCCAGACCTTCGCGCGCAACCTTTTGGGCCGCGCTGAAATCAGCAGCGCGATCGCCTGTCTGGCTGACAGAGTAGGGACCGAGCTGCGCCATCAGGGCGCTTATTGCCATGCAGTGCAAGTTATAATCAAGCGACCTGACCTCACAAGTATTTCACGTCAGAAGCAGTTGCAGGTTTCAACCAACTCCACTAAACGCATCACCGATTTGGCGCAGGAGATTGTTTTTTCGGCCTGGGACCTTGAGCAGCCGATTCGGATGCTGACTGTTACCGCACTGGGCCTGACCACTTCAGTTGCCTCTCAAAACAGACAGCTGAGTTTCTTCGACAGCGCGGAAACGGCAGCTGAAGACACGCGAACTGAAGTGCTGGAAGCAACAGTCGATGATTTGCGTGACCGTTTTGGCCGCGGTGCGATAACCCTGGGCGGTAGTCTGCTGCCAGATTTGGGATTGCAGGAGCGTGAGCATAATGAAGCGCCGCCCGTAATTCGAACAGCTAAGGATGATAATGGCGAATATTAATTCCCACTAATATTTACCCGATTGGCTCCTGATGTTCGTCAGCTCCCCCCCCCTTTACCAAAAGACGTTAATCCTTTACAATGCTAAAGGACTAACAAGGCAAAAATTAAAAGCTGTAAGCTGATTTGAATCAAAATTTGGCTTTCCTCTGCCTGATTCGTCTGATACAAACAAGGAGGATTCACCTAATGTCTCGTAATCGTTTATTCTCGCTGGCCGTTGTACTAATGCTGGCCGCGATGCTCCTGAGTGCCTGTGGGCCTGCTGCCGTCACCACAACCGCAGCCACCACAACCGCACCAACAACCACAACTGCTTCTACCGCCGCTGGCACCACTGCAGGTACAACTGCTGCCACAACCACAGCTGCAGCTGATCCTTCACTCCAGAAAGTCCTCGACAAAAAAGAATTTGTTCTGGGCCTGGACGATTCATTCCCGCCAATGGGTTTTCGTAATGAAAAAAACGAGATTGTCGGTTTTGATATCGACCTCGCAACCGAAGTAACCAAGCGGATGGGTGTTGCCCTGAAACTGCAGCCGATTGACTGGGCACAGAAATTCAGTGAACTCAACAGTGGTCTGATTGATTGCATCTGGAACGGCTACTCGCTTGATGAAGAGCGGAAAAGAGAAACCAATGTAACCGATCCCTATTTGAAAAACCGTCAGGTTGTCGTTGTACGAAATGATTCAACCTACCAGACCCTGGCTGACCTGAAGGACAAAAAACTTGGCGTCCAGGCTGCTTCTACAGCAACATCGGCCCTCGAGAAGGCCACAGATTTTAAAGCCAGCCTGAAAGAAGTTGTTGAATTCAAGGAAAATGTCACCGCACTGCTCGATCTGGAAGCAAAAGGCACAGATGCCCTGCTGATTGACGAAATTGTCGCCGGTTACTATATTACCTCACAGAACAAGCCTTTCCGGATTCTGGATGAGTCACTGGCTGGTGAGGAATACGGTATTGGTTTCCGTAAAAACGACCAGAGCCTGCGCGATGAAGTGCAAAAGCAACTTAAAGCAATGGCAGCTGATGGCACGTTAGCAACGATCTCAACCAAATGGTTCGGTAAAGATATTACAACCATTAAATAATTTATCGTTATTGACGATCATGCTGCGGGCAGTCTGGCTAACCCAGGCTGCCCGTGACTATTTCTCAAATGGGCAGATCCGCAATCTAAAAGGCAGATCAAGAAATTAAGCTAAGGAAAAGCTAGAATGTTCGATTATCTACCATTTTTTCTGGAAGGAACCTGGACAGCGATTCAGATATTTTTCCTGACCCTGATTTTTTCAGTACCGCTGGGGATGCTGGTGGCCAGAGCCCGCATGGCCAACAACCCTTTGCTGAATGCTCCGCTGCGGCTGTACTTGCTGATAATGCGCGGTACCCCCCTGATTCTGCAGCTGATCTTTTTCATGTACTTTCCGCCATTTGTGCTGGGCATTGCCATCCCACGCTTTATAGCGGCGATAATTGCCTTCACTGTTAATTATGCGGCTTATTTCGCGGAAATATTCCGCGGCGGCATTGAATCGATTCCGGTTGGTCAATATGAGGCAGCCCATGTGCTTGGCTTCAGCAAACGCCAAACCTTCCGAAAAATTATTCTGCCTCAGGTTGTGAAGCGTGTTTTGCCGGCCTGTGGCAATGAATGCATGACCTTGGTCAAAGACACCGCTCTGGCCCAGACCATCGGAGTGATGGAACTGTTTAGAATTGCCCAGAATACAACTTCACGCACAACCAGTATTGTGCCGATTATGGTAGCCGGTGTGTTTTACCTTGCCATGAACAGCCTTGTAGAACTCGCTTTCACAGCCGGTGAGCGCCGCCTGGCGTATTATAAAAGCTGACACCTACTGCAGAACGCCAAGCTTATGCTATCAAAAAGCAGCAGATATGAAGAAAGGTTGAGCTGATGTCAGAACAATCAACTAACAAACAATTCACGGACGAATCAGCAGCAAAATATTCACCGGAACAAACAACTGAACTGGCGGTTAACAACGAAAAGGTTCTGTTGCAGGTTAATAACCTGCAGAAATCATTCGGTTCAAATGAAGTGCTTAAATCGATGAGCCTGACTGTCCGGCAGGGAGAGGTGGTCGCAATTATCGGTCCATCCGGTTCCGGCAAATCAACTTTGTTGCGCCTGATAAACCAGTTGGAAAAAGCTGACAGCGGTGAAATAATTGTTGGCAGTGAAACGTTGTGCTCAAATGATGATAAAGGTCGTGCTGTTTACGCTTCGGCAGAAAAACTGAAAGAAATTCAATTGAAGATTGGTCTCGTTTTTCAGAGCTTCAACTTGTTTCCGCATTTGACTGTATTACAAAATATCAGCGCTGCGCCGATAACTGTTTTAGACCGTTCGAGCACTGAAGCCGAAGCTGATGCCCGTCGTCTGTTAGAAAAATTGGGTTTGCCTGACAAAGCCGATGCATACCCTTATCAGCTTTCCGGTGGTCAACAGCAACGAGCCGCGATCGCCCGCGCCCTGGCCCTTACTCCGGAGTTGATATTTTTTGACGAGCCGACTTCTGCACTTGACCCGGAGCTGACCGGCGAGGTTCTGAAGGTTATCCGCTCCTTGGCTGAGGAAAATATGACCATGGTTGTTGTAACCCACGAAATGGCCTTCGCCCGTGAACTGGCTGACCGGATCATCTTCATGGATCAAGGCGTAATCATCGAAGAAGGAACACCGGAAACCGTATTCCATTCAGATAATGAACGTACCTGCCAGTTTCTGCGCCGCTATAATTCGTGACCTGAAACAGAAGCAGTCCGTAGTCAGCTTAACAATCTGGAGAGTGCTTTTGGAGAGTGCTTTTGGCTTGAATGGTCATACCAACGAGTGCTATACTTATTCTGTGTGAATTGCAACAATTGTCGTACATTGATCACAAAAATTGCTGCTAAAAATCTTCACTATATCACTGGAATTCGACTGGATTTATTCCTGTCGACAAATGAAAATTTATGAGATTAAAAGTAAGGAAGGTCTGTAAACAATGGGAATGATAGAAGAAATCCTAAAACCTGTAAAACTGCCGAATATGGTACGTATCCGCCAGATTTTCGATGAATCAAAGGTCGAAGATGTGGCTGCTACAGTTCGCGCTGAACTTGAACGTGACGAAATCGCTTCTAGCATCAAACCCGGTATGCGGATCAGCCTTTCCTGCGGAAGTCGCGGCGTGGACAACATCGCCCTGGTTTTGAAGACTATCGCGACGTTTGTTAAAGAAAAGGGCGCTACCCCGTTTATTATCCCGGCAATGGGCAGCCATGGCGGCGCGCTTGCCGAAGGCCAACTTAAGATAGTTAATGATTTTGGTGTCACCGAAGAGTATTGTGGCTGTGAAATCATTTCCTGTATGGATACCGTGGAAATCGGTAAAACCCCAACAGGCCTGGCTGTCTATATTGATAAACACGCTGCTGAAGCAGACGGCATGATTGTTGTTGGCCGGATCAAACCACATACAGCTTTCCGTGGTGAATACGAAAGCGGCCTGATGAAAATGCTGGCGATTGGTTATGGTAAGCAATATGGCGCTGAAGCCTGCCATTTTGAGGGTTTTAAGCGTATGGCAGAAATGGTGCCGATGTTCGGTAAAACCATTATTGATAACTGCAACGTCATGTTTGGTGTTGGCCTGATTGAAAACGCCTTCGACAAAACCTGCATTATCAAGGCACTCACACCCGCTGAAATAGTAACTGAAGAACCTAAGCTGCTGAAAATAGCCTTCAGCAAAATGCCGAAGATCAAAATTGAAAGCGGCGATATCCTGATTGTTGACCAGATTGGCAAGAATATCAGCGGCGACGGTATGGATCCCAACGTCTCCGGTACCTGGGCCACACCTTATGCCAGCGGCGGCTTCCAGAAACATCGCGTTGTGGTGCTCGACCTTACTGAGGAAACCCACGGCAGCAGTGTCGGGCTTGGAATGGCTGATGCGACCACAACCCGCGCAACCGGCAAAGCTGACCCGGATGCCACGATACCCAACAGCCTGACTTCACTTATCCTGAACGTCGTTAAAACTCCGCCGGCCTTCCGCAGTGACAAACTGGCTATCCAGGCGGCAGCTAAAACCTGTACTGAAAGTGATCGCGATAATCTGCGCATTGTCCGGATAAAAGATACCCTTCATCTCAGCGAAATCTGGATATCCGAAGCCATGCTCGAAGAGGCCAAAGCCATGCCCGACATTGAGATCCTCTCCGAACCGGCCCCCTTTGCCTTCGACGAAAACGGCAACCTCTTTTAATTACCTGCTCCACCAGGCTCAGCTTCTCGCAAAAGGCGCCTTTTAGGCGCCTTTTGCTGCGAATTCGCCTGGCTGGAGCAGGTAATTAGAGCAAATGACCACAGGGCGGAGAATAGATAATTGTCTGATAGGAAGAAAATTCAACTGGCGTGCGGCCAGGCAAAGATTATTAAGTGTCGGCCTGATTCTAACGTAGAATCAGGCTTTTTCTTAGTGCACCACGTATGGAGCTTCACTAAAAAAGGGCTACTGGCGTGTCGCCAGTAACCCTATCTTAAAACATGCTATTCCAAATGCTTTGCTCAAGAGAGCAGTTCTGTACATAGCTGCTCATTTTGCGTACCTCAGCCCTGTCATGGCTTTTCGCAATCTGCTGCCGAGTCACAAAGCGAGTTCCGCAGAAATGCGCAGCATTTCGAGGACTTGTCCGAGCGACTGACCGGCTGCTGATTGCGGAGGCAGGTATTTTAGCTTACGCCCAAATACGCTTTCTGGACGGCTTTGTCTTCGAGCAGTTCGTGAGCCGAACCTTCCATGATGAGCTCGCCGGTTTCGATGACATAGGCGCGGTTGGCAATTTTCAGGGCTGCGCGCGCGTTTTGTTCAACCAGCAGGATAGTGACACCGTCGTTATTAATTTTCTCGATAGTCGAGAAGATGTCTTTGACGACCAGCGGTGCCAGACCCATCGAGGGCTCGTCCATCATCAGCATTTTTGGCTTTGACATCAGCGCGCGGGCAACCGCGAGCATTTGCTGTTCACCGCCGGAAAGCGTGCCGGCATTCTGATTTTCACGTTCCAGCAGGCGAGGGAAGAGGTCGCAGACATAGTCGAGCTGATTTTTGATAAAAACCTTGTCCTTCTGCAGGAAGGCACCCATCATCAGGTTTTCACGAACCGTCAGCTGCGGGAAGACAATACGTCCTTCCAGAACCTGGCAGAGACCGAGACCTGTAATTTTATGGGTTGGCATCGTATCGATCCGGTGACCGTCAAAGTGAATTTCGCCGCCGCTGATCTTGCCCAGTAAACCATTGATGGCACGCAGCGTTGTTGTTTTGCCGGCACCGTTACTGCCGATTATGGCAACGATTTCGCCTTCGTTAATTGAGAAACTGATGTTCTTCACGGCGTAAATTTCGCCGTAATGGTATTCCAGGTTTCTGACATCAAGTATTGGGTTCATGTCATTCACCTCCAAGATAAGCTTCGATGACGTCAGGATTCGACTGGATTTCCGCAGGGTTACCCATCGCGATCCGTTTGCCATAGTTAAGTACGCAGATGCGATCTGTTATGCCCATGACAAATTTCATGTCATGCTCAACGAGGAGTACTGTGACTCCCGTGTCACGGATTTTCCGCACGAGTTCGGCAAGTTCTTCTTTTTCAATCGGATTCATGCCGGCAGCTGGTTCGTCCAGCAGCAAAAGCTTGGGATCACTGGCCAGGGCACGGCCAATTTCCAATCGGCGTTGTTCACCGTAAGAGAGGCTGCTGGCATACCAGTCATCCTTATCCTTAATATGAACCAGGTCAAGGATTCTTTTGGCTTTTTCAATTGATTTCTGTTCTTCGCGACGCTGCTTCGGAGTTTTAAAAATAGCGGCAGGCAAGCCGGTTTCAAGGTGCGGATGGAGTCCGACCAAGACATTCTCCAGCACAGTCATAGTGCGGAACAGGTTGATGTTCTGATATGTGCGGGCAATACCCAGGCGATTGATCTTGAACATAGGCATACCGTCAATGCGTTTGCCTTCCAGTTCAATTTGACCTTCTGTGGGTTCGAATGTCCCACTGATCATGTTGAAGGTAGTGGTTTTGCCTGCGCCGTTAGGACCGATCAGGCCAAAAATCTCGCCCTGTTCGATTTCGAAGCTGAGCTGATTGACGGCAACAAGACCGCCGAACCTGATTGTGATGTTGTTAAGCTTCAGCATTCGGCTTCACCTCTTTTCTGCTGGCAAGTCTTTTCTTGATTTTGTTGACTGTAGACATGTAAAGTCCATAGAGACCGTTGGGCTGGAAGAGAATGACGATCAACAGGAAGATACCGAAGATCAACATGCGGTAGTCTTTAAGTTCCGCCAGGCCTTCCTGGATCAGTGTAATAACTGTAGCGCCGATTACGGGTCCGGCGAGGTTGCCATTGCCGCCGAAAAGCAGCATGGTCATCATAATATTTGAAGTGTTTGCCACATAAGTATCGGGGCTGATGAAGCCAACCATGTGGGCGTAGAGAGCGCCGGCAAAACCGGTGTAGAAAGCCGAGATACCAAAAGACATCATTTTATAGTAACGAACATTAATTCCGCAGCCATTTGCAGCCAGTACATTTTCCCGGATTGCCGAGAAGCCGCGCCCGACGCGCGATTTGACAATGTTCTGTTTGATGATCAGGAAAATGACCAGGAAGAACAATGACAGCAGGAAAAAGCGGTACTTATTGGATACAGCGCTGAAAGAAAATCCAAAGAAGCTGATTTGCGGAATTGCGGTTATGCCGCGGTAGGCATTTGTGATTTTGGGGAAGCTGGTAATCGTCAGGAAAATCAGCTGGCCGAAAGCGATTGTCAAAAGTGACAGGAAGTGGAACACCAGTTTTGAGGCCGGCAGCGACAACAGCACACCAATAATCATCGAGACAAAGGCTGCGATAAATATGGTGATTGAGGGCGGCAAGGTAAAGCCCAGCCACTGCGATATCCCCCAGGCCGGGTGGCACAGCAGCACGCTGATGTATGAGCCAATGGCAAAGAAGCCGGCATGGCCGAAAGAGATTTGTCCAGTATACCCATAGAGAATATCCAGGCCGCTGGTGGCGATTGCGTAGATTGCGCTGAAGCAGAGCAGCAGGTAAAAATAGTTATTAGGCGAGAGAATTATATTGTTTTCCATCATGGTGGGAATCAACACAGCGATCGCGATAATAATCAGCGGTGCGAGTATTTTCCGTCTACCAGATGCTTTTTTCTTAACTTCAATGTTGGGCATTGGGTAACTCCTTTCCTCTGATCTTTATCAGACGTCATAAACCTTGGCGTTAAATATGCCTGAGGGTTTGATAATCATGACAGCAATCATGACGCCGTAGACAATGAAATCTTTGAAAGTAGAGGAAACGTAAGCAGCAACGAATGTTTCCATTACGCCGATCAGCAGTGCGCCGACAATAGCGCCGTAGATATTTCCATAGCCGCCGATAACAGCGCCGGCAAAGCTTTTTGGACCAAGCTGCATACCAAGGCTGGTACTGACTGTAAGCGTGGGGGCTACCAGAATTCCGCCGAGGCAAGCCAGGGCGGCCGCGATGCCATAGGTCACGCCGATTGTACGGTTGACATTGATACCCATGCAGGAAGCAGCAGGCTTGCTTTGGGCCGCAGCGCGCATTGAGGTACCAAACTTGGTTTTATTCAGGAACAGATGCAAAGCAGCCATTGCGGCAAATGCCACTACGATGGCGAGCAGACTGTCGCGCGAAATTGAAGCGCCGAAAAAATTTACAGGTGTGGTGTTTTTGATTATGGGAGGGAAGTAGTGCGGCTGGGTATCCCAAATCAGGGTAGCTGCATTCTGGACAATGATCTGCAGAGCGATTGTAGCCAGAACAACCAGGATGTTTTTGGCTTTTTTATTGACCAGGAAGCGAATAATAAAGCGTTCCATCATCCAGCCAATTATAAACATGATCATCATGGCCAGGAGCAGAGCGGCAATAAACGGCATGCCCATAGTTTCGACGAAGGTCAGGCCCAGAAAAGCTCCGAACATCAACAGTTCTGACTGTGTGAAGTTCATGTAGCCAGAGGCTTGGTAAATCAGGGCATAGCCCAGTGAAAGCATGCCATAGGTGCAGCCAAGTACCAGTCCGCCGGCAAGCACAGAGAAAAACATTAAATCACCTTCTTTGCATTTTCTAGCAAACAGGAGGAGCACCGCTCAGTGAACCTTTGTTCACATTGAAGTGCCCCTCCCGGTTGGTTATTTACTCAAGTTCAGACGGCCGATAAATGGCCTGCTTAAACTTTGTCCTAACCGGCTTTGCTGACCTGATTAAGGAGCGTAGGTTGTTGCCGGATTGGATTCAAGAAACTTTGTGAGCAGAATATTTTTACCGCCGTGGGTGATGTAAACCTGCATGCCGGCCATGCTGTTGCCGTCATCGAACTGAGTGAAATCAGCTTTGCCGGCCATCAGCTGAAGATCACTGATTTTGGCGATAGCATCACGGACTTTAGGACCTTCGATAGACTTGGCATCTTCAACGCCTCTGAAGAGGATCTGCATACCGTCATAAACACGGTAGGCTACGTCGGATACAGGCAGTTTGCCGTATTCTTTTACATAAGCTTCCAGGAACGCCTTTTCCAGATCGGAGTTGGCTTCTTCGACTGCGTCAGGGATAACGTGAGGAGCGAAGAAAACAATACCATTGGCAGCGTCGCCGCCGACTTCACGGATTTTCGGGAAGGACATGGTTTCAGGACCATAGACATAGCCTTTATAGCCGAGGTTGCGCAGCTGTTTGATCATCTGGCTGGCTTGTTCACCCTGGACAAAGAGCATTACGCCGTTTGGCTGAGTGTTAACGATTTTGGAAAGCTGACCAGTCCAGTCAGTATCGTTCGGCTGGCTGACTTCTTCGGTTGTGATTTCGATTTTGCCGCGCTGACGGACTTCTTTTAGCACGTTTTCAGCTGCGGAGATCGAGCCTTCGTCCTGATATACGAGGGTTGCGAGCTTGGTGGTGCCGAGCTTATCCATGGCATCTACCAGGGGAACAACACCACCGGTGCTTTCGGACAGAGCACGGAAGAGATACTTCCAGCCATTATCCAGCCAGACGGGGCCAACGCCAGTGCCAACTTCAGGGATCTGAGCGGCTTCAACCTGCGCACCGGTTGCCTGGAGGTTACCGGAGAGCTGTGAACCGAGCAGGAGGTCGACTTTATCTGTGTCAATCAAGCGGGTGACGGCCTTGACGGCGCCTTCAGTTGTACCGGCGTCATCGTAATAGACACTTTCTATTTGCATGCCATTCAGGCCGCCGGCTGCATTTTTCAACTTGATTGCAAGTTTAAAGGCATCGAGGCCGGCATTGCCGGTGGTGGAGTTGGGGCCGGTCAGCGGGCCGTAATGGCCGATTTTTACCGTGCCGCCGCTTGCTGCGGTTGTGGTACCACCGGTTGTGGTACCGGCTGTTGTTGTGCCTGTGGAACCACAAGCAACCAATGTGAGGAGCATGACGATAGTCAAAGACAGGGCAATGATCTTCTTCATAGGAAGTTCCTTTCTTTTTCTGGGTATTTCGCACAGCCTTTAATTGGCGTGACGAGCAAAGTGAAAATGAGACTGCTGTAAAATTTGTGATGTCGTTTAGCTCAGAATGAGTCTATCAGAATGAGTCTAATAGAATTGTCAGTTTGATGTTTTAGCATCTGTTTGCCGGTAAGCATCGGTTGATCCAAAGGAATCGATAATTGAAGTGCAGTAACTGTACTATGATTTGCATCATAACACTACTCCTCTTTGAGTGCTATTATGACACCATAAATAAGTGTTTAGTTTTGCTTTATCGATAAATCAACTTTAAGTGCTGGCGGAATAATTGTCAAGAATCTAACGCTAAATCAAGACTAATTTAGGCAACCTATACTAAAATTGTCAATTAAATTGTGTAAATAGTCATATTTATCGACGCGACTATGTTTTTAACGTGATTTTATCTTGTTTTTAGACACGCTTATCCTCATAATGAATATGTATAACGTTAAACCCAAGGAGGCGTACAAGTAAATGTCACGAGAAAAAAGAATTGCAGTTGTTACCGGTGCCGCTCAAGGCATAGGTCAGGCAATTGCCGGTCGACTGGCCAGTGAAGGCTACCGGGTAGCGATTGTTGATATTAATGAAGCTAAAGCAGAAGCCGCTGCAGCTGAACTGACCGCACAAGGTTTCGATGCTGCAAGTTTTGCCTGTGATGTTTCTGACGTTGAAAGCATCACCGCGATGATCACTAAGGTAGTGAATGTTTTTGACGGTATCGATGTAGTTGTTAATAATGCCGGCATTTTGCATTCAACGCCAATTCCCCAGGTTACTGCCGCCGAATGGGATAAAGTAATGGCTGTAAACCTGAAAAGTGTCTTTTTTGTGATTCAGCAGGCTTTACCGTATCTCAAGCAAAGCAGCGCGCCGCGAGTGATCAATATTTCTTCGCTTGCGGGCCGCATGGGCGGCTTTGAAACGGGCATGGCCTATACCGCCTCCAAGGGAGCGATTATTTCCCTGACTTACGGGATGGCACGTCAGCTGGCGCCTTTTGGCATCACTGTGAATGCGGTATGTCCCGGCACAACGGAAAGCGAAATGATAACCCAATGGTCACAGGAGCAGATTGACAGCCTGCTTAATAGAATTCCGCTGCGCAAACTGGCAAAACCTGCCAATATTGCCAGCGCTGTTACTTACCTGGCATCTGAAGAAGCGGAGTTTATCACCGGTTTGTTGATGGATGTCAACGGCGGCATGTATTTTGGCTGATGACAAATATTCCCATATACTGTAGATAAGAAATGTTTATTATTTAATTTGATTACATAAAGAACCGCGGCAGCGCAAGCGCAGCAAACCGCCACGAGGAGGCAAAAATGAGCGAAAACAAGTTTCTGAAATGGATGACAAGCGAAACCCAGACAGTGTACTGGCACGACAGTGCTGTAGTTTCTGAACTGGAAGAGGCAATGGCAAACGGCGCCAAAGGCGTAACGACCAACCCTTTCCTGATCAACGCGACATTGAAATCCGACCCGGAGTATTGGGCCGACATTATCAAAGACGTCCCGCGCGACCTTAAAGGCACCGAAAAAGTCGAGGCTCTGATGCAGAAAGTAACGGGTCATATTGCTGAGAAGCTGATGCCGCTTTACGAAACAGGCGATATCCGCGTTGGCCGTTGCTGTGCCCAAACCAGTCCCTTAAAACCGGGCGACAAAGAGGCAATGCTGGCACAGGCCAAGCGTTATGCGGCCTGGGCACCCAATATCTGCATTAAGCTGCCCGCAACCAAACACGGTATTGAGCTGGCTGAAGAATGTGCGGCACTGGGCTACAACGTAGTCGTAACCGTAAGCTTCACCGTGCCTCAGTGCGTTACCACCGGTGCTGCCCTGCAACGCGGAATTGAGCGCGCCCGCGCCGCCGGTATCAAGCCCGGCCTGGCCGTTTCCGTACTCATGGTTGGCCGCCTGGACGACTACCTGCGTGATGTAGCCAGCGACACCAGCGACATAGTCAAGGAAAGCGACATTATCTGCGCCGGCACCGCTGCGATCAAGCGTTCCTACCAGATCTTCAACGAGCGCGGCTACGAAGCCTACCTGATGCCTGCCGGCTGCCGCGGCGCCTACCATATCGCCGACCTCGCAGGTGCGCGGATGATCATGTCGATCGCACCCAAGATCGCTGTTCTGCTGGCCGAAATGGAAGGCCCGTTCGAAGAGCGCATCGATATTCCGGTTGATCCGGAAGTGATCGAGCGCCTGATGACTATGCCTGAGTTTGTCAAAGCCTACGAACCAGACGGCATGAAGCCGGAAGAATTCATCACCTTCGGCTCCACCAACCGCACGCTTGACCAGTTTGTCAACTCCGGCTGGAATCCGCTGGCTAATCACAAATTCTAATACCCGAACAATTAAGAAAATCCAGTCAGTGAATAAATTGAGCAAATGCATATTTTAAATTCCGATTTGAAAGATGCAGATTATAATAAGGAGAACAGGATCATGGCGAGTACTTATCTCGAATGGCTGAACGAAGCGACTCCAACCCGTTGGTGGCACGATTCCGGTAATCCGGAAGAAATTGCCCTCGGTAAAGAACGTGGCGCGATGGGCGTCACTACCAACCCGGTTCTGACATTTCGCACATTCAATATGAACCCGGAATTCTGGGCTGAAAAGGTTAATGCTGTTTCGCAGGATCTCGAGCTGGAAGAGCGTGCGGAGGCGCTGCTTAAACTGGTTGCGACTTATGCTGCCGACCAGTTCACCGAAGTCTTCAAAGCTACTGATGGGATTCATGGTCTGGCTCTGGGCCAACTCAACCCCAGCCGTGCCGGTGACGCTGAGGGCATGCTCGCTCAGGCTCGTCGTGTCCATTCCTGGGGACCAAACATCGCTGTCAAGCTGCCATCAACCAATGCCGGAATCGAAGTTATTGAACATTTGGCAGAAGAGTGCATTCCGATCTGCGCTACGCTGAATGTCTCCGTTTCGCAAGCTATCGCAGTGGCGGAAACCTACGAAAAGGGCGCTGCCAAAGCTAGAGCTGCCGGCCGCAAACCGGCTCTCTGCCTGGTTGTACAGCAGGTTGGCCGTTTGGACGACTATCTGCGCGATGTCGCCAAAGACATGAAAGCCGATGTCCGCGAGAGCGATATTCAGGTAGCTGGCCTGGCAATGTGCAAGCGCACTTACCAGATTTTCCAGGAGCGCGGCTATTCGAGCTATATCATGCCGGCCGGACTGCGCAATATTGGCCAGTTGACCGAAATGGCCGGTGGCAAAAACGTCACTTTCACTTTGCAGACCAGAGTTCAGAATATGGTTCTGGAAGCGGACCCTGCACGTGAAATCCGGATCGACAACCCTGTTGACCCTGCCGCTATTGAACGGCTGATGAAGGTGCCGGAATTTGTTCGTGCCTATGAGCCGGGTGGCCTGGGCCAGGAAGAGTTCATCCGCTTCGGCGTAATGCAGAAGCTTTTATCACAATTTACCGAGACCGGCTGGGCGCCGCTGGAAACCTATGGTTCCACTAAAACATCCGGCCGCTGGATCTGAGCAGCTGAGTAATTGATATCTGCCGGCCTGCCTGATCCATTTGGGCAGGCCGGTTTATTTAAACTGGAAATCGCAAGGTGATTACTCATGATACAAACAAACCGCAGAACAACCCTTAAAGATGTCGCCAGGGAGGCCGGTGTTTCAGCTATGGCTGTATCCAAAGTCCTGAATGGTAAAGGCGGGATATCGCCCGAAACATCAAAAAGGATTCGCGAAGCGGCAAAAAAATTGAATTATCAACCGGATAATATTGCCAAAAGCCTCAGAGTGCAGGAAACCAATACCCTGGGACTGGTCATGGGCGACAGCTCGCAGCTTGTTTTTGCCAAAGTGTTACGCGGAGTGCAGGATGCAGCCGCGGCAGCCGGCCATAGTGTGATTGTGGCAAACACCGATCAGGATGTTGAAAAAGAAAAACGTGCTGTTGAACTATTGCTGCGGCAGCGGATTGACGGCTTGATTCTGGCTGCGCCGCTGCGCGTTTCACCAGAAGCGCTGAATAAGCTGCAAGACAACGGTACACCAACCGTTTTACTGATGCGTTCCAGCCCCGGGCTCGATATAGACAGTATTGAAAACGATAACTTCCAGGGCGGCTACGACATTGTCGATTACCTGCTAAAGACCGGCAGCCGCGATATCTGGTTTCTTTCCTTGCCGTTGGCGTCACAGCCCAGCCAGGTCAGAATGCGTGGCTATCGTCAGGCTTTCCGTGACCACGGGCTGACGCTGGCCGAGAATCAGGTGGTTCATTGTGAACCGTATATCGAAGCAGGGGCGCAGGCCATGACCAGATTGCTTGACAATGGGCTTAAATCCGGGACAATTTGCTGCGGCTGTGACCTTATTGCTGTTGGTGCCATAAATGTAATCCGTAAGCGCGGCTTTTCTGTGCCTGAAGATTTCCGGGTTACCGGCTACGATGATATTGACCTGATGGATTATTTGGAAGTCCCGCTGACTACCATCCGGCAGCCGAAATATGAAATCGGCAACGAAGGGGTTCAACTCCTGATTGAGCGCATACAAAACCCACAGCGAATCGCCCGCCATCTTTCTTTGCACAGCGATTTGATAATTCGCAAATCAACTTGAATGGGTTCGGATTCATTCATTACTCTGCCCGTTTACCAGCTTTTTCCGGCGCCTTTTGCTGCTGTCAGTCCGAAACGCTCCGGGCCAGGTTGATTCCAGCTGCGGTTATTTTTATAATAGTTCAGATAGGTCTGAAATAAGGGGGATATCCATGTCAAAAGTTTCATTTCGCGAGGATCGTTGTAAGGGCTGCAGCCTTTGCATCTCGGTCTGCCCGCGTAAAATAATTAAACTGAAAACCGATCAGTTGAACGAAAAGGGCTTCCATCCGGCCGGCGTTGAAGAGATGGACAAATGTATCGGCTGCACCTTTTGTGCCGTTATTTGTCCCGATAACGTGATTGAGGTTTATCGGGAGGAAAAGGGAAAATGAGTAAACGTGTTTTGATGAAAGGCAATGAAGTGATTGCCGAAGCTGCGATTCGCGCCGGATGCCGTCATTATTTCGGCTATCCGATTACACCACAGACAGAAATTATGCATTACATGGCTAAGCGTATGGTTGAAGCCGGCGGCACTTTTGTGCAGGCCGAGAGCGAAATCGCAGCCATAAATATGGTGTACGGCGCTTCTGGTGCCGGAGCCAGAGTTATGACTACAAGTTCCAGTCCGGGTATCAGCCTGAAGCAGGAAGGCTTTTCCTATATCGCCGGGGCGGAGATCCCCGCGGTTGTGGTAAATATCGTGCGTTCCGGTCCTGGCCTCGGCGGTATTCTGCCGGCACAGGGCGACTATTTCCAGGCAACTAAAGGCGGCGGTCACGGCGATTACCGGAATATCGTTCTGGCACCGGCCAGCGTTCAGGAACTCTACGAACTGACTGTTGAGGCTTTTAATCTTGCTGACCGTTACCGGATGCTGACGATGATTCTGGGTGACGGCACCATGGGCCAGATGATGGAACCGGTTGCGTTCCGTGAAGAAGAACCAGTAAATACTGTAGATAAAGAATGGGCGGCCGGCGGCCGCGGCGGGCGTCCTGAGCATCGTACCATCACTTCAATTTACATTGAAGCTGATGATCTGGAAGAGGTAAACAACCGGTTGCAGGCTAAGTACCGCGAGATCGAGCAAAACGAAGTACGCGTGGAAGTCAGCGATTGTGATGACGCGGAAATCGTGATTACAGCTTTTGGAACCAGCAGCCGTATTTGTAAAAACGTAATCCGTCAGGCAAGAGCTGAAGGGATTAAGGTTGGCTTGGTGCGTCCGATCACACTCTGGCCTTTCCCGAAGGCTGCACTGGCCCGCGTTGCTGCGCAGGATTCTGTCAAAGCATTCCTGGCTGTTGAGCTTAACGCCGGGCAGATGATTGAAGATGTAAAGCTTGCCATCAACTGCTCCAAGCCGGTTCATTTCCATGGCCGCACAGGCGGCAATCTGCCAACGCAGGCTGAAATTCTGGAAAAACTGCGCGACATTGCAGGGGGTAAGCAAGCATGAAAAAAGTATTTGGTTACACTGAAGGCCTGACTGATAAGCCTTTTCACTATTGTCCCGGTTGCACACATGGCATCATTCACCGTTTGATCGCTGAAGTTATCTGCGAAATGGGCATTCTGGAGACAGCAATCGGCGTTTCACCGGTAGGCTGTACCTATAACAACTATGAGTATTTTGCCTGCGATATGCTGCAGGCGGCACACGGCCGGGCACCGGCTGTCGCTACTGGCGTGAAGCGTGTCCACCCGGAAAACCCTGTTTTTACCTACCAGGGTGACGGTGACCTTGCCGCCATCGGCACTGCTGAAATCGTCCACGCTGCAGCCCGCGGCGAAAAGATTACCACCTTTTTTGTCAACAACGCCATTTACGGCATGACTTCAGGCCAGATGGCACCGACTACACTGCTTGGCCAGGTCACAACAACCTCACCTTTCGGCCGTGATGCGCAGGTGCAAGGTTACCCGATCAACGTTTCCGAAATGCTGGCGACTCTGCCGGGCGCTGTATATATTGAACGTGTGGCGGTGACAGACTTCAAAAATATAAATAAGGCCAAGCGCGCGATCCGCAAAGCGTTTGAAGTGCAGAAGGCTAATCTCGGGTTCTCGCTGGTGGAAATCCTTTCAACCTGCCCGACAAACTGGGGTAAAGATCCTGAAACCGCGCTGCGCTGGGTTGAAGACGCCATGATGAAGCAGTATCCGCTTGGCGTATATCGTGATGTTGACCTGGAGGTGGGAAAATGATTGACTTCTCCATCATTCTGGCTGGTTTCGGTGGTCAGGGAATACTCTCGGCCGGCCGCATTGTAGCTCAGGCCGCCATGGGCGAAGGACATGAGGTTTCCTGGTTTCCTTCCTATGGTCCGGAAATGCGCGGCGGCACAGCCAACTGTGGCGTGGTAATTTCGGATGAAGCTATTGGCAGCCCTGTAATTAACAACCCCGATGTCCTGATTGCGCTCAACAATCCTTCGCTCGATAAATTCGCTTGCGATGTCAAAGATGGCGGTTTGATTATTGTAGACAGTTCGCTGGTTTACGCCATACCGGCCCGCCAGGATGTAGATTTTGTGCCGATCCCTGCCTCAGCTTTGGCAGCTGATGTCGGCAACATTACGTTTGCCACAATTATCCTGCTGGGCAGCCTGGGCCGCCTGACAGGCTGTATTAACCGTGATTCTTTTGAGGAAGCACTGCGGGTGGTTTTGCCGCCGCGCAAACATGACATGATTCCCGACGAGCTGGTCGCGTTCGATCTGGGCTGGAATCATGAAGCTACTCTCAAAGTTGGTCCGCCGGTCTGAGCAACTCATTTTGTCTATGTGAATAAGTTTATCTAACCGACAGACAACCAGAATATTTGAATCTAACAACCAGACAAAGAGCGGATTTTTCCGCTCTTTGTTGTTGTGCAACAATTTGCTTCAGGTATAATGTTTATATACAACTAAACACTCTTCCAGCCTTCCAAATTATGCAGGGAGGAATGAATGGATCAGGCAAGTGCTTTCAATCAAGGCCTCAACTGTCATTGCTATGAATTGCTGGGCTCCAGGCAGGCAACAGGACCAGGCGAAAAACCCGGCTGGCAGTTTGCTGTCTGGGCTCCGAACGCGGCAGCAGTGTCTGTAACCGGCAGCTTTAATGACTGGGATGACCCTGGCGTGCCTTTGCAGCTTAAGGTTGAAACGGGCATCTGGTCGGGCTTCGTTTATGGAGCGTCACAGTGGGACCGCTATAAATACCTCATACGCAGCGCTACTGGCCAAACATTAATGAAAGCCGACCCATTTGCTCGCCACAGCGAGATCCGACCGGGTACGGCTTCTGTTTTATATGAAGCTGAAGATTTTAAATGGACTGACGCAGACTGGCTGAAGAAGCGGCAGCAGGACATGAATGCCGGTCCGCTTAATATTTATGAAGTTCATTTAGGCTCCTGGCGCCGGCACGAAGACGGCGGTTTTATGAATTATCGCGAAATCGCGATTTTGCTTGGAGCCTATCTTGTCGACATGAGCTACACAGCTGTAGAATTTATGCCCATAATGGAGCACCCGCTTGACGATTCCTGGGGCTACCAGATTACTGGTTATTACAGTGTCACCAGCCGCTTTGGCACACCAGCCGATTTCAAGTATTTAGTTAACCATCTCCATGGACTGGGGATCCGGGTAATTCTTGACTGGGTACCGGCACATTTTCCGCAGGATGATTTCGGTCTGGCCTGTTTCGATGGCACGGCCTTATTTGAATGCGGCGACAGCAGATACGCGGAGTACCCTGAATGGGGCACTTATGCTTTCGCATTTGAGCGGCCGCAAGTGCGTTCTTTCTTACTTTCCAATGCTTTTTTCTGGCTGGAGGAATTTCATGTCGATGGCTTGCGCGTAGATGCCGTAGCCAGCATGCTAGGTTGTGACTACAACCACAACATCCAGTGGAATTCATTGGAAAGCGCAGCTGAGCACGCCAGTCTGAATGGCGTAGATACTAACGGCAACCGCGGGGCAAACCAGCACTATAAAGGCAATAATGACTCTCAGATTAATCAAAACGCTGAGAATTTTTTGCGTGAGCTAAATGAAAAAATACAAGCACGACATCCTGACGTGCTGATGATAGCCGAGGACAGCTCGGCTTTTCCGCAGGTGACCCACCCGGTTGCGGAAGGTGGTTCAGGCTTTACCCATAAATGGAATATGGGCTGGATGAGTGATACTCTCAGTTATTTCGGGCGTGATTATGAGGAACGCAAATGGCATCATAATCAGCTGAGTTTTTCCTTAATGTATGCTTTTTCGGAGCGCTATGTCTTACCGTTTTCTCACGATGAAGTGGTTCACGGCAAAGGTTCACTGATTGAACGCATGCCGGGTGACTATTGGCGCAAGTTTGCCAGTTTACGTGCTTTATACCTCTATCAAATTACCCATCCCGGCGCTAAGCTGATGTTCATGGGTTGTGAGTTCGGCCAGTTTATTGAATGGCGTTTTTACGAACAGCTGGAGTGGTTTTTGCTGGGCTTTGATGCGCACAGGCTCTTGCAGGATTATGTCAGGCAATTGAATGAAACTTACGCCTGTAACCCCTCACTCTACGAGCAGGATGATTCCTGGTCCGGCTTTAGCTGGCACAACAGCAGTGATGCTGAAAACAGTGTGTTTGTTTATTCACGGTGGGCCAAAGACGGTGATGGCACTGTGGTTGTGCTGAACCTGACACCAACACCCCGGCCTGGGTATCGCATTGGCCTGCCCTGGTCTGAACCTGTAAAGATAATTCTAAATTCTGACAAAATGGCGTTTGGGGGCAGCGGCTACCCGACCGGAGCCAGTGACGATGGCATCCTGGTGCCGACAGCTGAACCGCGCGATGGTCAGCCGGCAACGCTGACCCTGGATCTGCCGCCGCTGATGGGCCTGCTGTTGCAGCGTGCCCGCACTTCTGAAAAATAAAAACACAGGCGCTCAGGACCATTTACAGCAAGCAGTACTTGAGCGGGAAATAGGAAAAAGGAGGAATCATTATGGCTAGAAAAGACATTGTTGCCATGATTTTAGCAGGAGGACAAGGCTCAAGGCTGGGTGCTCTTACCAAGTACCTGGCAAAACCGGCTGTCCCTTATGGCAGTCGTTACCGGATCATCGACTTTCCCCTCAGTAACTGCACCAATTCGGGGATAGACACAGTGGGTGTGCTGACTCAATACCAGCCACTTGCCCTGAACACTTACATTGGTAACGGACATCCCTGGGATCTTGACCGCAACAACGGCGGCGCCTTCATTTTGCCGCCCTACCAGAAAGCGCAGCGCAGTGACTGGTACAAAGGCACGGCCAACGCCATCTATCAAAATACACATTTTATCGACAACTACAATCCTAAATATGTGTTGATTCTTTCCGGCGATCACATTTACAAAATGAATTACGCTAACATGCTGCGCGCGCACATTAATGAAAAAGCGGAGGCGACAATTGCCGTACTTGAAGTACCCTGGGAGGAGACCTCTCGCTTCGGTATCATGAATACTGACAGCGATGGTACGATCACAGAATTTGAGGAAAAACCCAAGAAAGCCAAAAGCAACCTGGCCTCAATGGGAGTTTACATTTTTAACTGGGATGTTTTGCGCTGCAAACTGGCAGAAGACGAAGCAGACCCGAAATCAAGCAATGACTTTGGCAAGAATGTTATCCCGGCCATGCTGAACGAAGGATATAAACTGTTTGCTTACCGTTTTGAAGGTTACTGGAAAGACGTCGGTACTGTCTCAAGCCTATGGGAAGCCAACATGGATATTCTCGACCTTTCTGATCAAATTAACCTTAATGACGGGTCCTGGAGAATTTACAGTAAAAACCCGGTCAAGCCCGCCAATTACGTGGCGGCCGGTGCTAAAATCAGATGCAGCGCGATGACTGACGGCTGTGTAGTTTATGGAACCGTGGAACATTCAGTGCTTTCAAACAGTGTCCGGGTCGAAAAGGGCGCTGTTGTAATAGATTCGGTGCTGATGCCCGGTGTGACAATTGAAGAGAATTGTTATGTCAATAAATGCATTGTCGGCATGGGAACAACTATAGGTAAAGGCACCCGGGTTGGCGAAACTGAACTGGCCACCTGCAAATACACCAACGCCCATCTATGCAGCAACGGCATTTCCGTAATCGCGGAAAAAATTAAAATCCGTGAGAACGTGGTGATTCCGGGCAACTGCATGGTAGAAGCTGAAAATGACGAGCCTGACGAAATTATTGAATGCGTCACGGTGATTCGCTGAAGGAGGAACGGCAATGTTTATTGATGCAATGGGGCTGATTCTGGCCGACCACAAGCGGATCCAACTGGGGGAACTCTCGCGTCCGCGAGCACTGGCGGCAATGCCTTTTGGCGGTCGCTACCGCATAGTCGACTTTATGCTCTCAAATATGGTTAATTCCGAAATTACACGAGTTGGCCTGATCACCATGAACAAGTATAAATCGCTCATGGATCATCTGGGCACCGGCAGTTCCTGGGATCTTGACCGCAAGCAGCCGGGGCTGAATATTCTGCCGCCCTATATCACCTCGGAGAACATGGGTTATGGCGTTGAAGGTGACGACCTTACCGGTCTGATCGACTACTTCCGCGCCAGCAGTGAAAAATACGTTATTGTCAGCAACAGCAATGTTATCTTTAACACCACTTTTAATGAAATCGTGGCAAAACATGAAAATTCCGGTGCTGACATTACCGTTATGTACAATCGCGACGGACTGCTCGGCGGCTCTCCCTGTGTCATTATGGATATGGACAGGCGCGGTCGGGTGCGTGATGTAATGCTGAATCCGGAAAAAACCACTTTCAACAGGCGCTCGCTCGGTGTTGTGGTTATTGCCCGCGATTTACTGATCGATTTTATCAGCTCGCAGATATCACACGGGGAGTTCGAGTTTTCTGTTGAACTGCTGCTGCGCCAGTTTGACCGGATGCACGTTAAGGGCTTTGAGTACAAAGGCCTGATCTTGCGGGTCAATTCAATTAAATCCTACTTTGAATCCACCATGAGGCTGTTGGAAGAAGATGTGCGGCAAAAGCTGTTCTGGTCCGGACTGCCTGTCTACACCAAGGTTAAAGACGAAGCGCCGATATTGTATCTCGATGAAAACAATGTCAGTAATTCAACAATTTCTGATGGCTGCCGGATAATGGGCACTGTTGAGAACAGCATGATATTCCGCAGTGTCACTATTTCCCGTAATGCAAAAGTACGCAACTCGATAATTTTCCAGAATGTCCATATTTCTGAAGGCTGCGAGCTGGAGAACGTTATTATCGATAAAGACTGTGTGCTGCGTCCGGGTGTCAAGCTGATCGGGCAAGCCGATTATCCGGTTGTGATTGGCAAGGGGGCCATCGTATGAACTCGCAAAAAGTATTGTTTGTAGCTTCTGAAATGTCACCGCTTGCCAAGAGCGGCGGCCTGGGCGATGTGGTTGGCGCTTTACCATACAGCCTGCGGGAAATTGGCGTTGACGCGCGGGTGATTTTGCCTTTGTATAAACCAATCAAGGAAAAGTACCTGGCTAAACTCACTTTTGTTCGTTGGACAATGATTAAGCTTGGCTGGCGCAGTATGTACAGCGGTTTATACCGCATGGATTTTCAGGGCCTGCCGATTTATTTCATAGACAACGAATACTATTTTGCGCATGACCAGATTTACCTGGATTACTCCTTTGATATTGAACGATTTTCTTTCTTTCAGCGGGCTGTGCTGGAAGCTTTAGGCATGCCGATGGATTTCTTTCCTGACATCCTGCACTTGAACGACTGGCAAACAGGGATGATTCCGTGCCTGTTGGAGGCGCATTACCGTCCCTACGGCTTCCACAAAAACTTGAAAACAGTATTTACGATTCACAACCTCAGGTACCAGGGAATCCACGGAGTTGAGCGCATTGCCGACCTGATGGATCTGCCCAGCCGTTTTCTTACAGACGCAGGCATTCTGCACGATGGGGTACCCAACTTCATGAAGGCCGGTATTGTGTACGCTGACAAGGTTACCACAGTGTCGCCATCCTATGCCGAGGAGATGCTGACTGATTACTACGGCGAAGGCCTCAATGGTTTGCTGATGTACTACTCACACAAGCTTCAGGGAATCCTCAATGGCATTGACACCAATGAGTATGACCCGGAGACCGACCCGATGATTCCGGCAAATTACAATGTTAAGAACTGGAAAGCCGGCAAGGCAGTCTGTAAAGCTGAAGTCCAGAAGCAGTATGATTTGAATCTTTCCCCGGATACTCCTTTGTTTGGCATCGTATCGCGGCTTGTCGACCAGAAAGGCCTTGACCTGCTGATTCATATTATTGATGAATTGCTGGCCTACGGTGTTCAAATTGCCATCCTGGGAACCGGCGACCCCTATTATGAACTGATGCTGGAACAAGCGGCGATCCGTAATGAAGGCGACATGGCCGTAAAAATTATGTTCAGCAACAAAATGGCCCACCGCCTTTATGCCGGCGCGGATCTGCTGCTGATGCCGTCGCTGTTTGAGCCGTGTGGTTTGTCGCAAATGATCGCCATGCGTTACGGCACCATACCGGTGGTGCGTGAAACCGGCGGACTGCGTGATACTGTCATACCTTACAACCAATACACAGGCGAAGGCAATGGTTTCAGTTTCTGCAACATCAATGCCCATGAGCTGCTGTTTACAGCCCGCTACGCTGCTGACGTCTACCGGCAGTCTCCTGAAGCCTGGAACGGGTTGGTGCGTGCAGCCATGGACAGCGATTATTCCTGGGAACGTTCAGCGCAGATCTACAAAGATATGTACGCTGAAGTTGCGGCGCCGGAGGAAGTAGAAGCAGTCGAAGTGCCGGCAGCACCGGAAACACCGCCAATGCAGAAAAAAACCGCAGTACAGGAAGACGAACCGGAAGACGAATCGCAACCAAAAGCTTATTGACAAGTTGGGACACCGACGTTTATAATTGCTCATGCCTGACGGCAAACCCCCTCTTCAACCAAGCCATGTGCGGTCATGGCGGAACTGGCAGACGCGTACGTTTGAGGGGCGTATGGGCAACCGTATGGGTTCAAGTCCCATTGACCGCACCAGCTGAAACCCCTGAGATATCTCTTGGGGGTTTTTGTTTTCTCTGCTGACTTGTTTTTGACTTAACTTCTGAGCTGCATTTTTGCTTTGGCTGATTTTGCCAAAATCTTTATTTTCTCTTACTGACGCTCTTTTCTTTTTGCATTAGTTCCGCTATCATACCTTCTGTAGCACTGGCGCGCTTGCGCCGGTAGGGAAGGATGGTAGTTTTTATGAAGTACTTTATTTTGGTCGTCTTCACCTTGGCCATGATCCTCGTTGGTGTTGCAACCAACCGAAGAGTCAGAACCACAACCGATTTCATTGTTGGCGGCCGTCGCATGGGCGCCTGGCTCTCAGCTTTTTCTTACGGCACCACTTATTTCTCCGCTGTAATTTTTGTCGGCTATGCCGGCCGCTTTGGCTGGAGTTTCGGCATCTCTGCGTTTTGGATCGGCATCGGCAATGCCATTCTCGGCAGTCTGGTGGCCTGGCTGCTTCTGGCTGAACGTACACGTAAACTCTCACTTGAGCTCGATGCCTCAACAATGGCTGACCTGATCGGGCGCCGCTACAAGAGCAAACGCCTGGAAACACTATCTGCCGGCATTATTTTCGTTTTTTTAATTCCTTATTCCGCTTCAGTTTACCAAGGGCTGGGGTACATCCTGCAACGTTTTTTTGCCGGCACTTTTATGCAGGATCTCAAAGTATCCATGTTTGTGATCGCGATTGTCACTTCGGTTTACATATTTTTCGGCGGCTATGTTTCGACAGCTGTCAACAGCCTGATTCAGGGAATTATTATGCTGGCGGGTGTGGTATTCATGGTGCAGCGGGTCATTACAGTCAGCGGCGGCATGTCCGCTGCCCTGGACACCCTGGCTTCTTTGCCTTCCGCCGGCGACGCCGGCGCACTGGCCTCTGTATTTGGCCCCAAGCCTTTTGATTTACTGGTTTTGGTACTCATGACCAGCATTGGCACCTTTGGCCTGCCGCAGATGGTTTCCAAATACAAGGGCATCCGTGACCGTAAAGCAGTAAGACTCGGCACGATAATGAGCACACTGTTCGCTTTGATTATCGGCGGCGGCGCCTACTTTATGGGGGGCTTGTCGCGTGTTGTGAATGAGCGTCTCGGCCTTGCCTTCGACGGCCGCAATTTAGACGAAGTCATGCCGATAATTTTTGAAACTATTCTTTCACCAGTGCTGATGGCAGTGCTCGTAGTCCTGATGCTCTCAGCCTCAATGAGCACCCTGGCAGGTGTCGTGCTGGTTTCTGCCCCCACCTTTACGCGCTCAATTCTTAAGAAACCGAACAGTATAGGCTTAATGCGCATCATGTCAATCGTATTTGTTTTCGCGTCGTATCTGATTGCGATTATCCCCAGCGCTATTGTCACGTTGATGGCTTTTTCCTGGGGGGCTGTTTCCGGTTCGTTTATTGGCCCTTATATTTGGGGATTGTATAGCAAAGAAATCACTAGGGCCGGTGCAACTGCCGGCATGCTGAGCGGCCTGGGCACGGTTGTGCTCGGCGCGACAATTGCACTGATTCTGAATCCGGCATCTGCTGCAAGCTGGGCGCCTCGCCTGGCAGTACTGGCAATGGCTGTTTCAGTAGCAGTCACGCCGCTGGTCAGCCGTTTAACAAAAAGCGCAGTTGCCAGCGAAGATTTACCGGTGTTAAGTTTTTGACAAATTACCTGATATAGGTGAAAATATGTGATGGCAGAAATACCCTGCCGACACAGGAGGAACAATCACTTGCGAGAATTAATGTTGGGCAACGAAGCAGTTGCCCGTGGCGCTTACGAAGCCGGCGTCAAAGTTATATCATCTTACCCGGGCACCCCGAGTACTGAAATTACAGCAGCCGCAGCAAATTATGAACGTATAGCAACTGAGTGGGCTACCAACGAAAAGGTTGGGGTTGAGGTTGCTGTCGGTGCCGCAATTGCCGGTGCCCGCGCCATGAGCTGCATGAAGCATGTTGGCGTCAATGTCGCGGCTGATCCGATTTTTACAGCTTCATATACTGGAATAAACGGCGGTCTGGTAATTGTTGTAGCAGATGACCCCGGCATGCATAGTTCACAAAACGAACAGGACAGCCGTCATTATGCACGTGCTGCCAAGCTGCCAATGCTGGAGCCGGCTGACAGCGATGACAGCTTGCGCTTTACCCGCGAGGCTTTCGCTATCTCCGAGCAGTACGACACACCGGTAATGGTTCGCCTGACAACACGGGTTGCCCATGCGCGCTCAATGGCCGAAGTCGGTGAACCCCAGCCGCAGACACTGCGCCCTTACACCAAGGACATGGCTAAATACGTCATGATGCCAGCCATGGCTATCCGCCGCCACACAGTGGTGGAACAGCGCCTGCGCGATCTGCAGCGTGATTCTGAATCTATCGGCCTGCACAAAGTTATTGAAGGTTCATCGGGCCTGGGCATTATAACTTCAGGTGTGACTTACCAGTATGTGCGTGAGGCATTGCCTGACGCTTCAGTATTTAAACTGGGCATGGTCTGGCCGCTGCCAGTGGAAGCGATCCGTAAATTCGCCGCAACTGTCGACCGTTTAGTAATAATTGAGGAACTGGATCCGATAATTGAAACTGAGCTGCGTGCTGCCGGCATTGTCTGTGAAGGCAAAGACCTGTTTTCACGTGAAGGCGAATACAGTGTCCCGCTGCTCCGCTCGCGTTTATCTGATCAGCCTGCGCCTGAATCCGCGATCAGCGCTGAGGACTTAACCGCCGCGCCCGGCCGCCCGCCTGTCATGTGCGCCGGCTGCCCTCACAAAGGATTGTTTATGGCGCTGAACCGGTTGAAATTGATCGTCACCGGTGATATCGGCTGTTATACCTTAGGTGCTCTCAATCCGACCAATGCGATCGACACCTGTGTCTGCATGGGCGCTTCGGTTGGCATGGCGCATGGCATGGCCAAAGCAACCGATAATGACTTCAGCAAACGCACGGTTGCAGTAATCGGCGATTCCACATTCCTGCATTCCGGAATCACTGGTTTAATCAACAGTGTCTATAATCAAAGCGACAGCACGATCCTGATTCTGGATAACTCGATCACCGGCATGACCGGGCATCAGCAAAATCCTTCAACCGGCATGGATATCCATAACCAGCCGGCTCCGGCGGTTGATCTCGAATCACTCTGCCGCGCTGTTGGCGTTGAGCATATCCGGATAATAGACCCTGCGGACACCTTTGGCTCCCAGGCTGTTATTAAAGAAGAGGTCGCTCGCCCCGGTGTATCGGTAGTCATCGCTCGCCGTCCCTGCGCCCTGATCCCCACAGGCAAAGCTGTTGACGGGAAAATAGCCCGCCTGAACAAGGAAGCCTGTACAAAATGCAAGGCTTGCCTGCGTATCATGTGCCCGGCACTGATTGAAGGACCGGACGGCTATCCCGTTGTCGACCCAGTCACCTGTAACGGCTGCGGTCTCTGCGTCAACGTTTGCCGTTTTGACGCCCTGAAAGTTTGCGGGGAGGAAGAAGCATAATGGTTCAAATGATTGAATGCGATTTTTCGCTCGACACCTTCCCGGCTGAAGGCATCAATATAATTCTGGTGGGAGTAGGCGGCCAGGGCACACTGGTAGCCGGCAAGCTGCTGGGTACAGTTGCAGCCAGCCTCGGCCTTGACGCCAAGGTTTCAGAGGTTCATGGCATGGCTCAGCGCGGCGGCAGTGTTGTCACATATGTCCGCCTGGGACGTGAGGTTTTCTCGCCTACTGTGGAACCCGGCACAGCTGACTACATTGTTGCTTTTGAAGAGCTTGAAGCACTGCGCTGGGCGCCGTTGCTTAAAAAAGGCGGCTCGATTTTCGTGAATACTGTCAGAACCATGCCTCTGCCGGTATCAATGGGACAGGCAAAATATCCTGAAGACATCGAGGAACAGTTGCGTAAAGCAGCTGGCGAAGATGCGGAAATAGTGATGATGGATGCAATCGCACTGGCCCGGGAAGCCGGTTCTACTCGCGCTGTAAACACAGTAATGCTTGGCGCTATGGCCGCCCGCTGCATTCTGCCACCGTCAGCTTTTGCTAATGCAATCGACATTGTCTTTAAGGAAAAGCTGCGGGCGCTTAATCACAAGGCTTTCGCGCTAGGGGTATCTGTAATAGAATAAGCTTATACAACTTTTCTAAAAACTAGCAAATTATATTGTAGCCGTAAATACGGCAAGGGAGGGATCGCCATGTTGGTAAGACAGATTTCTGTTTTTCTGGAAAACAAATCCGGCAGACTGGCTGAAGTAACACGTAACCTGTGTGAAGAAAATATCGACATCCGCGCCCTGTATATAGCAGATACGACAGAATACGGAATTTTGCGCATGCTGGTTGACCGCCCTGAGGATGCACTCAAGGTTTTGACTGATAACGGTTTCACGGTGCATGCCACTGATGTGATCGCGATCGCGGTTGAGGATAAACCAGGCTGCCTGGAAGAACCTTTGCGGATTCTTTCCGAAGCGGGCATTTCGCTTGAGTATCTATATGCCTACGTTGGCCGCACAACACCCAATGCGGTAATTGTGCTCAGGGTTGAGAACAACGAGCAGGCGCTGAGCAAATTTACCGAAGCTGGCATCTGTATCCTGTCGCCACAGGAGGTTTACGACATTTGAACACCGATTCTTATTTACCATTTGGCATCACCCCGGCAATTGTGCGGCAAGGTGAAGCGGCCCTGGCCCGAGCGGCCGGCCGCTTCAATTCTATCAGGCAGATGCGGGAAAAAAACCAGCTCAAAGTGCTACAGGCGCTGCAATCTGCCGGGCTGAGCGAAAGCCAGTTGGGCGGAACAACCGGCTACGGCTACAACGATCTCGGCCGCGAGCAAATCGAACGTGCTTACGCTCAGGCTTTTGGTGCCGAAGCGGCTTTGGTTCGGATCCAGATTTCTTCCGGCACCCAGGCGCTGGCGTTGTGTCTCTTCGGTTTACTCAGGCCCGGCGATGAGCTGCTGGTAGTGACCGGCAAACCATATGACAGCCTGGCCGCGACACTTGGCATCTCTGATGTACCCGGCGGTCATAAAACCGGTTCGCTGGGCGAATTTGGTGTCCGTTACCGCGAAGTTCAGCTCCTGGCCGACGGCCGACCTGATCTGGCTGCAATCGCGGGCTCGCTGACTGCACAAACCAGAGTTGTATATGTCCAGAAATCGCGCGGCTACAGCAGCCGTCCTTCTTTGCTGGCAGCTGATATTGCTGCCATACGGTCAGTACTCAACGAACGGCGCCATTCAGCTGTTCTTTTTGTCGATAATTGTTACGGTGAATTTGTTGAAGCCGTTGAACCTTGCGCTGTCGGTGCCGATCTTTGTGCGGGTTCTTTGATCAAAAATCCTGGCGCCGGCATCAGCCCTTCCGGTGCATATATTTGTGGTAAAGCCGAACTGGTAGAACAAGCCGCGAATCGCCTGACGGCACCGGGAATAGGCAGCCATGTGGGCCCTTCGCTCGGTTTTAACCGGCAGATCGCACTTGGGTTTTACCAGGCTCCGCATATTGTGGCTGAAAGTCTGATGGGTGCGGTTTTTGCCGCAGAGCTTTTCAGTGCGACGGGTTACAGATGCTTACCGGCCGCTGACAGCGCACGAGGCGACATAGTGCAAACGATTGAATTCGGCTCACCTGAACCGCTGGTTGCCTTTTGTCAGGCGATCCAGGCTGCATCCCCTGTTGATGCCTACGTGTTGCCGGAGCCCGGCGAGATGCCCGGTTATGACTGTGATGTCATTATGGCGTCAGGTTCATTCACTTCCGGCTCATCGATCGAGCTTTCTGCCGATGGGCCGCTGCGTCCGCCTTATCTGGCCTTTTTACAAGGCGGGCTTAACTTTGACACGACGCGGCTCGGCTGCCTGCTGGCACTGCAGCGCCTGACCGACAAACAACTTTGACACCAGCTGCTTCTTTTAGCGAGGAGGTAAGGTTACATGAATAATGAAAAACCTCAGCGTTCCCGTCCACGCTCTAAACAGCAGAGCCCTCCCCAACGCCGGTTAGTCCGCCGGCCGGAACTTGCTGGCGAATCACTGCCGCCGGAACGCCGCGCCAGTGCCGAACGCCTGCGGCGGATCGAACGCCGTAAAGCTCGCACGCGGGCTATTTGGATGGGCGTGGTAGTGCTGGCGATCATGTTTGTAACAGTGGTGATTATTCTTGAACTGATGCAAGGCGCCAAGCCAAAGCCTCGCTTTCAGTTTATCCAGGCCGGTGAAATCAGCCATACTATTCCGGCGACAGCCTTAATTTTACGTGATGAAACAGTTTTCAACACCCAGACCGGCGGTACTTTAAAGCCTCTGACAAGTGAGGGAAATCGTGCGGCCAAAGGTCAAAAGGTAGCGCTGGTGATTCCCGCCAATCGAGATAACGATTTGCGTCAATTGCAAAAAACTGAAAAAGATATTGTCGACCGTCAGAATGAACTGATGGACAGCGGCCAGGGAACCGGGGCAAAATCAATTTTCACTGAAAGCCGCGCCCAGCTGGCAACTCTGGTGAATCTGACCCGCAGCGATAGCGGCCGTGGTGATCTTTCGAGCCTGCATAGTTATAAGATTTCGATGGATGCGATAATTGAACAGCGCAATACAAGACTGTTGGCGATCGATTTCAAGGATGTCCGCCTGGATCAGCTGCGAGTGACAAAAGCGAATCTGGAAAAGCAGCTGGGACTTGATTCAGGCACGATTGTTTGTCAGCAACCGGGCATTGTTTCTTTCCGGCTGGACGGATTGGAATCGCTTGATGTTGCCAGCGGAATCAGTCTTACTTATCAGGATTTTCAGAAGCATCTGGCAGCTGCGCCCGAGCGGCTGGAGCTTAAGACTACTGTTAAGGCAGGCGACCCTGTGCTGCGGATAATTTCCAGCCTGGGACAGGTTTTGGCGTTGGAAGTTGAAGGAATCAATGCCTCCAACTTTGAGATCGGCAAAACGTATGATGTCAGCCTGCCTAAGGATGGGATCAGAATTGAAAACTGCACGGTTTTGCGCTCAGAACAACAAGACAAAAATACTTTTCTGGTACTGAAAACCGATCGTCGGATCGAATGGCTGGCTGATCGCCGCAGCGTGGACACTATACTGACTTATAGCAGCTCCGCCGGCATGAAAGTTCCGCGCAATGCCGTTTATGATCAGGATGAAGCCAGTGGCACAGGCAGTGTAATGCTGGTTGTCGGCGGTTATACCCGCAGCACCAAAGTTAAGATTATTGATCAGGACGGTGAGTTCGCGATTATTGAAGCAATCGAGGGTCAGGAGTATAAGCCGGAAGTTTCGGCTGTTATTGTCCTGAATCCCACAGTGATAGAAGCAGGTGAGTTTATTGGCAACTGAGGAAAACAGCAAAAAGAATCAGGTGTTGAGCGCGGAGATCCAAGCCAGGGCGGCTGAAGTGCAAGGCAGGATATCGGCAGCCGCTTTAGCTGCAGGGCGGGATCCGGCAGAGGTGCATTTAATTGCCGTTACCAAATTTTTTCCGCCCGAAACTGTTGCCGCGGCTGTGCATGCCGGATTAACAGATTTTGGGGAAAACCGGGTGCAGGAACTGCTGGCGAAACAGGAAACTCTGCAATCGTGGGGACTTGAGCCTCGCTGGCATTTAATCGGCACACTGCAACGTAATAAGGTCAAATACATTCTGGGTAAAACAGATCTAATCCATTCAGGCGACAAACTACAGCTTTTGCAGGAAATCAGTGAGCGCAGCAGTAAAGCCGGCATTGAAACCAACGTGCTGTTGCAGTTAAATCCGGCAGTAGAAGAGTCTAAACACGGCTTCAAGCCTTCCGAGTTTCTGGCGGCTGCGGTGGATGCACTGAAACTCCCTGCGTTGCGGATCAGAGGCTTAATGGCGATGGCACCATTAGTTGAGAACCCTGAGGAAACGCTGCCGTATTTTAAAACCAGTAACGAGCTTTTTCAGGAGCTGTGTCATTTGCACAGTAAAGTTAAGCCGGAACAGCCGCTGCCAGATGTGCTTTCGTTGGGAATGAGCCAGGATTTTGAACAAGCTGTTGCCTGCGGCTCCACACATGTCCGTGTCGGCAGCGCCATTTTTGGGAATCGGACAATCTGAATGTAATCAAACCTCAACAATGGAGCACGTGATGTTGCGAGCCCATTACATCGAACTTACTTGTTGCCGGGAACCGTTGCAAGCGGTTTCCGGCCTTTCTATAATTACCATATGCTCTGCAGTCAGTAACGAATTACTGATGCACAGCTTGTTCCGCATCAGTTTTGCTGGTCACCAGATTGGCAGATAGCGGGTCAAAAATGGCGGGAGGTACACAATGGCAGAATTTATCAACAAGCTTTTGAACAAGTTTGGTCATGGTTATGATGAAGACTATTACGAAGATGAATATGAAGAAATTCAATATGAGGATACTGCGGTCGAGTCTGATCCGGTAGTAGAGACGCGCTTTCCTTTCCGCCGGGGTTCAAACAAAGTCGTTGACCTGCGGAGTGGCAACAGCCAGAATCAGGTAGTAATAATGCAGCCTGCCGATATTGAGGCAGCCCAACAGGCATGTGATCATGTGCGCAGCGGCAAGACAGTCATTTGCAATATCGAAAAAGTTGAACCTAAAATCGCGCAGCGGGTGATAGACTTCATAACCGGCTCAGCTTATGCCCTTGATGGCCGGGTAATGCCGGTATCTTCAGCAATTTTCGTCGTAGCTCCGCGAAATACAGCCCTGCTTGAAGGCGCTCTGCCTGCCCAGGGGAGTGAATACTACAGGAACGCTGTTAACAATTAACGATTTTTATTGACGGAATGCAACAGAACAGCCAAAACAGAATTTGCAGATTTGTGGATTTTTTTTGGCTGTTTTTGCTGATTAAAGGTGTTGACTTCTCTAATAGTTCATGTTAATATGTAGTCAGGCTCCAGGGAATACCAATGAACAATATCCCGGACGAAAAGCCGCCACAGCTGGATTGTGGAAACAAACGAATAGCAATTGACGGACCTCTAAAAAAGGTAATTAGATTGCAGGTCAAACAAATGAACAAGAACTAAATTATTGAATCATCAGACTGAGGGTCTGAGACGAAACAATAACAAAGAACAAGTTCATAAGTAAGATCGAAATATTCGTAAAAAGGGCAGACGTTAAGGATAGGAAGCAAAAGGTTCGCTGGAGCCCCTTTTTGTTCAAAAATAATCGCTGCCTGCGCGACGTGTTTGATTAATTATGTCTAATATATGTGCACAATGTTAAAAGATATAGCTTGACCGAACGGTTATCGTGTGTTAGTATGTACATAGGCTCCAGGGAATACTGAAGATACCATCACTGATTGGTAAGCCGCCTTACCGAGAGTAAGGAAAAAACGAACTGCGATTGAAGAGTAGCTCAGGTGAAAACAATCCGTAATTCAGATCAATGACTAAGAAACCGGCAATGCAACGAAACGGAATTATCTTTCGAGACGAAACAAAGCAAGGACTGGCTCATTACAGAATCAAAGGTTCGTTAAGGGCAGACATGGTGACAGGTAGTTGGAAGGTTCGCTGGAGCTCTTTTTAAACAAAACGGGAGGCTTTGAAAGCCTCCTTTTTTTTTATTCTGGATTCTCACTGTATTTCTACAGTTCTGTTTACTTCGCGTTTGCAGCAAGTTCGGCTATGTAAGGTAAATTTCGGCCGTGTTCGTTAACGTCCATGCCATAGCCGATCAGGCGAGTAAGGGTAATTTCAAAACCCTGGTAGGCGATAGGGACGTTTATAAGTTGCTGCTCCGGATTTACCAGCAGGGAACAGACCTTAATACTGGCAGGTTTACGTGTGGCCAGTGTCTGTACCAAATAACCGGTAGTAAGGCCGGTACGGATAATATCTTCAATCAGCAATACATGTTTTCCTTCAATATCCAGGTCCAGATCCTTAGTAAAACGAACCACGCCCTGGTTTGGCAGGCTGCTTTGGTAATTGCCGATAGCGATGAAATCAAGCTGGATCGGGATATCGATTGCGCGAGTCAGATCGGCGAAGAAATATAGAGAGCCTTTTAACACCGCAGCCATAATTAGTTCTTTGCCGGCATAATCCCGGCTGATTTCGGCACCCAGTTCACGGACACGTTGTTGGATTTCGGTCTCGGAATATAGGATGCGCCGTTGAGTTTGTGGGTTCATTAATGTCTCCTGTTGGCGGTTCGCCATCTGCGGCCGTTCTGCCTGTTGCCTTGCTGTTGCCCTCTGGTGCTAACAATGTTTTACCAATCGTTTTATGTTCAGCTTCCGTTCAAGTGTTCAGCTTCGGTTCAAGAACCTCGGTTAAAGCGTTCTGCCAGCGACTGGAAATCTTTCTTATAGACTATTCTGATATTGGTTCCCGGGTACAGCTCGCGGACTTTTTTAGCTTTGCGGTTTTTCTCCGTGACGTATTTTTGATTCATGGTCGTGAGTTCAATGTAAGTATCGAACTTGGTCAAATAAAAATCAGGACTGAAAGCGAGCGTGACATTACCTTCAGAGTCCCATTCGATGGGGAAGGTTTTAGGCTCGTATACCCATTCAATGTGGTACATGTCAAGAATCCGGGCGAATTCACGTTCGGTTGGGTTTTTTAGTTCAGGCCGGTCTGTAAGATTGCTGATTGCTTCCTGCTCCTCGGTTTCACGTTCGATCGTGCGGCGTAAAACTCGTTCGCGCAGCATGGCTTGAATTGCGGCGACGCATTCGTCAAGCGATAAGGCAGCAGTATTAAGTGTAAGGTGATAATTAGCGGCGTCGGTCAGGTCCACTCCGAAAACAGTTTGTACAAAACGTTTGTGTTTACGGTCAGAAGTGGAAAGCACGCTCAAGGCGGCAGTGTCATCAACCCGGTACTGGCGCTTGATCCGAGCCAGCCGCACTTTTTGCGGTGCGACAATACGAACATGCAAAGCGTCAGGATTATCGGCGAATATCACCTGAGATCCGAAACCGACCAGAATAGCGGAATGCTCCTCGTTAAACTCGTTTAGCGCCTGAATCAGCTGGTTGAGGTAGGTTTCGCCAGCTTCGTTTTTAGACAGATAGAAACGGGCGCTTTCTTTCAGCATATGTTGCTCATGCGGGCTGAGGTCGGGAAGAAACTGTTGAATTATAATGTCACGGGTAATTACTTCCCAGCCGAGTTTACGGGATAGTTCATCAGCGATTTCGTCACCGAAGCTCCCGAGTTGGCGTGAAATTGTCAGCATTGGCACTGAGGGTTCCCCCTTGTTCGCTGGATCCAAATTAATGGTTTAATTATATCATACCTGAGCAGCGGCATTAACAGCAGGAAACGTGCGTTATAGTTCATGCTTTGGTACAGTTTGCACTGAATCAGTCAGCTGCTGTTATGTTATAATATTTTGCATATTCGCAGCTATAAGGCCGTCACCAATGCACTTACGGCCGACAGCGCGATGTGCCGCAGGTGGCAGGAGAGTGACTGGAGGCAGGAAGATGGGCATCATTATCGGACTCGATATCGGTGGTAGTACTACCAAGATTGTCGGAATGTCCGGCACAGAGATTATCAGCCGTGCTCTGGTTCAGGCCAGTGACCCGATTGCTTCTGCTTTTGGTGCTTTGGGCAAATTTGTCAACCAGAATGAACTTGATATTTCGAGCATTGAGCGTGTGATGGTAACAGGAGTCGGAGCCTCCTATCTCAAAGGTGATCTGCTGGGCATTCCTACCTTAAGAGTTCCTGAATTTCAGGCTGTAGGCCTGGGCGGGCTCTTTGCCAGCGGTCTGCATGAAGCTATTGTTGTCAGCATGGGAACTGGTACTGCGTTTGTGCACGCCCGTGACGGTGCTGTACAGCATATAATCGGTTCCGGTGTTGGCGGGGGCACCATGCTCGGGCTGGCCAGCCGCCTGATCAGTATCCATAATTTCAATTTGTTCAAACAGCTGGCTGAAGGCGGCGACTTGAGCCATGTCGACTTGTCCATCGGTGATATTTCCCGGATCGAAATTCCCGGCTTATCTGCGGATACAACTGCGTCCAATTTCGGCAAAATCAGTGACAGTGCCACAACGGAAGACATTGCTCTGGGCATAGTTAATCTTGTATTCCAGTCTGTTGGCACAAACGCGGTCCTCGCGGCTCGCTTAAATGGTGTGCGTGATATAATTTTTACCGGCAACCTTACTCAGGTTGAAGCTGGAAAGCGCGTACTCGCGGGCTTTTCCATCTTGTACGACATGAATATCACAGTACCTGAGTATGCTGAATTCGCCACTGCAACAGGTGCCGCACTCAGCAATCTGCCGGATGAACTGACTTTTCACTGATTAATGCTTTACTGATGATTACAGCTTTGACGCTTGTTACTTAATGCTTATTACTTTTTTTGAACAAGGAGCGAATATATGATGAAACTTGCTTTTTCAACCCTGGGCTGCCCGGATTGGTCCTGGCCTGAAATTTACGCCATGGCCAAGGATCTTGGCTACGACGGTATTGAAATCCGCGGACTGGGGCAGGAGATTCGTGCTGCCAAAGCCCGCCCGTTTACCGAGCAGGAACTGCCTCGCACACTGGAACATTTGGCTTCACTCGGACTTGAAGTGACCTGCTTTACAGCGGGCTTGTGCCTGAAAGATCAGGAAAACCGCAAAGAAGTTCTGGCCGAAGGCTTTGAATATCTGGACCTTGCTGCCCGCGCCGGGGTTCCTTACATCCGCGTACTTGCGGATCGTTCACCTGCGCCGGAAAGCCCGGTTGATGACGCGGTGGTTGCCGCTACTCTGGCTGTACTGGCTTCGTACGCTGAATATCGCGGCGTGACTATACTGGTTGAGACTAACGGAGTTTATTCTGATTCCAAGCGCCTGCGCCAGCTGGTCGAAACAGTAGCCAGCCCTAACGTCGCTGTGCTTTGGGACGTTCACCACCCATACCGCTTTGCCAATGAATCTGTGGCTGAAACCTATCAGAATCTGGCGCCTTACATCCGTTACGTCCATGTTAAAGATTCCGTGATCGAAGACGGCAACCTGCGCTATCGTTTGATGGGTCAGGGTGACCTGCCAGTGCGCGAGGCGCTTGATATCCTGGCAGCCAATGGCTATGAGGGCTATGTTTCGCTCGAGTGGGTGAAACGCTGGAGCCGTGAGCTGGAAGATGCAGCTGTTGTCTTCCCGCAATTCATTCACTACATGCGTGAATATGCCAGCGAACGCGGTGATGGTGTTTGCAGCCCGCGTCTGTTGGAACAGGAAGCAGTTGCCGGAGATGTGCTTTACAACAAGCCGACTCCCGGCGCTCTCAAGGAACGTCCGATAGGGCGGATACTCTTCCGGCCGGAAGAAATGGTTGATTTGACCATGGGTGAACTGCTGGAAAAAGTCGCCTGCACCTTCCCCGATCAACAGGCGTTTAAGTTTATAACCCAGGATTACACCCGTACCTACAGCGAGCTGCTGACTGAGGTCGATAAAATTGCCCGGGCCTTTTTGGCGATTGGTGTGCGTAAGGGCGATCACGTTGCTATCTGGGCCACCAATTATCCGCAATGGTTTTTGACCTTTTTCGCGGCCTGCCGTATCGGTGCTGTCCTGGTAACAGTAAATACCTCCTATAAAATCCACGAAACAGAATATCTGCTGCGCCAGTCCGATACCCATACTCTGGTCATGATGGATTCCTACAAAGATTCCAATTATGCGGAAATTATCCAGGAGATCTGCCCCGAACTGAAGACAAGTGATCCGGGACAGCTCATGAGCAAGCGTCTGCCAATACTGCGCAATGTAATCAACTTCACTTCCAAGCAGCCCGGCTGCTTTACCTGGGACGAGTTTGCCGCCAAAAGTGACCAGATCCCCGAAAGCCGGATTGCCGAAATTTCGCGTACGCTCAACCCGCACGATGTTGTAAACATGCAATATACATCAGGCACAACCGGATTCCCCAAAGGTGTCATGCTGACGCATTACAACATTATCAATAACGGCAAGAGCATTGGCGATTGCATGAATTTCTCCACGGCCGACCGTTTAGGTATTGTTGTGCCCATGTTCCATTGCTTTGGCATGGTGCTGGCGATGCTGGCTGCTGTCAGCCACGGCACTTCGATGGTACCACTGGAATATTTCCAGGCCGGCCGGACTTTGGAAGCCATAAACCGCGAAAAGCTTACAGCTCTGCATGGCGTGCCGACAATGTTTATTGCTCTGCTGGAGCATCCTGATTTTGCGACAACCGACTTCAGCTCATTGCGCACCGGCATTATGGCCGGCTCACCCTGCCCGATCAAGGTTATGCAGGATGTTGTCGATAAAATGAACATGGATGAAATTACTATTGTTTTCGGCCAGACAGAAAGCTCGCCCGGATGTACTCAGTCGCGAGCCGATGACCCAATCGAAGTCAAGGTCAATACTGTTGGCAGAGCGCTGCCTGGCGTTGAATGCCGTATAGTTGACCCCGAAACAAACCAGCCTGTACCTAACGGCGTTAATGGCGAATTTGTCGCCCGTGGCTACAACATCATGAAGGGCTATTACAAAATGCCTGAAGCCACGGCTGCTGCTATCGATGCGGATGGCTGGCTCCATACCGGCGATCTGGCAGTTCGCGACGATGCCGGCAACTACAAAATTACCGGACGCATCAAGGACATGATTATTCGCGGCGGCGAAAATATCTACCCGAAGGAAATCGAGGACTTCCTTTATACGCATCCTGATATCAGGGATGTTCAGGTTGTCGGCGTGCCAGACAAAACCTATGGTGAAGCAATCCTGGCAGCTGTTATACTCAAAGCAGGAGCAACTGTTGACGAAGAAACTCTGAAGGAATATGTTCGCTCACATATGGCCAAGCATAAAACGCCGAAATATATTCGCTTCATGGATTCTTTCCCGATGACCGGCAGCGGCAAAATCCAAAAATTCAAAATCCGTGAATGGGCTGTTGATGCTCTAAACCTGAAAGAGGACGCGGCGATTGAAACAGCCTGAAGATTTCAGGGATAATGTAAAGGCATCGTTGACAAAGCAGGCGGATGCCGGGCCGGACGATTCTTTACGGCCACGGCGTCAACGCGCCTTTGAGCTTGATGCTCTGCGCGGCCTGGCGGTTTTGATGATGGTGCTGCATCATCTTATTTATGACCTGCGCTATCTTCTGGGACTGGACGTATTTGCCTGGCAGGAGACCAAGTGGTTTGACCTGCTGTTGCGCCCGTTCTTCCTGGCGATTTTTCTGATCGGCTCCGGCATCACCTCAACCTTCACGCGGAGTAACTTTCGCCGCGGGTTGAGGCTCGGGACTGTCGCGATCGCTTATTCAATCGTGATGGCAATTGTTTCGCTGGTGATGCAGACAGATTTCTACATTTTCTTTAATGTTTTGCATCTGCTGGCAGTGGGCAGTCTGGTTTATGCCGGCATCAGCCGCCGTGACAAAGGTGCCCACACAGATACTTTGCTGGTTTTTCTGCTTGTGCTGATTTTTTACGCAGCATTGATAATGCCCGCAGAACCTGCTTCGACCTGGCTGCTGCTGCCGCTGGGCATACTGCCGGCAAATGCGCCGGCGATGGCCGATTATTTGCCAATTCTGCCTTGGCTGGGGTTTTTCCTGGCGGGCGCACTGATCGGCCGCCTGCAATATCGCGAACGTAAAACAGCTTTTCCCAATGCGCCGCAGTGGCTGCTGTCAGTCAGTCAACCGTTTATTTTTCTGGGACGCAATTCCTTATGGATCTACATTCTGCATCAACCGCTGCTAATGCTTATTTTGTTTGGGTTACGTTTTGCCGGCCTGATATAAGGCCTGATATAATATAAACAAGAATAACTGCAGGGCAGGTCTGGTTTACAGAAAATTATGTAAAGGATTGGCCGATTTGACAACGTTGTTGAGGGAAGTTCGCGTATTATGACTTTGAAATTACTGCTTTTTGATTTGGATGGAACCCTGCTTGACACACTTGACGATCTAACTGCAGCAACCAACGCAGCTTTGGCATCGTTCGGCTATCAAGGGGTAACAAAGTCAACCTGCAGAAGCCTGGTTGGCAATGGTGCCAGAGTACTTATGCACCGGGCGGTAAGGACTGTCGGATCATCTGACAGTGAACTGCAAAATCAAACAACAGGGCAGGCAGGAAGCAGCTCTGATGCTGCTGCTGGAAAAAATCAACCCAAAACGCTGCCCGTGCCGTCAGATGCTGAGTTGGTGGCTGCTTTTAACCGGGAATACGAAGAATGTTGGCACGAAGAGACCAAACCTTATCCTGGTATTATGGAATTATTGACTTCTTTGCAGACGTCCGGCTACCGGCTGGGAATCATCTCCAATAAGCCTGATCTATTTACCAAGAAAATTGCCGCTCATTTCTTCCCGACAATTAATTTTGACTTTGTGACTGGCATGAAGCCGGATCGCCCCGGTAAACCCGACCCGGCACTGGCGTTGGAGATTTGTCAGAAAACCGGCGTTTCACCGCAAGAAACAGCGTTGATCGGTGACTCAAGCGTGGACATGAAGACTGCTGTTGCGGCAGGTATGCTGCCAATCGGCGTTCTCTGGGGTTTTCGGGAAAAAGCTGAATTAGAAGCAAACGGTGCCAGGCACCTGGTAGCTTCTACCGAAGAGTTAGCGGAGCTACTTTCGAGTAAACTTGAGGATACTGCTCCGACTCATAAGCAGCCCCGCCTCAAGCTAAAAACCTTGTTCGCTGATTATGGCTGGATTTTGTTACTGAGTTTGCCGTTTCTTTTAAGATTCGCTTGGCGCGAGCAACAGCTTTTTGTAGAAAATTACATTACCGGTGGTGTATTCCAGGTCTTATCACGTCCAATATCCTGGCTGACTTCACTCTTGCCTTTTTCGATCAGCGAGACACTGCTTCTGTTTGCGATTTTCTTTGTGATTTCAGGTTTGTTCCGGGGGCTGGCAGCTTTATTCCGCCGGCTGCGTAAGCAATCTCCAGCGGAAGCCGCAGACCGGCGCACTGCTGGTTATTATCGCAAGCGGGCACGTTTGGCGGCCTGGGGAGCTGCGATCCTGGCGATGATGTTCTTTTTACTCCACGGTGTCAATTACCTGCGTTTGCCGGTAAGTCAAAGTTTCAATTTAACTGTCCAACCCCGCAAAACATCTGAACTGGCAGCAGTTACGCTGGCTTTAGCAAAAGAGGCTTCAGCAGTTCGTTTGCAGTGTCAGGAAGATGAAAACGGCGTGTTTAAGCTGCGCAATGGTGTTGGCAGTGCGCTGAAAGCGACTACAAAGGGCTTTGAGGCCGCAGCGGCTGAATACCCGCAGCTGCGGGGCGCGAAGGTGCAGCCGAAAGCTGTTATGCTTTCACACTTGTGGTCGTATACGGGAATCAGCGGTATTTACGTACCATTCCTGGTTGAGGCAAATATTAATGTTGATCAGTCACAATATTTGATCCCCGATGCAGCCGCACATGAGGTTGCCCATACCCGCGGATATGCCCGAGAGGACGAGGCCGGCTTTATTTCTTTCCTGGCAAATATCCACCATCCGGATCCGGATTTTCGTTATTCAGCGCTGGCTAACGCTTATGTACGCTGTTCCAATGCCCTTTACAATCAGGATCTTGAAGCCTATAAAGAGGTTTCGCAAAATGTTTCCGAACCAATGGCGCGTGATTTGAACGCCAACTATGAATACTGGCTTAAATTCGCCGGACCTGTTGAGAAAGTATCGACCCAAATCAACCATGTTTATCTCAAATCCAATAACCAGACAGATGGGGTACACAGCTATGGGCGTATGATCGACCTGGTACTGGCTTATTGGGAAAAAAACGCTGGTGATTTCCAGCCGTGACTGTAATCCGCTTGACAGGCCATTTCGAAAGCACAGGTGCGCTTGAGCTGCTGCGCCTGTTTTTTGGTACTGCCTGGATTAACCCGGACGGCAGCCTTCAAGGCGGAGAAAATAAGCCTATGCTCTGCAGCGTATATGAAGTTCTCGCGAACGGGGAATATCGGGTCACGACAAGAATTGAGCAAGCTGCAAGTGAAGCGGTTGCAGGTGAAGACGTAAGTGAAACTACAACTAAAGCTGAAGCTGAAACTAAAGCTGAAGCTGAAGCTGAAAAACGGCCGCCAATCGCTGCCCGCAGGGAAATCAAACGCCAACTTTATACTTTGTTAAGTGAGGTTACCGGCCGTAGTTTTCCTTATGGCTCGCTGACAGGAGTCCGACCGACCCGTCTGGCTGCCGATGAACTGGCTGCCGGTCGTTCAGCCGAATCTGCCGAGCGCAGTTTAATCGATGCTTATCAGGTAGCTCCGGCTAAAGCCCGCTTGCTGGTGACAACTGCAGTCAGTGAGCTTCTGCTCTTAAATCGTCTGCCTGTAACTCAGCCACTGATTTACCTCAATATACCTTTTTGTCCCAGTCACTGCAGTTATTGCAGCTTTTCCTGCGGTACTGTTGCCGAGCATAAAATTGAACTCGACGACTATGTCAACGGCATGATTGCTGAAATAAAGCAACTGGGCCCGTGGTTTAAAAACCCTGCTTCGGCAGTATATCTCGGTGGTGGTACGCCCACTACCTTATCTGCTCTGCAGCTGCAGCGTCTGTTGTCGGCGGTTGTCGACGAACTGCCTTTAGCAGCGAATTTCGAGTTCACGGTCGAAGCCGGTCGAGCAGATACCATCGATCCGGAAAAACTGAATGTGATGCGAGCTGCAGGTGTCAGCCGGATTTGCCTTAACCCGCAAACACTTCATGACAAGACTTTACAGCGGATTGGGCGCCGACATTCGAGTCAGGACTGGTACAAAGCCTATATGGCCGCCAGATCTGCCGGTTTTTCTACGATCAACGCTGATCTGATAGCTGGCTTGCCCGCTGAGACAGCAGCGGATTTTCTGGCCTCACTCAATGCTTTAATAGCAGCAGGGCCGGAGAATATTACGATTCATACTTTGGCTTATAAACGCAAATCGGAATTGACCAGAAATTTAGATAACGATGTCATGACGACAACTGATAATAATCAATGGGAATCAGCTCTGTCTGAAGCCAATGAGCGTCTTATTTCAGCGGATTATCAGCCCTATTACTTGTATCGGCAAAAAGATATGATCGGCGGCTTGGAAAACACTGGTTATGCCCGGCCTGGTACAGCTTGCCTGTACAATGTCGGCATGATGAGCGATGAACGCGCGGTTATCGGCATAGGTGCCGGGGCCATGAGCAAATATTTTGATGCGCGAGGCTGGCTGCAGCGTCTGCCTGCACCACGAGATCCCAAAACCTGGCTGCGTAACCGAGAAGACATCACCAAACGCAAACTTGCTAAACTCTTCTAACCTTCACCGCGGGTCAGTGTGATAATGACAACTTCAGGCTTGGCGAATAAGCGTGCGTTGATCGCAACTGTACCCAGCCCGCCGGAGACATAAAGCTGGCGGCGCTCATCCAGTTTATAAGCGCCATAGGAGTATTTACTGCCCTGGTATACGGTGATTATCGGCCTGCCCAATAAGGTAACCTGGCCGCGATGCGAATGCCCGGACAAAATCAGATCCATCGCGGTATATTGCTGAGCAGGCAGGTAATCCGGCTGGTGCATTAAGACAATCCGGAACTGGTCATCCGGCAGACCACTGAATGTTTTCTCAAAGTCAGGTTTGCCGAAATAGCTTTCATCCAAACCACCAAGTTGAATACCGTCAATGACCAGGGCTTCATTGGTTAACATGGTAAAACCGCCTGTTTCCAGCATGTTGCGGGCTACCTGCAGTTCTGCCCGCAGGCGGTTGTCATGGTTGCCCGGAATGGCATACTTACCGCAGGGAGCCTGTACTCCAGCCAAAACGGCGCCAACTTCAGCACTGAATGCCTGATCCAGCGGTGTGTGGCTGTCAACCATGTCCCCGCCAAACAGCACCAGATCGGGCTTTTCCTTTTCCATGGCAGCAACGGCTTTTGCCAGCATTTCAGGGGTAAAGGCGGATCCTACGTGCGCGTCAGTAAAGAACGCGATTTTGCGCCCATCCCAGCTTTCCGGCAGGTTGGCAGCGGATACAGTCAGTTTGCGGACAGCCAGCAAACGCGGCTCAATTTTAAAAGCATAACCGGCGACCAGGCCCAGAATTAAAATAAGACTGAGAATTATGAGAAGCAAACGGCATCTGTGGGTACGAGAAACGGACATTAAATAACTCCTTGTCTGCAAGCAGTTGGAGAAAAGCCAGAAGATTAAGCGTAATGATAGCATACGCCTTCAGATGGCAACAAGGCGGGGCTATGAACAGTCGTTTCCATTGACAGCCTGCGCGTTTAAACTATATAATCATACAAATATTGCCTCTTATAAATAATTACAAAGGCAGTGACCGGAACAGTACAACTTCGGGGAACCACAGAGAGCACGGCATAGCTGAGAGCCGGGCGGGAACCGTTGTTCGAATATCCTCCGCGAGCCGCCCTCCGAAACCGTTAAGGAAGTAGTAAGGGCCGGCGCAAACCAGCGGGTTTGCTCCGTTAAAAAGAACGAGATCACCATTCATTACTGTGGCGTGCGGCAGGCGATAAGTCTGTAACTACCGGTTTTATTGAAACCAGTTGAACTGGCGGAGCGCTGATGCGTATACCGGCAGGAACGCGAAAACAGCTAAAGGGGTGAGCTTCGGGTGGTACCGCGCTTATCAGGCGCCCCGGGCAAGGGGCGCTTTTATTTTAAGCCGGCGGCAGTCCGGCAATGAGCAGCCGGAAGGCTGCACCAGGGAGGATCCATGTATAAAAAAGTTAAAACTGACATGAAATTTGTCGACCGCGAGCAGGAAGTTTTACAGTTCTGGAAAGACAACCGGATTTTTGAGAAATCGGTTGAAAACCGTGCCGGCCAGCCTGAATTCACCTTTTATGACGGCCCGCCGACCGCTAATGGCAAGCCGCATATCGGTCACATTCTTACCCGTGTTATTAAAGACATAATTCCGCGTTTCTGGACCATGAAAGGCTACCATGTTGAGCGTAAAGCCGGCTGGGATACCCATGGTTTGCCGGTTGAGCTTGAAGTTGAAAGGGCACTCGGCATCAATGGCAAGCCGGAGATCGAGGCTTATGGCGTCGAGCCATTTGTGCGCAAGTGCAAAGAAAGTGTCTGGAAATACAAAAAAGAATGGGAAGAAATGTCGGATCGTGTCGGCTTTTGGGCTGACATGGAAAACCCATATATCACTTATGAAAATGACTATATTGAATCTGTCTGGTGGGCGCTGAAAACAATCTGGGACAAAGACATGCTTTATAAAGGTCACAAAATTGTGCCTTATTGCCCGCGCTGCGGCACGTCTCTTTCCAGTCATGAGGTCGCCCAGGGATATCAGGATGTCAAAGATACGTCGATTTTTGTCCGCTTTGCGGTCAAGGATGAACCAGACACATACTTTGCTGCCTGGACAACGACCCCCTGGACGCTGCCTTCCAACGTGGCACTCTGTGTTAATCCCGCTGAAGAATATGTGCTGATTGAACTGGAAAAGGATTTTGACGGCAGCGAGCGCAAGGTTCGCTACTACATGGCTGGAACCCTGGTTCCTTCGCTGTTTGGCGAAAATTTCCGGATCCTCAGCCGGCACATCGGTGAATCGCTGGTCGGGAAAGAATATGAACCGTTGCTGCCTTACGCCAACAAAACAGTCGCAGCCAGCGGCAAAAAGGCATTTTACATTACCGCCGACAACTATGTCACACTCGACGACGGCACCGGCATCGTCCATATCGCGCCGGCCTTCGGTGAAGACGACGCGCGTGTAGGCCGTACCTATAACCTCCCCTTCGTACAGCTGGTCCGGGACGACGGCACCATGCCGGAGGATGTCACAGACTTTGCCGGTGTTTTCTGCAAGGATGCCGACGCCGGCATTATCGAGAAGCTGGAAAACGAAGGCAAGTTGATCAAGAAACTGGTTTACGAGCACAGCTACCCATTCTGCTGGCGCTGCGATACTCCACTGATTTATTACGCTCGCGACAGCTGGTTTATCCGCATGACTGCGGTGCGCGATCAGCTGATGCAAAACAACAGCACTGTTAACTGGATCCCGGAAGCCATCGGTGAAGGCCGTTTCGGCAACTTCCTGGAAAATGTCATCGACTGGGGCATCTCACGTGAGCGTTACTGGGGCACACCGCTGCCGATCTGGGAATGCGGTTGCGGCCACCGCCATATGGTCGGAAGTATTGCCGAACTCAAATCGTTGTCGGACGATTGCCCCGAGGATATCGAGCTGCACAAACCATATATCGACTCAGTGCACATCCGCTGTGAGGAATGCGGCGGCAGCATGACCCGGGTCAGTGAAGTAATCGACTGCTGGTTCGACTCAGGTTCCATGCCTTTTGCGCAGTGGCACTATCCATTCGAGAACAAGGAACGCTTCGAACGCGCTTTCCCGGCCGATTTTATTTCGGAGGCACTTGACCAGACCCGCGGCTGGTTCTATACCCTGATGGCGATCAGCACTCAGCTGTTCGACCAGTCACCTTATCGCAATGTCATTGTGCTCGGCCTGGTTCAAGACAAAGACGGCCAGAAAATGTCGAAGCATAAGGGTAACGTTGTTGACCCCTGGGAAGTCCTTGATGCGCAGGGCGCTGACGCTGTGCGCTGGTATTTCTACACAGCAAGCTCTCCCTGGCTGCCTTCGCGTTTTTCGCCCGATGCAGTAAGCGAAGCTCAGCGTAAGTTCATGGGTACGCTTTGGAATACCTATGCTTTCTATGTGCTTTACGCCAACATCGACGGCTTCACGCCGGAAGGCAAAACCCTCGACCTCGATACGCTTTCCGAACTTGACCGCTGGGCCTTGTCCCGCCTCAATTCGCTGGTTAAGGATGTTGACACTCGCCTGACAAACTACGACATCACTGGTTCAGGCCGCGCCATTCAAGCCTTTGTTGATGATATCTCCAACTGGTATGTCCGTCGCAGCCGTGAACGTTTCTGGCAATCCGAGATGAATGCCGACAAAACTGCGGCTTACATGACGCTTTACACAATCCTTGAGACTCTGGCCAGGCTGACGGCGCCCTATGTGCCATTTATGGCGGAATCGATATATCAGAACCTGGTAGCCGGCAGGGCAGAAGGCCAGCCGGAAAGTGTGCATTTGTGTGATTATCCTGTGGCCGATGAAACCATGATCGATAAAGCGCTCGAACGCCGGATGGCAGACGTGCTGCATATCGTGGTACTGGGCCGGGCCGCCCGCAACACGGCGGTAATCAAGAACCGCCAGCCGCTTGGCCGGATGCTGGTTTCTGCGCCGCAACAGTTGCCGGATTCAAGTGTCGACCTGATTCTGGACGAGCTGAATGTACGAAAACTGGAATGGCTCGATTCCAGCGACGGTCTGCTGGATTACAGATTTAAACCGCAGCTGCGTACCCTGGGCAAACGGTTGGGTAAACTGATTCCCCTGGTCAGCGCGGCGCTGAATGAATTGCCCGGACGGGAAACCATGAACACCCTGCGGCAAAACGGCGAAATTGTGCTCACTGTTGAGAACGAAGAAGTGCGCCTGTCCGAAGAGGATCTGCTGATCGAAACCATGCAGCCGGCTGGACTGGCTGTGGAAACCGACCGCGATTTTGCCGTCGCGCTGGACACTGAACTGACACCTGAGCTGGTGGAAGAAGGCTTCGTACGCGAAATCATCAGCAAGGTGCAAACCATGCGTAAGGACAGCGATTTTGAGGTATTGGACAGGATTACTCTGTACCATGCCGGCAGTGAGCGGATTGCTGAAATTATGACAAAACATGAAGACCTGATTAAGGATGAAGTGCTTGCTGTCGCGATCATTGCTGCTGAACGCCCTGAAGCACGCAGCTGGAATATCAATGGTGAAAACTGTAGCCTGGCTGTTGTTCGGCAGACTCAATAAAGGAGAAAGAATCTCGATAAAGGAGAACCCATGCCAATCATCGTCCCGACTGCGCTTACCCTATTGAGCGGCGGCTTCAACCTGCAGACGATCCTGATCGTTTTGCTGGTTATGTCGATTTCGCTTTCGTTTCATGAATACATGCATGGCTATGTAGCCTACAGACTTGGTGACGACACAGCCTCGCTGGCCGGCCGGCTGACGATGAACCCACTGGCGCATCTTGATCCGATCGGCACAATAATGTTCTTCCTGCTGGGTATTGGCTATGCCAAGCCTGTGCCGATTAACCCCACGCGTTTTACCCGCGGCAAATCAATGAAATTTGGTATTATGGTGACCAGTCTGGCGGGGCCGGCGGCGAATCTGCTGCTTGCGATTATTGCGGTATTTTTGTTTTACAGCACTGTTACTGTCGCGGAAGCCGCAGCACTGCTGGTTGACAATCCTGTGTTGAGAGTATTTCTGAACCTGTTTGAATTTCTTTATCAGTCCAACGTTGTGCTGATGGTGTTCAACCTGCTGCCAATTCCGCCTCTGGACGGCTCCAAAGTTTTCAGCTATTTGCTGCCTAATGAGCTGTATTACAAATTTCTCAGCCTGCAAAAGTACAGCGGGATTATCCTGATGCTGGTTTTTATTTTTGGCCGCAATATTATCGGCACCATTTTGACCTATATCAGAATACCTTTTGACTATATTATAATGACACCGATAGCAGCGCTGTTTCAGGCGCTGTGGCGGCTGCTCGGCTTCGTCTGAGCCTGAAAAGCCGACCTGCTGAAACACACTTAAACGCAAAGAGGAGAAAACATGTCAGGAAAAATTGTATTAAGCGGCGCCCGGCCGACGGGCGATCTGCATTTAGGCAACTATTTCGGAGCGCTGCACAACTGGGTTAAGCTGCAACATGAATACGACTGCTATTTCTTTATTGCCGATTGGCATGCACTAACTACAGGTTACGCCGATACTGAAACATTGCAAGAAAATACGCTGAGCCTGATGGCCGACTTCCTCGCCGCCGGGCTGGATCCTGATAAAGCAACAATTTTTCTGCAGTCGCTGGTGCTTGAACATGCTGAGCTTTATTTGCTGTTGGGCATGAATACACCGGTTTCCTGGCTGGAACGCACTCCCACTTATAAAGAGCAGCAACAGCAAATGACCGACAGGGACCTTTCAACCTACGGATTTCTTGGCTACCCGGCCTTGATGGCTGCTGATATTCTCATTTATAAAGCCGACTTTGTGCCGGTAGGTGAAGACCAGCTGCCGCACCTTGAGATTACGCGTGAAATGGCGCGGCGGTTTAATCATTTGTATGGGAAAACCGTATTTCCGGAGCCAAAGGCGCTGCTGACCGAAAGCAAAGTTTTGCCCGGCATTGACGGCCGCAAAATGTCCAAAAGCTACAACAACACAATCACCTTCGCGGACACCCCCGCCGAGGTCGCCAAAAAGGTGATGTGCATGATCACTGACCCGGCCCGCATCCGTAAGGATGACCCCGGGCACCCAGAGGTTTGCTCGGTTTTTGCTCAACACAAAGTGTTCAGCCCCGATATTGTGGAACAAGTGGAGAGGGAATGCCGCGCTGGCACGATCGGTTGTGTCGCCTGTAAGCGTAAGCTGCAGGAACGGCTGCTGGCTTTCCATCTGCCTATTCATCAAAAACGCACACAGCTGCTGACTGAACCGGAAAAACTGCGTCAACTCATCAGAGCCGGATCCGATAAAGCCCGCGCCAGAGCCGGCGCAGTAATGACGGAGGTCCGGCAGGCTGTACGCATTGGCATTGGTGACTGATGAAACTGCATTATGTGCCTGAACTGAAAATGGAGCATTTTGAAGGTCCGTTGGATCTGCTGTGTTTCCTGATCGAAAAAAACAAAATTGATATTTACGATATTCCGATCGACAGTATCACCGGGCAGTATATGGAGTATCTGGAAACCATGCGGGAGATCGATCTCGAGGTGGCCAGTGAATTTTTGGTAATGGCTGCAACCTTGCTGCAAATAAAATCGCGTTTGTTGTTGCCGAAAAAGGTAACAGAAGACCAGAGCGAAGGCGCTGATCCGCGCGAGGAACTGGTGCTGCGGTTGCTGGAATACCGGCGCTGCCGCACACTGGCGTCTGACCTTAAAGAACGGCATGAATCTTACAGTGGCTGTATCTTCAGGCCGCCGGAATCGCCCGGAGCCCTGGGTCTGACAACATTGAAAGCACCGGAACCTGTGGTTCCTGAACGTTTTTTCACAGCCGCCAGAGTGGTAAGTGAACAGAACAGACAGCGTTTCAGTGATTTAAGCGGTAAAATATCGCAAATCCTGCGCCGTGACAAAATTTCTTTGAAGGACAAAATGCGCCAGATTCTGGAAACAGCCTTGCGCCGCAGCCGCGTGTTTTTTAACGAAATTTTCCCCGCCAACGGCTCCAGTCGGATCGAGCGCGTCACCGGCTTTTTAGCTTTGCTGGAATTGCTTCGCCTGGACCGTGTCCGGGTGAAACAGGAAAAACCGTTCGATGTCATGTTGATTGAAACAGATCTGCGCCCTACGGATTCAGTTGGTCTGGAACGTCTGATTCGTCTGGATCCGGTGGAGGAGAAGCAGTATGTCTGAACCCAACAATGTTGTTCCGAACCAGCCGATTACTGAAGAATTCGGCGGTCTGGTTCAAGAGAGCAAGGCTGAATTAATCGCCGCCGCCGAGCGCGCGGCAATGGAAAAGGCAGAAAATGAGCAATTGGAGCCACTGGATCCGGCTGCTGCGCCGGCCGCGATCGAGGCGCTGCTTTTTGCTGCCGGGGACCCATTAACGCTGGAACAGATTTCCCGGATTCTGGTAATGGACAAGCCAGCCCTGCGTCGCGTTCTTGATGAGCTGATCCTGCGTTACGAGCGAGATACGCAGCGCGGCCTGCAGATCAGGGAAACGAACGGCAGCTTCACCATTGGCACCAAACCAGAGCTTAAGTACCTGCTGGCACGCCTGTTTTCCCCGCGCCACCGGCCGCCGCTGTCTGCTGCAGCGTACGAGACCCTGGCTGTTATAGCCTACAACCAGCCGGTTACCAGGGCACAGATAGAAGCTGTCCGCGGCGTTAACAGCGATAATGTATTGCAGCGGCTGATTGAGCGGGCCCTTGTGCATGAAGTCGGTACACTTGATACCCCCGGCCGGCCGACTTTGTTCGCGACAACCGACCAGTTTCTGCTTGACTTCGGGCTGCGCAGCGTTAAAGAACTGCCGCCGATGGAAATGCTGATGTACAGTACTTTGCAGGACATTGAGCACGCTTTGGAAGACGCTGCCAACATTAATCCCGACAAGCAGGTAACTATCGACCAGATTGTTAACGCTTTTGTACCGGGTGTGGCTCAAGCAGGCAACGAAACCGAAGCTGCCGTTGACAGCAAAGAATCGGAATCGAACCTGACTGAATGAATTTTCCTTCATTTCGGTGAAGCTGAATAATAATATTGTATATTTAATAATAATATTAAAGATATTTTTTGGTTGAACTCTTGTCTTTGCTACCGTATAATTTTCTATGAATGTTCAGAATGCACCGAGAAAACTCACTACATATTGCCCGCTCTGAACGTGTGCAGACAAGAAACAGGAAAAGAACGAGGTGAATTTGAATGGGATCTAGGGAAACAATGACCGAATTCCTGCAACAGAACGATTCTCAGCAGTCCGGTCAGGGTATAAGTCCTGTATGCCGTGCCCGGCTGGATGCGTTGCTAGATGCGGACAGTTTTGTGCAGCTTGATGCGCATGTCAAGTCGCGAGGAATCGGCAGCGGCTTTGAACGTGAAGCCATCGAAGGCGACGGCGTTGTAACCGGCTACGGCACGGTCGACGGTCGTCTTGTTTATGTGGCTGTTCAGGACCCGACCGTACATGGCGGCTCACTTGGCCAGGTACACGCTGCCAAAATCAGCAAAGCTATTTCTTTTGCGGCCTCCGCCCGTGCTCCATTTGTTGGAGTGTACGACTCAGGCGGCTCGCGGATTGAAGAAGGCATCGCTGCCTTGGAAGGCCTGGGCGATGTTATCGGCGCGCTGCATGACGCCAGCGGTGAAGTGCCGTTGATTGCCGCCGTTGTCGGCCCTTGTGCCGGCGGTCTGGCGATGGCCGCGGCTGCCAGCGACTTTGTGCTGATGAGTGAAGATAAAGGCGCAATTTTCATGAATGGACCGATGGTTATTGCCGCTACAGAAGGCAACAGCGTTGATGTTGCCGCGATTGGCGGTGCCGGCGTTCATTCTGTTTCCACTGGACTGGCAGCAATTACAGCGGCTGACGAGCAAGGGGTTATGGATAAACTGAAAGTCCTGCTTGCCTATCTGCCTGACAGCTCTGAAGGCTTTGCCTTCGCCGCTGACGCTTATGATGATCCCAACCGCACAGAAGCCCGGCTCGACGAAATCGCCGCTTCCCTTGATGACGGCTACGATATGTCGGAAGTGCTTAACCTGGTTGTTGATACCGAATCCTTCCTGCCCCTTGCCGCCGCGTTTGCGCCGGAGATGATTACCGGGCTGGGAATGCTGGGTGGTATCACTGTTGGGATTATCGCCAATAACGGCAAGCGCCTCGACGCTAAGATGAACCGTAAAGCCGAACGCTTTGTGCAATTCTGTGAGCGTTTCAACATCCCGCTGATCAGCTTTGTTGACGCTGCCGGCTTTGCCATTGGCAGCGCCCATGAAGCTGGCGACCTGGTTGATTCTGCTGCCGCTTTAACCCGCACTTTCTTTGATTGCACAGTTCCGCGCATCAGCGTTATTGTGGGCGATGCCTACGGCACAGCCTACCTGGCGCTCAATTCGCGCAGTACCGGTGCTGATCTGGTTTACGCCTGGCCGACAGCTGAAATCGCTGTTACCAGCTCAGATACAGCCGCCCATATTCTCTACCGCAAAGATATCGCCGCTGCTGCCGACCCGGCAACAGCGCGTAAGGAATTTACCAGCCGTTATGCCCGTGAAGTGGCTGCCCCGTCAGTGGCGGCATCCTACGGTCATGTCGATGAAATAATTAAACCGTCGGCGACGCGTCCGCGCCTTGTAAGTGCGCTGGATATGCTGATCGCCGCTTATTGAAAGCAGGAGGAACACCATCATGAGAAAGTTTCAGATCAATGTCAATGGTTCCAGATACGAAGTTGAAGTTCAGGAAGTAGCCGCAGGCCAGGCTGCTCCCGTAATGGCAGCCCCTGTTGCCCCCGCGCCAGTTGCCGCCCCCGCAGTTGCCGCCCCCGCAGTTGCCGCAGCTCCGGCACCCGCTCCGGCCCCTGCAGCACCGGCGCCCGCACCTGCAGCCGCTGGCGGTACCGGCAGCAAAGGTTCAGAAGTTGTTAAAGCACCGATGCCGGGCACAATCCTCGCAATCAGCGTTGCGGTTGGCCAGCATGTAGCTAAAAACGAAGTGGTCTGCATACTTGAAGCTATGAAGATGGAAAACGAAATCGTCGCCACTCGCGATGGTATTGTTGCCGGAATCCACACTGCCAAAGGCAATTCAGTCAATGCCGGTGATGACCTCATCAGTTTAGAGTGAGCCGGGGCTGCTGAAGCCGTACAGGAGGCAATAAACAATGGCAAAAGTCCTTATTACCGAAACAATCCTGCGTGACGCCCACCAGTCTCTGGCCGCGACCCGCATGGGAATCCAGGACATGATTCCAGCTCTAGAAGATCTGGATAATGTCGGTTATAACGCTCTTGAATGCTGGGGCGGCGCTACTTTTGATTCCAGCGTCCGTTTCCTCAATGAAGATCCCTGGGAGCGTCTGCGTACAATCCGCAAGCATTGTCCCAAAACAAAGCTGCAAATGCTGCTTCGCGGTCAGAACCTGCTGGGCTACAAACATTATGCCGACGATGTAGTCGATTATTTTGTGTCCAAGTCAGTCGCCAACGGCATTGACATTATCCGCATCTTTGACGCTCTGAATGACTTCCGCAACATTGAAGTCGCGCTCAAAGCAACCATCCGCGAAGGCGCACACGCTCAGGGCTGCATTTCCTATACAACCAGCCCCTTCCATTCGACCGAGAAATTTGTCGAAGACGCCAAGCGCCTGGAAGATATGGGCGCCGACTCAGTCTGTATCAAAGATATGGCCGGTCTGTTGCTGCCCTACGAGGCGTACACCCTGGTTAAGGCTTTGAAATCGGAGCTGAAGGTGCCGATCGAGCTGCATACCCATTACACAAGCGGTGTTGGTTCCATGAGCTACCTGAAGGCAATCGAAGCCGGCTGCGACATCGTTGATACTGCCCTTAGCCCTCTGGCAATGGGTACTTCACAGCCGCCGACCGAACCTCTGGTTGCAACTCTCCAGGGTACAGAATATGACACTGGGCTAAAGATGGACGACCTGACAACTGCTTCCGAGCATTTCCGTGGTATTCGTGAGCGCTGGCTGGCAAGCGGCCTGATCGACCCTAAGGTGCTTGGCGTCGATGTTAACGCTCTCAAGTACCAGGTGCCCGGTGGTATGCTCTCGAACCTGGTTTCACAGCTGAAACAGGCCGGCAAGTCAGATCAGTTTGATGAAGTGCTGCGTGAAGTTCCGCGTGTACGTAAGGAAATGGGATATCCGCCGCTGGTCACACCTTCCTCACAGATCGTCGGCACCCAGGCCGTCATGAACATTGTCACTGGCGAACGTTACAAAATGGTTCCCAAAGAATCAAAAGCTCTCATCAGAGGCGAATACGGCCAGACACCGGCTCCGATCGATCCTGAAATCCTGAAAAAGGTTCTGGGCGATGAACCGCAGATCACTAACCGTCCTGCCGATGACATCCCGCCCGAGCTTGACAAAATCCGCCAGGAAGCAGCAGAATATATCGAACAGGAAGAAGATGTTCTGACCTACGCTATGTTCCCGCAGGTGGCAGAAAAATTCTTTATCTGGCGACGCGCTCAGCGCCATCAGGTTGACGACACAGTAGGCAGCGCAGATAACGCTTACCAGCCTGTCTGACGCTTGCCGCAAGCCTTCCTGATTACCCCGCCGAACGGAGGATCACTATGGAAGGTTCAAATGTCAGCCTCATGACCCATATTAAACAGGCTTCTGCGAAAATGAGCAAAGGCCAGAAGGCAATCGCTGCCTTCATCCTTAAAGATTACGATAAAGCCGCTTATCTTACAGCGGCCCGAATTGGTGAAGAAGCGGGCGTCAGTGAATCCACTGTCGTCCGCTTTGCCATGGAACTGGGTTTTGAAGGCTATCCTCATTTTCAAAAGGCCCTGCAGGAAGAGCTGAAAGTAAAACTGACTGCAGCCCAGCGGTTCAAAGCTTCAGCACGGCTGGCTGAAACACACGACATCCTCACAACAGTACTGCAGGCAGATATCGACAAACTCCGCCGTACCAGCGAGCGGATCGATCGTGAAGCTTTCGCCGAGTGCGTTGAAGCCTTGCTCAGCGCTCAGCGGATTTATATCCTCGGAGTCCGCAGCTCAGCATCACTCGCTTCATTTCTTGGCTTTTACTTCAACCTGATTTTCGACAATATCCGTCTGGTCCAGACAACCAGCGTCAGTGAAATGTTCGAGCAGATTCTGACAGTCAGGGAAGGCGATGTTGTGATTGGTATTTCTTTTCCGCGTTATTCGCGGCGTACAATAAAAGCGATGCAGTATGCCCGCGATTCAGGCGCCACAGTAATCGCGATTACCGACAAAAAGGATAATCCTGTGGCTGGCAGTGCTGATCTTGCCCTCTACGCGCCGAGCGATATGATGTCGTTTGCTGATTCACTGGTCGCACCGCTCAGCGTGATCAACGCGTTAATTGTCGCTGTAGCTTTGCGGCTCAAGGACCATGTTAATGAACATCTGGAAAAGCTTGAGCATATCTGGGACGAATACGATGTCTATGATAAGGGGGAGCTGTCATGAGTGATCATCCCCGCCCAGGCAGTAAAATCGCTGCCACTGCAGCTATCCGGGCAGCACTTTCCGAAAACAGGGAAGAAGAACACCGGCTGGCGGCCGAAGGTTTAGCCGCAGGCGTCCATATTGCCGCGGCCGATTTTGGCGGTGAATATATTACCGCTGTACCCAAAATTATCGAGCGGGCTATTGTCGCAGCCAAGCGCGAGGGCGTTATCGGCTCCACTCATGCGGAAGAAGGAGCTGTTGCCGGTGCTGCCCGCGAGGCTGTGGTTCAGATTTTGCAGAAGGCACTCGGCCTGAACGTCGGCGGTAAAATCGGCATTGCCCGTTATGAAGACCATATTGGAGTTTGTATTTATTTTGGTATTGGTCTGCTTCACTTGAACGAAATCGCCATTGGGCTTGGACACCGGGTAATTTAGGAGGTTTTATGTCCTACGCCATAGCTATCGACGGACCGGCAGGCGCCGGCAAAAGTACTATTGCCCGGCGGATAGCCGAACGGCTCAAAATTCTTTATCTGGATACCGGCGCTATGTATCGCGCCGTTGGCTACGCTGCCGTCACGCAGGGAATTTCACCACGCGATGCTGCAGCTGTTGCTAAAATGCTGGAAAAAACAGAGCTGGAAATAGCTTTTATTGATAACAGCCAGCGGGTTATTCTGAATGGCAGCGATATCACAGACCTGATCCGCACTCCGGAAATGTCACGCGCGGCTTCTGATATCAGCGCACTGCCTGTTGTGCGGCAGTATCTGGTGGCCCGCCAGCGTGAATTGGCCAGTGTGCAGCCTTTGGTGATGGACGGACGTGATATCGGCTCGTATGTGCTGCCGGACGCTCCCTGCAAGTTTTTTCTGACTGCCACTCCGAACGAACGCGCCCGCCGCCGGCTCAGCGACTTGCGTAATGCCGGTGATGAAGTGTCGACCTTGGAAAACGTGCTGGATGATATTGTCTATCGCGACCATCAGGATTCAACCAGGGCCATGGCGCCGCTGGTGCAAGCACCCGATGCAATTCTGGTTGACACAACCAATCTCACGATTGAACAGGTAGTGGAAACGCTGCTTCAGGCAATAGATCAAAAAATCAGCAAAGTATGAAAGAGACGGCAACTGATATTAAAATGAAAACCAGCCCTGATCAACCTAAAATGGAGCACCACGGTCTGCGCATCTTTATTCGCGGCCTGTGCAGTGTTTTGCTGCATCTGCTGTATCGAATTCAGGTTATTAAACCTGACACACCTTTCCCGGAAGGACCTGTGATGATAGTCGCCAACCACAGGCACTACTTCGATGTGGTCGCGGTTCACGTAACGGTCAAGCGCTGGATCTATTGGATTGCCAAGAAAAACCTTTTCAGCATACCGGTACTGGGGAGCCTGATCAGCAAGATCGGCGCTATACCGGTTGACCGCGACAAGACCGATATAGTCGCTGCCCGCGGCATTTTCGGGCATCTTAAAAAAGGTGATGCTGTTGGCATTTTCCCGCAGGGCACGCGTGTCCCTGACAGCCGCCTGGCAGAAGTTATGCCGCGTTCCGGTGCCGCCCATTTCGCTATTAAAACTGACGTGCCTCTGGTGCCGGTTTGGGTTGATCCGTTCCGCCTGTTCCGGACTGTACGTGTTATTTATGGCGAACCGTTCCGGCTTGAGGCGGATCCACGCGGGAAATACTCGCATGAAGAACTGGAAGACTATTCCTGTGAACTGATGAACAGAATATTTTCTCTGGCCGGGTTGACTTTCCCCTGCAAAACCCATGCACAGCAGACAGCTGAGGGCGATAAAGGAATACCGGCAGCGGAGTCTGAAATATGAAAATAATTAAGGCCCGCACTTCGGGTTTTTGTATCGGAGTGCGCAAGGCTGTGGATACAGCCTATAAAATCTCGAATACTGCCTCTGCTGCTGAAGCCGCGAAACCGTTTGTCAGCGCCGGCGACGCTTCTGCTGACCCCCTGGCGCAGACAAATAGCGATCAACCAGTGTACATGCTGGGCGAGTTGATTCATAACCGTCAGGTTACTGATGATTTGGCGCAGCGCGGGTTACGCCGCATTGAAACGCCTGAGGAACTGCCTCAAGGGGCGAAGGTGATAGTACGGGCGCACGGCATTGCGCCGTCAATCCGCGACAGACTGTTGCAGCGCCGGGCCGAGATCATCGATTGCACCTGTCCGTTTGTGCGGAAAATCCACGATATCGTCAGCGAAGCCCGGGCGGCGGGTAAAGGCATCATAATCACAGGTTCGCCTGACCACCCTGAAGTTGTTGGTATAAATGGCGCCGCCGGCTGTGAAGCCATTATCATTGAACAGGCGGCGGCAGCGGAAAACATGGAGTTTGAGCAAAAACCGTACGTGCTTGTGAGCCAAACCACCTTTTCCATTGCAGAATTTGCACAAGCTCAGGCAGTTCTCCAGAAAAAAATTGCAAACCTTCAAATATTTGATACAATATGTATTACGACTGAACGCAGGCAGAAGGAAGCGCGGGAAATCGCGCGTGCGGTTGATCTGATGTTTGTCATCGGCAGCCGCAACAGCTCGAATACGCGTAAGCTTCTGGAAGTCTGTCTCAGCGAAATTGGCGAGACGTATCTGATTGAAAAGACTGACGACGTCAGGGCTATCCTGACCGGCAAGGATCTAACGAACCTTACTGTTGGAATTACAGCCGGAGCGTCTACGCCGGAACAGATGATCAGGGAGGTAACCCTAGTAATGAGTGAAATTGATGGCATGCATGAGCAAGACCAGAACGACTTCAGTTTCTCAGATTTTATCGACAATATACCCCAGCTTAAACGGGGGGCAACAGTTAAAGGCATAATTGTCCGTTATGACAATGACAATGTCTATGTTGATGTCCGCGATAAATCTGAAGGCAAAATCCCCCGTCACGAGTTTGACGGTGATCCGGATTTTGATCTGGACGAGGCGATTGCCAACCATACAGAAATAGATGTCTACGTGCGGAATATCCGCAATTCGGACATGGGCAAGGAGATTATCCTTTCCAAAGCCCGGGTTGATTTTGGCAAATACAAAGGCCTTATTGAAGAGGCTTTCAATGAGAAAACCCCCATTCAGGTGAAAGTGGTAAATATCGTCAAGGACGGCGTTATTGCGACCTACGGCGGTGTTGATATTTATATTCACCGTACCCAGCTGGAAATGGGCACAGTGACAGACCTGGAACCATACAAGGGCGAGACACTCGATATTCTCGTCACCCAGTATGATCCTGACAAAAAGCGTCTGCGCGTTTCCGGCTCCCGCCGCGCTCTGCTTAACAGCCTGCGCAAAGAAAAAGCGGAAGAAGTCTGGAAAACGATTGAAGTCAACAAGGAATACTGCGGTGTCGTCCGCAGCCTGACCGATTTCGGTGCTTTTGTGGACATTGGCGGAGTTGACGGCCTGGTCCATGTATCAGAACTTTCCTGGAAGCGGATCCGCCATCCTTCGGAAATCGTCAATGTCGGTGATGAAATTGACGTATACGTAAAGGACTTCGATCCGGAACGGAAGCGTATCTCACTGGGCTACAAGCGCCTCGAAGACGATCCGTACCACGATGTCGAAGAGCGTTTCCCCGTAGGTTCAATTGTTCACGGCACTGTCGTGCGCATGTTCCCCTTCGGCGCCTTTGTTGAAATCGCCCCAGGTGTTGACGCGCTGAACCATATCTCGCAAATTTCGAATTACCGGCTTTCCAAACCCGGTGATGTCCTGCACGAAGGCATGGAAATTGATGCCCGCGTACTCGAAGTCAGCAATGAAGCCCGCCGGGTCAGCATCAGCATCAAGGAAGTTGAGCCGATTGATCCTGTTCAGGAAGACACAGGCTTTGAGCAGTATCAGGACAGCTATCAGGATCAGGATACCAGCAACGATGTAATCGCGTATCAGGATCCTGCCGCTGAAAGCTTTGAAGATGCCCAGGATGTAACCGTTACGCAGGAAAGTGAAGCTAATCTGGAAGCAGAGGCTGAAGCCATCACTGCGGAAACTAATGAAACCGCTGCCGCGGAAACTGAAGAGTCAACCGTTAGCGCAGAAGCTGAAGAAGACACTGAAAAAGACCAGGAATAATATCGACTGATATTGTAATAAAAGGCAGCAGCCAAGGTTGCTGCCTTTTTTACTGTAGCGAAACTAAATGAATCAAAGTTGAGGTGCTTATTTGGAAATGACAGCCCGCGAGCGGGAATTGGCGTTCGATCCAATCAAACCGCTTGTGCTTAAATACTCTATACCTGCGATCATCGCCATGATGGTTAACGCGCTTTACAATGTAGTTGATCGTTTCTGGATCGGCCAGCTTAACGACGTCAACGCCATGTCCGGGATCGGGCTGACAGCTCCGCTCAGCAATATCCTCCTGGCACTGATGATGCTCGGCGGTCTGGGCGCGACTTCACTTATTTCAATCCGCCTGGGCGAGCGCCGCAAGCATGAGGCCGAGATAGTACTGGGCAACGCGATGACCATGAGCATTGTTGTCGGCATCGGCGCTACTTTGGTGGCGCTGCCTTTTCTGGACCGTATTCTGGTTACCTTCGGTGCCAGCCCGGCAACTCTGCCATACGCATTAGGATACATGCGGGTAATTCTGTATGGCAATGTATTTAATACTATCAGCTTCGCGATGAACCATACTATCCGCGGCGGTGGTTTTCCTCGCCGGGCAGCGGCTTCCCAGATGTTGGGCGCAGGCCTGAACGTAGTACTGGATCCAATCTTTATCTTCACCTTTGGTCTTGGCGTGGCTGGAGCTGCCTGGGCGACAATTATCTCACAGTTCGCTTCAGCGATATTTGTCATGAGTTTCTACTTTTTGAAAAAATCAGTGGTGGAGCTTAAACTTGCCAATATGCCGCTTAAAGCCAATGTGGTGAAGCAGATAGCCGCTATTGGAGTATCCTCGTTTGCGATGCAGATCGCTGCCAGTCTGGTGACTGTGCTGGCGAACCGGGCTCTAAGACTCCAGGGCGGTGACCTGGCGATCGGTGCGATGACCGTTATTCAGAGCCTCTTGATTATGGTAATGATGCCTGTATTCGGAATCAACCAGGGCTTGCAGCCGATTCTGGGTTTCAACTACGGAGCCCGCAATTACGAGCGTGTCCAGCAGGCCTGGCGCTTTGGAGTTATGTTCGCGACTTCAATCGTGGTGGTCGGGTTTGCGGTAATGCAGCTGTTCCCGAACCAGATTATCAGCGCTTTTATTAAGGACGTGGAGCTGAACCGCATTGGAACTGAGGGCATCCGGATTGTCACGTTGATGCTGCCGATTATTGGCTTTCAGGTTATTTCCACGATATATTTCACAAGTATCGGCAAGGCACGCATTTCACTGCTGTTGAGCATGTTGCGGCAGATCATTGTCCTGGCGCCGCTGTATCTGATTCTGCCGTCAATATTTGGCATAACTGGAGTCTGGATGGCAATGCCAATTGCAGACCTGACGGCGACCATTATTACCGCAGTCCTGATTACCCGCGAAATGCGTTTGCTGCGGGGCATGATCAAACAGCGGGAGCTTGCCTAATTCTTTGCAAAATCTTCACTTAAAAGTGAAAGCAAGGATACTGTTTCAAAGCTGTCGTGCAGTTTGACACCCTGGCGCAGGCTGCCTTCCGTTTGAAAGCCCAGCAGTTTAAGCAGGCGCAGGCTTTGTTCGTGCCGGGGAAGGACGCGGGCGCTGACTCTGTTAACACCATAACCACTAAAGATATAGTTAAGGGCAAGCATCAAGGCTTCGAACATGATGCCCCTGCCGGCTAATAGTTTGTCGACAGAAAAACCCAGTTCACAGCTTGAGTAAGGCAAAGGTTCAAAATTACTGAAATTGATCATGCCCGCCAGGTAATCTGGTTTGTCAGGCAGGAATAAGCCGAGGTCAAGCTGGGTATTTTCCGCCAGAATGTACCTTTGTTGAGCGATCTGCTTCTGCCAGTATGCCGAAGTCAGGTACGAAGGATCGGTTGCGGGGTTATACTCGCTCAGCCATTCCCGGTTGCGCTCGTAATATTTAATAATTGCAGGCACATCCGGCTCGTCAAGCTGACGGACAATAATGCGATCGCCTGTAAATTCGGCAGTATCTGCATCGGCCGTGAATTCCGGCTCGTTCAGCTTGACATACCTGAGATGGTCTTCCCAGCGGCCATTTATTTCCAGATAACGGCGCGAAATGCCCTCGAGCCGAAAGCCGAGCCGCTGTGCCAGCGAGATAGAGCGGGCATTGTGAGGCATAATATTTGCTTCCACCCGATGGAGTCTGAAATCGGAAAAAATGACCTTCAGTGCTGCCGATATGGCTTCAAAAGCATAGCCATGGCCTACACTTCGCTCAGCCAGGCTGTAGCCCAGAAAGCAGGACTGGAAGCTGCCGCGAATAATATTTGTGAAGGCGACTCTGCCAATAATCTGGCCCGGTTCATTGGCTGCAAATAAATACAAAGGCAATGCCCGGCCGTTTAGAAATGCGTTATATTCCAGCTCCAACTGCTGGCGTTGATGATCAAGTGTAAAAACTGATTTAGCACGGAACGAAAACCACGGCTGGTGAAAGTCGCGGTTATGACGGTAGTAATCAAGCACAGCCTTAGCGTCTCTTTCATCCAGGACACTAAGGCGCAGGCGCTCGGTGCTATAAGTATAGTCGTTGGCTGGCATGTGCCCTCGATTCAAAAAACAAGTGCCCGGAAAGCCTCCCGGTATATGCGTGCCGCTTTCTCGAAAGCAGCCAGCGAAATTGATTCGTCCGGCTGATGAGCGTTATCCGGCTCAGCCGGAAAACCAGGGCCAAAGGCGACAATATTGGGCATGGAGCGGGCGTAGGTGCCGCCGCCAATTGCCAATGGTTGAGCTTCAGTATCTCCTGTGATCGCCGAATAAACTTGCATCAGGGTACGAACCAGCGGCAGATCGCGGGGTGAATAGAGCGGCGCCTGCTCGCGGATAAGGCCTACTTCCAGCCCAACTGCGGCAGCCGCGTCACGCAAGCGCTGCTCCACATCGATCAGCTGCCAGGTTACCGGATAGCGGATATCAATATCAAGCTCAGCTTTGGTTTCATCCAACGCTAAAACGCCGGCATTCAAAGTAAGCTTGCCGGATTCATCCTGGCCGGCCAGGCCGGCCAGACTGCCATCGGTTGTAGCGGCGATCAGCTTATTGAAAGCTGTGACAAATGCATCGCCGGTGCCAGTGGCTTCAAGGCGGGGAGCGAGCGCAGCAAACGCCTTGGCAATCGCGTTTTCACCGGCTTCGGGCCGGCTGCCATGGGCACTGCGCCCATGGTACTGTTCCGTTATTGTCTGACCTGCCGCGTCAAGCAAGGTTAAGGTGCAGGTGTCCGGCACCATATTCGCAACGTTACCGGCTTTGGCCGCAACCAGACGCACTGCGGCAGCCTGATTTGCAGTCTGATCGACAGCCTGATTTGCAGTCTGATCGGCAGAATCATTGGCAGCTTTATAATAGGTGTCGTTAGCATCTTCATTGGCAGTATCAGCTTTCCTCGAAGCGGAGAGGCGATACCAGGCAATGCCTTTTTCGGCGTAAATCACCGGGAAATCGGCATCGGGGGTAAAACCCGCTGTTGGCAGTTCACTGGTCTTAACATAATGTTCCATGCAGGTGCTGCCGTTTTCTTCATCGAGTCCGACAATAATGCGCACCCGGGCAGCCAGCTCTTTGCCTTCATCCAGCAAAGCTTTCAAAGCATAAAGCGCGGCTACGGCCGGCCCTTTGTCATCGATGGCGCCGCGGGCCACAACACGGTCGGCGAGTACTTGCGGCTCAAAAGGATTGGCTGTCCAGCCTTCTCCCGCGGGGACAACGTCAAGATGGCAGAGTGCGGCGATCAGACGTTCACCGCTGCCCGCTTCAACGTAGCCGGCCCGGCCGTCGAGGTTAACCGCCTTCAGACCCAGACTTTCGCCCAGTGCCAGGAATGCCTGCAGGGCGCGCAGCGTTTCGGCTCCGTAAGGAGCTTCAGCCGTCGGTTCGCCTTTTACGCTGGGAATGCTGCAGAGTTCTGTAAGGGCTTCAGTCATTGCCGGCATGTATTCTTCCATCGAGTGATATTTGATATTCTCGGCAATTAAGGCGGAATCAGCAGCGCTGATTTCGGCTGCTGCCGCTGCTGCCGGGTCATCCTTTTCTGAATCTGCCTGATCGTCATTCCGTATTGGGGTAAAATCAACTGGCTCAAGATTGACGCAATGCCGGTGCAGACAGGCATACAAACCGTAATAGAGACCGCGTTTTTCTGCAGGCAGGCCGCAGACCACGCAGGCGTTGACAGGTACTTTCTGCTCCTCCATAAACAGCGTCACGGTATCGAGTATATGCTGTATTGACTCAATCGGCAGCGCAAAAACCGGTTCCTTCACGCGAAAAACCAGAAAATTATCGCTGATGCTATAGTTGATCAGCTTTAGTTCTTTCTTATGCTCAGCAAAGTAATTGTGCAAAGCCGCGAGAGTATTTGCGTCTATCCCGGCCACCGGCGTTATGAAGGCTTTAAAATTACGGCCGTCAGTAATTGTGAAGGGGTAGCCGCAATGAACCCCGTAGACACTACCTTCTTTTTCGTTTCGGTACCAGCCATTTTCAACTGCGAACCGGTTCAGGTTTTCTGTAAGCATGATATCCTCCGACTAACTCTTTATATTGCCCAGCTAATTTTACTCTATTATAGACAAATTTTGTCGGGATGCGGTGACTGGCAGAAAATTTAGCAGGGAAAAATCTGCTGACACCTGCTAAACCTGGCTTGTAAGCCTTTCGAGTCTATGATACAATTTTGTTCGGTCAAATTATCTGGCCAGATACATCACGCACACAGTTGCCTTCCTGTTGCCGGCCCGCGGGCCGCGACCAGAGCGCTGTGGTGGATAAAACAGGAGGAAAATCAAAAAATGGCAGTTATCAGCATGAAACAGCTTCTGGAAGCCGGAGTACATTTCGGTCACCAGACCCGCCGCTGGAATCCCAAAATGGCGGAGTACATCTACACAGAACGTAACGGCATCTACATTATTGATCTGCAAAAAACCGTCCGCAAAGCCGACGAAGCTTATTACTTCGTACGCGATATCGCGATGAATGGCGGCACAGTGCTTTTTGTGGGCACCAAGAAACAGGCGCAGGATTCGATCCGTGAGGAAGCCGAACGCTGCGGCATGTACTTTATCAATAACCGCTGGCTGGGCGGCACCCTGACCAACTTCACCACCATCCGCAAGCGTATCGCCCGTTTGGACGAGCTGACTACGATGGAAGAAAACGGCACCTTCGATGTTCTGCCGAAAAAAGAAGTTGCCAAACTAAAACTTGAAATGGAAAAACTGGAGAAGAACCTCGGCGGTATCAAGAACATGAAAACCCTGCCGAACTGCATGTTTGTTGTTGACCCGCGCAAAGAACACATTGCTGTTCTCGAAGCACGTCGTTTGGGTATCCCGATTGTCGGTATCGTAGATACAAACTGCGATCCTGACGAAGTTGACTATATTATTCCCGGTAATGATGACGCTATCCGTGCTGTCAAGCTGATCGCCGGCAAAATGGCTGACGCCGTTATTGAAGGACGTCAAGGCGAGCAGATGGATGAAGTTGCAGCCGAAACAGCTGCTGCGGAAGCCGAGCAGGAAGCAGAAGAGGCCATGGAGGCCTGAATTAAGTGATCGCCGCCTTTAACAGCGCGGCACAACCAGACAACTCATAAAATAACCAGCCGCAAAAAGGCTGAAAGACTTGTTCAGGAGGAACTAATATGGCTGACATTACAATTGATATGATTAAAGAACTGCGCGAGAAGACTGGTTCAGGCATGATGGATGTAAAAAAAGCTCTGACCGAATCCGGTGGAGACATGGAAAAAGCGATTGTCTGGCTGCGCGAAAAAGGTATGGCTTCTGCTGATAAAAAGCAGACACGTATCGCCGCTGAAGGCATTGTTGACGCTTATATTCATGCTGAAGGCCGTATCGGTGTTTTGCTGGAAGTCAATATTGAAACCGATTTTGCCGCCCGCAACGAAGAGTTCCGTGCTTTTGTGCGTGACGTCGCGATGCAAATCGCCGCAATGTCACCGCGCTGGGTTTCCATTGAGGAAATTCCCGCCGCTGAACTTGCTAAAGAGCGTGAGATCGCCCGCAACCAGGCCTTGAATGAAGGTAAACCGGAAAAAATCGTCGACAAAATCGTTGACGGCCGGATTAAAAAATTCTATGAGGAAGCCGTACTGCTGGAGCAGGCATTCGTTAAAGACGACAGTAAGAAAATTGGGGATGTCGTGAAAGAGCTGACCAGTAAAATCGGCGAGAAGATCTCCATTCGCCGCTTTACCCGATATGAGATGGGTGAGGGCCTGGAGAAAAGAGAAGAAGATTTTGCTTGTGAAGTCATGAAGCAGATTAACTGATCAAAACTACTTGAAGGGACATGCACCGCATGTCCCTTTTTTAAAGCAGTATTTATGCGTGGTTAAGCAATATTTATTCGTGGTTCGGAGGTAAACATGGCTGAGACAAAATTTAAAAGAATCCTGCTTAAAATCAGCGGTGAAGCACTGGCGGGTGAGCGCAAGTTTGGGATTGACAACGAAACTCTGCACCAGCTTGGCGAAACAGTGCGCCGACTCGTGGAACTTGGCCTGGAAGTGGCAATTGTAGTTGGCGGCGGCAACTTCTGGCGAGGCAGAACAAGCGAAGGGATGGACAGAGTCTCGGCCGACCATATGGGTATGCTGGCTACAGCGATGAATTCGCTGGCTCTTTCGGATGCTCTGGAACAAAGCGGCGTGACCACCAGGGTCATGAGCGCGATCGATATGCGTCAAATCGCCGAACCTTATATTCGCAAACGCGCCTTGCGCCATTTAGAGAAAGGCCGCGTAGTAATTTTTGCCTGCGGTACCGGCAATCCATTCTTTTCGACAGACACGGCTGCTGCCCTGCGCGCTTCGGAAATTGAAGCCGATATTATCTTTAAAGCCACTAACGTCGACGGCGTTTATGACAAGGATCCAAACACATACCCAGACGCTGTGCGTTATGAGCGTGTCAGCCATGACGAAGTGCTGCAGCTGAATCTGGGAGTAATGGACGCGACTGCCGCGGCTCTTTGCCGTGACAATTCCATTGCCATCGCTGTTTTCAGCATGAAAGACCCGGAAAACATTGTCCGGATGGCAAAAGGCGAAAATATCGGTACTATTGTCTCTTGAATTGAACAGGCGGGCCGATTCTACTATAATGTTAATAATATCCTGATTATTAGCAGTGATACCGGAGGTGCCCAAATGGCGATGATTGAGATTACCAAAGAAAGTTATAAACCGTACGAAGTGCGGATGAACAAAACCATGAATGTTCTTATGGATGAATTTAACGCGATTCGAGTAGGCAGGGCGAACCCCAGAGTGCTTGACCGGATCTCGATTGATTATTATGGGGTGCAGACTCCCATACAGCAGGTTGCCAATATTCAGGTACCGGAGCCGCGTCTGATAACTATAACCCCGTGGGATCCCACCTCGCTCAAAGCGATTGAACGTTCGATTCAATCTTCGGATTTAGGGATTAACCCCTCAAACGACGGTAAAATGATTCGCCTCGTTTTCCCCGTCCTAACGGAAGAACGCCGCAAGGAACTGGCTAAACAGGTTTCCAAACTGGGCGAGGAAAGCAAGATCGCGATTCGCAATATTCGCCGGGAAGCCCTGGACAAATATCGCGGCCATTTGAAGAAAAAAGAGCTCACTGAAGATGTAATGGCTGAATTTGAAGAAAATATTCAAAAAATGACAGATCGTTTTGTAGCCGAAGTCGACAAAGCTGTTGCCGAAAAAGAAAAGGATCTGATGGAACTTTGAATTCGCCTGGGTCAGTAAGGCAAGCGTGCCGCAGCACTGGCTCGGCCGGGCCGCGAGGCCCGGCCATTTTTGCACGTCTGGAGGCTGTGGTATGAAGAATCTGTTCCAGGTCTTCAGTAAAAAGAAAAAAAAGGTTAAGTCTAGGCAGAGTGCGGAAACAGCGACGGCAGCAGGATCAGCCGAAACGGTTTTGAGCGCCGGGAATGTGGCGGCAAAGGCTGTACCTGTTCACCTTGCGGTGATTATGGACGGTAATGGCCGTTGGGCCAGACAGCGCGGTTTGCCGCGTCAGGCCGGCCATCGGGCCGGGGCTGAAAACCTGAAGAGACTATGTCGTCTGTGCGGCCGTCAGGGCATTAAATACCTGACAGTATACGCGTTTTCGACCGAAAACTGGTCACGTCCTGAAGCTGAGGTGACCGCTCTCATGAACCTTTTTGTTGAGTTTTTCCAGCGTTACGATCCCGAGCTTGCCGAAGAAGGTATCCGTATCCGCTTTACTGGCGATATCGCTGAATTGCCGGAAAATGTCCGCCGCACGGTAGCCGAAGCGGAAGGCAATTCACTGGAGCGGGACAAAATGCAGCTGATAGTGGCGCTGAATTACGGCGGCCGTCGGGAGATTGTTGACGCTTGCCGTAAGCTGGCGCAGGAAGTAAAAGCCGGGAGACTGAACCCTGAAGATATCACTGAAGCCACATTTGCCGGTGCGCTTTATTTGCCGGATGTACCCGACCCTGATCTGCTGATCCGGCCGAGCGGCGAGAAGCGGCTCTCCAATTTTTTGCTTTACGAAGCAGCCTATACTGAATTTCATTACGATAATGTACTTTGGCCGGACTTCGACGAAGACAGCTTTCAGCGGGCTATGCAAGCTTACGCAGAACGTGACCGTCGGTTTGGAGGCCTGGGAATATCATGAGACAGCGCATCATCACTGGAATAATTTTTACTTTAGTGATTACCGCGATTGTAATCCCCGGCTACTGGCTGCCGTCACTGCTCTATGCGTTTTATGCACTGCTGGCCTTTATCCTGACCCGCGAGCTGCAGCACACTTTTGTCAAGGCTAAAATCCGGGTTTCCCCCATATTGCCGCTGTTTAACACGCTGATCGTTCTGCTGCCGCTGTTGCTGGCCCGAAGCAGTAAATTCGCTGCCGTCGGCACAGGGCCTTTGCTGATTGCCATAACGGCGCTGGTCTGCTTTTTCATTTTGGTTGCCATGGGCGTGCTCGCAGTTATACAGCTGATTGCCGGTTCGCCGCAAGCACTGCCGCATGCCGCTGTAAACGCGCTGTTGACAGCCTATATTGCGTTCCCGCTCAGTAATCCCGTCATTATTCTCACTACTGTGCCGGACGGTTATTTCTGGATGCTGCTCGGGTTGATAACCCCTTGGGTTTCCGATACCTTTGCTTTCTTTGTCGGCACTATGTTCGGGCGCCACAAAATTGTCCCCCGCCTCAGCCCTAAGAAAACGATCGAGGGAAGTATCGGTGGCATTATGGGCACAATTTTGTTTGTCGGCTTGTATTTCCTGGTGTTCATGCGCGAAAGCCCTACACTTAACAAGCTGGCCGGCGAGCATTTGCTATTGATTATTATTGCCGGCACATTGTTCAGTGTTGCCTCTCAGATGGGAGACTGGCTGGCTTCGGCGATTAAACGCTGGTGCGGTGTTAAGGATTTTGGCACAATACTGCCTGGCCATGGCGGTATACTTGACCGTTTTGACAGTGTGCTGTTTACTATGCCGGTAGCCCTTATGGTTACGGCGCTGGCAGTTTTTCTTTTTACGAAAGGTTCAATATGATTAAATATCTCTCTGTTTTGGGTTCAACCGGCTCGATCGGCACCCAAACATTGGAAGTTGCTGCTCATCTGGGCATAAATGTTGTTGGCCTGGCGGCCGGGCGCAATCTCGATTTACTTGAAGAACAAGTACGCCGTTTTCTGCCGCGCGCGATCAGCGTAGCGGAAAATGCTGATGCCATGCTTATGCAAGAACGCCTGAGTGACCTGAATCCGGCGATTGAGATCTGGCATGGTCAGGAAGGCAACAAAGTCATCGCGACTCTGCCTGAAAGCGAAATGGTGATGGCCGCCATGGTGGGAGTAAATGGCCTGCTGCCTGTTCTGGAAGCACTCAAAGCCAAAAAGGCTGTGGGCCTGGCTAACAAGGAAACCCTGGTTGCAGCCGGTGATATTGTTATGCCCCTGGTAAATTCAGGTTGCGGGAGCATTCTCCCCGTTGACAGCGAACATTCGGCTGTCTGGCAGTGCCTGATGGGCACACCGCCGCACAGCCTGGACAAAATATTCCTCACAGCTTCGGGCGGCCCTTTCCGCGGTTGGAACCGCGAGCTGCTCAGCAAGGCGACCCTGGAGCAGTCATTGAATCATCCAGTCTGGCGCATGGGCGGCAAAATCACCATTGACAGCGCCACAATGATGAACAAAGGGCTTGAGGTAATTGAGGCAGCGCATCTTTTTGCCGTTTCGGTCGATCAGATTGAAGTTGTCATCCATCCCCAAAGCATCATTCACTCCATGGTTCGGCTGAAAGATGGCTCGGTACTGGCGCAATTGGGTTTTCCGGACATGCGCCAGCCAATACAGCTGGCCTTGACCTATCCCGAGCGGCTGCAAGGAACAGGCCGACCCTTCGACCCCTTTACCGCAGAAAGCAATTCGCTGACTTTTGAGCAGCCGGACGTTAAAACCTTCCGTCTGCTCGAACTGGCCTATACAGCTGCCCGTCAGGGCGGCACGATGCCGACAGTGCTGAACGCGGCAAACGAAGTTGCTGTCGCACGTTTTCTGGCTGGTGAAATCAAATTTCTGGATATTGACAGGCTGGTCGAACAAGCTATGAACACTCACCTGAAAAATGGCTTTTGCTCTGACCTGTCGTTGGACGCAGTTCTGGCAGTTGACGCGGAAACCCGGCGCCAATTGCAGAAAATCTCCTGAAGGAGTTAACTATTTATGGGTATTGTTATTGGTATTCTTATCCTCAGTGTCATGATGATCGTGCACGAGCTCGGTCACTTCCTTACCGGCAGGGCACTGGGTTTCACCATAGAGGAATTCTCAATTTTCATGGGACCGAAAATTTTCAGCACCGAGCGTAATGGCATCCGCTATTCGCTGCGGCTGTTGCCGATCGGCGCATCAGTAAGCTTTGCCGGGGAGTATGAAGAAGACGGTGACGTCAGTAATGACCCGGGCGCCTTTTTTAATCGGCCAAAATGGGCCCGGGCGATAGTAATCGCCACCGGCCCGGCGCTCAACCTGCTTTCCGGCATCCTGGCGTTTTTGATTATGTTTACAGCTTTTGGCTTTACTCTGCCGATCGTGCCGGCTGTCTATGAAAACACACAGGCTGCCGCAACCGATCTCAAGGCAGGGGACCGGATAATCGCCGCGGAAGGCGAGGTGATCCGTACTCCGCTTGATTACGGTTTTGTTGAATTTTTCCACGATCCGGCGGCACCGCTGGAACTGACAGTGCGTGGCGCAGACAAAGAAGTTCGTCAGGTTGTGATCAAGCCGATTTACCTGAAGAATTACCGTCTAGGTGTTCAGGTTAAGCCGGAAACACAGCAAGGTGGCGGCGTTGTCAACACAGTCGATGCTACATCCAACGGTGGCAACCCGGTATTGCAGCCCGAGGACATTCTGCTGGCTGCTGACGGCGTGCCTTATTCTGATCGTGAAGCCTTCAGCGCCGCTGTTGCCGCAACCGCAGGCAAACCGTTTACAATTACGATAATTCGGCAGGGGCAGCAGCTCGACCTCACAATGGCTGCCACAGAATATAATGACTTATTGCCGCGGGGAGTGTATTTTTCATCCAGCAAGGCTTTCTTTCCTGCTGTTGAGCAGGCAGTGCAGTCATCCTGGTCTATTGTTAAATTGACTGTAAAGAGCATCGGCCGGCTGATCTCCGGCGATATCGCACCGCGTGATTCTCTAGCCGGCCCTGTTGGTGTTGTCACCATGATCAGCGATACAGTTGCCAATGACACTACTTTAACTCAAAAGGTTATCGAACTGCTTTGGATGTTTGCCTTGATTTCGGTCAGCCTTGGGTTTATGAATCTGCTGCCGATCCCGCCGCTTGACGGCAACCACCTGGTTCTAATCGGTCTGGAAGGAATCCGCGGTAAGCGCTTATCGCCTAAAGTACAGAGCATTGTCGGCGTTGTGGGCATCACACTAATCATTATGTTGGCTCTGGCCGGACTCTTCTTTGATATTTTGCGTCTGACCGGACGTTAAGCAAAAAGGAGCAAGCAATGTTTGAACGTCGGAAAACACGTCAGGTGCGCGTAGGTGATGTCTTGATCGGCGGCGGCGCGCCTGTTGCTGTCCAGTCAATGAACAACACTGACACCCGCGATGTCGCGGCAACGCTGGCACAGATTGAGCGGCTGCAGGCAGCAGGTTGTGAAATAACCCGCCTTGCCGTGCCCGATCAGGCTGCAGCTGCCGCCTTCGCCCAAATTAAAGCAAAATCACCGCTGCCTCTGGTTGCCGATATTCATTTCGATTACCGGTTGGCAATCGCCGCGATTGAGGCAGGCGCCGATAAAATCCGGATCAACCCCGGCAACATCGGCGGGCCTGAACGCATCGCAGCTGTAGTAAAAGCAGCTCGTGAACATGAAATTCCGATCCGGGTCGGTGTTAATTCCGGTTCGCTCAGCCAGGCAATGCTCGACCGCTACGGCGGCGTCAACGCTCGTTCCATGACTGAGTCAGCACTGGAGGCAATTAAACAGATTGAAGACTTTGACTATGATCAACTGGTTGTTTCAATAAAATCATCCGATCCGGCCTTAACGATTGAAACGTATCGGCAGCTGGCCGATCGGACAGATCATCCGCTGCATCTGGGCGTTACCGAAGCCGGTACTTTCCGCGAGGGCGCGATCCGCTCCGCTGTCGGCATTGGCACTTTGTTGGCAGAAGGCATTGGCGATACTCTGCGAGTGTCTCTGACTGCCGATCCTGTTGAAGAAGTCAGCACTGCATATAGCATTTTAAAGGCTCTGGGCCTGCGCCGACACGGGGTGGAATTCATCTCCTGTCCTACTTGCGGCCGCACTGAGGTCGACCTGGTCCGAATCGCCACAGAAGTGGAAGAACGGCTCAAAAAGGTGTCGGCGCCGCTCCGGGTGGCTGTCATGGGTTGTGCCGTAAACGGCCCCGGTGAAGCCAGAGGTGCAGACGTCGGCATTGCCGGCGGACACGGCGTTTTCCTCTTGTTTCGCGGTGGCGAAATCGTGCGCAAAGTATCTGAGGCAGAGGCGGTTGATGCTTTAATGGCAGAAATTGACGCAATTGTACGTTCCGGCGGAACGGTTTGACCGATTAAGTTTCATTGCTTAGAATAGCATTCGATTAAGCAAAAGATCAGCCAAAAACAAGGAGCCGCACATGCCGCCAGAACTTTCCGGATTTATTCAGCATCTCGTAACCGATACCAAACAGGCAGAGCCATTCAGCGGCCTGAAGGGAAAAGTCCAGCGCATCAAAATGTATCAGGGCGGCCAGTTGCGTCTGTTGATCTCTGTTGAAACTCGTCTGCCTGGTAAAATACTTTGCGCTTTAGAAGAAGTATTGGAAAATGCCCTCGGTGTAAATGAAGTCATTCTTTGCCAAAAACAGGCCGATGCAACTTCGGACAGTGCGGCCGGCAACGCTGCGGCTGTAAATACAACAGCAAACGCGGAATATCTTGCCGGCCTCTCGGACTGGCTGGTGCGGCATTTATGGCATAAAGACTCTTTAGCTGCTATAACGCTGGCTCGAGGGGTTTTTAAAGCTGATGAACATTCAGTTGTGATTGAAATACCCGCTGAATGTTTCAGTCCGGAAAATACTAAGCTGCCCGAACGCTTGACTGCTCTGGGGAAATTTGCTACCGGCACTGAGACAGAATTCAGACTGGAACCCGTTGATTTTGATCTGACCGGAAATGCCCGCGCTGAGGCAGAGGCGCTCACCCGGGAAACGGCTGTTTTGCGGCAGACTGAACTGGCAGCTTACGGTTCAAATAACGGAGCGCCTGCTGACGGGGCAGTAAACGGCAGCAACTATGTTAAAGGCGGCAATGGTAAAAACAGCAGCAATGACTTTGGCGGTAATTCGCCGGTCGGCAACAATGCAGGTGCCGGCACTTATAACAGAGGCGGCAATGATGCCAACGCCAATGCCCGTAGGAACAGCGGCCGTACTTACCGCCGCCCGCCCAGCCAGCCCGGCGACATCTGGGGCCGTCTGAATCCGGCTTTGAGCTTAACTCAAATTGCTGATATTAACAGTGAATCCGGTTTTGTCTCGCTGACAGGTGAAATTCTTAATCTGGAAACCCGTCTGGTCAGCGACGGTTATCGGTTGCTGGTTAAATTTGATCTGACTGATTTCAGCAATACAATCCAATGCATAATTTTTGCTAAACCGGAAGACCAGGCGGTTTTAAACGACAAACTAAAGGGCAAAACGGTAAATGTCCATGCTGAAGTAAAGCTCGATGCCCGTTACAGCGGTGAACTGCAAGCGCAGGTGCTCGGGATATCCGCAGCCCAGAAGCCACGCGGCCGCAGCGATAATGCTGCCACCAAACGAGTCGAGCTGCATTGCCACACCAAAATGAGTGCCCGTGACGCCGTTTGCGACGCTGCTCAGGTTATCCGCACGGCAGCGAACTTCGGCCACGAAGCAGTAGCCATAACCGACCACGGTGTGGTTCAGTCTTTCCCTGATGCCCGTAAAGCAGCGCTGAAAGCTGCTGCCGAGGGTAAACCGATTAAGATTATTTACGGCATGGAGGGTTATCTGGTTGATGACGGTCCCACAGTTGCTTATAACTGTGCCGGTGTTGATCTGGCAAACGGTTTTATGGCGCTGGACGTCGAAACGACTGGTTTGGATTGCAACAGCGAAAGGCTGATTGAAATTGCCGCCGTCCACTTTGTACCACTTGAGGCAGGTGCTTTACCGCCGGCAGAAAACAGGGCTGGCCGTTTTCGCGTAGCGGCTTCCTGGCAGAGCTTTGTCGACCCGGGCGCACCGCTGAACGCCCGGACGACGGAATTGACCGGTATAACAAGCGAAATGCTGACAGGCGCTCCGGATAACTTGACAGCGCTCCGGCAGCTGCAGGATTTTCTGGGTGATTTGCCGGTAGTCGCGCACAATGCCCTGTTTGATCTCAACTTCCTGCGGGCCGAGGGTTTCCGTACCGGACATGAGAATGATCCGCGCTTGCACTTTAACCCGCCCCTGATCGATACCTTGCCTTTGGCCCGGTATCTGCATCCTGAATTACGCAATCACAAGCTGCCGACAGTAGCCGCCGCCTGCTGTGTCGAACCCGGCTGTCATCACCGGGCACTAGACGACGCCATGACTTGCGGCAAAATTTTTGCTTCTCTGCTTGATCAGGTAATTTCAAAGCAAGCAGCGAACAATACGCCTCAGGCCAACGACGGTAACGCTGCAGTTAGCAGCGTTGAGGCTGGCGCAGCAGCTGCCGAGGCCGCACCTGAGTTAACAGGCGAGTCCAGGGCTGCTGTTTTACCTGCTCTTGACGATCTTAATCTGCTGGTTGGCCAGTTGACCGCCGAGCAAGTTGTGGAAAATAATCGCCAGGTTCACCACATAATTATGCTGGTGCAGAATCCACTCGGCCTTTACCACCTCTATAAACTTGTTTCGGAATCACACACGCAGTATTTTCACCGCCGTCCGCGGATACCTAAAAGCCTCCTGACTTATTTGCGCGCCGGTCTGTTGCTGGGCAGTGCCTGTGAGCAGGGCGAAATTTTCAAAGCAGTCATAGATTTGTACCGTCAGGCGGGCAACAATCCTGACCAGGCCATGAACGCGCTGGATTCAGCTGAACTGATCAAACTGGCCCGCTATTACGATTATCTGGAAATTCAACCCCTGACCAACAATCACTTTTTGTTGCTAAAAGAAGATAGCGGTTTGAATCTGACTGCTGATCTGGAAAACCTGAATAAACTGGTTGTAGCCCTGGGTGAACGTGTCCGTCGGCCTACCTGCGCCACCTGCGACGTCCATTTTCTGGAGCCGCGCGATGAGGTTTACCGCCGCATTCTGCAGGCTGACTTGGGCTACAGCGATGCTGACCGCCAGGCCGGACTGTATTTTCGCACAACCGAAGAGATGCTGACGGCTTTCTCCTATCTGGGCAACGCCAAGGCAGAAGCTGTGGTTATAGAAGCACCCCGCCAGATAGCGGAGCGGATTGAAGCTGATCTTAAACCTTTCCCGGATGGCTCATTCCCGCCGGTTATTCCCGAAGCTGCCGACCAGGTACGGGCAATTGTCAACAACAAAGCGCACGAACTTTATGGCCGGGAAGACAGCCTGCCGCCGGTTGTTCAGGAGCGCCTGGATAAAGAACTGAGCTCGATTATCGACAACGGCTTCGCGATCATGTACTACATTGCCCATCATCTGGTAAAAAAATCTAACGAAGACGGCTATATTGTCGGCTCGCGTGGTTCAGTTGGCTCTTCGCTGGCTGCAACTTTTTGCGGCATTACCGAGGTTAATCCTCTGCCGCCGCACTATGTCTGCCCCAGCTGCCATTTCAGTGAGTTCATGCCCACCGGCAGCTACGGTTCGGGTTATGACCTGCCATTACGTTCCTGTCCGGATTGCGGTACTGAATTGTTGCGAGAAGGTCAGGACATACCCTTTGAAACCTTTCTGGGTTTCAATGGCGACAAACAACCGGACATCGACCTGAATTTCTCCGGCGACTACCAGCCACGGGCGCATCGATTCATTGAAGAAATGTTCGGCAGCAGCCACACTTTCCGGGCAGGCACAATCAGCAGCTTTGCCGACAAAAATGCAGCTGCCATTGTGGGCAAGTATTTTGAAAACCGGGAAGAAAAGGTAGCCCAGGCTGAAATTGGCCGGCTGGCCAGCGGGGTTGTTGGGGTAAAGCGCACCACAGGCCAGCATCCCGGCGGCATTGTAGTAGTGCCTAAAGAGAGGGAAATATTCGACTTCACGCCGATCCAGCATCCTGCTGATAAAAAGGACAGCGCAATAATCACTACTCATTTCGACTTCAATTCGATGCACGATACGATTCTAAAGCTTGACATTCTCGGTCACGATGACCCTACCATGCTGAAAGTTCTGGGTGACATGACAGGCGTAGACGTTAACACGATTCCGATTCCGGACCCGGCGGTAATGTCGCTGTTTCAATCAACAGAAGCACTTGGCATTCCTGAGGGCACATCACCGGCTAAATCGGGAACACTGGGGCTGCCGGAACTTGGCACTTTTATGGCGCGTGACATGATCCGCGAAACCAAGCCGACCAGATTTTTTGATCTGGTCCAGCTGATGGGGCTTTCGCATGGTACAGACGTCTGGAAAGGCAATGCCCAGGAACTGATCCGCAATGGTATCTGCACAATCGACGAGGTTATCGGTTGCCGCGACAGCATTATGACTTATCTGATCCATAACCAGCTGCCGGCTAAAGCCGCCTTCGACATTATGGAAAGAGTACGTAAGGGCAGGGGACTGTTGCCTGAGCAGGAAACATTGATGCAGGAGTGTGCCGTTCCGGCCTGGTATATCGATTCTTGTAAAAAAATTAAATACATGTTCCCCAAGGCCCATGCCGCTGCCTATACTATTTCGTCGCTGCGGATCGCCTGGTTCAAAGTCAATTACCCGGCAGAATATTACAGCGCTTACTATACTGTGCGTGCGGATGAATTCGACAGCCGGCTGATGATTCGCGGCATGGCCGTAGTGCGCCGGGAACGCGAGAGCCTGCAATCCAGGTTCCGTGAGATTTCAGACCGGGAACAAAAGATTTTTTATATTCTCGAAATTATTGAGGAAATGCATCTGCGCGGCCTCTCATTTTTGCCGCTGGACCTGATGAAGTCGGATGCTTACCGCTTTTTACCCGAAGGTGAAAACCAGATCCGGCCGCCGCTTTCGTCTGTACCCGGCATCAGTCGCACTTTGGCTGAAAACATTGTTGCTGCCCGCGCTGCCGGACCATTCAAGTCGCGTGACGAACTGAGCAACCGCGCTGGTATCGGCAGCGGCGCTCTGGAGACTCTGGCGGAAACCGGCTGCCTTGACGGGTTGCCTGAATCGGCCCAGATTGACTTGTTTGAATATCTCGCCCAGTAAGGCAATGCCTTATAATATCTAAAAGAGCACCTTGACGAAACTTACTGCAATAAATCAACGGGGAGGTAGATAGATGTTCTGTGATGTTGTTTTGCGCGAATCGACCCGTGCTTTTGATCGCAGCTATACTTATGCTATCCCCGCCGAAATGCAGGGACAGGTAGCCGTTGGCAGCAGGGTGCAGGTTCCTTTCGGCGGCGGCAGCCGCCTGCAGGAAGGCTATGTCCAGGCGCTGAAGGCCGATGCCGGCTCCGATTTCTATATCAAACCCATTCAGAAACTGTTGACACCGCGCCCGGTACTGAGGCCGGATCAGCTGCGTCTGGCTGCCCGTATGCGTGACCGCTACATTTGCACTTATGGTGACGCAATCCGCTGTATGTTGCCGGCAGCAGTGACTTCGATCCGCGGCAAACGCACACGAATGGTAATGCTGACCGATCCGGAAGAAGCCCAGTCCATCCTTAACGATGGCGCGATTGACCGCATTGGCCAGGTCAGAGTGATCGAATTACTGCTCGAATATGGCTCGGTGCCTGCCATAGAATTAATGGCTGCAGCTCAGGTAAGCAGGTCCACACTCAACACTCTGGCTAAAAAGGACCTGATCCAATTTGAAAATACTAATCTTCGCCCGGAGGAGGAACCGCTGCCGGAGGACGAAACCGAGCTTGCTCAGGACTTGATTCCGAACGAAGAACAAGAGGCGGCTCTGGCGCAAATCCTGCAGGCGCTGACAGACGAGGCGACAACTGCTGGACTGAGAGAATTCCTGCTGTTCGGCATTACTGGCAGCGGGAAAACGGAAATCTATCTACAGGCCGCAAGACAGGCTATTGCCAACGACCGCAGCGTAATTATCCTGGTGCCGGAAATAGCACTTACCCCACAGATGACAGCTCGTATCAGGGCGCGTTTCGGCACTTCGGCCGCAGTTTTGCACAGCCGTCTGCTGCCCTCGGAGCGCGCTGAGCAATGGAACCGGATTCTGGCCGACGAAATCCGGCTGGTGGTTGGCGCCCGGTCGGCAATTTTCGCTCCTCTGGCCAATATCGGTCTGATAGTGCTTGACGAAGAACAAGAATCAACTTATAAATCGGAAACACATCCGCGCTATCATGCCCGGGATATTGCCCGGATGCGGGCTCGTGACCATGGGGCGGTTTTGCTGCTCGGCACAGCAACCCCCTCAATTGAAAGTTTTCAGCGCACTGAATCCGGGTACTCGACTTTACTGACTTTGAGTGAACGGGCAACTGATGCCGAGCTGGCTAAAACAAAAATTGTTGATATGAGAAGCGAACTGGCCGCCGGTAACCGCAGCCTGTTCAGCCGTGAGCTGGCAGCTGAGCTGCGCGAAGCTGTGAAAAACGGACATCAGGCGATGATCCTGCTGAATCGGCGCGGGTACTCCGGTTTTGTCCTCTGCCGTGACTGCGGCAAGGTGATCCGCTGCAGAGTTTGCAGTGTGGCCATGACCAGTCATGCGCGGCAGGTGGCAGGGGCGCCGCCGGGGCAGCTGAAGGAGCAGTTGATCTGCCATTATTGCGGCCGGATCAACTCGATCCCCACCACTTGTCCAAATTGCGGCAGCAAGAGGATCGGCCGCTTCGGCGCCGGTACCCAGCAGGTTGAAGAGCTGATGCGCAAAGAGTTTCCTGAAATCCGCACCCTGCGGATGGATCAGGATACAACGGCGGCGCGTTTGTCTCACGGTGAACTGTTGGCCAGTTTTATTAACAGGGAAGCCGACGTGCTGATCGGCACCCAGATGATCGCCAAAGGCCATGATATCCCCAACGTCACATTGGTTGGAGTTCTCGCTGCTGATTTAATGCTCGGGCTTTCCGATTTCCGGGCTGCCGAGCGCGCATTTGCCTTAATCACCCAGGCTGCCGGCCGTGCCGGCAGGGGCGATGAGCCGGGGAAGGTGATAATCCAGGCTTACAATATCGACGATTTCGCGATCCGCTGTGCCGCGGCCCAGGACTACCTCACTTTTTACCAGGAGGAAGTAGCTTTCCGCCGCCAGCTGCGCTATCCGCCGTTTGGCTCAATTGCTGTCGCCACATTATCCGGTCAAACAGAAAGCACAGTGCGTGAACGCACGCAGCTGCTGCATGCTGCTCTGGCAGCGCACCGCCGGGCTGAGCAGGGTTATGGGGATATTGAACTTTTTGACGCTACGCGTGCTCCTATTCACCGAATCCGCGGCCGCTACCGCTGGCGGATTGTCCTCAAAGGACAAAGCGCCGAACAACTGGCAGCTTTCCTCGCACCGGTGCTTGATCGCTTCGACTTCCAGCGCCTTTCCAGGTCAATTGACATCGATCCTTATCAGTTAATGTAAGTGCATCTGCGGGGTATGCATACGGCCTTCAGACCTGATCTGTGATATAATAAGTTGATACCCATTTGCCCCATGACAGCCTGCCTGGCTGTCAGACAGCCGTTACCAAAAAAGGCCGGCTGAGTTTTAACCTGACATGGAAGGAAAATTAACATGGCAATCCGTCAGATTTTAAAAGACGGCGACGAAACATTACGTAAGAAATCCCGGCCTGTCGACCGCTTCGACAGCCGCCTGCATGAACTTCTGGATGATATGGCCGATACAATGTACGAAAACAACGGTATTGGTCTGGCCGCTCCGCAGGTTGGCATTTTGCGGCGGATTTTTGTTATAGATTTGAACGATGAAACCGGTTTGAAAGAATTTATCAACCCGGAAATAGTTGAACCCTCAGGCTGCCAGACAGCCACAGAAGGCTGCCTTTCGGTGCCCGACACCTGGGGTGAGGTTGACCGCCCTGCGACTTTGAAAATCAAGGCTCAGGACAGGCACGGCAAACACTTTGAGCTGGAAGCTGAAGAGATTCTGGCAGTCTGTATTTGCCATGAATATGACCATCTGGACGGAATCCTGTTCAAAGATAAAGTAAAGGGTGAACTACAGCACTCATGATTGATAACGCGTTGCGCATTATTTACATGGGGACACCCGATTTCGCGGTGCCGGCCCTGAAGCGTTTGATCGAAGCCGGTCTGACGCCTGTTGCGGTTGTAACCCAGCCGGATAAACCAGTCGGCCGCAAACAAGAGATCAAGCCCGGCCCGGTGGCGGCTGTGGCGCATGAACACAATATTCCGGTTTTACAGCCAACCAGACTGCGCACAGGCGAATTTGCCCGCGAGCTGGCGGAGTTTAAGCCAGACTTGTTTGTTACCGCTGCTTATGGTCGAATTCTGCCTCCCGATGTCCTGGCTGTGCCGCGACTGGGCGCGCTCAATATTCACGGCTCTCTGTTGCCGCGCCATCGCGGTGCCTCACCGGTGCATGCCAGCATTGTTGCCGGTGATGCTGAAACCGGCATTACCATCATGATTATGGACGAAGGCATGGATACCGGCGATATCCTGCTGCAGCGTGCCATTCCCATCGAAGCAACTGATGATGCCGGCAGCCTGATGGACAAGCTGGCTGAATTAGGAGCGGATCTGATTCTGCCCGCTATTAAAGGACTGCTTGACGGTTCACTGCAGCCGAGGCGGCAAAACCCTGACGAAGCAACTGTTACCGGCCTGCTGACCAGAAAAGACGGCGAGATCGACTGGAATAAGCCCGCCCAAGAGGTTTTTAATTTTATTCGCGGCTTGAATCCCTGGCCGGGCGCCTATACATATTGCGATAATAAACGGCTCAAAGTATTCCTGACTCGCGTCGTTTCAACTGACGAAGGCGCGGGCAACGGCGATTCCGGCTGGGAGCCAGGCACTATAACTGCCTGTACATCAGAGGGTATTCAAGTGGCCTGTGGCAGCGGAACTTTGGAATTACTGGAAATCCAGACCGAAGCCGGCCGTCGTATGAGCTGCAGTGATTGCGCCCATAACTACCGGCTCGGCACACCTTTAGGAGGTAATTAATATGACCGTAGTCAGTTTTCTTTCCCTGGGCTATGGCTTTTACGGAATAGACTGGACTTACCTTGTACTGATAGTGCCAGTGTTAATCCTCAGTCTGATTGCTCAGGCATCGGTAAAAAGTACTTTTACCAAATACAGTAAAGAAGCCAGCCGCTCGGGCTTGACCGGCCAGGCTGCCGCACGGCAGATTCTCGATCAGAACGGCTTGTTTACTGTCCGGATTGAACGGACACCAGGCCAGTTAACCGACCATTTTGACCCGCGCACAAATGTACTGCGGCTTTCAGACGCAACCCATTCCAGCCCTTCAATCGCAGCGATCGGTGTTGCGGCCCATGAAGCCGGACACGCGATTCAGCATGAAGTTGGCTATATTCCCAACCGTATCCGCTCGATGCTGGTGCCCGTGGCCAATATCGGCTCACGCTTCGGCCCTTACATGGCTATTTTCGGCTTAATTCTGGGCATGACCACTCTGGCCAATATCGGCATTTTCCTCTTTGGTTTCGCGGTGCTGTTTTATGTTGTCACCCTGCCGGTGGAATTTAACGCCAGCAACCGGGCGATTGCCGTTCTCCAAGACCAGGGGATTCTGACCACAGAAGAATTAAGCGGGGCAAAAAAAGTGCTGCGGGCTGCCGCCATGACTTATGTAGCCTCCGCTTTAATGGCTTTCGCCAACATGGCGCGCTTGATTCTGCTTTCGCGCAATAACCGCAACCGCCGTTGACCATGAGTTTGCCAGCAAAAGATAAGCGTCCCTCGGGGCAGGGCAGTCGGCGCCCGCCGGATCCTGCCCGCAGCGCGGCTGTTTATACGCTGGAACGCGTACTCGAACAAGGTGCCTACGCGAACCTGGTACTCGCCGGCGCACTGGACGATGATGCCGAAAACTCGGCAGGTGAAAGCTTAAACGCAAGCGATAAACAAGCTGCAAACCAAAATTCGACACCTTCAGGCCGCGCGCCAGGCTTGAATGCGCAACAGCGTTCATTCACAACCGCAATGGTTTACGGCACCCTCACCCGACTCTATACAATTGATCACGTTTTGACAGAGCGGCTTAAGCAGTCGCTGGCCAGTCTGGAGCCGACCGTACGCACCATTTTGCGTTTAGGGGTGTTCCAGCTGTTATATAGCCGTTCGGTACCTCCCAGTGCCGCTGTGGATGAAAGTGTCCGGCTTTGTCAGAAACTGGCGCGGCCGCAGGCTTGCGGTCTGGTCAACGCGGTGCTGCGCTCGCTTACCCGTCAGCCGCCGCTGATTAATCCCAAAAATGCCCCGCTTTATTACAGCCTGCCGCCAGAACTTTATGGCTATGTCAAACTGGCTGCCGGTGCAACCGAAGCGCCCCTGCTGGCTGAAAAACTGTTGGCGGCACCGCCAGTCACTCTGCGCACCAACTGCCTGAAAGCGGATCAGCGGGAAATCATCGAACTGCTGGCTGCTGTGGGTGTTGAAGCTTCTCCGGGCAGCTATCTGCCGGAAGCTGTTGTGCCGGAATTAGGCGGCCATTCGGTGCATAAGCTGGTGATTTATCAGGACGGGCTGGCATCGGTGCAGGATGAAGGCGCGATGCTGACCAGCCATGTTGTTGACCCACAGCCGGGCGAAAGCATCCTTGACCTGTGCGCTGCCCCCGGCGGTAAAACAGCCCACATGGCCGAACTGAGCGGTGATAAAGCCGCAATTACAGCCTGCGACATCCACCCCGGCAGAGTAGATTTGATCCGCAGCCAGGCGGAACGGCTTGGCATCACTTCTATTTCGGCTTACACGGCTGACGCAACCGGCCGTGACTGGCCGCGGGAACTGGCAAAAAAGTATGACCGCGTCCTGGCAGATGTTCCCTGCAGTGGTTTGGGTCTACTGGCACGTAAACCGGAAATCCGTCGCAATATGACGCATGAACGGATTCAGAGCCTGCTGCCTTTACAGGCGGCGATTCTGGACCACGCGGCAACACTGGTCAGACCCGGCGGGGTACTGGTATACAGCACCTGTACTTTCAATCCAGCTGAAAATGATGGTCAGGTTGACAGTTTCCTGGCCCGCCAGAAAGGCGCTTTCAGCAGGGAAGACCTCACCGGCTTCCTGCCGACAGCTTTACTGGCAGACGAAGCCACCGCAGAACAGGCGCGCGGCGGCTCAATTACACTGCTGCCTCACCGCCATGGTACAGATGGCTTTTATATCGCGCGATTACGCAAAACTGAAACACAAACAGGTGATTCAGCAGAAATTTCAACAGTTTCAAAATTTCCACAGTTTCAAAGCAAGTAAAAAAGGACGATAAATAATGACACAGGCTGCTGAACCCGCAACGTATAAAAAATTCGCTTATGATCTCGACCGCGCTGACTGGACAGCGTGGGTCAAGTCACATAATTTACCCGGCTACCGGGCCGGCCAGCTTCATCGCTGGATCAGCCGCGGCATTGCCGATCCTGATGAAATGACCGACATACCGCTTAATCTGCGCGCTTTGCTCCGGGAAGAATTTGATTTCCAGGGGCTGACGACAGAAAACCGACTGGTCTCGAATCTCGATGGCACTCGTAAATACATTTTTCGTCTGGCCGACGGTAATGTCATTGAAAGTGTACTGATGCAGTATCGTCATGGTTATTCTGTCTGCATATCTTCACAAGCCGGCTGCCGCATGGGTTGCTCCTTTTGCGCTTCAACCGGCGCAGGATTCGGGCGCGACCTCACTTCAGGCGAAATGCTGGCTCAAGTGCTGCGGATTGCCCGTGATCTCGGCAGCCGCATCGGCCATGTTGTGATTATGGGAATCGGCGAACCAATGGATAACCTGGTTGAAGTCAAGAGATTTCTGTTAGCGGTTAATGATCCTGAAGGCGCGAATATCGGCATGCGCCACATTTCGCTCTCAACTTGCGGACTGGTGCCTGAGATGCTAGAATTCACTGATACAGGCCTTCCGGTCACCTTGTCAATTTCGCTCCACGCACCTAATGATGCGATTCGGCGCCAGCTGATGCCGATTGCTCGTAAATACTCGTTTGATGAGCTTTTAAGTGCCTGTAAGCACCACATCGAAAAAACCGGCCGGAGAATAATATTCGAGTATGCTCTCATCAGCGGTATAAATGACCAACCGGAACATGCCAGAGAACTGGCAGCCCGTTTGCGCGGCTTGCTCTGCCATGTAAACCTGATTCCGGCTAATGAGTTTGAAGGCGGTCGCTACCGTCAGAGCGGCCAGCAGGAGATTCGAACCTTCCTTGATATTCTGACAAAGGAAGGGCAAAGCGCGACAATCCGCCGAGAACTTGGATCTGACATTATGGCCGCCTGCGGTCAATTAAGGAGAAGACTGGAAGAATGCGCGGCAACGTAAGTCACGCTGTTGCTTCAGACGTTGGTTTGAAGCGGGAGAATAACGAAGACAGTTATGCCATAGTTGATGTGGGACGCCCTTTTCCCAGCGCCCTGGTTATTGCCGATGGCATGGGCGGGCACCGGCGCGGCGAACTGGCCAGCCGGATAGCGGTTGACTATTCTCAGGAGCAGCTGTGCCGTGTACTGGAAAAAGATGAAAATCCGGACACTATGCAGCAAATCCTGGCTGACATTTGTGAAAAGGCAAATATCAAGGTTTACCTCGGTTCACTTGACAGTGAAGACTGCCGTGGCATGGGGACTACCTTAACTATAGCGGTAATTTACGAAGACCAGCTGATTTTAGCCCATGTTGGAGACTGCAGGGCTTATTTGTATCGTGATAAATCATTAATGCGGCTCACCATCGACCATACGCTTGTGCAGGAAATGATTGATTCAGGCAGTTTGTCTGAGGCTGATTCAAAAACACATCCGCGCCGCAATGTTTTGACCAGAGCTCTGGGCTCCCCGGAAAATGTCAAGGCGGATACCATCAGGTTGCCGCTGGAGCGCGGTGACCGGATTATGCTTTGCACAGACGGCTTGCATGGAGCCGTTTCTGAAGCTGAAATTCTCTCTGTTCTGAACGAGGAAAATTCGTCAGAACAAGCTGTTGACAAACTGATAGAGCTTGCCAATGAAAAAGGCGGCGAAGATAATATCACGGTTCTTTTGTTTAGTATGTGACTGAACCGGAATTTACCGGAACGCGCAGATATTTGCTTAAAAAGCCAGCAGCGTTCCATTGGAGGAAATGACACGATGGACCAGACCATGACAGCGAACCTGACCGGCACGATGCTGGACGGTCGCTATCAATTGATAGAACCGCTGGGGCAGGGAGGCATGGCTCATGTCTACCTGGCCAATGATACCGCTAAAGGCGGGCAGGTAGCTATTAAGCTGATGCGGGATGATTTATGCGACGACGCTGAATTTATTAAGCGTTTCGAATCAGAAGCCCGCGCCGCTGCCAGCCTGAATCACCCGAACATAGTCAAGGTGCTTGGTTTCGGGCAGGATCAGGGACGGCGCTATATCGTCCAGGAATATGTAGAAGGAAGTTCACTTAAGGAACTGATTATCGAAAACGGCACAATCCCCTGGCAATCGGCGGTGCCGATCGCTATCCAGATCGGCCTGGCGCTGGAGAACGCACATCGCAACGGAATCGTCCATCGTGATATAAAGCCCCACAATATCCTGATCACCAAGGATCTGGTAGCCAAAGTCACCGACTTTGGCATAGCGCGAGCCACCACATCCAACACGATTACTCTGACCAGCGGCGTAACCTTTGGTTCTGTGCATTACTTCTCACCGGAACAGGCCCGCGGCACAATAGTCAGTGCTAAATCCGACATATATTCCCTGGGCATCGTCTTGTACGAAATGGTAACAGGGCGCGTGCCTTTTGACGGCGATACCTCTGTTGCCGTTGCTATTAAGCATTTGCAGGATGTCCCGCCGCTGCCTTCCCAGTTCAACCCCTCAATTCCGCGGGGCCTGGACCAGATCATTATGCGTTGTGTCCAGAAATCGCCCGACAACCGTTATCGCGATGCCCGCGAACTGGTTGATGAGCTGGACGCCCTGATGATCGATCCCAACGGTGTTTTCGGTGTTATTCCCGGCGTGCCGGATGTCGATGGCCAAACCACCGCTATTCAGGCAATCCGACCTGATCCCAACTATAACAAACTGCGTGAGATCGAACGCACAATCAGTGACCGCCGCCGTTACCGCAACCGCGACACCATTATTGTGCTGGCGATCATCGTACTGTCGATTGTCTTTTTGATGTCGGTCGGCACCTGGGCCTGGCGCCGGCTTTCCAGCAACATAAAGGCTGACCCCGGACGCACATACGAACTCGAGAACTATATTGGCAAAGAGATTTCAGAAGTAGAAAAGAAACTCAAGGCAGACGAAATTGACTTCACCGTCAAGTATGTAGACGATCAAACTGTATTGCCCGGAATTATTATCGACCAGAATCCAGGTGAGGGCATCGTAATTAAACCCAACACAGCCACCCTCAGTCTGGTGGTCAGCGGCGGGCAGGAAATGCTGGCAATACCAGATTACGCCGGCCAGACTGCTGAGCGGGCACAGGCTGAGCTTTCAACCACCTTTGGCTTTAATGTAATCATCCAGCAGGAGTTTTCCGATGTCACCGAAGGACGGGTTATCCGTACCATACCTGCAGCAGGGGAGAAACTGCCGCGCGGCGGCAATATTACTGTCATGGTCAGCCAGGGGATGCAAATTGTTAAGCTGCCGAATTTTGTTGGTCAGCCATATTCTGCCGCGAAAACCAAACTGATCGAGCTGAAACTTGTGCTGGGCTCAACTGTCAGTGTTACTGTTGATCCGATAACCCAGCAAAAAATTGAGGTGCCGGAGGCAAACCGTGTTGTAATCAGCCAGAAACCGGCGCCGGATACCCCGGTAGTCGCCAATTCGGTAGTGAGCCTGACTTATGGTACCCCGCAGGATTATGCCAACTTCCTCAACCCTTCCCCAACACCAGTGCCGTTTTTCTCGATGCCGGTGCTTGACCGCATGACCCTTGCCACTGCGCGCACGATGCTGGAACTGCATAAGGCAACTAACATTACAATCAGCTATGCGAGTGAAGAAAGCCGCGCACTGCCGGAAACCGCGCTGTATATCATTGATCAGGAACCGGCACCGAACGTTCAGGTCGCGCTTAATGACAGCATAAATCTGCTAGTGGGAACCCAGCAGGAATATAACGAAATCAAGAACCCGCAGCCAACGCCGGCGCCGAGCCCGACACCAACAACGGAGGGGACCACCAAGCCAACGACTACCAAGCCGACAACTACCAAATCAACGACTACCAAGCCGACAACTACTGCAAGCTCAAGCGGCACAAACACAAAACCCGGTCAAGGCAACAAGGGCAATGGGTAAGGCTGAGAACGGTCAGGTTATATGACTGACGAGGCGGCAAATCCTGTCAATGAACCTAACGGCCTAATCATCCGCGGAGTCGGTGGTCAGTACTGGGTCGATGACGGCAGCGGCGAAGAACCGCGAGCCGCTAAGGCACTTGGGATTTTCCGTTTACAAGAAATCAAGCCGCTGGCCGGCGACAGGGTCACATTCATCGAAACCGGTGACCCGCTGGTGCCGCTGCAAATCACGTTTATTCACAAACGCCGCAATGCTCTGCAGAGGCCGCCAATTGCTAACCTGGATGGCCTGATTATCACGTTTTCCCTGATGGATCCGCCTCCCGATCGTTATCTGATCGATAAGCTGCTGATAGTTTGCGCGGAGCATAATATTGAACCTATTCTGGTTTTGACTAAAACCGATCAGCATCAGCCTGACGATGAAACAGATGCGGACAGCCTGCTCGAACCATACATAAAAGCAGGTTTCAAAGTGCTGCGGACTGGCTTTGACCAGCCGGTAAGCAGGGAAGAGCTGCGCCAGCTGCTGAAAGGCCGGGTTGTAGCTTTTGCCGGGCAATCGGGTGTTGGCAAATCCACCTTGCTAAACGATCTATTTGGGACTGAACTGATGCCAACAGGAAAAATAAGTGCCAAAGCGGGCAGGGGCCGCCATACTACCCGTCACGTAGAGCTGTTTCCCTTCGCAGGTGGTTACATTGCCGATACCCCCGGTTTCAGCTCACTCGACCTCGAAACGTTGGCAGTATCTCCGGAAGCAGTGGTAGCTGCCTACCCGGAAATCGCTGCAGCTGAAGGCTATTGCCGTTTCGTCAGCTGCCGCCATATCGGCGAAGCCGGCTGTGCGGTGGCTTTTGACCAGGTTGACGCCGGCCGTTTGGAAAGGTATCGTTATTTTCGGGAGTTGGTCGACTCAATCAAATCCTATGAGACTAAAAAATAACAATTTCGGAGGTACCAATGCTTAGCAGTTTAAAGGAAACCAAAGGCCGCCTGTTGCTGGCTCCGTCAATACTTTCAGCCGATTTTACCCAACTGGGCGCCGCGATTGACGCTGTCAGCTCTGAGGCTGACATGCTTCACCTTGATGTCATGGACGGTCATTTTGTCCCAAACCTGACTATCGGGCCGCCGGTAATTGCTTCTATCCGTAAGCATACCAACATGCTGCTCGAAGCTCACCTGATGGTTTCAAACCCGCAGGCTCTGCTCAGCGACTACATAGATGCCGGCGCCGACATAATTTCCATTCACGCGGAAAGCACACCGCATCTGCACAAGCTGGTGCAGGAAATCCGTAAAGCCGGGCGTCAGGCTGGTGTAGCGCTCAACCCCGGTACTCCGTTGAATGTACTGGAAGAGATTATCGCTGATCTCGATATGGTTTTATTGATGACGGTTAACCCGGGCTTTGGCGGTCAAAGCTATATCTCAAGCATGACCGACAAAATTTCCCGTCTGCGCGCAATTCTGGACAAAAAAGCCCCGGATGCGCATATAGCGGTAGACGGCGGAATGAATTCCCAGACAATCAGAGAAGTCTACCAGGCAGGAGCTGATATTGTGATCGTCGGCAGTGCCTGTTTCAGCACAGAGCAACCTTGTTCCGCTCTGAAGGATTTACGCCAATGCTGCGTCATCTGATTATTCTTTCCGGTAATGTCGTTGACACTCCGCTTTTGCGCTATTTAATGCGCGACAGCCGTTATATTATTGCTGCCGACGGCGGTGCCGACCATGCTCGCAGACTGGGCGTGATTCCGGATCTGGCTGTTGGTGATCTGGACTCGATTCAGCCGGAAGGCCTGGCCTGGCTGGAAGCCAGGAAGATCCCACTAAATATTTTCCCGGTTGAAAAAAATGCGACTGATTCGGAAATCGCGCTGGCAGCTGCCATTGCCTCGGTTCCGGAAGGTACGCCGCCAACTGAGGTTGAACTGGTGTTTCTGGGTGCCATGGGCACCAGGCCTGATCATGTGCTGGGCAACCAGTTGATCGCGGCCTGCCTTGCCACTCAGGGCTATCGCGTATTACTGACAGATGGCATCAGTATTTTGCAAGCGGCGCATGGGCCTTTTGAACAGACTTTCGATCTGGCTGCTCTGCCGCCGACAACCTGGGCTTTTTCCACCATAGCTTTAACACCACAGGTAATCGGCTTAACTTACGAAGGCCTGAAATACCCGCTCGAAAATTACACACTTGAATTCGGCAGTACCCGCGGCATCAGTAACGAACCTAAACCGGATTCCACCGAAATCCATGTTTCATTTACTCAGGGGCTGGCCTTGATTTGCCTGACACCAAAGGTGTAGGAATTCGTCAGTATATTGTTTGCCTGTAGGCATTATTTGAGCAGATAAAAACGCAGCCGTGGCTGCGCTTTTTGTTGCTTCAATTATTTAAGGCTAGCTTGCTTCAGCTTTGTTGGACACTGAATTCCTGGGCGATTTTTTCAAATGCGCTCCGGCTGCCGGCAATCGTGCTGTCCGGAACAGCGAAGCAGAGACGGACGTAGCCACCATAACCAAAGCCTTGTCCTGGCACGAGCAGCACATTGTGCCGGGCGCAGGCGTCAGCGAAAGCCAGATCGTCGCTAATCGGACTTTTCAGGAAGATATAGAAACCACCGGCCGGACACGTCGCGTTAAAACCACATGATGTCAGGATGTCATATAATGCATTGCGGCGGCTCTCGTAGCGGGCAACATCTACGCGGGCATTAAGCACATGAGTGATTATACGCTGCATCAGGGCCGGCGCATTGACGAAACCCAAAACCCGGTTGGCGTAGGTGCAGGCCGCTGCCAGCTGCTTGGCGTTGGGGCAGCGCGGACTGACAGCACAGAAGCCAATCCGCTCGCCCGGCAGGGAAAGCGATTTGCTCCAGGAATAGCACATAATCATGTTCTGAATATTTGCCAGGGTGCTGGGGACAGTCTGGCCATCAAAAGCTATTGCAGAATAGGGCTCGTCAGAAATCGCCATTATCGACTGCGGTTGAGCTTGCAGTAAAGCATCCAGCGCCTGCAGTGTTTCGGCGGAGTAAATCGTACCTGTCGGGTTATTGGGTGTATTCAGGATTATTGCCTTCGTGCGAGGTGTAATCGCGGCGGCAATCGCCTGCAGATCGGGCTGAAAAGTATCGGGCAGGCAGGGAACAACAACACACTTGCCGCCCTGATTGTCGATGTAGGCTGTATATTCAACAAAAAACGGGGCCAGGACAATAACCTCGTCGCCGGGATCAAGGATGGCCTTGAGTGCTACATTAAGCGCGCCGGCCGCACCAACTGTCATACAGATGAGATCCGGCGTTACCGGCTCCGGCAAACCAGGCTGGTTAAGCCATTCTGCCACTGCTGTTCGTGTTTCCAGATAACCATTGTTGCTCATATAACCGTGCAAACCGCTGCCTGTAGCGGCAGCCTGTTCACTCAGCACCGTCAGAACTTCTGCCGGCGGTTCAAGATCGGGGTTGCCGATGCTGAAGTCAAAGACTTTGTCAGCCCCATGCAGGGCGCGCAGCCGGTTGCCCTCTTCGAACATCTTGCGAATGAATGAACCTTTTTCCATAGCCTGAGCCATTTTGTTTGAAACCATGCAGAACCTCCTGAAATATGCTATCTTAATCTCTGTCAAAAATAACAGACTTATGTAACAGATACTCGAATCGTCTATCACAAAATAACACATCTGGTGGTTGACAGACAACGGCAAACAGGGTATCATACCAACGTTAACAAGTAGAAGCATCCGCTTCTCACCTCAAGCAATGCGAAGAGGTTCATCTGGTAAGAACAGTGGGGCTCGCCCCAGGTTTTTTTCAGGAGCGGATGCGATGCATCAGCTCATTTTTTATTTTCAGGAGGTGTTTCCTTATCGCAAAGCAAAGCAGCGGTATGCTGACCAACGAACAAATCCGGTTCCCTCGAGTCAGGCTGATCAACAGCGACGGTTCCATGGTTGGAGTCGTATCTATAGCTGAAGCCCGCAGGATGGCGGAAGACCAGGATCTTGACCTGGTTCTGATCTCACCGCATGCCGAAGTCCCCGTCTGTAAGATTATGGACTACGGCAAGTACATGTTTGAACAAGCCAAAAAGGACCGCGAGAACCGTCGCAACCAGCATATTACCGAAGTGAAGGAAGTCGGACTTAAACTCAGAACCGACGATCACGATCTGCAATTCAAAATCAGAAACGCCATCCGTTTCCTGAAGGATGGCGACCGCGTCAAGGTCGTGCTTAAATTCCGCGGCCGGGAAATGGCATATACCAACCAGGGTTATGATGTCATGAAAATATTCTCGGACGCTTGTGCAGAGTTCGGCCAAATAGACCGGCCCGCAAAGATGGAAGGCAGAAACATGGTCATGTATCTGGCTCCGAAGAAAAAATAAGCGGTACAAAAAACCGCATGGCTAATACATTTCGCAGGAGGAACGGCAAATGCCCAAGCAGAAAACCCATAGCTCGTCCAAAAAGAGATTCAAGGTGTCCGGCACCGGTAAAGTGATCCGGTTCCAGGCCTTTAAGAAGCACATTCTTACCAAGAAGTCGACCAAGCGCAAGAGAAACCTCAGGAAGTCGCTCGTTGCCTCAGCGGCCGATTCGGCCAATATCCGCCAGTTGATCCCGTATAAATAAGCGGACCCGGCGCAACAAAAAAGATTAACGGAGGTTTTTACCGATGACCAGAGTAAAAAGAGGAATCCGCACCAGAGCGCGGCATAAAAAAGTACTTAAGCAGGCAAAAGGCTATTTCGGCCATAAGAGCAGAGTGTTCAAAGTAGCGAATCAGCAGGTTATGAAATCGCTGAATTACGCATACCGCGATCGCCGCAACAAGAAACGCGAATTCCGCAAACTGTGGATAATGCGCATTAACGCTGCTGCACGTCAGAACGGGCTCAGCTACAGCCGTTTCATCAACGGCATGAACAAAGCAAATATCGCTCTCGACCGCAAGGTTCTGGCCGATATCGCTGTGCACGATCCCGCTGGCTTCACTTCCTTGTGCGAACAAGTAAAGGCGGCCCTTTAATCAGCTGTAAATAGTTGCAATCTGCAGTAAGCAGCAAAACATGTTATGATCAAGTAAATTAAGAGTTGTCTCAAAGGAAAGTTAGGAATGATTTTTCTCAAAGACAGCTCTTTTTACTTTAAGCATGAACGCATTTTCTTGATGAAAGGCAGGCCGGAGTGAACAAGCAGGATGATTACAAAATGATCACAAGTCGCAGCAACCCGGCTTTTCGGCAGTTGGAGAAGATTCGCAAGGCACCTCAACGCGCTGAACCCCCGGCGTTATTTTTGGAAGGTCTGCGGCTTTGTGCCGATGCAATAAGTTCCGGGGTGGAAGTACAGCAAGTGATTCTTTCCGAGCAAGGCGCAGAAAGACCGGAGATCCGCTCACTGGTTGAATCCATTACCCCAGTACCGCCCACAATCTTGTTAAGTGATTATCTGTTTGCCCGCCTGGCAGCAACAGAGGAACCGCAGGGAATTGCACTCCTGGGCACACCGCCGCTGACCGCTTCAGAGCATGTGCCGGCTGTCGCTGATGGCCTTTACCTGGTTTTAGAAGGCGTTTCTGACCCGGGTAATGTCGGTACCCTGATCCGCACTGCGGATGCTTTCGCTTTCACAGCGGTATTGGTTATGCCCGACACCGCCAGCCCGTTCGGCGATAAAGCCGTACGCAGTTCTATGGGATCATGTTTTCATATACCAATAATTACTATTGATTCTATTGCCGGACTGCGCGATTATCTTGACCAGGCCGGTTTGGCACTGTACGCGGCAGACCTGGATGGCAGCTCATTGTATTCTGACCCGTTTACCCGGCCCGGCGCCCTGTTAGTTGGCAACGAAGCACACGGCATCAGCATGGCAGCCCGCGAGGCCAGCGACGTGGTTGTAACCATACCGATGCCGGGACAGGCTGAGTCACTGAATGCGGCTGCAGCCGGCGCGGTGCTCTGCTATTCGTTGCGAAAGGCTTTTCCGCTGTAGCCCAAATTATCCTTTTTATTTTTACAATAGAAGGATTGTAGAGTTGGCGGAAAAGTAGTAGAATCGCATTTCGTTTCCTGCTTAACAGACCAGGAAGTAGAACCAGGAGTAGAGATATGCAGATAATTGTTATTGGCGCCGGTAAGGTAGGTGTATCGCTGGCGGCGGAACTGATTAAACTTGATCACGATATTGTTATTGTTGACAACGACCCGGAACTGATCCGCTCTGCTGAGGATTTAGACTGTGTCAAAGTGACGGGTGTACCTATCGACAACGATGTGCTGCGCGATGCCGGCATTGAAACTGCCGACATAGTATGCGCAGTTACGCAAAACGACAACATCAATATTATGGCTTCGCAGATCGCGCGCTTGATCTTCGGGGTCAAACGCGTTTACACCCGCATCTATAACCCTGCCAGCAGCACCGTTTTTAATGAACTGGGGCTGGACAGCATTTCCTCCACTCAGTTAACGGTACAGGCGTTCTTGCGTTCAATCGAACAGGAGTCGAGCGAGGATCGTCACTTTGTATATGGCACCCGACTGATCTATACTCGGACTGAACCCGATCCTGTGCTGATCGGTCAGGATATAACCAGGCTGAGCAGTGATGCAGGCAATCCGATTATCGGGGTGACCCGCCAGAACCGGTTGCTGTTGTCCCGGCCGGGCTTGCGGATTCAAGAAGGCGACGAAATAGTGCAGGTTGAAGTTGAATAAAACTGCCAAGGAGTATTGCAATGAAAATCGTAATCGTAGGCGGTGGCAAGCTGGCCTACTACCTGATAAAAACACTGAAACCCAGTCGTCACAATATTACGCTGATTGAGCAGGTGATAGACACCAGCTCGCGTATTGCCTCCGACTTTGAGGAAGTTTCTGTTTACAACGGTGATGGCACCAATATTCAAGTTCTGGAGGAAGTCGGTTGCCATGACGCTGACTTTTTTGTCGCTGTAACCGGCAAGGACGAAAATAACCTGGTTGCCTGCGAAATCGCCAAGCTGAAGTTTAATGCCCGTGTGACTGTTGCGCGGGTCAACAACCCAAAAAACAGTGAAATATTCGGACGCCTGGGTATCGACAAGGTTTTTTCCGGAACCCAGCTGCTGGCGGATATCATTGAACAGGAAATCGACTATGCCGGCATGCGGATTGTTTTTGATATTCCCAATACAACCAAATCAATCGTGGAGTTTGAATTGGCCCCCAACTCGGCTGCTGTGGGCAAAACCTTGAGTGAGTTCACCTTCCCCGGTTTAAGCAAAGTTGTCATGCTTACACGCGCGGATGGCACGGTTGAAATGCCTTCCGGTTCACTCTTGATGCAGGCCTGTGACATGATCCTGCTGGTTTGTGACGAACGCGAATATAATCAGGTCTGGAAAACTCTGGTCCACCACGAGCGGTCAAGCAAAGAAAAACCGGCAAATCCGCTTGCTAAGGAGAGAGTGTAAGCCCATATGGCGATTGTAAAAAAAACACGCTCCAACCCTGTTCTGCGATGGCTTTCAGCCAAGCCGGCACGCATAATTTCGGCGAGCTTTTTGCTGGTTATTCTAATAGGTGCCGCGCTGCTTACCTTGCCGGCTGCTGCTGCAAGCGGTGAAAGCTTCGGTTTTTTACGCGCCCTTTTCACTGCGACTTCAGCCACTTGTGTTACCGGCCTGGTCGTTACCGACACAGCCACCGGCTGGTCGACTTTTGGCGAACTTGTGATTATTGGCTTAATTCAAATTGGCGGTCTTGGTATCGTTACTATAACCTCATTTTTCTTTAGTCTGCTGCGACGTAAAACCAGTCTGCGCGCCATGATCCTGACTGCTGAATCTACGTCAAGCTTCGGATTCACCGGCATTTTTAAATTAGTACGCAAAATCGTGGCTATAACATTGTCGATCGAATTGATCGGCGGCGCCCTGCTGGCCTGGCGCTATTACAATTTATTCGGCCGCGTCGGGATATACAAGGGCTTCTGGCAGGGGGTTTCCGCCTTCTGCAACGCCGGTTTCGACCTGATCGGCGATACCCGTTTTGGCCCCTTCTCCAGCCTCATTAACTTCAATGGCGACCCGGTTATCATTCTGACTTCTGGCTTGCTGCTGGTATTCGGCGGCCTCGGCTTTGTAGTCTGGTCAGACATTCTGGCCTGGCCCTGGAAGCGCAAACTCGATTTTCACAGCCAGGTGGTTTTACTGGTAACGGCAATCCTGATTTTTCTGGGCACGATCGCCTTTTACTTTTTTGAGCACAATAACACCAGCGCAACATACGCGATGGGAAATCTGCCGGCCGGACAGCAATGGCTGGCTTCCTGGTTCCAATCTGTCACACCGCGTACTGCCGGTTTTAATTCGATTGACCAGGCCAGCCTTACGGAAAGCTCCAAACTGCTTACAACCATTCTGATGTTTATCGGCGCGGCTCCCGGCTCAACCGGCGGCGGCATTAAAATCACAACCTTCACCGTGATCCTGGCAACCATCGCTTCAGATCTCAAAGGTGACAGTGACACTCTGATGTTCCGGCACCGGGTGGCACGGGAAACCTTTACCCGGGCGCTGGCGATCTTTGGTCTGGGCCTCACAATTCTGCTCAGCGGCACGCTGTTAATGACGTATTTTGAAAGGGAAGCACTAAGTCAGGGAGCTTTCACCGCTATGGATTTGCTTTTTGAGCAAGCCTCAGCGTTCGGTACGGTAGGCTTGTCAGCCGCTGGCACCCCTCAACTGACAAAAGCAAGCTGGCTCGTTCTGATTCCTTCAATGTACCTTGGCCGGGTTGGCCCGGCCGCATTTGCAATTGGGCTTGCCATGCGCAAAGCCAAAGGCACAGAACGCGTGCATCCAGAAGGCAAGATTCTGGTCGGCTGATCTGTTGCTGCGAGTAAACTGGTTGCAAAACGATCTGAATTCTTCTGCGCTGATAATTGACAGCATCAGCTGACTGCGGAATAATTTCCCTATTAGCGGAGGGATTGCATGAACTACAATCAACATATTCAGATAATCAACGAACTGGCTGACCGTACTGCGGCCAAGGTGCGGATCGATCCGGAGCTGTATGCCAAATACAGTGTTAAACGCGGGTTGCGCAACGACGACGGATCCGGCGTTTTGGTCGGCCTGACAGAAGTCGGCGAAGTTTACTCCTATTACATTGACGATAACGACCGGATTCCGGATGAAGGCCGGCTTTATTATCGCGGCATCGAAATTACTGATCTGGTGAATGGATTTTTCCGGGAAAAGCGTTACGGTTTCGAAGAATGTACCTATCTGCTGCTGTTTGGCGAATTGCCGAATCAGGATCAGTTGAAAATATTCAATGAATTGCTCAGCGACGTGCGTGAACTGCCGGCCGGCTTTACCGAGGACATGATCCTGAAGGCGCCAAGCCGCGACATTATGAACAAACTGGCCCGTTCAGTGCTGGCGTCATATTCCTATGATGATAATCCCGAGGACATCAGTATTGAGAATGTGCTGCGCCAGTCGATTGAACTGATCGCCCGGTTCCCGGCCATGGTTGCTTACGCTTATATGGCCAAGCGCCACTATGTTGACCGCCAAAGCCTGTTTTTGCATTCACCGCAGCCGCAGCTCAATACAGCTGAAAATGTTTTGCACCTGATCCGGCCGAACAGTATTTATTCCGAACTGGAAGCCAGGATTCTGGACCTGATGCTGGTGCTGCACGCTGAGCATGGCGGCGGCAACAATTCAACTTTTGTTACCCATGCCGTCACCTCAACTGGTTCCGACACTTATTCCTGCATGGCCGCGGCGATTGGTTCGCTCAAAGGCCCGCAGCACGGCGGTGCCAGCGTTAAATCGTACGAGATGCTGCAGGATTTGAAACAAAACGTCCGTAACTGGAACAGTGACGGTGAAGTAGCGGATTACCTCAAACGGATTCTGCGCAAAGAAGCGTTTGACCAAAGCGGCTTGATATATGGTATCGGCCATGCTGTATATACGCTGTCCGATCCGCGCACACGTGTTCTGCGTCAGCACGCTGAAGCCCTCGCTTCTGAAGCCGGTCGGGAAGAAGAGTTCGCTTTATATACCAGCGCCGAACGCCTGGCGGCCGAGGTTTTCGCCGAATTCAAAGGTAGAGACAAAATTGTCTGTGCCAACGTTGACTTTTACAGTGGCTTTATTTATGACATGCTGCGGATTCCGCCCGAGCTTTATGGGCCGATGTTCGCTGTAGCCCGGATCTCCGGCTGGTCAGCACATAGAATAGAAGAAATCGTCAGCGGCAACCGGATTATCCGGCCTGCTTACAAATGTGTCCAAAAGCGCCGGCCATACACAGCAATGGCTGACCGCTAACCCGTTGCAGAAGTCAGGGCCGCGTGATACAATTAACTCCGCTAAAGAGGCCCTATGGTCAAGCGGTCAAGACGCCGCCCTCTCAAGGCGGAATCGGGAGTTCGATTCTCCCTAGGGTCACCAATTAAGAAGAACCGGCTGCGGCCGGTTCTTTTGCTTCTGCGGTTGATACCCGACCTGTTCAATGGTATTATTTTAGCGTTAATGACTTGTATGAAACAGGTTATTACGCTTTGAAAAGCGCCCGTTGTTCAATATCTGAATATTCGTATTTGCTTGACATGAAGTTTATTGCCGGTCAGAAGGCCCGCTGTGCAGACAGAGTGCCTTTTTTTGTGTGCATAGCTGCAGCAGCGGCACATATCTGGCTGTTGGCTAAAAAATTACAATTGTTGTGGTGAGCCAACCTTGACAACTGTGTGGGGGAGAGTCGATTGAAGAACAAAACCAAGCAAGTTTTTTCATTATTGCTGATTGTCGTGCTTTGTCTGACAATGCTGGCGGGTTGCACTGGCAATAATAGTGTCAGCGAAAATACTTCGGAACCGTTGGGGACATCAAAAGCTGCAGACAACACGGGCTCAAATACGGGATCAATAGTAGCTTATGTCGGCACCAATATTTTTGACAGCAGCCTTGATCCCGTGAAAGGGGCGATGAGCTGGGGCTATTCTTTCACCAACGCAGCCTTATTGAAGGTAAATACTGAATCGGAATACGTTGGCGACATGGCTGCAGACTGGAATGTGAGTGCTGACGCGCTTACCTATACCTTCACTTTGCGGCAGGGCGTAAAATTCAGTGACGGCAGCGAGCTGAAAGCATCAGATGTAGTTTTTACTTATGAAACTGTGAAATCCAGGCAGGCTGAAAATGAGAATGTCGATCTTACCCGCCTGGCGGCAGTGACAGCTGAGGGCGATTATAAAGTTGTTTTCACACTAAGCGAGCCTTATTCGCCATTTCTCGACACAACAGCTATGCTCGGCATAGTGCCGGCAAACACCTATGACAGCACGGTTTTTGACCAAAAGCCTATCGGCAGCGGCCCCTGGAAGATAGTGCAATATGATCCCAACCAACAAATTATTGTGACCCCAAATGAGCATTATTATGAGGGCTCCGCACCTATAACCAGAATTACCCTGGTTTACATGGACAGCGAAGCAGCGCTTGCCGCTGCCCACTCAGGCCAGCTGGATGTTGTCATGGTCAGCCCTGACTACGCTTCTGAACAAGTGAACGGAATGAGCATGATCCCGCTTGAAACGATGGATATCCGAAATATCAGCTTGCCTGTACTGCCGCAGCAAATCACTGCTGGGATAAAAACAGGCAACGATGTCACCTCCGATCCGGCCGTCCGCGAGGCTCTTGCGATCGGCATCGACAGAAAAACCATTATTCAAAACGCTTATAACGGCGTCGGTAAACCGGCGACAGGCTTTATGGGCAATCTTAACTGGGCCAATGCTGACAGCTATCAGGATAATCGCGAGGCTGAAGCTGTTTCACTGTTAGAAAACGCTGGCTGGCTGGATTCAAATGGCGACGGTATCCGGGAAAAGAACGGTATTTTTTGCGAATTTGACGTGTATGCTGTCCAGGATCGCTATGTTCTGGCGGCTGCACTGGCCGAAGATGCTGCCCGTTTAGGGATAAAAATCAACCCCCATTCCGCCAGCTGGGACCAGATTTCCGCTAACCTAAATACGGCAGGGGTTGTCTGGGGCTGGGGCCAGTACAGCCCAACCGTGCTTGCGTCGCTGCTTCATTCCCGTTATGTCGGTTCGGGCGGCTATGATAATGTGGTTGGCTACCAGAATCCTGAAGTGGACGCCCTGATTGACCGGGCGCTGGGCGCTAACAGCAGAGAAGCCGCAGTTACAGACTGGCAGGCGGCGCAAAAGCTGGCCAATGCTGATTATCCTTATCTCTATCTAGTCAACATAGAGCATTGCTTTTTTGTCAGTGATCGTCTGGATATTTCGCTTGACACGCAGATTCCTCACCCGCACGGACACGGTTCTCCAATAATCTGCAACATGAAGGATTGGACATTGAGGTAAGAAAGGTATGGCTGAATGCAGATAACCAGAAGGATAGCAGGGATTGCCGGCAGAATGATTCTGCTGTTGTTTCTTGTCACTGTCCTGTCGTTTATTTTGATTGTAAAAGCGCCGATCGATCCGCTGACCGCTTATGTGGGAACCGAATCGACACTTTCGCAAGCTGCCAAAGAGCAGATCGCGGAGCATTGGGGACTGAACGATCCCTTGCCTCAGCGTTATCTTAGTTGGTTAGGCAACACTCTTAAAGCTGATTTTGGCACTTCCATAACCTACAAAAAACCTGTAATCAGCGTCATTCAAGAACGTTTTTCGTATTCCGCCGTGCTGATGCTGCTTGCCTGGGTTTTATCGGGCATTCTTGGTTATGCCGCCGGCATCCGCGCGGGTGTGCATCGAGGCAGTATATTCGACAAACTGACCAGAGGCTTTTGCCTGCTGTTGCAATCGGCGCCAACTTACTGGCTTGGGCTGCTGATCCTCAGCTTTTTCGCAGTACAGCTGGGATTATTCCCATTCGGTATGGCAGTACCGGCAGGGAAGCTGGCTTCTGAGGTCACTCTAGGCGACCGGATTTATCACCTGATTCTGCCGGCTGCTACATTGACCATTGTCAGCGTCAGCAAGATCACACTTTATACCAGGCAAAAAGTCAGCGAAATTATGGCCAGCGATTACATTCTTTTCGCTAGAGCCCGAGGCGAAACAAACAGACAGCTGGTGCGGCGGCATATCATGCGCAATTCGCTGCTGCCTGCTGTCACTTTGCAGTTTGCCTCCTTCAGCGAGTTGTTCGGCGGTATGGCGCTGGCCGAAACGGTGTTCTCTTATCCGGGCATCGGCACTGCTACCACAGCTGCCGCTCTCAACGGCGATGTGCCATTGTTGCTCGGCATTACGCTAATCAGCGCCTTATTCGTTTTTTCCGGAAATCTGATCGCCAATATTCTTTACGGCGTTGTGTATCCAAGTCTGAGAGAAGGGGCGGATTATGTCTAATAACGATGCTGTAATCGGTGTTAGCCGCGCCCGGCCCAATGTCCGCCAAAAAGTAATCATTTTTACTGCGCTTGCGGCTGTTTACCTGCTGGGGATATTTATCTGGGGCACCCTGATGCCGGAAAGTGCCTTTGCGGTTAATTATGCCGCTAAGTTTCTGCCGCCCGGCAGCGCGCATCCCTTTGGTACGGACTTTATGGGCCGAGATATGTTTTTCCGCTCGATCAAAGCACTGGCTCACAGCATGGTAATCGGGCTGGCAGCCTCACTGATCAGTTCAATAATCGCACTGGTATTTGGTATTTCCGCTGCGGTCATCGGCGGTAAGTACGATAAGCTGATTTTAATGTGGATCGATTGCTGTATGGGCTTGCCGCATCTTGTCCTGCTTATCCTGATTTCAGTGCTCGCAGGCCGCGGCGGGCGGGGCGTTTTGATTGCCGTCGCCTTTACCCACTGGCCGGAGCTGACCCGTCTGGTCCGGGCAGAAGCACTGCAGATCCGCTCTGCGCAATATGTGCAGGCCGCTTATAAACTTGGCCGTAGCAAATGGCAAGTGGCGGCGGAACATATTTTGCCTCACGTCGCACCGGTTTATCTGGTGGGGCTGGTACTGCTGTTTCCACATGCCATTATGCATGAAAGCGCCATTACCTTCCTCGGCTTTGGTCTGCCGGCAGAAACCCCGGCGATAGGGGTTATACTGGCGGAAGCCATGAAGCATATCGCCACCGGCAAATGGTGGCTGGCACTTTTCCCGGGCTTGCTGCTGATAATCGCTGTGTTGCTTTTCTTTTTGATCGGCGACAATTTAAAAAAACTGCTTAACCCGGCCAGCGCCCAGGAATAGGAGAACTCTGAATGCACAAAACAAAAATACCTGTCCTGGCTGTGCGGGATCTGCGGATAGGCTTTAACATGTACCAAAAGGGACTGCGGCAAACTGAGCTGGTCACGATCCAGTCCCTGAATCTGGATGTTTATCAGGGTGAGATCCTGGCGGTTGTGGGCTCGTCCGGCTCAGGCAAAAGCCTTTTAGCCCACGCCGTTTTGGGAATTCTGCCGGCAAACGCCAGCCAAAAAGGGAGCATAAAATACAATGGCCAAGAGCTCACGCCCGAGCTGCAAAATAAGCTGCGGGGTACGGAAATCGCACTGATTCCGCAATCGGTGGATTACCTCGACCCTTTGATGAAGGTTGGAAAACAGGTGATCGGCACTAAAAGCACTGCCCAGGCGCAAAAGGCGGCGTTCCGGCGTTATGGGCTGGCGGAGCAAACAGCCAAAATGCATCCTCACCAGCTTTCCGGCGGCATGGCCAGGCGTGTACTGATCTCCACCGCGGTGACCATCACACCAAAGCTGATTGTCGCCGATGAGCCGACGCCCGGGTTGCCGGTGGAGCTGGCCCAAAGGACATTAGGCCATTTCAGAGAACTGGCCGATGCCGGGGCCGCGATTTTGCTGATTACTCACGATATTGACCTGGCGCTGAGCGTCGCGGACAGGATTGCTGTTTTCTATGCCGGCACAACTGTGGAAATCGCCCCGGCCGAAGATTTCAAAGCAGGCAAGGACGCGCTGCGCCATCCCTACAGCAAGGCGTTTATCAACGCTCTGCCCCAAAACTCATTCAGGGCAATTCCGGGTTCACAGCCCTATGCCGGCAATTTGCCTTCGGGCTGCTTGTTTGCCGACCGCTGCCCTGAGCGTACGGATGCCTGCAGCCAGGTTTTGACTATGCGCGAGCTGCGCGACGGCGAGGTGCTTTGTGTCAACGCTACTTGAAGCCAAAAACATCTCTTTTCGCTACGGGAATAATTGCGAATGGGTCCTGCGGGATTTCAGTCTGCAGGTTGAACCCGGTGAAAGCGTGGCGCTGGTCGGCCCTTCCGGCTGCGGTAAAAGCACCCTGGCCAGAATCCTTTCCGGGTACCTGATGCCGGAAACAGGTGAGGTACTGCTGGCAGGAAAGCCGCTGCCGGTAAAAGGCTTTTGCCCGGTTCAGATGATCCACCAGCAACCGGAACAAGCTGTTAATCCGCGCCACACGATCTCCAGAATCCTCAACGAAGGCTGGGAGCCCGACGCTCAATTGCTCAAGGCTATGGGAATCGAGCCGCAATGGCTGTCGCGGTATCCCACAGAGCTTTCCGGCGGCGAACTGCAGCGAATATGCATTGCCCGCGTTCTGAGCCCTGAAACAAAATTTCTGATCTGCGACGAAATCAGCACAATGCTGGACGTAATCACTCAGGCGCAGATCTGGCAGATTGTGCTCGACATAGCTGAAAAAAACCAGTTGGGCCTGGTGGTGGTAACCCACAACAAAGAGTTGGCGCGCAGGGTTTGCCACCGGACTGTAGACACCATCGGCAGTGCCGCAGGACGGCACTGATTATGGTAAACACAGTGGAATCATGGTAAAATATGATGATACGGTTTCATACGCAACAAAGGTGACTGAAGCCAGAAATAACTGAATTAAATAACTGAATTAAAACAGTTGCCACCACCGACACCAGCCGGTACAGGACATCACCGGCACAAGAAAGGAACCAATGCAGTCAGTCATTAAAATTAAAGGCGCGCGCGAGCACAACCTTAAAAATATTAATCTCGAAATTCCCCGCGATAAATTAATTGTTTTAACCGGTCTTTCCGGGTCCGGTAAATCGTCACTTGCCTTCGACACAATTTATGCCGAGGGCCAGCGTCGTTATGTTGAATCGCTTTCAGCCTATGCCCGCCAGTTTTTAGGCCAAATGGAAAAGCCGGATATCGATTCCATTGAAGGCCTTTCGCCGGCGATTTCGATTGACCAGAAGAGCACCAGCAACAACCCGCGTTCAACCGTAGGCACAGTAACGGAAATCTACGATTATTTCCGCCTGCTTTACGCGCGCATCGGCACGCCGCATTGTCCACAGTGCGGCCGGGTGATTGAGCGCCAATCGGTGGATCAGATAATTGAAGCTATCAACAAGTACCCGGAGGAGAGCCGGCTGCAGCTGATGGCGCCTGTGATCCGCGGCCGTAAAGGTGAGTATGCCAAGCTGTTTGAGGATTTCCGCCGTTCTGGGTATGTCCGCGTCCGGGTTGACGGCAGCATTTATGAGCTTGAAGAAGATATTGTCCTTGACCGCAATAAAAAGCATACAATCGAGGTTATCGTTGACCGTCTGATCCTGCGTCCCGGTTTGCATACCCGTTTAGCGGATTCAATTGAAGCGGCGCTCACACTGGCTAATGGGCTGGTGATCGCGCACATTACAGGCACGCAATGCGAAGGCGACGTGGAACATCCGTTCGACGAAGAAGTATTGTTCTCCCAGAATTTTTCCTGCCCGGCCTGTAATATCAGCCTGGAAGAAATCACGCCGCGGATGTTTTCCTTTAACAATCCGTATGGCGCCTGCCCCACCTGCACCGGGCTGGGCTTCTTCAGCCGAATCGATCCTGAGTTGGTGGTTTTCGACGAAAAGCTCAGCTTGAATGAAGGTGCGATCCGTGCCGGCGGCTGGAATTTTGGTGAAGCCGGCAGCTGGGCCAGTGCTTTCGCCGACGCCCTGGCGCGCCATTACAATATTTCGCTCGACACACCATTCAATAAACTGACAAAAAAAGAAAGAGACATCATTCTGTTCGGCAGCAACGGTCAAAAGCTGCAGGTGGACACATCCAACAGCAAATACCCGCGCGGCGAGAATTACACCACTCGCTGGGAAGGCGTTATCCCGAGCCTGGAACGCCGTTCGCGCGAAACTTCATCGAGCGAGATGCATTCGTATTACGAACAGTTCATGTCGGTGACGCCCTGCCCAAGCTGCCAGGGCGCCCGCTTAAAGCCTGAATCATTGGCTGTGACTGTAGGCGGCCGCAGCATATACGATTTGACACTGCTGCCGATCCGGCGCTGCCGCGATTTTCTCAACAAGCTCGAACTGACACCGCGCCAGCAACGCATTGGTGAACAGATACTGAAGGAAATCGAAGCCCGGCTTACCTTTCTGGTTGATGTCGGCCTTGACTATATGACACTGGCCCGCGCTTCAGCCACGCTCTCAGGCGGTGAAGCACAGCGCATCCGTCTGGCAACTCAAATCGGTTCCGGTCTTTCCGGGGTGCTTTACATTCTCGATGAGCCCAGTATCGGCCTGCACCAGCGTGACAACGGCAGGTTGCTGCAAACCCTGAGACGCCTGCGCGATCTGGGTAATACGGTTATGGTGGTGGAGCACGACGAAGAAACCATGCGTGCAGCCGACTACATAATCGACATGGGTCCCGGCGCCGGCGAGCACGGCGGACACGTAGTGGCAACAGGTAATGCGGCGGAGATCATGGCTGTGCCGGAATCGATTACCGGCCAATACCTTAGCGGCAAGCGCGCTATTCTGGTACCTGAAACCCGAAAAGTTGGCAACGGTGCCCGCCTTGTAGTGCGTGGCGCTGCCGAAAATAACCTGAAGCACATTGATGTGTCGATTCCGCTGGGCGTTATGACTTGTATAACCGGTGTTTCCGGTTCCGGCAAAAGCTCGTTGGTTAACGGCATAATTCTAAAAAAACTGCTGACCGATCTCAACGGAGCACGCCGTCATACCAGCAATTTTGATTCAATCGAAGGCCTTGAGCACCTTGACAAAGTCATTGCCATCGACCAGTCTCCAATCGGGCGTACACCGCGTTCGAACCCCGCGACGTACACCGGTCTATTCGACCTGGTACGCAGCCTTTTTGCCCAGACTGCCGATGCCCGCTCCCGCGGCTACAAGCCCGGCCGCTTCAGCTTTAACGTACGCGGCGGCCGCTGTGAAGCCTGTGGGGGAGACGGAGTTAACCGCATCGAAATGCACTTCCTGCCGGATATCTACGTAACCTGTGATGTCTGCAAAGGCAAACGCTACAACCGGGAAACTCTGGAAGTCCGTTTCAAAGGCCGCAATATCGCCGAAGTTCTGGCGATGACTGTTAATGAAGCTGCTGAATTCTTTGAAAGCATTCCGCGTATCCACCGCAAACTGGTTACTCTGCAGGATGTCGGCCTTGGCTACATCAGGCTCGGACAACCCTCAACCCAGCTTTCAGGCGGTGAAGCCCAACGGGTTAAGCTGGCCACAGAATTATCGCGCCGCGGCACCGGCCGCACGTTCTATATCCTTGACGAACCTACTACTGGCTTGCACATTGCCGACGTCCATAAGCTGGTTGACATTTTATTTAGGCTGACTGAAAATGGTAACACTGTATTGGTAATAGAGCACAATCTCGATGTTATCAAGACAGCGGACTACGTTATTGACTTGGGCCCTGAAGGCGGCGAAGCCGGCGGCAAGGTTGTTGCCACAGGCACACCGGAAGAAATTGCCCGCGTGCCTTCGTCCTATACAGGTCAGTACCTGGCACGGATTCTGCCTACCGCCCAGCGCGGCTCAGTAAGACAGGCAGAGCCGGCCGACCCCTGGCTTTCAACCCCTCAGCAGCTGCCGCGCCAGGCAATTGCGGAGCAGAAGAAGCAAGCCGCCAGGCAGCCGAAAAAAATGACAACAGCCGTAAAGCTACCGGCGAAAACGAGCAAGACTACCAAGACTACTAAGACTACAGCGGCACAGCAAAGCGGTAAAGCAACCGTAAAAAGTGCCGGTACCCGGCAAAAAAGCCGGATAAAGGAAAGTAATTAATGGCAAAATGTGTACTTTGTAAAAATAATATTGCAGTCGTGTTTACGACACGCTTTGAGAGCGGCCAGCGGATCAACGAAGGTCTTTGCCTTAAATGCGCTTACAAAACCGGCCTCGGCGGCATGGACGACCTGTTCACTAAAGCAGGTATCAACGACAATAATATTGACGATTTAACAGCACGTCTCAACGGAATAATGAGCAGCATGGACGGCAAAAGCCCTGAAGAAATGTTCCGGGTGCTGCTGAGCGGCTCTGACATGGAAAGCCTGACCGAATCCCTGGGTGAATTTGTCGCTAATGGTGAAAATATGGCATTGATTGAGGCGGACGAAGACCAGGGCAGTGAAGAGGAAAACGACGATGTTCCCGGCAACGGGCTGATGCGTGCCTCCATTGGCGGTGACAGCGAAGCCGGCAATAATGAGCGCCGTACCAGGCGTGATCAGGATACCCGCACCGGCACCCCGGGACGTGACCGCAAACGCAAGTTCCTTGACCAGTTCGGCAGCAATTTGACCGACAAAGCCCGCGAAGGCCAGATCGACCGGATCATCGGCCGCGAAAAGGAACTGGAACGTGTTATCCAGATCCTTAACCGCCGTTCAAAAAATAACCCTGTGCTGCTGGGCGAGCCCGGCGTTGGCAAAACCGCTATCGCTGAAGGGCTTGCCGTCAAAATAAGCAATGGCGAAGTACCTGCCAAGCTGCTGACCCAGGAAGTTTATCTGCTCGATATGACGGCCATGGTAGCCGGCACCCAGTTCCGCGGCCAGTTTGAAAGCCGCATGAAGGGTGTGGTTGATGACGCGCGCCGCAACGGCAACATCATTCTGGTGATTGATGAGCTGCATAATATTATGGGCGCCGGCGATGCTGAAGGCGCAATGAACGCGGCTAATATCCTGAAACCGGCTCTGGCTAAAGGTGAAATCCGGGTGCTGGGTTCGACAACGCTGGATGAATACCGCCGCTTTATCGAAAAAGATTCTGCTTTGGAACGGCGTTTCCAGAAGGTAATTGTCGAAGAACCCAGCGAAGCCGAAACTATTGAGATCCTGAAGGGCGTGCGCGATTATTACGAAGATCACCACCACATTATTATCAGTGACGAAGTAATTGAAACCGCAGTGACCATGTCCTCGCGCTATATAACCGACCGCTTCCTGCCGGACAAAGCAATCGATCTGCTCGATGAGGCCGGCTCCAGCGCCAACCTGGCCAACCGCAGCCTGGTACAGCTGAGTGAACTCAACGCGCGCCATCAGCAGGAACAAGCTGCGCTGGAAAAACTGGAAAATCAAATAGCCGGCAGCCCGGACAACCTGCAGTTGTTTGAACAGCAGGCTGACCTGCGTTCGCGCCTCCTGCGCACAGAAAAGGAAATTGAAACAGTCACCGAAGCCAGCAAACCTACCGTTATTACAACCGAAAATATCGCCAAAGTGGTGGAGATGTGGACAGGAATTCCTGTACAGCGCATCAGCGAATCAGAAAAAGAAAAACTGTTGAAGCTCGAAGACCGCCTGCATCAACGCATTGTCGGCCAACAAGAAGCTGTGTCTTCACTTGCCCGGGCTATCCGCCGCAACCGTGCCGGTTTCGGTAAAAAGCGCAAACCCTCCTCGTTTATCTTCGTCGGCCCCACCGGTGTTGGTAAAACCGAGCTGGTGAAAGCCGTTGCTGAAGCAATGTTCGAAAGCGAAGACGCTATGGTGCGGCTCGATATGTCCGAGTTCATGGAACCGCATACCGTTTCTAAACTGATCGGCTCGCCGCCCGGTTATGTTGGCTACGATGACGGCGGTCAGCTGACTGAAAAAATCCGCCGTAAACCATATTCGGTTATTCTGCTCGACGAAATTGAAAAAGCACATGCGGATGTATTCAACATCTTGCTGCAGATTCTCGATGACGGCCGTTTAACAGACAGCCACGGGCGTCTGGTCAGCTTTGAAAATACCATTATTATCATGACTTCCAATGCAGGCACAACGCTTAAAGGCCACGGCATCGGTTTTGGCGCCGACAGCTACGTTGCTCTGGAAAACCGGGTGCAGACTGTGCTTAAAGAACTGTTCCGACCGGAATTTCTCAACCGCGTCGACGAGATCGTCGTGTTCAGGGAGCTCAGCCGTGAAGAGATCCGGGAAATCGTTGACCTGATGCTAAAAGAAGTTGCAGCAACACTACAGGAAAAAGGAATCCGTTTTGTTGTCACCGATCCTGTAAAGGATCTGCTGGCCAAGGAAGGGTACGACCCGAAATACGGCGCCCGTCCACTCCGCAAAACGATTCAGCGCTTACTGGAAGATCCGCTGGCCGACCTGCTGCTTTCCGGCAGCCTCAAGGGAGCGATCGGCGTTTCTGCCGACCTCAAGGACAGAGAAATTGTGTTTGATAAGCTTTGATACCATGTGGTAAATATGATTTGAAATAGCGAGCAGGTAAGAGAGCGGAGAGAATAATGGACTGGATATTTGAAAAAGGCAAAATCTACAGCACTAATGAGGCTGGCGAAACAATAGCCAAAGCTACCTACATCGTGAAAACGAACGGCGAGTGGGATATAAATCATACTTTTGTCGGCCCCGACCTGCGCGGGCAGGGGATTGCCGGAAAGATGATGGAAGTTGTGGCAAATTACATTCGCGAACAAAAGGCGATTACTACAGCGACCTGTTCTTATGCCAATGCCTGGCTCAAAAAGCACGCAGAAGAGTACGCCGACATTATTTCGCAGGATTTGTCGGGCGAACCCGTTGCCTGTAAGCTTGATGCTTCCCACTAGGCAGGCAGTCACAAAGAGAACTAAGCAACCTAAGTAACCGAAGATATATGATTAATTAAGCTAAACGGCAGTCACGGAACAAATTATAAAGTTCTGCAACTGCCGTTTTATTATGTCCGATAACTGCCGTTAATTTTCACGTAATCATAAGAGAAATCGCAGGTCCAAAGGTGATCGCTGGCAGCTCCGTCTGAGAGTTCAATGCGGATCAGGATCTCATTTTCCTGCAGGATTTCACTGGCTCTGGCTTCATCAAACAGAAGGGCAGTGCCGGCTTCGCAAACCTTTAAATCGCCCAGATAAATATCACAGCCATTGGGGTCAAAGTCAGCGCCGGAATAACCGGCAGCGGTCAAAATGCGGCCCCAATTGGCGTCTTCCCCAAACATAGCGGTTTTTACCAGTGGCGATTTGCCTACCGCCTGGATTATTTTGTATGCATCCTCTGAAGTGCGGGCGCCGTTTACCTGCAGCTCGATCAGCTTGGTAGCGCCTTCGCCATCCCGGGCGATCAGGCGGGAGAGGTGGGTTCCAAGCGCCACTAAGGCTGCTTGGAACTGGTTGGCGGCAGGGGTATCCGACAAAATTTCAGATAGGCCGGATTTGCCGTTGGCCAGCACAACTACCATGTCGCAGACACTGGTATCGCCGTCGACACTAACGCGGTTAAAAGTCTGGTCGACCGAGGCCTTGAGCAACTGCTGCAACAGCGGCTGGCTAATCAAGGCATCGGTTGTAATAACGCAAATCATGGTGGCCATATTGGGATGGATCATGCCCGAACCCTTGGCCATGCCAGCCAATGTCACAGTTTTGCCGTCCGCTTCAAACCGGGCAACGCCTTCTTTGGGAATCAGGTCGGTGGTCATAATCGCCTGCTCAGCGTTGTTGCCGCCAGTAACGTCTGATGTTAATTCAGCCACCGCCAGTTTTGCGCCAAGCTCAACAGCTTGCAGGTCCAGGCGCTTGCCGATAACTCCGGTTGAACCGGTGAGGATTTCAGCGGGCTGGCAGCCGAGCTCTTTGGCAACTGAAGCAGCCATGGCCTCGGCAGCAACAGGACCGTCAGCGCCAACACAAGCGTTGGCATTGCCGCTGTTGATCACAATACCGCGGGCCTGGCCGGCGGCCAACAGTTCCATGGTGCGGACAAGAGAATGTCCTTTTACTAAATTCCTGGTAAATACACCAGCGGCAACCGCCGGTTCGTCACTTACCACCAAAGCCAGATCCTTATTGCCATTTGCTTTTAAGCCACAGGCAACTCCGGCTGCCAGGAAGCCTGGCACAGAAGTTACACTGCCTGCTTCAATTTTCATCTATAATTCCTCCAAAGCTAAACTAAGCTCATTTATGAGCAAATTGTTTCCGAATTTGATTTTTATCATAACACGATTGACGTTGCAATCGCATCTGTTATGATGAAAAAAGCGCTGTTAATAGTCATTAGGCCACAATTGCTTACAAAACGCTGATGATGTAACGCCAAGGGATCTGTATAATATTAAGGTCAATGTTTGAACCGGATGGAGGATTTTTACATGTGGAGACACGCTGACTTAAAACAAGATGCCAAAACACATTTGAGTGGCCGCTACTGGAGTGCTTTCGCTGTTGCTTTGATTATGAGCCTGCTGGGCGGCGGTTCGGTTGGTTCAACCGGCACTACCTCAAGCTATAGAATGAATTCCAACGACACAAGCTGGCGGGAATGGATGGTACCCGGGGGCAAGCCTGGGATAATATTACCGATTTCCTGAATAACCTTAACTGGCCGGCGATTATGCTGTTCAGTGGCATTGCCATTTTTGCCGCTCTTTTCGCAATTGCTTTCAAAATCTTCGTCGGCAATGTAATCGAAGCCGGCGGCAACCGCTGGTATTCCCGCAATCGGGAAATGGCGAACACGCCCTCGATCGGCTTCATGTTCAGTCTGTTCCGCTCCGGCAACTACCTGACAACGGTTTCAGCACAATTCTGGCGCGGCCTGATGCTGTGCCTCTGGAGCTTACTGCCGCTCGTCTTCAGCATTGGCGCCGGAGTTTCGCTTTTTGTGCCGGTGTTCAGGATCGCCAGCGTTACTGGTGATCAAGCCGGCATGAACTGGCTCAATTCCATGGGCCCGATCCTGATTCTAATCTATGTCGTCGGTGTCATGTTGCTTTCACTTGTTTATACCAACCGCATGTATGCTTACCGCATGGTGCCCTGGATTCTGGGCGATAATCCGACGATCGGCCGCAAACGGGCACTGCGTCTTTCGATTGAAATGACCAAAGGCCACAAATGGTCGATGTTTGTGCTCGACTTATCTTTTATTGGCTGGTTTATCCTCGGTTTCCTGGCCTGCTGTGTCGGCATCTTGTTTGTTCTGCCTTACTACAACGCGACCCAAGCTGAACTTTATGCCCGCTTGCGTACCCTCGCGGTAGAGAAAAACATGTCCAGCATGGAAGAATTCGGCTATATCCGGGCACCAGAATATCAGCAATAAGCTGAATCAGGATAAAAGAATATGTAAAGGTAAATAAAACCGGTAATGGACACTAAATATGATGTAATAATTATCGGTGCAGGTCTGGCCGGTATCTTCGCTGGTTATGAACTGATCAGCAGCCGCCCTGAGCTCAAAATCGCGCTCATGGAGCAGGGCGCGGATATCAAGCACCGCAACTGCCCGATAGTCAGCAAGAAAACAGATATCTGCATCAACTGCCCAAGCTGTGATATTATGCGCGGCTTCGGCGGCGCAGGCGCCTTTTCTGATGGTAAATTTAATTTCACCACCCAATTCGGCGGCTGGCTCACTGATTATCTATCTGCTGACAAAGTAATGAACCTGATTGAATATGTTGACTCAGTCAACCAGAATTTTGGCGCCACAACCGAATTCCATTCAACATTCACGCCGGCGGCAGATGAAATTCGGCGCGCTGCGCTCGGTTATGATCTGCATTTACTGGATGCTCGCTGCAAACACCTGGGCACAGAGCGAAATTTGCAAATCCTGACAGCCCAGGCCAAATGGCTGAGCGAGCGTCTTGACCTGATCTGCGGTATCAAAGTTGAAAATATCAATCCGGTGGCGGCTGACGGCTACCGACTGGAGACCAGTAAAGGCGAATATTCCTGCCGCTATTTAATTGTCGCGCCCGGACGTTCAGGCGCGGAATGGTTCAGCGACCAATGCCGGCGCCTGAACCTGTCGTTACTCAATAACCAAGTAGATATTGGCGTGCGTGTGGAACTGCCGGCGCTGGTTTTCAAGAACATAACGGATGCTGTATACGAGGCCAAGCTGCTTTATCGCACCAAACAGTACAAAGACGCGGTGCGCACCTTCTGCATGAACCCCTACGGCCAGGTTGTTACGGAAAACACAGACGGCATTATTACTGTTAACGGCCACAGCTATACTGACCCCAAGCTGCATAGCGAGAACACAAACTTTGCGCTGCTGGTCAGCAACAGTTTTACCGAGCCTTTCCGCGAGCCATATCAGTACGGCAAACACATCGCGGCACTTTCCAACATGCTGGGCGGCGGCGTGATTATGCAACGGTTCGGCGATCTGTTAGACGGCAGGCGCAGCAACGCCCACAGACTGGCGCAAAGCTTTGTCAAACCAACATTAGCGGCTACCCCTGGTGATTTGTCACTGGTTCTGCCCAAGCGCCACCTCGACAACATAATCGAAATGATTCAGGTGTTGGACAAACTCGCACCCGGCACAGCCAACCACGATACCTTGTTGTATGGCGTAGAAGTAAAGTTTTACAGCGCCCGCCTCACTCTGACGCCGGAACTGGAAACTGAGCTGCCGAATATGTTCGCAGCAGGCGATGGCGCCGGCATCACACGCGGCCTGTCACAAGCCGGTGCCAGTGGCGTTCACGCCGCACGCAGTGTTCTGCGCCGTTTGGAGAGTGCCACGTGAACTCAGTTAAAATCATGCTGATCGCCAACGCCGGCATCATGATCGAATACCGGGAGCAACAGCTGCTGGTAGACGCTTTGCACGAGGGGCACCGGCTTTATCCCGGCACACCGCCTGCGGCAATGCAGGCGCTGCTGGACGGCGCGCCGCCTTTCAAGGAAATCAAAGCACTGGTTTTCACACATAATCATCTGGACCACTTTTCGCCGCGGCTGGCGCGTTCTGTTCTGCAAAGGTACCCTGATCTGGATTTTATAGCTGATGAAGTTTCTGTCGCGGCCATGCGAACGGCAGGGGAGGAAACGGACGATCCTTTCGACCACAGCCGCATGACCGCTATGCCCTGGCAATTGCCGACTCAGACAAGTTACGCCGATGGCAGTTTTATCCGTTCACTGCCCCCAGCAATTCATAAAGGGCCTTTCAGCATTCAACCGCTGCCATTTTTACACGAAGGCAGAGGTTTTCATGATGTAGCCAATGTTGGCCTGATGATCAGTGTCGGCGGAGTGCATATTCTATACCCTGGTGACGCCCGGATTTCACCGGAAAACTTCGCGATCTTAACACGCCCGCTGCCGCCGGTAGATGTAGCTGTGCTGATGTTCCCTTACATATCTACAAGCCGCGGCCAGAGGATTGTCCGGGAGTTCATCAAGCCCCGCAACCTGGTGGTAGTACACTGGCCTCAACCAGAGCATGACCGGGAAAAGTGGATTGAAAACGCGCATAGCTACTACGAGCGCACCAAGGATTCACTGATGCAAACCTGGTTTTTGGAACATTATTTGGATACCGTTGGCTTTACGCCCCGCTGGTTGTGAGATAATAAGCCCATTCGAACTGCATATTCGAAACTCAAAAGGAATGAGATTATGAAAACATTTATTACCCCCGATTTTCTGCTCAACAGCGAGCCTGCCCGCGTTTTGTACCACGAACACGCCTGTGAAATGCCGATCTACGACTTTCACTGTCATCTTGACCCACAGGAAATTCTGGATAACCGCCAGTTTGACAACCTGGCCCAGGCCTGGTTGGAGGGTGACCATTATAAGTGGCGCTTGCTGAGAGCGCATGGTGTGGCCGAAAAGTATATAACCGGCACTGCCAGTGATGAAGAAAAATTCCGTCAGTATGTCAAAATAATGCCCACCAGCATTGGTAATCCGATTTACCATTGGTCGCACCTGGAGCTGCTGCGCTTTTTCGATATCGATGAACTGCTGACCCCGGAGAATGCTGACGCGATTTGGGAGAAGAGCAAGGCTGTACTGCAAAGTGAGGAAGGGCGGTATCAATGTTTAATCAAAAGCAGCCGGGTAACCGCGCTTTGCACTACAGATGATCCAGCAGATGATCTGGCAGCCCATCGGGCTTTAGCAGCTGAGCGCAAGCTGGCATTGCAGGCAGATAATCTGACCGCCGATTCTCCAATTGTCTACGAAAGCTTCCCTGTTAAGGTTTTGCCTACTTTCAGGCCGGAAACAGCGCTGCGCCCTGAACAGCCGAATTTTGCGGCCTGGGTGAAGAAGCTTGCTGGCGTTGTCAAACAGCCGATAAACACTTTAGACGACCTCAAAGCCGCCTTGAGTGAGCGTGCGCTCTTCTTCAAGGAATCAGGCTGCCGCCTGGCGGATCAGTCGCTTGGTTCACCTGATTTAACCCGGCGTGATGAAGCAGAAGCCGCTGCCAGTTTCAAGCGTGCCCTGGCTGGAGAAGCGCTAACAACGGCGGAATACGACAATTACCAGGCCTGCCTGTTGCAGTTCCTGGGAACACTATATGCCCGGCTTGATTTCACCATGCAGCTGCACTTTGGTGTTTTGCGCAACGTAAATACCAAGATGTTCCTGGCCAAAGGCGCTGACATTGGCTGCGATACGGTCGGTAATCCTCTGGATGCCCGCTCGCTGACAGCTTTGCTGGATGGAATGGCGCAGGCAGACCAGTTGCCGCGCACAATCTTATACACGCTGATTCCTGGTGATTATGACAAATTCGCGACTGCGGCCGGCTGCTTCCAGACAGAAGGCTGCCGCAACAAAATCCAGCTGGGCGCCGCCTGGTGGTACAGCGACACCCTCGACGGCATGAGCCACCAAATGAAGACGTTGGCAAATACCGGCCTGCTGGCAGGCTTTGTGGGCATGCTGACCGACTCCCGCAGCGCGCTTTCTTATACCCGGCATGAATACTTCCGCCGCCTGCTCTGCGACATTATTGGCGGTTGGGCTGCCCGCGGTATGGTTCCGACAGATTACAAACTGCTTGGCCAGATTATCGAGGATATCTGCTATAACAACGCTGCGGAATATATTGGTATGTAAATAGCACTGGCCAGGAATTTCACCAGTGAAATTGAGGTTGAAATTGACCCGCTTTTGCCGCGCGTTTTCCTTGACACGACCAAACTGCTCTGTTATTATTCATTCGTTGTAAAGAGCAACGCGCGCCTTTAGCTCAGTTGGTAGAGCAACTGACTCTTAATCAGTGGGTCCCCGGTTCGAATCCGTGAAGGCGCACCACAAAAGCTTCGAGAACTTGCGTCTCGGAGCTTTTTGTTTGTATTGCCATAATATTGTGATAAAATGACGACATCAGATGATATCCTGACTTTGGCAAAGAAAATAAAGAAATAGCGCCGCAAACCATTGCTATTAAATGGATTGCGGCGTTTCTACATTATCTAAAAGTGTATTACCGTAGCGGTTATTTTTTCTGTTTAGCAAGAAGTTTTTTAATTTCGCCAAGCGTTCGGTATTTCAAGGTGAAATCAATGCCACATGCTTGTCCGACGGCATCGAGAACCTCATCGCGGTGGTCAAAAACAAAAAGGTTTTCCTCCAACTTGCTGCCGGAATAGGCATTAAGGCTATCAACCAGCCTTCTGGCAGAAAAACGGAAATTTGTTTTCAATTGCAGGCACCTCAAGATTAGGAGCGAAACAAAACAGGTCAGAAAATGAGCATTGATCCGGTCTTCCCTGGAAACATAAACAGGCCTGGCTTCCAGCTCGCTTTTTGTAATCCGGAAACTCTCTTCGATCCGCCAAAGGCCGCGGTAGGCCTCGATCACATCTTCGTCTGTCATATCTAATTCACTGGTCACAATGGCATAATATCCATCTAACTCTTCCTCTTTCTTAATCCGATCGAGATCCAGCTGCGGTGCGTGTCCTGCTGTGATAACCTCGCCTGTTTTCTTGTTGAAAACTAAATCTTTCACATATTTGGCCGCTCCCTGGGCTGTAGAATGTGTGAACGCTCCCGGTCGTTGAATCAACTGAAGCGCTTTCTGGATTGCGGGTTCGCGTTCGGCCTTGGCACGGCGCGCATACTTCTCGCTGTAAAAAATAATCTGTTTCTCATCAATCATGACGCTGACCGGTTTGTTTTGACTGTTCATGACAGTGATCGTCCGGGGATAAAAACGCGACTTAATTCGGAAATTTTCGCCAATATTACGATACTCTGCAGGATCCAGGACATATTGCTGCATTTCCCGACTGGCGCCGCGAATCGTCTGTGAATAAATATAGCCGTCGCCCTTAATCAGGTTGTAACCAATATTCTCGCTTGTGTTGAGCCCCTTATCCGCTACGACAACCATCCGCTTGAGGCCGTAATTGGCTTTTACCTCCGAAAGAATCGGCAGCAAGGTGTTGCAGTCGTTGGTGTTGCCGCTGAAAAGCTTGTAGGTTATAGGCAAGCCCTGTTGATCCATTAACAGTCCTAATTGAACAATCGGATCCGGCCGGTGCTCTTTGGAAACACCCTTACGCCTCAGTTCATCTGCCGAATCTATCTCAAAATAATAATTGGTGACATCGTAAAAGACGTTACTAGTGTCACGTCCGTAGTTCTTGCTCACATTCTGGTGCAGTTTGAGCAAGAACGCATCTTGGTAGCCATTTATTCGACTTAAAGCCCGGTAAACATCATCCAGAGAGAAGTTATAGTCCTCGAAATAACCGTCCTTGTGTTCGAACGTGTATTTTTTGGATCCTGGATCCAGAATGCGCTGGTAGACCAGCATTCGGAAAACCTGATCCAACTGGTAATCCAATTTCAGATTTCTCTGTCGGTTCGCCCAAAATTGGTGAATACCGAGTTCGTGGTAAATCTTGCTCAAAGCAACGTACCCAAGGTTTTTGCGTTGACCAGAATTGACCAACAGTTTTTCCAGGGGCCGAATTTCCAGAGGAATTGGCAGTGCTGCCGCTTTGTAGTCATTAGTCATTGCCTTGGCCATCTGTGTAAAATGGGCAATCGGGTCTTCATAATCTTTGGCCAGTTCATCGAGATAACCCAGTGACTTGATTGTTTTCGTCCTAGTATTGCCTGATTCTTTATGTTTGTAGGGTTGGACGATGGATAAGAAGATCCTGCCGGACTTCTTATTGGGGATTTGTTTAAGGTACATAAAGCCACACCTCCCGACAAAGTACTATACATATTATACAATACGGTAATATAACGGTAAACTACAATTAGATTACAATTTGACAAATAAAAAAGCCCGAAAGGGCTGTCTTACGGGAGTTATAGCAATTCAGTTGCTGATTGTTCGTGCCAAACTATGGAAATAAGCAAAGTTTAGGTTCGAGCTTTACCAATTCATACAAAGCGAACTCATAGTTCGCTTTCTGCTGGCCACTACCGTTATTAAGTAGAAAAAGTTCGCAACGCTGCTTTAGCGCACCACAAGGCTTCGGGAATATATTTCTCGGAGCTTTTTGTTTGTATTGATCCGATATTATGTTAGAATTACGACAGCAACTATATTTTGAATTTAATCAAAATGAAATGTTAAACACTATATAATTATATTTAAATACCACCACTAAACACATAATGTTAAACTGAATAGAATAAAGTTACGTAACAGGCTGGTTTCTAAGTAAACATAACTCAGGAGAATTTATGAAGAAGCTTGGGGAGATACTTGTTGATTCGGCCTTGTTGACACAAGAACAGGTTGACGAGGCGTTAAGGATTCAGAAGGAGCAGGGCGGTAAGCTTGGCGATGTTTTAGCTGAGCTGGGCATGCTTACAGAAGAGCAGATAATGAACGCTGTGGAATACCAGTGCAAAATCCCTTACGTCGACCTGAACAGCACACGGATTGACCCTACTGCTCCGGGCTTGATTTCGGAAGAAATCGCCCGTCGTTTTATTTTGATACCTATAGGTTATGAAGCGAATGAGACTCTGGTTGTCGTTATGTACGACCCTTTGGATTTTATTGCCATCGATGAAATCCGCTTTCTTACCGGCAAGGATATTCTGCCGCGTTTAAGCACCCGCAAACAGGTTCTTAACGCCATTGATACTAATTATGGTAAAGAAAGCGCGCAAAGGGCTGTCAAAGAACTTGAGCAGGAAATCGATATTGCCGAGATGGCCCGTATTTCCGAAAATATTACCGATGAAGTGGCCAATGCCCCTGTTGTCAAGCTGGTTAACTCGCTGATCGAGCACGCGATTAAAATCGGCGCCAGTGACGTTCATATCGAACCGACTGAAGACCGGATGCGCGTGCGGCTGCGCCTGGACGGCTTGCTGCAGGAAATCATGACCGCCCCGAAAAGCGCTCACCCGGCAGTTATTACGCGTATAAAGATTATGGGCGGTATGGATATCGCTGAAAAACGCATTCCTCAGGACGGCCGTGTCGAAACTGTGATTAACGATAAAAAAGTCGATTTACGCCTCTCGATCCTGCCGACAGTCAATGGCGAAAAAGTTGTTACCCGAATCCTGGGGCGTTCTGATGTCGTATTTTCCAAAAACGCGCTGGGCCTTTCGGAACACAACCTGGAAATGTTCGACCGCATTGTCGCCAGCCCGCACGGCATCATTCTGGTTTCGGGTCCAACCGGCTCCGGTAAAACCACAACCCTTTATACTGTCCTGAAAGATCTCAACAAGGTTGATACTAATATCGTTACGGTAGAAGATCCGGTAGAATACCGGATGCCTGGCATTAATCAGGTTCAGGTTAACGTCAAGGCCGGCATGGGCTTTGCCAACGGCCTGCGCTCAATTCTGCGGCAGGACCCGGACATCATCCTGATTGGTGAAATCCGTGACGGAGAGACTGCGGAAATCGCGATCAGAGCCTCCATAACCGGTCATCTTGTCTTATCGACCATACATACCAACGATTCAGTTTCAACTGTTTCCCGGCTGGTAGATATGGGTATTGACCCCTTCCTGGTCAGTTCTTCCGTCGTCGGGGTTATTTCCCAGCGTCTGGTACGCAAAATCTGCAACCGCTGCAAGGAATCTTACAAACCTTCACATTCTGAAGCGATGATGCTGAAAATGCGGACACCGACGCCCTTATTCCGCGGTGCCGGCTGCCCCGAATGCAATAACAGCGGCTACAAAGGCCGGACGGCCATTCATGAAATTATGGTGGTAACCCGTGATATCCGCGAGCTGATTGACCGGCGGGCGACAGAAGACCAGATACGCACTGTGGCTTTACGGCAAGGTATGACCACCTTGATGGATACCTGCATTCAGCTTGTTCTGGAGGGTGTTACCACTACCGAAGAAATGCTCAAGGTAACTTATTCAGTTGATGAAGCCGGGGCCGGCGCTGAACACAGCGAGCCGGCGGCCAGGGAAAAGGGCAGTATCATCAGGCCAATCACGCGTTTTCAGGAAACCGCTGCCAGTCGCCTTAAGTCAGGAGGATAAACTATATGAATTCATTTAACCCTTTTGATCTGAACCAGCTGGATCAGGGATTAGGCCGGCAAGAGCTTTCCATGCTGCCAGGGTTTTCCGATTCAACCTTTGAAAGGGAAGCCTTTGATGAACTGCTGACTGAAGCTATGCAGGCCAATGCTTCCGACGTCCACATTACGGTGGCCTTGCCGCCGATCATGCGTGTCAACGGCAAACTGGTGCCCATGCGCGAAGTGGCGCTTGGCCCACAGGATACAGAAAAATTCTGCCGCTGGATTCTGAATGAAAAGCAGCAGGCGACACTGGATGAGAAAGGAGAGGTGGACTTTTCCTACGGCATCCCTAATGTCAGCCGCTTCCGGGTAAATATTTACCGCCAGCGCAAAAGCATGACAGCCGCTATCCGGATTATCAACACCTCTATTCCGACCCTGGAAAGCCTCGGCTTTCCGACGATTATGCAGGAGCTTGCCGTCAAACCGCGCGGTTTGATTCTGGTAACCGGGCCGACTGGTTCCGGCAAATCAACAACACTGGCGGCTATGGTAAATTTCATTAATCAGAATCATGACCGTCATATTCTGACCCTGGAAGAACCGATTGAATATTTACATAAGCATCAGAAAAGTATGGTTAACCAACGTGAAATAGGTGACGACAGCTTAAGCTTTGCCAACGGCTTAAGAGCTGCTTTGCGGGAAGACCCTGACGTAATTCTGGTTGGGGAAATGCGGGACCTGGAAACAATCAGCACAGCGGTATCCGCGGCTGAAACCGGCCATCTCGTGCTTTCAACCCTACATACCACCAACGCCCCGCAGACTATCGACCGGATTATTGATGTTTTCCCCCCTTATCAGCAAACGCAGATCCGGGTTCAGCTGGCTTCAGTACTGCAGGGAATCATCGCTCAGCAGCTGTTGATTACTTCTGATGGCAAAGACCGGGTAGCCGCCCTGGAAATTCTGGTAGGCACAGACGCCGTCCGTAATACCATTCGGGAAGGCAAAATACACCAGGTTAACAGCTATATTCAGACGGGCCAGAAATACGGCATGATGTCGATGGACTATTCGCTGGCGCAGCTTGTGCGCAAGTCCCGGATCAGCACGGAGACGGCTCTTTCCTACTGTCATGACAGCGATATGCTGCAGCGCTATCTGGTAAGCGAAGCGTCGTTGTTCTGAGTTATTAAGCTAAGTTATTAATCAGGAGGTTTACAAATGCCGCAGTATATTTATACCGCGATCGACAGTAACGGCAAGCAGTTTGAGGCCACTATAGAAGCCGCGTCGACAAGCCAGGTAATTCAGCGCCTGCGTGAAAAAGAACAGTATCTGCTCTCCATCGTCGATAAAGAAGAGGTTTACCAGAGCAAGGAAATCGGCGCAGCCAAAAAGATTTCCACCAAAAGCCTCTCTGTTTTTTGCCGGCAGTTCGCGACTTTAATAAACGCCGGTACTACCGCCGTTAAAAGCCTGGATATCCTGCACCAGCAGTCTGAAGACAAGCTGCTCAAGGCGTCTTTGGGCCGGGTTTATGAAAACGTGCAAAAAGGCGAAGCGATGTCGGAGGCTTTCCGCCGTCAGGGCACCGCTTACCCCGAGCTTTTTATCAATATGCTTTTTGCCGGTGAGAGCAGCGGTAATCTGGACAGCGTTCTGATCCGCCTGGCCGATCACTACGAACGTGAGAATAAATTAAATAACAAAGTCAAAAGCGCCACTGTCTATCCTACTGTCCTCTCGTTGCTGACTGTGGTTATCGTGGTTTTTCTGGTTGTTTTCATTGTCCCTACCTTCACTGATTTTATTGTTGCCAGCGGCGACGAAATTCCCTTGCCGACCAGAATACTGCTGGGTATGAGCGACTTTATCCGTTCTTACTGGTGGCTCCTGCTCAGCGTGATTATTCTGGCTGTTATTTCCTGGCGGGCCTTTACCCGCAGTGAAAAAGGCAGACTCTGGTGGGACACCAAAAAGCTCTCCATGCCGATAGTCAGCAAATCTTTAAAGATGATTTATACGGCACGTTTTGCCCGCACTTTATCTTCCTTGCTCTCCAGCGGTATTCAGATGCTGCCGGCCATTGAAATTACCAGCCGGGTTATCGGCAATCAACTCGTCAGCAACCAGCTGGTGGAATCGATTGAGGATATCCGTAAAGGCATTACGCTGTCGGCTGCTGTAAAGAAGATTGAACAATTCCCGCCGATGATCTATAACATGATCAGCGTTGGCGAGGAATCCGGTATGCTGGATGATATTTTAGATAAAACCGCCGGCTTTTTCGATGAAGAAAGTGAAGCTGCCATCCAGCGTCTGGTGGGCCTGATTGAACCCTTGCTTATTATTTTTATGGGACTTGTTATTGGCATGATTGTAGTGGCTATTTATCTGCCGATGATCGGTATGTCGGCCGCCGCAGGCTAACAGGAGGATTTTATGATCGCAATTGATATAGGCACACGTAATCTGCATCTGGTTTCGGGGCAGGTTAAAGGGAATCGAATTATTATTGACCGGATGTTGACGGAAACGATGGCTCCCGGCCTGGTGCAAGACGGGATTATTCGTGAGTTTAGCGTGTTGGAAACTACCATCCGAAATATGCTGGACAAATACAAAGTCAAGGACAAAAAATGTGTCATAACTATTAATGGCGGCCATATTTATTCGCGTGAGCTGGAGGTGCCCAAAGCCAGCCCCAAGGTTCTGAACAACGTGATTGCCTTTGAAGTTAAAAACGGGATGAACGTTAACAATGATGTTTCGGTTGAATATGTCACAACCAGGCATCAGGATCCGCAAAAACCCAACATGCTGCGGGTGCGGGCTTCGGCAATGCAGACGGATCATATTCTCGATTACGCCAAGTTGCTGAAGAGCGTCAAACTGAAGCCGGTCGCGATGGATATTAACCCCAACGCGATCGTGAAACTTGTCAACGGCAGAGTAATTAATGACCTGCAGACCAACGGCCGTAATCTCATGCTTTTTGATATCGGCGCCGTAACTTCAACAGCGTATGTAATCAGTAATCAGGAAATAGCCTATACCCGCATTATTCCCGTCGGCACTATGGAGCTGGAAAGATACTGCATCAAATACAACGAAAACAAAGTACCGGAGGAACACCTCCGACTGGAGGATCTGGACCTTTCCCTGGCTAAACTGCGGGAGAACGCGGCGGTAGGTGATATTGTCCGGCCTTTGGTTATAGCGTTAACCGACGGTTTCAACCGGATTCAGCAGTTTATCGCCGGCAGGATTCAGGGCAACCCGATCGACATGGTTTATATCTACGGCCGCGGGGCCACTTTCGCGGGCTTTCCGGAAACTCTCAAAGAATCCTTTCGTACCGACGTACAGCTTATAGAAAAACTGTCGGACCTGAACCTGCCCGAAAAGTCCGTTCCCGCTCCGTATCTTAATGCAATTGGTGCCTTGATTCGCTTGAAAGGGTAAGAGGAACAGCATGTACGATTTAAACTATTTTTCTGTATTAGCGAAAGAAAAACAAAAAAACGCGGTCTGGAAAAAACTCGCGATTGGCATTCTGCTCTTTCTGTTACTGGTGAACGCGGCGATTATTACCTTCGCCTATACCACTTTTACTGATCTGGAAGCAAGAATCGCGACCAACGAAGCTTATCTTAATTCAGCCGAAGTGCAGGCCCGGGTCAAGCAGGTTGAGCTGCTCAACAAGGAAAACACAATCGCCGAAAAATATCTTGCGGCCCTGACTGATTCGGCGGCCAGAATCAATTCCGCCGACCTGATTAAAGTCGAGCTGCTGGACTATATTCGGGGGCTGGCCCCGGAAAACACCTATTTCCGGCGGACTGAATACGATCAGACCTCGATTGAAATTGACTGTTTCAGCACCGAAGTTACCGACCCGATGAATTTTTATCATCGCTTATTGAATGAAGAAATGTTCTCTCAGGTAGTGATGCCCGGTTTTAATGTCGGCGAGGACGGCTTAGTTGTCTATTCGGTAATTCTGCAGCTGAAAGGGGAGGGTGAAGCATGAGACTTTCCAAACGTGAAGCCGCCTTACTGCTTATTTTGCTGGTCGCGGCCCTGATTTTTCTGGAATATAATTTTGTTTACAAACCGGCCCAGGCGAAACATGACCTGTTGTCCGAACAATATAAAATAACCGAAGGTCAGGTGAATCAGATTAACCGCTTAATCGGCAGTGAGCCGGAAAGCCGAGCCAGGAAAGAAAAGACCCTGGCCGATATTGACACAATAGCGACGCCGTTTTATGACCGCTTAAACCCTGACGCCCTGCTTTATAACACTTACTCCTTATTTTCCCGCAGTGGCCTGACGATGGATTCAATCGACACTTCAGAGCGCAATGTAGCTTTAGTGCAGTTACAGGGCAATGAAATTGTCGAACTGGCTTATCAGCTGCGGGCTCTGGCCGACGAATACGCCAATGCCGCTGTAACCACTGAACCGGCAACCGAGGCCGCGCCGGCAGACGCGGAACAGCCGGCAAGCGGCGAAACTGAAGACAATACCAGCGCCGTGGAGAATTATACGATCGGGATAAACCTTAGCGGCAGTTACGACCAGATCAAACAGTTTATCAGCAGTCTGGAAGCGCTGGGTAAAACAATCACGATTCCGCAACTGGCAATAGACAGTACTGACGACCCGGCAACAGTAATTTCCCAGATAACGATTAATTATTATGGCATTCAGAAGCTGGCAGCCAAAGCTGATGCCAGCAATACCTGGGACCAGCCGGCTTACCCGACCGGTTCCGGCAATCCTTATGCCAATCCGATTATTCTGGCAATTGAGCCTGAACCCGAAACAGACGGCGAGACGCCCGCAGAGCCGTAAACCGGCGGCTTTACCGGCCTCTTCCTGTAACAACGGAAACTTTAGCGCTGGCTGGTTTCAAGGTAAAATAATTATATAACTGCATAAAAACTGGATGCGGATGTGGTGAGGAAAATGAAAACCGGCAGGGTAGTTATAAATAAACTGCGCAAACGCCAGGGCAGCGCGATAGCTTATGTCCTGTTGATTCTGGTGCTTGTTTCCATTTCCAGTATGCTGGTTTTGTCCTTGTTTGCCAGTAACTTTAAACTGGCCACGCATCAGGAACGCTCTACCGAAGCTTATTACCTGGCTTATTCCGGCGCCGAGCTTGCTTTCGCGGCTTTGGCCGCGGACAGCAATCAGATATTCAACCAGCTTGTCGCCAACCCCAGTACCAGCCGCAATCAAACGCTGACACTGGAAAACGGCACCGTTGTAGTTTCGGCCAGACAGGTAACCGCCGGTTCACCTTATTACACAATGTACCCGGGTTGGATAATGATTACTTCAACCGGAACTTTAAATCGGGACAATACAGCCAGAACCAGAATTCTGCTGGTTGATAGCGCGGATCAGCAGAACCTTGTCTGGAAATAATTTGTATTGTGCCTGCTTTGCTTGTGTGGGATGTGATTGTATGAAAAATAAAAAAGGAATTACGCTTGTTGAACTGGTGATAGCTCTGGCTATTCTGGGACTGCTTTTTTCAGTCGCCGGCCGCTTCTTTATTCCGGTGCTTAAAACACCGCCGGCCGCCATGGAAGAGTACGAAGTTCAGGCCTCCACCCGGCTGCTCGCCCAGCAGATCAACAGCACTATTCGTGACGCTTCCGCCACCTTTGCTTTGCATCGGGTTAATCACAATAACCTGACTGCCGGCTGGAATTACATTATCCCCAGCCTGGATAAAACCAGCATCACCGAATATAAATGGAACGGCTCTGCCCACGTTGCCAGGCTGATTGCCATTACCCGGCCGGGGATAACTTATGACCTGACTTTTGTCAAGAAAAACCCGGCCTCTAGTGATAATCTGCTGGAATATAATATCGCGGTTCATTATGACGGCCAGCTTCGGGAAATAAAATCTGAAGTTGAGGCATTAAATTCACTACAGGTAATCGACCGGGGCAGTACCAGCTTCCCGGCCAATACTCTGGCTTACCGGACAGACCCCCGCCCCACCGAAATTTCGGACACCCAGGCTGCTGTGACCATGGTTCTGGATATCTCCGGCAGTATGGCCTACCGGATGGACGGCAATACAAGCTCCAATGATAACCATAGTAACCCGGCCCAACATTCGCGCATGAAAAAAATGAAAACTGAAGCGCAGCGCTTATTGCAGGGTTTAGCTGACAACCCCAATATTTACGCCGGCATAGTACCGTTTGGCAGCCATGCCAATAATCCTTCCGCCATAATGCAGGTTAAAACGAATGTCGGCACCGGCGGTACTTTAACCAACATTATCAATGGCTTAAGCGTTGCCACCGGCAACGCCGCCGGCACCAATACCGGTGACGGCTTACGGCGGGCCTACCATATTCAACGCCAGTTTAATGAAACCGCGACTGCCACTGTCAAGAACTTCATGATAATTCTGGTTGACGGCGTCACGACTTTCAGCAGTGCTACCAGAGTTAACGCCACCCGGCACGGCAGTTCCTGGTCCGGGTACACTTATACGATCAATTCCCTTGATTATGTCTTAGGTGACAGTTCAATTAACGATTTCTGGATTCAAAGCGGCAACTATAACACTAATTACCCTAACGGCGCCTATACCGGGCTTGGCAACAGCCTGGATTCCTGGGGAACCCAGTATGTTACCCAGGTTGGCAATATGATCGAAGCTTATGGCGTTACTAACCATACGAATAAAGAACCGTTCCAAGTGTACGTGGTTGGTTTTTCCGCCGTCAGTGCTGATTACGGCAGTTTGAACGCGATCGGCAGCGCGACCAGCGCCGAGATTAACCCGGCGACCGGGCGCCGCTATTTTGAAGCCGATGACTCGGCCGCTTTACAAGCCATATTTGAAGCAATTGAAAAAGACATTAATGATTCTCTGTGGCATATCGGCGGTCCTAATTAAGGAATGGAGTGGAACGATTATGAACCGTAAAGGATTCACTCTGGTGGAAATAGTTATCTCCATAGCTTTGCTGGGTATTATCGCCGTTTCCATAATGCCGGTATTAACCTATGCTTATGCGAATCTGTTTAAATCGAAAAAATATACCGACGATACTTTCCTGGCGCAACAGGAGTTTGAACTTAACCTGGAAGCCGCCAGAAATGCCGACGCCGTAGCCGGTGAGCCTGACGTTGATACTGTCAGCGTTTTTGGCAAATCTGTTAATGCCCATTCAGTCCAGCTGGACATTGAGCCGCCGGACGGCTCGGCCCACGGTAAAATGGTGGCTTTGGTTCCCAAGCACGAGTTCGTTTATAATGTGCCTGAAGTCAAAAGCGTTTCCCTGGCGGCCTACCGCAACGGCACAGTTATTAATGCCCCGAGTTTTCTTTACCCGGTAGATACCACCCTTTCTTTCCGCGGTTCGGATGGCGGCCTGGAAGCGGCACATGCCGATGAGTTTCTGCTGAATGTTTACCGCTGGTATATGTCGCCGATTCTGACTGTTGATAATCATTCGGTTACACCTAATGTTAAAGACTGGATTATTATCAAAGAATGGAATGAAGCCCGTTCACCTTTGTCCTATGCCGCTTCCGATAATCTGGATTTCATTCCCAACATTGAAGCGAATTTTAACGAGCTTAAATTAAGTGAATTCACTTTCCTCAATCCAGCCGACCCCCAGGCTGAAATAGCGGACAGATTCGCCGGCCGCTATTTCGTGTATTCGGTAACGCCTTATTCGCGAGTCGGCAGAGTAGGGGAGGAGAAATTCAGCGCCCCGATTTCCACTAACAGAATCGATTCCGTCGACGGGCCGATCCGCAAAACACATGAATGGGTGGCGCCCACCACTTACTCGTTGAGCGGGCAAAAAGCACAGGCGCTGATGATTGACGGCACCAGCCTGGAAGTCAACGTCGCCTGGGACCAGACCAGCATTGCCGTAACCGGCCCGGGCCAGGGAGAAGTCACGGTTACCGGCAGCGTAGCCGGCTTTTCAGAACCGGTGGAATTCATTCTGGAGATAGTTGACAACATTGACAACAGCCCGGGTAACGCTGATATTACCGGCCCCACAAGTGTCGTTGGTCCCACGTCAGGTTCTTCGACTTACAATTACAGCGCAGTAATCCGCACTGCCAGCGGCGTAGTTCTGCCCGACGCCGTGGTTGCCTGGTCTTTGGCCTCACCTAAGACAGGTGTATCGATAGCTACAACCGGTGATAGCACTGCCAGATTAACTGTTACCTCAGCTGCCACCTCCGGCACTGTGACCATTAGAGCCGCTGCGGCAATTAATCCGGCAATTTACAATGAGCTTAGCGTAACTGTTGTGAAGCCCGGCCAGGTTGCCGCCGTCAACAGCAGCGCCTCGGCGCAGAACCTGAGCTCGCCCTATCGGGCCAGGTTCACCGCGATTGTCAAGGACGTAAACGGTTATTTTATCCCGAGCCTTGGTTTTAATGACTTTACGCTCAGGAATATCTATGACTCCAGTGACCGTACCCTGACCCAAATTAATAACCGCTCCGGTTATTCGGTAACGGAATTTACGGAGAACCCTGCTGCCAATAGCTATTCCTGGGTTATACAATATAATAAATCAATCTGGGAGAGCAGTTTTATCAGAGATAATGTTCGCGTCAGGGCCAGGAACCCCGCCATTTCAACGTCGTATGTTATCATCGAAGAAGATATTGATGGTGTGCGGATTAGTTGATTAGGTGAAGAGCTTCGGCTTACTGTAAGGAAAAAACAAAACCGCCAAAGCGTTCTTGATGAGAGTCGACATGAGCTTTGGCGGTTTGTTTAATTAGCGGTTGCCGCTATCTTAGGATGTTAGTTAGCTGTTATTACTGTCCGTTGCGTTTGAAATGTGTACATGACTATATTAGTTGGTATGACCAGCACAGAATTAAGATGTCACTAGGTGGTAGACCTGCTTGCAAAAGAGGCAGATGATTAATGCAAAGGAGACCAGCTATTAAATGTCAAGCGTCATTTTTTAAGATGAAAGAAGAGATTTGATAGCTCGCTGCAGAAGCAGCAACGCACCTTGACAGTAGAATATTGGATCAAAAGAGCAGGCGAAACAGGACCTACAAGGAAATGGGTCTTGGAGCAGGCCCAAGCGAAAAGCTTTAAGGCTCGGAATTCAGACGGATTTCGTAAGGCTCATTGGCTTTCAGGACGGCATGAATGGTGTACGTCAGTTTGCGGGCAACTGCCCCGATGGCGGTGCCGTGCGACTTGCCTTCAGCCCGCTTCTTCTCATAGAAGGCCCTGAAGACCGGGTCGACACGGGCAGCGACAACCGCCGACATCCAGATAGCCCGACGCAGGTAAGGCGAGCCGCGTTTGGACAGGCGATTGTGCGTGCCGGTGAACTGACCGGACTGCTTCACGGTCGGATCCAGGCCGGCGAAGGCCACCAGCTTCTTGGGGTTGGAGAAGCGATTGATGTTGCCAATCTCACCCAGGATAATGGCTCCGGTCGCAGGCCCCACACCGGGGATGGTTTGGATCACGGAATTCAGCTTCTCCATTTGCAGCTTGATCTGCTGATCGATCTCGCCAATTTGCTGTTCGGTGAATTCGATCTGTTCGATCAGGATGCGGATCTGGAAAGCGAAGGCATCGGAACACAGTGACAAGCCGCAGGACTGCCTGTGTTTTGTCAAGAGTATTTCCTTGAAAAAATCATGTTATTGTCCGGATTTTATCATATATTTTTCCCGGGAAAAATCATGACGGCGATTTAGTTGTCTGCCGCATAAGCGCATGTGCCATGCGGTAGCTCTGGCCTTCGAATATAAGAAGATGTCCGTGGTGAATCAAGCGGTCAATCATGGCCGCCGCTATCTGTTCATCAGTAAAGATGCTGCCCCACTTCGAAAATTCTAAATTTGTGGTCAGAATCAAGCTCTTACTTTCGTAACTATCGGCGACAACACGAAACAGCAGCTGAGATCCTTCTTTATCGATGGGCACGTACCCCCATTCATCAAGGATCAATAAATCCAGTCTCTGCAGATCACGAATCAATCGCTCAAGAGTGCCTGAGCGATGGGCATCACCCAGTTTTAACACCAGCTCAGTTACGGTGTAAAATCGGACATTCATTCCCAGCTGGCAGGCCTTGGCTCCTAAGGCAATAGCCAGATGTGTTTTGCCAATGCCGACCGGGCCATAGAGGATAAGATTTTTCTTTTCACCAATGAAGTTGCAGCTGAGCAGATCTTCACGAGATATGGTCGGCGGGAAGCGTATAGCGCCGTACTCATAGCCTTCAAAGCTTTTCAGTACGGGGAAGCAGGCGCGGCTAAGCTGACGGGCCGTCGGTTCTGTTCACGTTGAAGCGCTTCAGAATATAGGCCAGGAATTCTTCTTGTTTTAATTGGCGTGTTCGCAAAGCTCTACCATCCGCTGTGACAGGATCAGCCGACGGCAAGCAGCAGCAATCTGACTGCGAAGCTGTTCACGTTCTTTTAGTGTGCCATATTAACATTCTCCCACTCGCAGTAGTTGGTCGTAGTCGGTCAGATCAGGGCCTTTCTCAGGAGGCGTATCCAGACCATATCCAATCATACGCGCCGCCAGAACTGCGGCATCGGCAAAGTGGGTTCGATTAGCAGCAAAGCCTGCCTCTAAAGCTTTGACAGCAGTTTCAAAGGAATAGCTGCGAGTTAGCAGCGACAGGGTTCTTACAGTCTGGCGCAGGTCTTCGCGACATAACTCGTCCATGTTCCGGCGCAGTTTATCTGGGATTATTTCACGCACACCACTGTTACGCCAGGCGCCAAGGTTCTTGGTCAACGTAGCCAGTGAGGTCCGGTAATCAAGGCTATCCGTCCGGCTTGCTCCATATCTTCGGCTGTGTACAACAGTTAGTACGCCACGTTCGTCATAGATTTCAATAGTGTGCGCCTTAATTCCAACCAACACTCCGTCCCGCCGAATCAGGCACGTCGGTAATGGTGGTCATCGTCACCTTTGCCGTAACTGTCAGCATACATACTGGTAACGGCAGACATTAAACGGGCAGCCAGGCAGCTTTTTTCATGGCCGACGATCCTCTTCGAACAACTCCGAGATAAGATTACCTTTCTTGTAGTGAGATTCGCCGGCTTTAGTAATATGCGCATCAAGCAGGTTGCGGTTATAGGTTTCTACACAGTCGAAGGATGGTACCGGTACAAACAGGTTGCGGCGATTGTAACTCTACTTTGTTCTCGACATGTCCTTTTTCATGACCGGAATTTGGATTGCAAAACCGCGCCATAAATCCATAATGAGCTCGCATTTGCCGGGCGCTTGCTCCCAGATCTCATTGCCAATGCGCCGGCCGATGCCGGTCGCATTATCGAAGATACGTTTGACACCGCCAATATATTCAAAGATGTCCAGTCCCTGGCAGACGCATTCGCCGGTCTCCCCACCGAATACCTGGCTGAATCCATCGTTGCTGTAAGGGAATGACACCGTAAGATATTTTTTACGGGTTAAAACGCCCCGCGTTCATAAAAGTCGGACTCGCCGAAATCTACCTGTGCTTCGCCGGGATGCCAGACCAGCTCTTGGAATACTTTGACCCTTTGCGTCTGCTGCCTGTAGCCTTAACGTAGCGCTGCACCGTTGGATAGGACAGATTGAAGCCGCGATGCTCGTTACAGAGCCGATCATAGATACGCTGGGCTGTGTGTCGCTGCTTGTACCACACATTGTTGTCACCGTCGAGCCACGCCTGAATCTGTGCTTTGTACGGATCAAGACGCGATTCTCGCTCCTTAGGCACGCGGCGGTTGCGGAAAATCCTCCTGACGGATATAATTGCGAACAGTCTTCTCATCTACTTTGAACTCCTGGCTACTGCTGAAACTTTCCTATAACTGCGAAAAGCTTCTCTGATATCATTGATTTTGGACATGTTGAGCACGACTCTTTTTCTCCTTTTGCTGTGGTTGGACTGCAACAAAGGATAGTGATGTTGGGAGACAGTGCTTCAACTGTCCCTTTTTGTCATGATTTTTCAGGAATTCTTGATGATGATTTTTCTGGACTGCATGATTTTTTCCGGTGTTTTTAGTCTACTTTATACACCTGCCTGGCAGCTGCCTTGAGTTCACGCGCCTTCTCCGTTCCAAGCGGCCCCTGCTGGCTTTTAGCAAGGTAGACAGCGACTTGGTGTCGACCTCGATGCATTGTTCGGGTGTGCCACAGGTCTTGAGAAAGGCCTTGAGCTTTCACCGAACACATCGAGAAGAGCTTTTCGTAGTTCAGGAAGACACGGTCCAGGACGGCCACCACCTGACGCTTGTAGTCCGCACAGCTGTCACTGAGTGATTCGCGGAACGGGCCAGGTGCGCAAGGATCGGGATATCCTCGTGCCAGATGGGTTTCAGTGAAGAGACCAAAGCGAATGACGTCGGCAATGAGAAAGCAGTCGACGCTGTCAGTCTTGGTCTGGCGGATCTTGAAGTTGCGCATGCTGTCGGACTGAATCGGGTTGATGACGGAAAGCTGAAGTCACGCTGGCGAGAACGAATAGTGCCAGCCAGTAGTGACCCGTAGCCTCCATCCTGATAGACAACGGTTCATCTTCTTCGCGTTTGCCTTCGATGAAGACGGAGCTTCTCGAAACCGTCCGTCGTATTACTGAAGCGTAAGGAGACTTCCCACGATGAGTGCCATCTTCGTTCAGCAGGCCGGCTTCACCGGCTCGCCGATGTCAATTCCCAGATACAGCATGATTCACCTCTGACAGCGTAGTTGCAGGATGAATCCTCACGCTCAAGCGGCTCACAACCTCTTGACAGTGATCGGTAGACCACGGTCTCAACATCCAGCTCTTCGTGAACTGCCACGAAAGAGACACCAGACTCCTTACGAGGACAAGCCTCAAAAGCACCGGCGACACTCGAAGCCACATACCGCATTATCGCAGGTTCTTTTGATCCAGTAATCTACCGTCACCATACGACAACATTATTCTAGGAGGAATAATGAACACTAATTTTCAATTGTATGCGAACTGTATGTCAGAATTGAAACAGCGATTGACAGCAATAATATGCATTTTTACGCACTTCCATAACGAAAAGAAACAAATTCCTATTGGATATTGACACAATTGCTTTGCAATTAAGAAAGTGTCTCGAAATTATCGCTTTCTCGAGCCTTATCGCTAACAAGGAAAAATATATAGAAGCTCGGCGGTGAATTGTAAAACTGATTGGAAAACTGATTGGAAAAGCGATTCGCATTCTCAAAACTGTAGAAAAATTGAATTCTGGTTTTTATCCAAGCCAATGTCGCTTCATTACTCTTGAAAATGAACAATTTCTCGAAGAGTCAGCAAATGCGAAGACATTAACATAAGTTATAAACAAGATGTTGATGCTTTAAGACATATTACCCTGAAGCTTGAGCAGGATATTGTCGAAAAATATATTGACTAAGAAATGGTTTATCGTAGCATATAATTATTCTTCCGATTTCTTGCATGCAAATAATCCATTCGGGAATAAAAAAGCACCAAGAAGTATTAATGATTATTTTGATATAATGAATATATTTCTTAAATTTATAAATATTATCAAAAATCTATTACAAGAGCACTATGTCCATTTATTAGGTGATGAGTTTATTATTTGCAAAATGGATTTTGAAAACGATGACACACCTCCGGTTGTTGAGTCATATGGTAAGTTATCTTTACGCAGAGATGATGATTCAAAATGAGTATACCGTCGCACATCAATATGGCGACAACTACTACTTATGCCTGATAATTCAAAAACGAAACTTCGGCAAAAGTTGTATATGTTCAGAACCCCTTCTAATCCATTGAAGGGATGACATTATCGCTGATGAGTTATACCATGGCATTATCGCTGACGAACAACAGTCTTGTTCCGAGCGGTATTGACTTTTTGATTGTACATATAGAAAATCTCATGTGGTTGCTAAACATGGAACCAATATACGACATAAAGGAGCGATAAAGGCATTATATTTCAGCACCATTAAAAAACGATATAGCAAAACAAAAAGACATTTTTCGTCTTGCGTCTATCGTTGTATTCGGAAACAAGTATCTATACTCTTTGAAGCTCACATTACAAATGGTTAAGTGTATGTTTGTTAATAGTGGCAATCGCTATATGCTCTGCAATGAAATTATAAGCAGAGCTTTGGACATATATAAAATATCACATTTCTAAAGATAAAAGTGCTTTCAATAGTTGGCCGCTCTAAAAGAACCTTTCAAAGCTTAAAAATAGATGGGTACGTGATACAAGCTTGCGGATGACGTTTATGCGCAGACAGTTAAATCGCAAAATTATAATATTGATTATTATATTGATACCTACATTCAAGGAATCGAAAATAATGACCAAGATAAATGCAGGATGCCATTCATCAATATCTATATGAGCTTACTACCACTAACATAAATTCATACAGAGTGCTCCTTTTGGGCAAAGATGATCGGGATTTTTCCGACAAAGAATTATCTGTAAATGTCGACTACTTATCTGACAAAGAAAAAATCTATGGTTCATGATTTTCTTGAATGGGATAATGATGAAAAAAATGTTGCTCTTAGCAATGTCGTTTATTGTTGCCTTGAATATTGTCTTTTAGTTAATGGAGATTCTCCAAATAAATTGCTAAAAACAACAATTAGAAAACGTGAAGTTTATTTTGGAGCACGAATGTAATTTTTAGAGCACTCGTATTAACGGTGCTTCAAAGACAGAAAGTTGTAATAGCATTTTGAGCAAGTGTAAGCAGGCAAAAGTTAAAATTATCATTTCACATTCTACAAAAAAAGAATTTTTTGATACGATCGATTACTATGTATCGCAAATCGCACAATTTCCAAGAGGCGAAGTTTTTGCTGGCGCTTATGAACAATTAACAGATTATAATATCTTTGCGTTTTATGAAAGTTGGCATCAGAGCCACAGCGCACTTTCTTTGAAGTATTTCATTTTTCACATTCGTACCTTATATCACAGTTTAGTATCGCAATATGGAATTACAGATGATGAAAAGATTCCAAAATTTATATATGACTCACCTGAATTCAAAGAAAAAAGAAACGCTTACTCATCATCTATAAAAAATAAAAAGCTTGAGCTGAAACCTTTCTATACAGCTGAGGACGAATCTTATTCTCTTAGATATAGTCATGATGCGACTGTAATAAGATATGTTGAGCTATTACGCGAGAAATATGATGAAGATAAGGATATATTCTTAATTTCGTCTGACAAAGCTCTTCGTTATTGGGATATGACTAGAAGGGAGATCCTATATCCAGTTGTAGTATATCCGAGCCAACTATTCTTGATATTGATAAAGCTGTGTGGTCGTTCTGCCAATGATTATGATAGTTTTGTTAGCTTTATAAATATTAGGGCAACCTCCAAGCAAATCACACCAGAAAAGGCCAATATAATTATTTCTGGAATTAGCTCAATTACCGAAGATATAGAGACGCAAGAGGGGCTCGTTTCTGCTGTATACGACGATGAATTTCAAAAAATACTTCAACGCTGTAAAACAGATGATGATCTTTATAAGCAGACACAGCGATTCAGTCAAAACTATCTTGAAGCTCAACTAAAGGAAAAAGGTCTTCAAATTGTAAGCATCGCTGAAGTTTCTGCTGAGAAGGAGCAGCAAGTTCAGAAATTACAATCAGATGTGATAGCACGAGAAAAGCTTCTCCAGCAAAAACAAGATGATATAGAAGAAAAATCAAAAGAGCTTGATAAAAAGCGTGAGCAAATTTGCAATTTGGCTGAGAAACAAATATTGCCTAGATATTTCTTCGATTACTATTTTGCGCCTATAGCTGCTGTGTTGCTTACTCTTGTTTTTATCGTGTTTATCGTATTACAGTTTTTCTTTGGTGATAAACAATGGAATTTTGCCATGTCGTTTTTCATCTGGGTAAAAGATACAGCATTCGGTAAGATGGTGGGCGATTATGTGTATGCGATTGACGCAGCATTTGCTGTAGCAATTGGGTTTGTGCTTAAAAAATTCATGCGAAATCCTTTTAATAGGAGTAAAAAAGAAAAAGCAAAAGCAGATAGAGTGGAGAACTACATTATTAGTAACCACCTAGAGTAGCAAGCAATTATTGTGTTTATAGCAGAATGTATAGAGAAGGCAACCCTTGCATCATCCATGTAGAAGATATCGCAGAGGCGCTTTGGGGCACAAAAGTGAGCGCTGGACGGTCAGCAAACTTAACCAGAAGGTCTACGTCAAGAGATGACGTATCATAAGTTTCGCACAATCGGAAAAATAAGGACATGACCCGTTCGCTTGGTTAAAATGTTAAGTGGAAAACAAAAACATAAAACCGAGCAAGGAGAACGAGCCATGTCTAAAGAAATTATACAGCTTAATGAGGGACTCATAAAGCAAGAACTCGGAGAAATGGTGCGACAAAGTGTAGAAGACACATTGAATGCGCTCCTGGACGAAGAAGCAAATCGACTGACGAATGCGACCCGTTATGAGCGCAAGGCTGACCGTCTGGATACTCGCGCCGGCATTACAAACGAAAGCTTTTAACCAAAGCTGGTGAGGTTAAGCTGAAAGTGCCGAAACTGCGACTCTGACATTTGAGACAGCGATCATTGAACGCTATAAACGGCGTGAAATCAGTGTGGAAGAGGCGCTTGTAGAGATGTACCTGGCCGGCGTATCTGTGCGTCGAGTGGAAGATATCACAGAAGCACTTTGGGGTACGAAAGTGAGCGCTGGAACGGTTAGCAAACTAAACCAGAAGGTCTACGTCAAGATCGATGAATGGCGCCAGGGCTCTGCTTGTGGCTTATCCTTACGTTTATCTGGACGGCATTTATCTCAAACGCAACTGGGGTGGCAGTTTCGAAAACGTCGCAATCCTGGTGGCAATGGCTGTTAACGCAGATGGTCAGCGCGAAGTCATCGGTGCTGCTGAAGGCATGAAAGAAGACAAGGAAAGCTGGCGAAACTTCCTGGTTAGCCTGAAAGAACGGGGTCTGACCGGAACACGCCTTTTCATTGGCGATAAGTGCTTAGGGCTTGTGGATGCGATAAACTCAGTATTTCCAGATGCCAAATACCAACGGTGTTATATCCATTTTTATCGCAATGTCTTCACGGTGGTGCCCCGAGGAAAGATGAAAGATGTGGCTGCGATGCTAAAGGCGATCCACGCTCAAGAGGACAAAGATGCTGCTCAGGAAAAAGCTAAAGCGGTTGTTTGGAAACCGCGCATGAAAAAGGCCAGTCCTTCGCACTAAAAAGGCCAAGCGCGCGGATGAAAAAGGCCACCCGCGCGCTCAATAAAAGTGATTTAGTCTAAAAATGTCCTAGCTACCGATGTTTCGCATCGATTCCTTGCTTTCAATAAGGATCGAATATGCTTGTGCCGTCAAACGGTCGGTTATGGCTTCCCGCTGCCACTTGTATCGGCATCTGTGCAATCCACTCATCCGGGTTGTACTGTGTGATGACGATCGTTGACCTTTGGAACTCCGCCGATCGATAAGTTGCAGAAGATGCTGGCAGTCCAAGTCATCGATTTTTAAACAGCAAGAATTCGTCTAGAATAAGCAATGGAATGTTAGTAAATTCTTTCCGTTTCCTTGTCCATCGCTCGGTTCCGTGTTGTCTGGCTATTTTCAACTCTTCCAACAGATCCGGCAATTGAATGTATCGAGCGCCCATCCCCATGCGGCATGCAGCCTGCCCCAAGGCCTGACCGATATAGCTCTTCCCAGCACCTGTCGCACCAAAGATGTTGACGTTCCCAGCATGGTGGATATACTGACAGCTGGCCAGCTCAAAGAATAAGTTTTCGATCCAATTTGCGTCCTGAATGGTAATGGATGTTTTCCACACAGGCTTCCGAGTTCTGAAATCGTGCCTGCCGAATGAATCGCTCGATTTTGCTGCTCTTGCGTTTTGAGACTTCCCGATCGACCAGGAGCCCAAGACGCTCGTCAAAAGTTAATTCCTCAAAGGATATGGATGCGTATTGTTCTTCCAATGCATCTGCAAATCCGGAGAGCCTCAATGCTCTCAGTTGTTGTACTGTCTCATTTCTCAACATGACCGTATCCTCATAATTTTCTTTTCCATAGTAGTCAGCGCCACGGCGGAAGCCTTTCGGTTTTTCCTGCTGGCTAATATCCGTCTCTGCTGCCGTCAAATCTTCTTTTCGCTCAAGAATGCGTTTTACTTGACTGTATTGCTGTGTTTGGCAAGTAGAAAACCAACCAGCGTGGAAATTAAAAACCTACCACTATGGAAGCTAAAAACCAACCACTGCGGAAATTAATACCGCCACTCGCTTCATTCCAATCATTCGTGCTCCGCTATTGCATCTGAGAATTCTGCAGGCGGTAGCTCTGGCCATCGTGCATCAGGAGCAAACCATGGTGGATCAAACGATCCAAAATGGCTGCCGTCAGTTTTTGGTCATAGAAGATCGTGTTCCATTCGTCAAAGGGTAAGTTGGTCGTAATTATCACACTCCGTTTTCTCATAACAGTCAGATATGGCCTCGAACAGTAACTGTGTACCGACCCTCTCAAATGGGATGTAGCCCCACTCATCCAAAATCAGCAGGTTGGCTTGCTGCAGTTTGCGCCAGAACTTGCTTTCGGTTCGTTTTCGCCCTTGGCTTGTGACAGCAGATTCACCAGTCGGCTGGTCTTTGTAGTAGATAACTTTGAAATCGCGCTTGCAGGCTTCAATTCTACAAGTAATTGCCAGATGAGTCTTGCCGGTTCCTGGCCGTCCGTACAAAATAAGGTTCTGCCGGTTGGCTACAAACTCACAGGCACGCAGGCTAGCTGGCGAGAGGCTCTCTGGTAGGACAATATCTGAGAAATCAAAGCTGTCGTAACCTTTCATCAGATCAAAGCCGGCTTGCTGAATATAGCGTTTGCGTCGTTCCGTATCACGGCGGGCAACAGCTTCCGTTAGAATCTTTATGAGAAACTCTTCATTCGTCTTTGCTTCAATATCTTCATAGCTCTCGGCGATATGGTTACCCAGACGCAGCTGGCGGCAGAGCTCAAGAATCATTGTTTTGACATGCGAACCCTCCCATGAGTTGCCCATATACGCCCAGATCCAGACTGTATTCCGGGTGTTTCCGGCAATAGCTCAGGAACGGATTCTTTCAAAGGCTGACCCGGTTTATTGGTAACAAAGGCGTATGTCGCGATCAGGCCGTCAGCGTCTGTTGGGTTCAGGCCAACAGCCTCAGTCAGGTGAAATAAAGGGGTATCAAGATCACCGTCGCTGCTCTCTCGGGCGAGTAATTGCAGAATCTGCTGTTTGCCGCTAAGGTCGCAGTCATCCATAAAGCGTTTCAGTGGCCTGGGCAGATTCTCATAAAAACCGCTGTACTTAATTGCCATCGGGCGCTTGGCCAGTACTTCCAGGTAAGGGGTCCAGATCATGGATTCTTTCTTTTGTCCATACATGCGAGGATGCCTGACAATCACTCGCATCTGTTCGTCCAGCACCGTCACCGTATATGCGTTAACCTTCAAAGTTATATTGCTGCGCCTGAGGTGACCGGCTGTAGAGTAGCGGTTGGTCTGGTACTTGGCCATGCCATAATTATCAGTCCGGGCCGGCACATAGCGGCAGGCATCAAAGGGATAGGCCGGCAGCGGCAGAAGCCTGGCTTGGTCTTCAGTAAACAGGTCCTTCACCAAACGTTCAAGTTTGTAATGCTCTTCTTCAAGACGGGCATCACAGCGCCGGAGCAGATCCTGATTGTATGCGGCAAGGTCATTAGTCTCAGGGACAGGAACAAACAGGTTGCGGCGACTATAGCCGACAAAGTTCTCCACTGATCCCTTCTCATGCCCGGCTGCCGGATTGCAAAAGTTGCTCTCGAACCCGAAATGACACTGCAACCGCAGGAAATTGTCTGTCAGCTCGCGCCCGCCATGGGCCTTAATTGCCTTTACCGCTGTTGACATGTTATCGAAACGGATTGCCGTGGGCACGCCGCCGATATGTGTGAAGATTTCGATTAAGCCGCGAGCCAGACACTCAAAGTCCTGACCCTTGAAAAGCTGGGTATACTTGGCATCTGAATGCGGCAAGGTCAGACAGAGGTGATAACCTTCGTATTTAATACCGCGTTCGTAAAAAACGGTTGTGCCAAAGTCGCCCTGCGCTTCTCCGGCAGGATGCAACAACGGCAGTGAAGCTGCTTCCTGCTGAGCTAATTCGCGTTTTATCTCTGCCACCAGGGTACGGATGCTCCGGTCGGAGATATCCAGTACAAGTCCTTTTCTCTGCTGCTCTGCGACCAGACGGTCGTAGACCTTTTTGGCTGTATGGCGCTGCTTGCGCGGCGCTCTTTCGTCATCGATCAGCCATTGTTTAATCATCGCTCGATACTCATCCGTTTTTCTGCTGCGTCGCTGGCGGACGGGAGCATCAAGACTGAAGCTATTTTGTTCGACATAACGTTTAATGGTGCCGCGGTCACGCTGAGTAATTCGCGAGATTTCGCGGATGCTCCTACTTTCTTTGTAGTACATTTCTCTGATATCATAAATCTGCTCCACTGTTAACATCTCCGTTCATCCTTTCAGTTTGCAATACTAAAAGGATACCTGAGCGGGTGGTTGGCAGTGGAGTCTTTATTCTACAGCTGGCTGGTTTCTTAGCTTCCGCAATGGATGGTTTCTATCTTGCCAAACACATGTATTGCGGCGAATAACTACGGCTCAACATGAGCTGACACGCTTGTTCCAAACGTTTTGAAGAGAATTTATCCTTGAGTCCTAATATCCCAAAGCAGGATCGGTAAGCATGTTGCTCGTGCACTGCGGCGTCCAGGTTCAGGCGGATGACTTTCTTACACGACGGCCCGATTTGTGCAGCCCATTGAATGAAGCGATCCGCATTCCAGTCAGCGAAGAAGAGCTTGTTTGGGGGCATGTGGTCTGTGACGGTGATGTACTGCTTCTGTCCCCATTCCCGCTTATGTGAAGCAACACGTTGATGATGGTAAAATATCTCTACTGTTCCTTGCGTGGCTCGAATCTCGGCTGTTTCACCTAGATATTCGAATGGCACGGAATAGTAATGGCCCTGGAAGGCGACGTGGCAATTTGGTTGAATTTTGGCTGTCGTCCACTCCGACAAGATAAAGGGCTCTGGGGGAAGCGTGAGCAGGTAGTCTTTCTCCTCAGCATGGAAAGAACTCCAACGACTTACGCTTTTCCCTGTTAACAGAGCCGAGTTAACGGCTTCCAGAGCGTCTGCCACGTGAGCTTTCAGCTCACAGAATGTATGAAATGATTGATTTCTCAACTTGCCCAGAATCCTATGTGATGCGATTTTGACCGCATTTTCTACAGCGCCTTTATTCCGCGGTTTGGCGATTCTGGTCGGGAGAATAACCGTCCCATAATGCTCAGCCATTTCTTGATAGGTTCGATTGATGCTTGGCTCATAGAAGATAGCCTTGTCTACACCTACTTTAAGATTGTCGGTGACGACCGTCCTTGGCACTCCACCGAAATACTGGAACATGTTATTATGGGCGGAAATCCAACTTGGCATTTTCTCATGCCGGAACGATTCTACATAAATAAGAGAACTGCACGGCAAAATACCCACAAACAAGGACGCTTGGGCCATTTCCCCCACATCTTCGTCATAGAAAGCGATACGAGAGCCAGCCCAGTCAACCTGAACAGACAATCCCGGCTTATGCGTTAAACGAATAGTCGCCTTCGACATTCCGGCATGCCTATGGTAGTACCGCCTGAACTGGGTTTCTCCGTAATAACGTTTGCCAGTTGCCATACAATCTGCCACATACTCCTCCCATAACAAGGTGAGCGTGACATGTTCCTTACCTAGTTCAGCGTGAACATAGTCATAGTCTGGCATCGCATACGAGACGTCTCGATTGGCTCCCAAACCCGGCTTACGTTGCATGGCAGCCTCAAAATCCGCTTCGGTACACGATTCCAGATCTTCAAGATTCATCCACCCTCGACTATGGGCATAGTTAACTAGAATCGATACGGTGTCGCGGGAGACACCATGTGATTTTGCCGCTTTCCTCTGACTGATGCCATTGAAAACAGAACGCACGATGTACAAATAGTTTGAACTCATCTCAAACCTCCATAAAAAAATTACCACCTCTGGTGGCAATAAAATTCTACTGAAGGTTGACATTATTTACAGGCTGACCTTCATCGAGCGCGCGAGTGGCCTTCTTAGTGCGCGGCGATGGCCTTATTTATGTGCGGCGATGGCCTTAAGCGAGCGTGGTTTCCAGTTGTTGTCAAACTCCGGGAAATGAAGCTTAAAGAAGCAGCCAAAAAGGTTGAAGATTCTATCGCTGAAACCTTGACCTACATGGCTTTTCCTCGTGAACACTGGCTGAAAATCCGCAGCAATAATGCCATCGAACGGCTTAACCGGGAAATCCGGCGACGAACCAGGGTCGTAGGCTCTTTCCCTGATGCCTATTCCGCCCTAATGCTGGTCTGTGCCAGGCTTCGTTACATGGAAGATTCGCTTTGGGGTTCGAAGCATTACCTGAACATGAAACACCTAGAAGCTATGGAATTGGAAGCAGAGGTGACAGCGGATCTAGCAGTTGGCTGACCGCCAGAAACCAAGCGAACAACTAAAGTGCGAAAGATCGTTGACACCACCAAATATAACGACACTCTAATATATTCAACAATACAAAAATAAAACTCCCCCGCGGTCATGGCTTTTTACCATTTATGAACAGCGGGGGAGTTCTTTTTAGCTAGCTGAATAAATTATATTTGATTAATTCGATTATAAAAAATGGTTAATAAATTATGATTTAGCTGGATTAAACTCTACATTCTCAGTATACTTCTGTGAGGATTTGTAACCTGCAGCAGATGTTGTCCAACTGACTTCATAAGGATCTTCGGCACCACCAGTGATTGTAAACCCAGTTGGAGCATCCATATATTCGTCTAAAATTGCTGTAGCTGCATCACCATTTACTTTTGCACCTTTTTCAGCTTCCTGTACTCTTGCGGCAGTCACGATCTGGGCCGCTGTTGCACCCTCAGCTCTTACTTGAGAATTTGCCCGCATGTTCGCGAATCTGGGAATTGCGATAGCTGCCAGAATGGCGATGATCGCGACGACGACGATTAGTTCAATTAGGGTAAAACCCTTTTTGGATTTTCTTTTCATCTTTCAAACCTCCGTTTTCTTTTCGAAACATTTTTTGTTAACGCGTAAAATGAATGGAAAGGGGCAGGGAAGATGTCATTTCCTCAACAAATAAACTGAATACAGGGCAGTAATAGTTTATTTGCAGCTGAGATACATTACAACCTCAGTATAGTAACGTGTTTCGGTTTTAGCAAGTATCAACTGCTACAATTTGATGATTTTTTGATTAATAGCACGGTTAATTGGGCTTAGTTTACTAATATTGACTTGCATCTGTCCAGTAAAGAATCATTGCTCAACTTGTTAGGGCTTCATGTAAATATTATGACTTATAAATGAACAAGGTAACGAGCAGATTGATTCTGGTTGTTAATTGACTTTACGGGTTTAGGTACTCAATGGCAGCAGGAAGGTTGCGGTGCGAATTGCCCTCTGCTGCCAGTAATAAGCATTGCCTAAAACGCTGCTGCTTTAGCTGCGGTTTCAGCTGACAAGCAGGTTAATTTGCGGTATCATTTGTTATACCGTCTGGATTCCAGTCTGGTTTCCGTTAAAATAATAATATCTTCTGAATTCGCTGTCGCGGCGCGGCATTAGTACTTAACTGCAGATGGGGAGGGCAATTCATGATCGGGGAGATTCTGACCTTTGCAAGCATCTGGTGGCTGGTTGTTTCTATCTTAGCCATTCTGGCCAGTGCGGCATTCCCGCTCTTTCTGTATCGGCGTAACCGTGCTCAGGTGGAGCAGGAAGCTGAACGCTGGCACGCGCTGGCCGCCTCGCTTGATACTCTCAAGGGCTGCAGTATCGATAACCTGCCCCGGGTGGAAGCCAAGGTGAATCAGGAACTGCCGGAACTGGGCGGTGCTGTGAAACTCTTAGCTCAGGACAGTCAGGATGTTTTTCGCGGCAACTGGATTCCGGAACCGGAATCACGCCTGCCTTACCCGGCCAGCTGCGCGCCCGCGGCCCAGGCAGCTGTCAGTAATAATGGCCCGGTCTTCAGCGGGCTTATCGGTTTGGGCTTATTTGTTCTGGCTTTGCTGCTGGCTTTTATTGCTGCCGGCAGCTTCAGCCTGGCGCCGCTGGTCGGCGCTCTGGCGCTTATGCCCTTGGCTATCGGCCTGGTTTCCCTGTTTATTCTTTATGAGCAGCGCGGCCGCTTGCAGCAGAGCCTGGCCGGCGCCCACCGCAAGCTGGTGCACACGCTCACGCGCAAGGTGCCGGTTTACACCCAGGCCGGTGAAACCGCGATAGTTCTGAACCGTTATACAGACCATGACGAGGCCATGCTGGCTTCAGTCCGGCAGCTGACCCAGCGTGTTGAGCGCCTGGCTGCCGGCGAAATTACTACGGCTATTACTGATTCTGTTAAGCATCTGCTTGCCGCTACTATCGGCCCGCCGCTGCAGCGCAGCTCGGAAGCGCTGGCCAGGCTGGCCATTCAGCTGGAAAAGCAGATGAGCAGCTCCCTGAACACTCTGGGCGACCGTTTAATCGCGCTGGAGTACCAGCAGGCGGAAGGCGCCAAATTTCTGCAGAACCAGTATGAGACAGTTACTTCAACTTTGCTGCAGCAGCAGGAAATGTCTTTTAAACAGCTTGGCGCTGTGCAATCGCTGCTGCTGGAGCAGATTCGCGACCAGCAGCAACAGACGCTGGCGATGATGACTGAGAATCAGAAAGAAACTTTAACCGCGCTCTCCGAAGGCCAGCAATATAGCTACCGTACACTCAGCAACGAACAGCAGGAATCTGTTAAAGGGTTACTGAGCGATTTCGAGCAGGCTATGAAGGGCTTAATCGCGGCGAACACGGCCAGCGGCAGCGCCCTGACCGAAAAATATCAGCAGGCCTGGTCGGAATGGCAGGGCGGCCTGGCTTTGACTGTTTCCAGCCTGGTTGCCGCTCAGGAAAAACTGAACAATGAACTGCAGACTGCTCAGGCCGGTCTGCTCGCCGCTGTTAACAACCAACAGGCCGAGCTGGCTGCCGGGTTAAGCGCCAATCAGACTCTGCTTCAGACTCAGCTGACCGATCGCCAAGCGGAACTGGCGGCATCTACCTTTAGCCTGACCGAAAAGCTGGCAACCACACTGGAGCAAAAACTGGAGTTGCTGACAGAATCCCTGGCCGGTCAGCAAACGCAGGTAACGCAAGAGCTGACCAGCATCCAAAATAAAATTCTGACAACCCTTGCCAGCCAGTCGGCGGCCACTGGCGAAACTTTGCTTGGTCAACAGGCCCGCTTTGACGATTCCTGGCAGAAGTGGAGCACCGCTCTGGCTGAGCAGCAGAGCAGCCTTACCAGTCTGCTGACCACAAGCCAGCAGGAACTTGCCGCTTCAACCAGCGACTTAACTAAAACTGTGAGCACAGAGCTGCTGGGGCAGCAGAGCGCGCTCAGCGCCGACCTGCGCAACCGGCAGGATGAATTCGCCCGTTCCCTGCAAACGCAGCAGGTTGAGCTTGCCAACACCATGCAGAGCCGCCAGGCTGAGCTTTTACAGGCTTTCCAGCTGCGTCAGGAGGATCTGGTACGTTCTTTGCAAACCAGCCAGGAAACGCTGGCCAGCGCCAGCAACGAGCTGCAGGAACGCTTGCAGGCCGCTTTCCAGACCCAGCAGCTGGCCGCTATTACACAATTACAGCAGGCTCAGGACGCTACCCTGAATAAAATCGCTGCTTACCAGCAAAGCAGCCTTGATTCCATGACTGCTGACGTGGCCAAAAACCTGGGCAGTTATCTGGATAAATATCTGGAACCGGTATCCAACCGCCTGATCGCTTCCGCGGACGTGCTGGTAGCGGCTCAGGCTTATGCCGATAAAGTCCAGGACGCCTTCGAGCTGCAGCGTGAACAGGTGGTTGAGGTTGAGGCAGGCATGAAGGACGCGATCAACGCCTTCGTGGAAACCCGCACGACCATGCTCACGGACCTGACTGAGCTGCGGGCTTCCGCCGCGACAATGAGTACCTCGGCTGATAAGATGAGCGCTATTTTCTCTGGCAGTGAATCTGGGTTATCCGACTCGATCGGCGAACTGGCGGCGACCATGACCACGCTGCAGACAAGCCTGGTTGAAATCACCTCCAGCTCTTTACAAAATGCCAGAGATCTGCAGGAACAGATGGAAACCTCGCATCAGCTGAATCAACAGCAGATCAGCGACCTTGCCGGTCAGATTACAACCTTCTCCGACGAACTGTCGACCAGAATTGAACAGCTTACGCTCGGTTTCACCGGCATCACGGAAGACCTGGTGAACAGCGTTCATGCCTCACTGAATGAGCAAAACAGCATCTTTGCCAATGATGTCCGTAATCTGGTTGAGATTCTCGGCGAAGAATCACGCAGCATGAGCCTGTTCGCGCAGCAGATCAACAGCGATATTCAGGCCCTGAGCTCAACTCTGGGTGATTCTGTAACCAGCTTCAATACTGAGATTCGCACTGAGCTTAACCAGATGGTTAGTGAATTCGACCATAATATTGCCGATGTGCTCAAGCGCCTCTCACACGCGACTACTGAACTGGGTGACGCTGTTGACGGCCTGCCCCAGGCACTGGCACCTGTCAGGAGACCACAGTAAATGCTGCATGTGTCCGACTCAAAACTTCATCACGTTCGCCAGCAGGTTATTCGCCAGCAGCCCTTACCGGAAGAGCTTTCTGTCCGGCTTGATGAAACCAGGCTGCAGGAGCTGCTGCAGCTGATCGAAACCACCGCCACCGGTGACGGCTTTGATTTACTGGTGGCCCGCTTGCCCAGGCGCCAGCTTAATGATCTGTTTGGCCTGCTGCTGGTAATTGAAGCGCCGCTTTCAGCCTTAACTGCTACTGAACAGGCTCAGCAGCGCATTCAGCAGATTATTGAACGCCGGGCGACACTTTCGCTGGCTCAAACCGGCTGGGCGTTTTATCAGCAGCACTTCTACCACGTTGAATTAGCCGAAGCTATGGCCCGGCTGAATACCGCCCTGACAGCAAAAGGCGAAACACCGCCGTTTCTGGCGCTGTGCGGGCGTTTTGGCTGCGAGGAAAGCCTGCCGCGCCAAACAGCCCAGTTTCTGCTTGACGAACAGCAAAAGCCGCTCAGCGGCGTAAACGGGCCATGGTCTTTAAGCAGCAAGCTGGCGGAGCTGAGCGTTTATGCCGCCAGCCGCTTCGGGACACTCCTCCTGCTGGAATTTTTTCAGTTGTGCCCGCCCGAGCTTACCGCCGCTGAAACGGAACTATTCAGCCAGTGCCTGGAACTGGCCGAAACCGCTGAAAAGGCCCGGCTGATTACAGCGATTTACAACGAGTTTCGCGGCGACCAGAAGTTTCTCCCGCTGAATCAGGTTATCCTGCAGCAGTTTGGCATGCCGCCCGCGGCTGATCAGGCCAAGCCGAAAGCGGACCCGGCCGCCGCCAGTGCTGACGCCCTGCAAGTCTGGGCAATTGTGCCGGAGCAGGTCAGGTTGAATTTCCGGCAGTGGGCCATGATTAACCTGATTGGCCGCCAGACGGTTGGCCAGGAGCGCAAACGCGCTTTGTACCAGCCCTTGTTAATGCAACTGGTCAATTGCTGCCTGTTGGCACCGGCGGTTTTATTGCTGGAGTTCCCCGGCTTTTACTTGCTGGATCACCAGGATTTCAGCCACCAGGTTATGTATTACGATCGCCCGACTCTTGAACTTGCCCTGGAAAACAAACAGGACCCGGCCGAGCTGGCCGCGCCTGACGGTAAGGTAATTACAGCGCGCGAGCTGGTCCTGGCCAAAAACCGCGGCAATCGTGTGCTGTTGCGCCTGGAAGAAGTTAATCTGCTGTTTGCTCGCGATTTTCTCAACAGCGTGCTCAACCCCGATAGCAGCGATACATTTATATGAGCGGCGAGGCCAGCCTGGGCAACGGTTTGAATCTACGTGCGAAAACAGTGTTTTTTCTTGCGCGGGCGAGTACTGTCAGAACAGAACTGCTGGCTATTCGAACTGTTCCGGAATTGTTGGATTATATACCAGCGCGCTCGCTTGATATAGCCCGGCAGCTGCCGCTCTTTTATTGGCTGGCTGGGCCCCTGATCGTGATGCTCAGGAGTATAGCTTTGCCGGCGAATACTGAATTGAACTTAATGCTTAACCATCTTTCACGCAGCTTTTTCTGGGAAGAGATACTGCAGCAGGCAGGTTTATTAAGCTGGTTGATGAGTATAGTTGTGCTTGCTAAAGGTTTCAGGCAGATTCAACACAAGCAGCTGCATCTAGGCGCCTGGTTCAAAACGCATTATTTTGAACTGAGCCTTGCTCTGCTGCTTGGCTGGAGCGTATTGTCTTTTTTCTTTTCTGATAACCGTTTACTTTCCTGGTATGGCGATCAGTATCGCCGCGAGGGCTTGCGCACCTACCTGATGTATGGCGGAGTTTTTTTAAGCGCCCTGGCGCTGAGAAACTGGCCTGATTTTAAACGTCTGCTGCGTCTGCTGACAGCGGTTTCCTCGTTAATGGCTGTATTAGTGCTGCTTAACTATGAGCCGCTAAACCAGCGCCTCGGTATCGGGGCTCGAACAGGTATTTTCTATAATTCCAATCACTATGGTTATTACCTTTGTCTGACTATCATGTCAGCTTTGCTTTTGTACTTAACGGAATTAAAGCGTCAGCATCGAGGCCTGTATCTAGCGGCTTTTTTATTGCAGACAGCCGCTTTAGTGCAGGATCAGTCTTTAGGGCCGTATCTGGCTGTTGTCTGCGGCCTGATAGCGGTTGGTATCGGCCTGCGCCGGCTGCAGCCTGATCAGCTGAAACGTCTGCTGCTGGTCAGCGGCTTATTCCTGCTGGTTTCATTGTTGATGAATATTTATACTAATGTTCTGGGCGCTGACTTAATGCGTCTTTTCCGTGATTTCAGCCTGATTCTGCGCCGTGCCGAAGAATCAGGCAGAGCCGGTTCCGGACGTTGGGTTCTCTGGACCAACGGTGTTCGTTTTATCGCTGAAAAACCCTGGTTTGGCTATGGGCCTGATAATCTGGGCGCCCGCTATCTGCTTGTTAATGTGAATATAGACCGGCCCCACAATGAACTTATCCAGCTGGCTGCCAGCCTGGGCATACCGGCACTATTGTTCTATCTTGGCGCTCTGGCTGTTTTGTTCAAGCGCTTCTGGTATAGCCGCCTGCAGCTGGGTGTTGAGGGCATCGTTCTGGCGGGCACAATAGTTGCTTATTTTGTTTCTGCCTTGTTTGGTAATACTATGCCTTATACAACACCTTATTATCTGATTTTTCTGGCTGCTGCCGCCTCCATTCTCAATCAGTTGGCAAAAACAGCCGGCAAACAAGCTGAGTAGCAGGGTACGCTGCGCGCACTGGGCGCACTGCACAGGTTCACGGCACGCCGATGCTATAATCAGGGTTCTAAGCTGCCAGCGCTGGCGACCCTGCGCCCTAAGCTGACCACGCCGGCGGCAACTCGCGATTGTCCTGCCTTTACCGCTTATGCTATCATAAGTAGAACGATTGTTTGGCACGGCCGGGTAGCGGCTGGCGGGAGTTTGCATGCTTGTTTTAGGCATTGATCCGGGTTACGCGATAACGGGCTACGGGCTGGTGGAATATCAGCGCGGGCGCTTGCGGGTGATCGATTACGGTGTTGTTTCCACTTCGGCGCGGACGGCCTTTCCGGAGCGTTTGCTGACGATTTCCGACATGCTGGCGGAGCTTATCGAGCATTATAAGCCTGAAGTTGTGGCCGTTGAGGAGCTGTTTTTCAGCCGCAACACTACTACCGCCATTGGTACAGCTCAGGCCCGCGGCGTAGCGGTGCTGGCCGGTGCCAAAGCCGGCCTGCCCGTATATGAATACACGCCGATGCAGGTTAAGCTGGCGGTAACCGGTTATGGCCGCGCCGACAAGCAGCAGGTGCAGCAGATGGTGCGGATTCTGCTAAATTTGCGTCAGATACCGAAACCGGATGACGCGGCCGACGCTCTGGCCATTGCCATTTGTCACGCCCATACCGGGCCCAGAAAAAACGCGAAAGCAGTAGGAGGCTATCAGTCTTGTACGCCTATCTGAAAGGGACGCTGGCAGCCCGTTTAAATGACAGCATTGTAGTTGAGAACAATAACATCGGTTATCAGGTGCAGGCCGCGCCGGAATTGCTGGAGCGCTTTGGCGCTGTCGGCAAGGATATAACCGTTTTTACCTATCTGCATGTCCGGGAGGACATCCTGATGCTCTATGGTTTTCCGACGCAGGAAGACCGCTCCATGTTTGAACTGCTGATTACGGTCAGCGGTATCGGCCCCAAGGTGGCCAGCGCCATGGTTGGCACTCTCTCGCCCGGCGAATTTGCGCTGGCAGTTATCACGGGTGACATTAAGACAATTACCCGCGTGCGCGGAGTTGGTAAAAAGGGCGCCGAGCGTCTTATCCTTGAACTCAAGGACAAGATCAAGGGCGCGGAGGGGATAGATCCAACCACGCTTGACGGTAGCGATATTGCCGCCGGCAGACCACAAAGCCGCCAACAGGAAGCAATCAGCGCCCTGATGGTGCTTGGTTACAGTTCTGGTGAGGCCTCTCAGGCAATTAAAGCTGTGGATGACGGCGATCAGGAGCTGGAAGAACTGATCAAACTCGGCCTGCGCCAAATGATGAAGTAAACCTGGCCGACACGCAAGCAGCGACATAATTCTACAAGTGGCGACATAATTTCCCAGCGAGGTTGCTGGGCGCTTTGGCGCAGCTTTTTTGCAACAGGAGACAACAAGCGATGCTTTTTGATGACGATGATTTCAATGAAAGCCTGACAACCAGGGAACGGATTCCTGAGGACCACGATGAGGCCAGTTTGCGCCCCACGCGTTGGGGGGAATACTTCGGCCAGACCAAGGTCAAGGAAAACCTTCAGGTTTTTATAAAAGCTGCCGAGATGCGCGGCGAAGCGCTGGATCACGTACTGCTTTATGGCCCTCCCGGACTGGGCAAGACAACTTTGGCCGGGATTATCGCCAATGAGCTTGGCGTTACCATGAAAATCACTACCGGTCCGGCGATCGAAAAGCCCGGTGATCTGGCAGCGATACTGACGAACCTAACCGATCGCGACGTTTTATTTATCGATGAAATCCACCGTCTTAACCGCTCAGTTGAAGAAATTCTTTACCCGGCGCTGGAGGATTACGCGCTTGATATCATGATCGGCAAAGGCCCAAGCGCCCGTTCGATTCGTTTGGATTTACCGCATTTTACCTTGATTGGAGCTACAACCCGCGCCGGTTTGCTGACAGCGCCGCTGCGTGACCGCTTCGGCATGATTCACCGGCTGGAAATTTATACTCCCGACGAAATCAGCCAGATCCTGTTGCGCGACGCCGCGATTCTGAACATTGGAATTACACCGGATGGATTGGCTGAAATCGCCAATCGCTCGCGCGGCACACCGCGTATTGCGATCCGGCTGCTGAAGCGGATGCGCGACTTTGCCCAGGTACGTGGCAGCCACACTATTGACAGTGCGATTGCCGAGTATGGACTGAATGCGCTGGACATCGACAGTAAAGGCCTGGATGCTACAGACCGGCGGATGCTGCAAAGCATGGCCGAGATGTTCGGCGGCGGTCCTGTGGGCCTGGAGACGCTGGCCGCCTGCACCGGCGAAGATCCGGTGACTATCGAAGATATCTATGAGCCCTACCTGATGCAGCTGGGTTATCTGGCCAAAACACCGCGCGGCCGCGTGCTGACGCATCTGGCTTTTGAACACCTGGGACTGCCGGTACCAGATAAATATGATTTGAAACTGAAAGGCTACGGCACGGGCACAAACGGCAATGGCAGCCCTGAGAACGAACAAATGTCGCTGGAAGAACTAAACTAATTGACCGAAATAATGCCTGTAAAAGAGCAAAATTTTGTGGCTGAAATGATGTCACTGGAAGAAATACTATGACAAAACCGACTATCCTGTTGCATGCCTGCTGCGGACCATGTGCCGAGTATCCTGCCCGGACTTTACTGGCCGAGGGCGAAGTGCTGCAAGGTTATTTTTATAATCCAAATATTCATCCGCTTATCGAGTGGACCCGCAGGCGCGACAACTTGCTGCAGCTTGCCGAACTACTGGGTTTTCCCGTAATTGTCGACCCGGCCTATGATGAAGTGCCCTGGCTGGCTACCGATGAACCGGTGCCGATTCGCTGCCGGCAGTGTTATCAACTGCGTCTGGAGCAAGCTGCCAGTGTTGCTGCTGAAAATAAGATCCCTGTTTTTACAACGACATTATTGGTCAGCCCATATCAAGATCACGAAATGATCCGCGAAACAGGGGAGAAGGCAGCAGCTAAATACGGCGTTAAGTTCTTTACCGGGATTTCCGCCCTGGCTTCCGTGAAGGGCAGAACCAGGCGCGCACAGACGGACTATACCGCCAAAAATACTGCGGCTGTATCCGTTCGTTGGAAGAATCAGACTTTAAAGAGAAGATTCTTCGCCAGCAGGCTGAGTATGCAGCAACCTTGCCGGATCCTTTGGTTCAACGATAATTGTTTGATAACGATCATAAACAACCTTGCCTGGGCGGGCGCCGGCAGGTTTGCGCACATGTGCAACCGGGCAGTAATCTACCGCGACTTTCGCAGCCGAGCCGCCGCCAACTGCCGCTCGCGAGAAGTAAGCGGCTGTTTCAGCAGCTTCCAGCAAAGTGCTGTCTGGCACCTCGCGGCCGCCGCTGCTGATGATCACGTGAGTGCCCGGCATTTTCTGTACATGCAGCCAGATGTCATCCTTGCGCGCTTGTTTGAGCGTTAACTGGTCGTTTTGCAGGTTGTTACGGCCAACCAAAATGGCGAAGCCGTCTGAACTGGTATATTTACGCGGCGGCAGAGCGGCAGGCGATTTCTCCCCTTTGCCCTTGGCTTTATTTTTACCTTTGCCTTTGGCTGAAGCCCGGCTTAGCTCTATTTGTCGCTGTTTGGCTTGAGCAGCAGCTTTTTTCTTACGGCTACCGGGCTTACCCGGCTCCTGAACTTTGACTCCTGCTGTTGTTTCTTGTCCGTTTTTACCCCTTGTTTTGCCGTTTGCCTGGCCAGCAGCAAAATCTGAATAATTTGTCTCAGCTTCGCGGCCAAACGGACTGGCTGGGCGCAGGCCAACTTCGCTGATCTCGTCGCGCAGAGCCTTAAGGTCTCCAAGATTCTCCGCTGCGCCTACAGCGTTTTCCAGCGATTCCAACCATTCCATTTCCGCACGGTCGGCATTCAGCAGACGCTCGCTCATTTCGGCCCTGGCACGGGCTTTGGTGTAACGGCGATAATAACGTTGCGCGTTTTGGGCCGCGCTGCGTGTGGGGTCAAGCTTAACCTCAAGCGGCAGGCCGTCAGGGCTTTCAGCGGCGCTGCGAGTCAAACTGTCGGCTCCGGCCTCGATTTCATGCATCAAAGATAAAATCAAGTCACCGGCCCGGCGGTATTCATCCATCTGCTGGCTCTCACGCAGATCAGTTTCATGAATCAGCAGACGCTTGCGTGTCTGCTCCAACTGCTGGTTAACCTGCCGGGCCAGTGCCTGTCGGCTCTGGGCCAGGGCATTCTGTAAGTGCCGCTCGGTGTAGTAAAGGTCCATGGCAGCTGAGAGGTTTGGCATTTTTCGGTGAAAAGCGAAGTCGCTCAAAGCTAAGGCGTGGAAATCCACCGGGATTTTCTGCTCGGCATCGCGAAAGAAAACACTGGGCCGGAAGTTGCCCGTCAGCACAGTGCGTATTAATTGTTGCAGAGCCAAAAGCAAGAGGCGCATTTCGGCGTCAGTCAGACGATTTAGCGGTTTGCGGCCGTCAATGCCAGCCTGGAAAGCAACTTCATGGCAAAGAGCCGGTGAGAAACCTGCCATCAGCTCGAGCAGAGCCTTCTCGACCCCACGTTCATGCAGTTCAGGCGGGAAAAAGGGCAATAGATCGGAGGCTTCTGCAGCTGAGACAGGCAGCTGGGCAAGCATTGCAGCTGCGGCTTCGATACTGCGCTTTCCCTGGTCCGGCGGGCTGATATAAACCCTGGCCGGCATTACTTCGCGCACACGGCTGATCGATTCATCAACGTGCACGATAGCGTCGTGAATGCGACGGTCCTCATTTAAAAAGATAATATTGCTGTGGCGGCCCATCAGCTCAGCGACCAGGGTTTTCTCAACCTTGTCTCCCAGTTCGTTTTGAGTCTGAAAGCGCAGCTCAATAATACGCTCTGAGCCGGGTGTGCTCACAGAAAGTACGCGCGCTCCCTGCAGATGCTTGCGCAGCAGCATACAGAACATTGGCGGCAAAGCCGGGTTCTCCCTGGTTTCTGTAGTCAGGTGCAGGCGCGGCAAAGAAGGGTTGGCCGAAAGCAGCAACTTCAGGTTTTCCCTATCCTGGCGCATATTTATAATAATGTCGAACTTGTCCGGCTGGTAAATCCGATCAACCCGCGCGTCTTTTAAAGCAACGTCGAGTTCAGCCGAAAGGCAGCGTGTAGAAATTCCGTCAAGCGGCATATATCCTCCAAAAGGCGTCTTTATATCCAGATAATGATATAGCAATCAGCGAAGCGATACAAACCGTCGCTTGTTTCGTGCTAAAATGAACAGTACAAACAAATTCGGGGAGGATTCAGATGGCGACAGGGAAGAGGAACACCCGCTCAGGCAAAGGCGTCAGCCGCAGTAAAGCAAATACCGAAAAATCTGCCTGGCGCAGCTTTATTCAGGCACTGAGGGCTACCTTTTTTGGCCGCATGCTCCTGGTTGTATTGTTTGCCGCTTTGCTGCTGGGAATCAACCTGTTGATCTCCGGCAATCGCTTTAGCACTTTTTACATTATTACTGCAGTTGAAATCCTGCTTTTTCTAGCTGTCGGCTTCGTCAGGGTCATGGTGCGCTCCGACGATTAAGGGGAATCAAAAATAAAAGCCCCCAAAAGTTGAGTATTAGTAAGCTTTTGGGGTGCTTTTTTAGATGATTAATTTTTACTTCTTAAAATGCTCTTCAGCAAACGTCATGTCCTGAACGCATTCCAATGTGCCGACATATTTACCTTCACTGTCTCTGACTGCCAGGTACTGTACGTAGACCGGCACGCCGCCTTTATTACCCCAAACTTTAACACTGTCTCCTTTACCTGCCCGGAAATCGTCAATAATCCGCCGGACCATCGCCTCGACTTTGGGCGGATGGCAGGAAAACACTTCTCTGCCGATCGCCATATCCGGACGCTTAAATAATTTTTCGCCGGGGCTGAAGAAGCGGTTGATATTCTCCGCGTCAACAAAGGTCAGTTCCATGGGAATTGTGTTAAGTACTGCTTCAATTTGCTGCAGCGTCATCATGCCTGAGCCGAGGGTAACGTAACCGGTAACAGCATCTGCACTGGCTGCTGGCGCTTGCGCGGCGTTCTTCCGCGCTTCTGCCGCGGTTTTTCCGCCAACAGTTTTCAGTTCAGCCCTTTTCTCTTCTGCAGCCTGCCAAACCGGATATCCCTCAGCCAGTGTTGTGGCGTAAGCAGGAATTTCATAATAAATTCTCATCCAGTCTTCTTCACTGAATTTTTGGATACAGAGAGGATAAAGAATGTTATTTTCCTTGTAAATCATTTCCTCAGCCCGAACAAGCACATTTTCCAGCCGCTGAGCAAAATCGGGCAGTGTATTGCCCGCGCCGGCAAGGACTTTCAGCTCGTCCCTGATCTCATCATCAACGCCCCACATTACATTTGAAGGTCCGGAAAACCCATAAGTCTTGTTTAAGAGTGGGTAGATCAGGTCGCCTTTTCTGGCGTAGTGAATGGTGACGGCTCTAAGCGCGTTAACCCGCTTGATAATTTCCGGCACTTCCAGCTGCTCTGCTAAAGCCTTTTTAACATCATCTATTAATCGGCTGAAATTTTCGTTCTCGGCCATGAATACATTCACTGGATGTCCGGTGATCTGAGAAAAATCAAGTGCTGTAGACTCTGACTCGTTCTCTCTGTTTTTCAGAGAATCCATTACCGCCTTATCGGCATTGGCAATCTGTTCTTCCCGCGTAGCACCATGAAACAAGGCTGAATGGATATCACACAGTCTTTGAACTTCTGCAATAGGCATGCCGTCCTGAATTAGATCCTGCTCCGCTTTAGCGATTTCCGCAGCATCTACAGAGCTGAAGTTTTCGACAAAATCCGCCCTGACTGATTCAAGGTCTTCGCCATCACTCAGGCGGGTGATGTACTCCTTCAGCAGCTGCGCCCGGCCTTCGGGGGTTTCTGTCGCAGCTTTATCTCCAGTACTTTTTGCGGCGGCCTTTGCGTCAGCTTTTGCGTCAGTGCCTGCTGCCGGTTGCAGCTTATCAAGCGCCGCTCCTGTTTGAGGGCTTTCGATTTCAAAACCATTAGCCTGTAATGCCGTGATAACTTTCGCCAGTTCAATGCCTTTAATTGATGCACCGTTAGGGATAGTCATGATGCGGCCAACAGTTGAGAGCGCCAGTGGCTGTGTTATGTCCTTAAACCCCAGTTCTACCAGAATCTCTTTCAGTTCCGGGTATTCTGCGACAAGTTCGCTTACTGTCTTGTTTAAATCAAGTTTTTTACTCATCTATATACCTCCAGCTTTTAAACAAAGTTGCCAATTATAATAACATGGCTAAATAAGAGAATCGGTATCAATGGTACTTATTTGAGCACAAAAAATCAGACAGCGGATTTCTCCAACTGTCCGATTTTTTTAGGTGTTTTTGTTTTATTTGACCAGATCAGTTTTCCGATTATTTCGCAGCCGGATAAACTCGCTTTACTTTTTGCTTCCGGCAATTCCCGCAGGCTTAATCTTTTTTGCTGCCCGGGAAACGCTGCATGAGTCTGATCATGAAGTAAAAGAGTACAAGTACCAGGAAGACACCGAGCAGGCCGAAGCCGGCTACAAAGAATCCCTGAGTCATTGTCGAAGCGTTTTTAAGTTGTTCTAACATTTTTTAATCCTCCCGGAATTCCTTAGCTTAGCGGCCAACCAGCATGGTGACCAGCGAGATTACGAGACCACCGGCAACAATTGAGCCCAGCTGGCCGGCGACGTTCGCGCTGATAGCCTGCATGAGAATAAAGTTGCTCGGATCTTCTTGTTTAGCGAGTTTCTGGATAACACGGGCGGACATTGGGAAAGCGGAGATACCGGCCGCGCCGATCATCGGGTTGATTTTCTTCTTGAGGAAAAGGTTGAGGAATTTGGCGAAAAGGACGCCGCCCGCTGTGTCAAAGACAAAGGCGAAGAGACCAAAGAGCATGATCAGACCGGTGATCGGATCGATGAATTTGTCTGCGACCATGGTTGAACCGATGGTGATACCCAGCAGGATGGTGACCAGGTTGGAAAGCTCGTTTTGGGCTGACTGGGAAAGGCGCTCAAGCACGCCGCACTCACGGATAAGGTTACCGAACATCAGGGCGCCAACCAGCGGAGCGCTCATCGGAACAATGATACCGGCGATAATTGTGATGGCGATCGGGAAGATGATCAGGATTACTCTGCTGACCTTTTCTTCGGAATAATCCATCCGGATCCGGCGCTCGTTTTTGGTGGTAAGGGCGCGGATAACCGGCGGCTGGATGATCGGAACCAGCGACATATAGGAATACGCGGCCACTGAGATCGGCCCGATGTATTCTGTCAGATTGAACCAGTTGGCAACATAAAGTGTGGTAGGACCGTCAGCTGCGCCGATAATGCCAATGGCGGAAGCCAGGTGCATGGCGTCGGCTCCGGTAACTCCCATGAGCGGCAGAAGTGCCAGGGTTACCAGGAATGTGGCGAAAATACCAAACTGGGCGGCAGCGCCGAAGAAAATCATTACAGGGTTTTTTAGCAGGGGTGTGAAGTCAATCATCGCGCCGATGGCGATAAAGATCAAAATTGGGAAGAGTTCATTGGCTATGCCGGCACTGTAAAGGACTTTTAGAAAGCCTGGTGACAGTTCGGTACCGATAACGGCAGCGACTCCCTCGGCGGCCGGCGGCAGGTTCGCCAGGATGGCGCCGAAGCCGATCGGCAAAAGCAGTGCGGGCTCATAATCCTTGGCGATAGCAAGGTAAATCAATATACCTGCGATCAAAAACATAACGAGTGTCTTTATTCCTTCAACTGTTCCGAAATAAAGTACACCACTGAATACTTCCCGTAGCAATTCTCCCATTTCAACTTACCTCTCTTGTGTTTGTGTTCTGGATTCTCTGCACTGGACAGGACGGGTCGGGTGGTGGTTTTGTTTGCTTGCTTTATTTGTTTGAGCTGTTGTCCAGGCTACCGCGGTTATTTAACAGATTGCGGATTTTAACCGTTGGGTCAACCAGGGTGGACAACGAAGCGTCATGGTTGATCGCATCGATCAGCAGCGCCACAAATTTTGCCATATTTACATCGACAAACCATTCCGCTGCCAGCAGTTCAGGCCGGCGATAGGTCAGGTTGGTCGCGAAAACCTTATGTATTATACCTTGTTCATAGGCTTCCTGAAAAGCATCAATGCCGTTTGTGAACAAGCCGAAAGTAACTGCGCAGAAGATACGGTTAGCCTTGCGGCTCTTGAGTTCACGTGCGATATCGATCATCGATTCGCCGGAAGAAATCATATCATCAACAATCAGGATGTCAAGTCCTTCAACGGAATCGCCGAGGAACTCGTGCGCAATAATGGGGTTGCGGCCTTCGATAACCTGGGTGTAATCGCGTCGCTTATAAAAAGTTCCCAGCGGCAGACCCAACATGGATGAGTAATACATGGCGCGCGGGATACCGCCTTCATCCGGGCTGACGATCATCATTTTGTCATCGCGGATATTGAGGTTCTCGATTGTCCGGAACATGGCCTTGATAATCTGGTAAACAGCGCCGATATTTTCGAAACCGCCAATCGGTACAGCATTGGCTACGCGGTCGTCATGGGCGTCAAAGGTGAGGATATTGGCAACGCCGAGGTCAGCGAGTTCTTCCAGCATGGCGGCACAGTCCAGCGATTCGCGGGAATTGCGTTTGTGCTGGCGGCTTTCATACAGAAAAGGCATGACAACATTGATCCGGCGGGCTTTGCCGCTGATCGCGTAAATAACGCGCTTGAGATCCTGGTAATGGTCGTCAGGACTCATGCGGTTGGGTTCGCCAAACATGCAGTAGGTGCAGGAATGGTTCATCACATCAGTGATAATGAATATGTCATGCCCGCGAACGGTGTTGTTGATAACAGCTTTGCCTTCACCCGAGGAGAAGCGCAGGGTATTGACTGAGACACGGTAGTCGCTGCGGATAAACCCTGGGCTTTCGTCAGCAGCTTCAGGCTGCAGCTCCAGGTATTCAGTGCGGCGGGAACAGAGGAATTCGTTGACTTTTTCCGCAAATTCCATACTGCCGATTAAGGGAATAATCCCAACCGGGCCGACTGGCTGCATCCGATTGTTGCCATACTGGTTATAAATGTAGTAAGACTTATCGTCTGGAACGATCAAAGTTGTGTCCTCCTTCGATGATAATCAAGCAACTTGGTGATTTTAATGGTAGGTGTAATCAAGGTGGACAATGAGGCGTCATGGTTAATGGCATCGATCAGGAGAGCGACAAAACGCGACATGTCAACTTCGGTGAAAAAGGGCGCCTGGCGCAGTTCTTCCGGTCGATAGATCAGGTTGGTGGATACTACCTTGTTAATTACACCTTCGTCGTATGCCTGCTGGATTTCCTTGATGCCATTGGTCATCAGGGCGAAGGATGCGGCGCAAAAAACGCGGCGGGCACCTTTAGCCTTGAGATCACGGGCAATTCGCAGCATGGTGTTGCCTGTCATGATCATGTCGTCAACCACCAGAACGTCCTGACCGCTGACATCTTCGCCCAGGAATGAGTAGGCGATAATCGGATTGCGGCCATTAACAATTTTGGAATGGTCGAACTGGCGGTAATAAATGCCGAGCGGCACTTCCATCATCGAGGCGTAGTACATACAACGGGCAATACTGGTCTCGTCAGGACTGACAACCATAAAGCGGCCCGGCACGAGATCGAGGTCGGGAACGGAGGTCAGCAGCGATTCAATTATCTGGAAAGAAGTGGGGATCGATTCAAAACTGCGCAGCGGTATGGCATTGGCAACCCGGGCGTCATGCGCATCAAAAGTAATGATGTTGTCAACGCCGAGTTTGTCGAGTTCCTGCAACATGTGGGCGCAATCGAGGGATTCACGGGCTGTGCGATGGTACTGGCGGGCTTCATAAAGATAAGGCATTACCAGATTGATGCGTCGTGCCTGGCCGGCTGTTGCCAGAATAACCCGGATCAGGTTCTGAAAATGATCATCGGGGCTGGTGCTGACGGATTTGCCGAAGCGGGTGTACTCGACACTGTAATTGAGCACGTCGGTAATGATAAATAAGTCGTGGCCGCGTACCGATTGGTTGATCACGGCTTTGCCTTCGCCGGAAGGGAAACGCTCAATATCATAATTAAGGCGGTAATCAAGCCGGATAAAACCGGGGTTCTGCGTCAGTTCAGGGTGTTTTGCCAGATAAGTAGAGCGGCGGTTGCGCAGATGATAATTGACAGCGTCCGAAAAATCATCGCTGATTTGCAATGAAACAAGCCCTATCGGGCCCACAGGCGGCATGGTGTTGTCGCCGTACTGATCATAAATGAAGTAGTTTTTGTCGCCTCCGACCTGTTCAGCCGACATCAATTCTCTCCTGCCAGTTTATTAAAGCCGTTGTCAGACAATTAAGAACAACGGCTCAACTTTCGTCCACTCTCAAACGGGTTGGTGTAACGCCGCTTCTCAGCCTTGCTTCGCTGGCTGATGTGGTGTCTGCGTGCCGTAGTGCAGTAATCTTATTGATTTGCAGACATTATTATTTGATTATAGCTGATTCATGGCTTGAATGAAACTAATTTGGCTTTACAAACTAACTAAGATTGAAGCAGCAAGTACCCTGCATGTCTGTCAAGTTTGATTATTCAGCAGTGAGAAATTTTGACGCTGTGTCTATGCTCAGGTAGAATGCAAGCAGTAAAGGGGTGCAAAAAATGGCAATTGATTTTCGCAGAGCAAATCTTGATGTTGCAGCCGGGAGGCTTGACCAGGTGCCGCAAAACGGCAGGCCTGAGATCATTCTTTCCGGTCGTTCAAATGTTGGCAAATCGTCCCTGATCAACTCGCTGACCGACCAGAAAAAGCTGGCGCGAGTCAGCCAGGCACCCGGCAAAACACGTATCATTCTTTATTTTCTGGTTGATAATCAATTCTACCTGACAGATCTTCCCGGCTATGGCTATGCGCTGGTGGCTCAGGAAGTAAAGGATAATTTCAATCGCCTTACAGATGCTTACCTTAACTCCGGCCGCCCGATTAGTCTGGTGCTCCACTTGCTGGACATCCGGCATGCGCCTACCGAAGCGGACCGACGCATGATGGACTGGCTGCATGCCCATAACCTGCCGTACCAAATTGTTTTAACCAAGGCCGACAAGCTTAGCCGACAGGCGATGAATCTGCGTGTCAAGGAAATGGCGAAGTTGCTCGATACCGACCCTGCCGACCTGGTGCCTTTTTCGACAACCGCAAAAATCGGCATTGAAGAGTTGCGCAGCATTATCCTTGCTGCTTTGGGCCTGGAATAATCTGCCGACAAAGCCAATCAAAACGGTCACAATCAAAGCGGATATTTTCCCTGCCAGCTGTTCCACGCAACTTATTAAAACCTGACCTGTCGTTTTCTGACTTCAGGGGGATGCCCCAATAACAATACTTAAGTGCGAAAATGCCTCCGTCAGGAGGTTTTTTCTATGCCAGACATTCAGAACCGTCGCTTTCAGGCCGCTTTTGCCAGATGTCCACCAATGCTGGGACCTGCCTGTGCTGCGGCTGCCGGTTCAGGACTTGCCTGGCGGGTTGCAGACAGCAGGCTTGGCAACCAGGTTTCGTTTGTGCCGCTTGTTCTTGTGTCGCTTTTTGTCGTTGTTTTGCTGATTTTTCGGCTGGTAATTTCGCCAGGTCAAAGGTACAGATTAAAAAACCAACAAGCTTCAGACTTGCTTAGACCAGTCTTAGAAGAACAACAAGCTTCATTCTTCCGTTTTGTAATTTTGCTTGTTTGTGTCTGTTTTTGTTTAACTTTTTGGCAGACAAAGGTACTGCTGGCTGGCGGCAAGGCTGCCCAGGAACGGCTTAGCGGCAGAATCGCCCGTGAAAGCGGCAAGGTAATCAAGCTGGTAACAGCTGCTGATCCCGACTTTGGAAATGACTGGGGGCGGGTTGATGTCCGATTATCTGACGGCAGTGTTGTGCAATTAAGCGGGGAAGTGGGGCATCTGCTGCCGGGGCAGACAATCAGTTTTCAGGCCCGGTTTTCTGTGCCCTCTGCTCAACGAAATCCCGGTGGTTTTGATGAAAAGATGTATTTAGCCCGTTCCGGAATTTTTCTCAAAGCCGATTTATTTCTCAATCGACTGCAAGTAACCGACAAAAGTACTAATATTCTGTCAGTCGGTGCTCTGCGGGCCAGGGCAGCGCTCACCAAGGCTGCTCTGATGTTGATGCCAGCAGAAGAAGCCGGCTTGTTGCTGGGTGTCTTGACGGGCGATACAGCTCGAATGTCGAAGCAAGACAAAGCTGCTTTTCAGGCAGCCGGAATTTCTCACCTGACAGCTGTATCTGGGGCTAATGTCGCTTTCTTATTGGCGCCAATGACATATCTGTTACTGAAGGTGTTGCGCCGCCGCAATTTGCGGATTTTGGGCTTGCTGATCTTTGTGCTTGGCTTTGGTTTTTTAACTGCCTGGGAAGCTTCCGTAACCCGCGCCATCATAATGGTTATTCTGACGCTGGTCGGGAAACTTGGCCGCCGCCGCAGTGACCCCTTGAACGCTTTACTGTTTGCTGCCACTTTTATGCTGCTGAGCAAACCGCTGCTAATTCTTTCATTTTCTTTTCAGCTTTCGTTTTTAGCGACTGCCGGAATTTTACTGGCAAGTGAAAGAATGTCAGCAAGACTGCAACGCTGGATTCCCTTGTTGCCTGCAGGAATCAGGGTACTGCTTTCCCTTAATCTCTCTGTCCAACTGACTGTTTTGCCTCTGCAGCTGCTGGTCACGGGCATCTTCTCGCCGCTTTCAATTGTCGCGAATCTGCCGGCCTTGCCGTTGGCAGAAGGCATTTCTTTACTCGGAGCCTGTGTTCTGCTGCCAACCTTGTTATTGCTGCCTATGACCGCCAAAATATCCGCGATAGCAGTATGCTTGCGCATCCTGGCCTGGCCGGTGCGCTGGCTTTTGCAGGCTCTGATCCGACTGGCGACTGTTTTTGCCGCGCCTGGTTGGCCGCGTGTCCTCACCGGCCAGCTGCCGCAACTCTATCTGGCAGCCTTGGCAATCGCTTTCGCCAGTCTGATTATAGTGTCGTTCCATTGGCGGCGCCGAATGCAGCGTTTAGCTTGTTTGCTGTTGCTGGCAGCAATGATTCTCCAGCTTCAAACCAGTGTGACCAGGCCGGATCTGACAATCTGGATGTTTGATGTGGGTCAGGGCGATGCCATGTTACTGCAGGCGCGGGATGGAACTACTACCTTAATCGACACAGGCACAGAGGCTGCGGGAAAAGCTGATTTACAACCCGCTTTGCAGGCTTTGGGCATTCGCAAGCTTAGTCAGGTTATCATAACGCATGGACATGCTGACCACGCAGGCGGTCTTAAGAGTCTGCTTACGCCAGTGAAAATTGACCGGATTGTCGTACCGCAGATTAGTCTTGATCAATTGACAAATTCGGACAACGAGCTACAGAAAAATTCTAATGGTTTGGAAAAGGATGTATTGGCAGGGCTTTTACCGCTTGCCGGGGCAGCAGGTCTGCAGGTGCAGGGCACAGAAAAAGGTGATACAATCCCGTTAGGTTCAGGCGCAAAACTTCTGGTTTTGGCACCGACAGAGCCGCTCAGCAGTGATGCAGCCATATTGGAGTTGAACCGGCGCGGAAGCAACGCTCATAGCCTGATTATGCGTTTGACCGCTGCCGACGGCAGCTTTTCGTTGCTGTTAACAGCTGATTGCGACCGGGAGAGCGAACAGGAACTGGTTCGCTCAGGGCAAAACCTGAAGGCAAATATTTTAAAAGTCGCTCATCACGGTTCAAACGCAACTACTGGCTTGTCACTATTGAGCGCTGTTGAACCAGAACTGGCTTTGATCAGCGTCGGACGTAACGATTATGGTCACCCGGCCCCGACCATGCTGGAACGCCTTGAGCAGCGGGATATCGGCCTGGCCCGCACCGATCAGTGTGGGGCCATAGTAGTCAAAATTTATTCTGACCGCACTTCAGTCAGCACCTGGTTGAGGAGCCCTGGCAGTAAGACTAAGTAATATACAAGCGATTAGTAGTCTGAAGAGGTAAAGCATGGCGAGAGCAGCCAAAAAACAAGCAGGTCCGGGATATTCCGCTTTAAGAGCTGCGGTTAAAAAGGGCGAGATTTGCCGGCTATATGTGTTAAGCGGCGAAGAAAATTTCCTGATGGAAAGATTCGTGCTGCTGCTCGAGCAAAACCTGATTCGTCCTGAAGCCATTACACTGGACAAAGTTGCCATCAGCACCTATCGCGCCGGCAGTCAACTGACAATCGACCGGCTGCAAGCCGAAGTAATGACACCACCTTTTCTTTCGGAACGCCGTTTGGTGATTGTCAGTCAATCCGGCTGGTTCGCCACTGCCCGCGGTGGCCGCGGCAACGCTGCCAATACTGTGGCAACAAAAACAGCCGAAGATGCTGATTCTGAAGTTGACGATACTGACTCTGTTGAAGATGCCACGCCGGTTTCAGCCTCTGCAGCGGCCGGGAATCTGACCGATCAATTAATAGCCTTGTTAAATGCATTGCCTGACAGCGTTTGTCTGGTTTTTTGCGAACAAAAGGTTGATAAACGTTTGAAGCGCCTAATCACAGCTGTTGAACAAAACGGCATCCTCGGCGTGTTTGAACAAGAAGATCCGGCAACTCTGATCCAGTGGATAGAAGCGGAGACCAGGCATCGTGGCTTCAGAATCGATCCTGTAACTGCCTCGAGTCTGATTGACCGTTGCGACGGCTCAATGCAGCTGATCTGGAATGAACTCAGCAAGATATACCTTTATCTGGCAGGCAGCTCCACCGACATGATTGATCTGAAGTTGTTGGAACAGCTGGCGCTGCCGGATCTGCGCGGCTCTGTTTTTGATTTAACCGACGCGGTATCAGCCGGACAGACCTCACGCGCGCTGACCTTGCTCGATACGCTGATCGCGCAAAAACAACCTGTTCAGTTGATCACTTTCATGTTAGCCCGCCATTACCGTCAGCTGATTGTCGCGAAAACACTTGGTTCACAAAGTAAAACTGCATCTCAACTGAAAGTTATGCCTTTTGTGGCCGCCCGACTCTTAAAACAGGCTCAAAGCTTAAGCCTTACTGAGCTCGAAAGCCAGTATCTGGCTTGCTTTGAGGCGGATCTGGCCGTTAAAACAGGGCGTCTGCCAGATCGTCTGGCGCTGGAAACATTACTGATATCCGCTGGCGAAGCGGCGAAAAACCCAGGCAAATCTCGTCTTAACTGAGATTGACGTTTGAAAGCAGGGTTCTTTATAATAGTTTGACTTATAAGATCGCTTCAGAAACATCGCTTCAGAGCCGCAGCGGCCTGAAAGTTAAAGTTATATAAGGTTTTGGAGGTACAAAATGGCAAAATTGCAGATGAAAACACCTTTGGTAGAGATGGACGGCGACGAGATGACCCGAATCATCTGGCAGCAGATCAAGGATATCCTGCTGAATCCGTTTATCAATCTCAAAACCGAATACTTCGATCTGGGTTTGGAGAACCGGGAAAAAACCGGAGACCAGGTTACAATTGACGCTGCCAACCGTACCCGCGAGCTGGGCGTGGCTGTTAAGTGCGCCACTATCACCCCAAATGCCCAACGTGTCAAGGAATACAATCTCAGCGAGATGTGGAAAAGCCCGAACGGCACTATCCGCGCTATTCTGGACGGCACTGTCTTCCGTGCCCCGATTCTGGTTGACTGCATCAATCACTATGTCAGCTGCTGGACCAAGCCGATCACGATCGCGCGTCATGCCTACGGTGATATTTACAGGAATATTGAGTTGCAGATCGAAGGCCCCTGCCGTGCTGAACTGTGTGTAACCTATCCGGATGGTTCCATTAAAACAGGTCTGATTCATGATTTTGAAGGCCCGGGCATCATTCAGGGAGTGCACAATCTTGACGAATCAATCAGCAGCTTTGCCCGCGCCTGCTTTAATTATGCGCTTGAAACCAAACAGGATTTGTGGTTTGGGGCCAAAGACACCATTTCCAAAACTTATGACCATCGTTTTAAAGACATTTTCGCTGATATATTCGAACTTGAATATGCTGATGATTTCGAAGAAGCCGGCATTAGTTATTTCTATACATTGATTGACGACATTGTCGCCCGCGTGATGCGTTCTGAAGGCGGTTTTGTCTGGGCCTGCAAGAATTATGACGGCGATGTCATGTCGGACATGATCGCTTCCGCCAATGGCAGTCTGGCCATGATGTCCTCTGTGCTGGTTTCACCGGACGGTGCCTACGAATTTGAGGCTGCTCATGGCACTGTGACCCGTCATTATTACAAGCACCTCAAAGGTGAGAAAACATCGACGAATCCAATAGCTACGATTTTTGCCTGGAGCGGCGCTTTGCGTAAGCGTGGTGAAATGGATGAACTGCCGGAACTGGTAGATTTCGCTAACGCTCTCGAAGAAGAATCGATCGCCGCGATTGAATCAGGAATCATCACGGGTGACCTGAAAAGTATCGTAGAACTTCCGGAAACCACTGTTGTTGATACAGAAGGCTTCCTGCAAGCTATAGCCGCTAAACTCAAGAAAAGAGGTTAAACCAATGAGTTATTTCTCCGAATGGGAGACAGCAATCCAAGGCTCCGGCATGGCCAATGAGTCGGAATACCAGGCTTTTGTCCAAAATTACTATGACGTTGAAACTGAGGCTTACAGCCAGATTTTGGCTAATTATCCAGAGATCCCGCAAGGCACAGCCGCTGATTTAGCAAAAGAACTTGGCTTTAAGAATGATATGGTCACATTCGTGGGCTTTCTTGACGGGCTGAATGAAGCTCTGAAACAGACGCTCGAACTTGAAGAAATTGCCGACGAAACCTCTGTGAAGTTAGAGCTCGACTTTGAAAAGCTTTATATCAAGATGCATGAAGCCAAGGCCGATTGGCTGTACAACCTCGAAACCTGGGATAAGGTGCTCTCAGCGGCTCGACGTGAAGAACTGGCCAAAGATTGGCGCCGCTCCAAAATTGCGGTAAGTAATAAAGTCGGCCGCAATGACCCCTGCCCCTGTGGCAGCGGCAAAAAATACAAGGTATGTTGTGGCCGCGCCTGAAGCAAGGCTGGAAGAAGGGAAAAGAAGCAAGCATGAACAAAACAGCAATTCGTGAACTATATCGCGATCCGGCACAGTATGCTGGCAAAACTTTGTGTGTTGCCGGTTGGATCCGCACTCTGCGCGATCAAAAACAATTTGGTTTTATCAGCCTCAATGACGGCTCTTACTTTAGTCCGCTGCAAGTTGTCATCGATCGCGAGCATCTTGCCGATTACGACCGGATTGCCCACTTGGGCAACGGTTCAGCGATTATTGTTGAAGGAACTCTGGAATTAACCCCAAATGCCAGTCAACCATTTGAATTGAAAGCGAACAGCGTTGAGGTTGAAGGCGGTTCGCCACCGGAATATCCTCTGCAGCCGAAACGGCATACGCCGGAATACCTGCGAACAATCGCCCATTTGCGTCCCCGCACCAATTTATTCAATGCTGTGTTCCGTGTGCGCTCGGTTGCGGCCTTCGCGATTCATAAATTTTTCCAGGAACGTGATTTTGTTTATGTAAATACGCCGATCATCACGGGCAGCGATGCTGAAGGCGCCGGTGAAATGTTCCGGGTGACGACACTGGATCTTAAGCAAACTCCGCTGACGCCCGCAGGCGAGATAGATTTCAGCAAGGATTTCTTTGGCCATGAGGCGAACCTGACAGTAAGCGGTCAGCTAAACGCGGAAGCCTTTGCTATGGCTTTCGGAAATGTATATACCTTCGGGCCGACATTCCGGGCCGAAAATTCTAATACCGCCCGGCACGCAGCGGAATTCTGGATGATTGAACCGGAAATGGCTTTTGCCGATTTAGCCGACAATCGCCGGGTAGCTGAGGAAATGATCCGTTATATTATTCGCACTGTTCTTGATACCTGTCCCGCTGAAATGGAATTTTTCAATAAATTTGTCGATAAAGGGCTGTTGGAACGCCTTGAGCTGGTCGCGGATTCTGATTTTGGCGTCATCACTTATACTGACGCGATTGAAGAGCTGAAGAAAGCAGGCAAGATCTTCAACTACCCGGTTGAGTGGGGCTGTGACCTGCAAACAGAACATGAACGTTTCCTGACTGAGAAGCTATTCAAAAAGCCGGTATTTGTGGTCGATTACCCGAAGGATATTAAGGCTTTCTACATGAAGCAGAATCCAGACGGCCGTACTGTAGCGGCAATGGATTGCCTCGTCCCCGGGATCGGCGAAATCATTGGCGGCAGTCAGCGTGAAGACAACTACGAAGTTCTGCTCGCCAGAATGCAGGAAATGGGCTTGAACGAAGCTGATTACTGGTGGTATCTGGATCTCCGCCGTTATGGCTCAGTCCGCCATGCCGGTTTCGGTCTTGGTTTTGAACGCATGATTATGTACCTGACCGGTGTTTCCAACATCCGCGACGTCATTCCATTCCCGAGAACTACCGGTAATGCCGAGTTTTAACACATACGCGCTGCCGCGGCTGGTGCTGGCCAGTGCTTCGCCGCGCCGTTTGGAGCTGCTGGAGCGTTTTTACCCGCCTGAGCGGATAACTGTGATTGTGCCTGCATACGATGAGTTGCCGCTGATGAATACTACTAAAACAGACTCAGTAGCCGAGCCGGCAGATTTAGCCGGTCAACTCGCTGCCGGCAAGCTTACGGCTTTGCTTGAACAAAATGAGCTGCCTGCTGAAGCGCTGGTAATCGCTGCGGATACAATCGTAACCATTGACGGAAAAATGTTGGGCAAGCCGGAAACTGGCAGGGAAGCGGCTGATATGCTGCAACTGCTGTCCAACCGCACACATAAGGTCGTGACCGGGCTGGCAATTCAAATCAGATCAGGTGGCAGCGTTAAGCAAAAAAATGTTGCTGAAACAACAGAAGTAACTTTTGGCCGCCTCGACGAGGCAATGATTGATTGGTATCTTGCTTCTGGTGAACCCTTTGACAAAGCCGGCGCCTACGGCATTCAAGGCCTTGGCGCGGCATTTATCAAAGGGATCAACGGTTGCTATTACAACGTAATGGGCCTGCCTGTGCACCGACTGTTTGTCGAACTTAAGGAAATGGCTGCGACAACAGGATCAGTTCAGATGCGTTCATTTATCTTACCGTTTGCCTGACAGGCCCTCTCAACAGGAGGGCTTATGTCTACAATTACTGCCATTGACACAATTTCCGCAACCGCCGCTGCATCTGTTACCGTAACCACTGCTGAATCTGTTGCCGCAACCACCGCTGAATCTTTTGCTGCAACTGCTGCAGAAACAAAAACAGGCGCTGACTCTGACATCCGCTACACTATGAAACAGATTCCAGACAGCGAGCGGCCAAGCGAACGCTTTTGTGCGCTTGGACCTGCTGCCCTGACAGATGCAGAGTTGCTGGCAATTATCATTCGCAACGGCAACCGCAATTCCAATGCTTTGCAGTTAGCTCAAAATTTGATAATCAATGCTTCTGACGGCAAGGGCGGGCTCGATTTCCTCCAGGAAAGATCTTTGGAGGAACTAATGTCTCATGCAGGTATTGGCAGAGTACGGGCGATCCAGCTGAAAGCAATAATCGAAATTGCTGCGCGGGCCGGTGCCGGTGCCCGCAAACCGCGGGAAACAATCCGTACACCTGAGGACGCAGCCAGGCTGGTTGAAACAGAAATGGCAAACCTGCCGCGCGAGGAATTACGGGCAGTCCTGATGGATATCCGCAATCGTGTTATCAGAGTAATCCGGATTGCAGAAGGCGGTCTTTCCGCTTCAGTAATCTGCCCGCGCGATTTGTTCCGAGAAGCTGTCAGGGCTAATGCCGCAGCCCTGATCCTGGCTCATAATCACCCCAGCGGTGACCCTTCGCCGAGCACGGAAGACATTGAGACTACTCGCCGGTTTGTCGAGATGGGCGAATTAATGGGAGTTAGAGTGGTTGACCATATCATTGTAGCCCGCGGTGGTTTTACCAGCTTGAAACAGCAGGGATCAATTTGAAAAGGCTCTGGGTTTGGGCTATTATAAACCAACCATTATCAGGAAGGAATCAGGCAGCACCTTGCACCGCTTATTCAAAAATAAAATTGTCCTGGTGGTATTCACAACACTTTTGTTGTTGGCTTTTATTTTATTGTCCTCAATACCTGGCAGTTTTTTGAATACCCTCACCAGTCCGGTTTCGATTGTTTTCGGGCCAGTTCAGAGCGCGATTTACGGAGTCATGACGAAGGCTAACGACTTTTACAACGCGTTTCGCGAAGGCGTGAAGATACGTGAAGAGAACCGCGCCTTGGAGCAAGAGAATGCCGAGCTGAAAAACCAGATTATCCAGTTGCAGGAAGCCGGCCGTCAATACGAGTCACTGAAAGATGCTTTCCAACTGAAAGACCGCTATTCCAATTACGAAATTGTCGGTGCCCGCATCATGACGCGTGAACTCGGTTCCTGGTTTGATATTTTCCGGATAGATTCAGGTCAAAAGGATGGGATTAATGTTTCCGAAACATCATCTTTTGCCGTGGTTGACGCACAGTCCCGTTTAGTGGGGCGTGTGCTTTCAACGGATTTGGTTTCGGCGCGAATTCTACCGCTGCTCCATGAAGGCTTTGCGATGAGTGCCAAAGTGAATTCGGCTACCGGCGCACTGGTACGGGTACGTGGCGATATTGATTTGAAAAGCCAGGGTTTTTGTGTGGTTGACCACATTCCCGCGGCTGCGGTGATCCGGGTGGGTGACGAAATCATTACCAGCGGCGAAGGCGGCCTGTTCCCGGCCGGTCTGCCGATTGGCAAGGTAACAGAAGTTCGGGATTCAGGCTCGCGCCAAACCCGTATGGCTATTCTGCAACCCTACATAGATCTCGAGAACATTGAGACCGTATTTATTATGAAAGGGAAGGAGTAGCATGGAACGCAGTGCCCGGATCCGTCAGCTTGCTGTCTACGCCATTGCTCTGCTGGGCAGCGCCATTTTGCAGATATTCTGGCCGGGTACCTGGATGCTTTGGGGCGCCGGGCCTGATTTTACACTGGTATTGAGTGTACTCAGTGGGTTTCTGTTCGGCATAGGCGACGGCATTGCTATCGGTTTGGCTGCTGGCTATTTGCGTGACTCTCTTGCCGGCCGCAGCCTGGGTATGGGGATGCTGCTTCTGATGTATGCCGGTATCTGCGGCGCGCTCCTTTTCCGTCAGCGTTTTCGCCGCCAACAGTTTTTTGCTTTAATTCTGGTTGCGTTGGTGACCGTGTTTTACACAATTTTTATCGTCGGGCTTAATCGCTTTTTTCCTATGGTTCAAGACACGGTGCCTGAGTGGCAAATCCTCTGGCAACAGATGTCCCGGACCGGCGCCGGCTCGTTATTGCTTAATCTGGCGGCGGCAGTTCCCATGTTTCAGCTGCTGCTTCACACCGGGCCTTACCGTAAAGGCCATCTACATAATGTAAACTCTGAAGTGCTTACAGGAGATCATGTCTGGTGAGTGACCCCAAGTTTGGCAGTTATTATACGTTTGATGATGCCAGTCAAGACGAGCAGCAGGCCCAGGAGGAACGCCCACAGCTGAAGAACCGGCTGGGCCGTTTTTTACGCAGTCGCTACGCTTTGCTGGCAATTGCTTTTTTGTTGGCCGGAGTGATGATTTTCTACAATACGGCTGCTTTGCAGCTTACCGGTGTATCCGCCGCTCCGGTCAGCGAAACATCCGGTGTTTCCAGACAGCAAGTTATTCCGGCCAATCGCGGTGATATTGTTGACGCTGCTGGCATACCTTTGGCTTATTCACGTTCAGTCAACGTGCTGTACCTGACTTATGCTTCGTTGCCAGACCTGCAGCTTAATGCCATGCTGCTTGATTTAGCTGAATTTTTGCAGGCACACAACGTGACTTTTGAGCCGGAATTAGCTGATTACTTTCAACTAGACCATTCGGCTTGTTCACATGCCGAGGGTGATGGAGATGATTGCGGCCTGCCAATATTCATGAAAGATGATAAAGAAATTACCTATTGGCAGACAGACAGTAACCTTTATGCGCTCAAACAGCCAAAGGCAGGCCAGGCGGAATCAGCGCTGAATGATGCTGTCAAGCTCAATCCGGACATATTTTTTGACTGGCTGCGCTACAAATACGCGATTGAAGATCCGGAAGCAGACGGACAAATGTACACCAAAACTGAGGCAATGCAGATTATTAACCTGCGATACCTGCTGACTAAAAACAATTGGACTTTCATCAACGGCAGGCCTGTAGAGCTGGTCCGCGGGATCCCTGACGAAGTTGTCAGTATTATCACTGAGCAGAATTACCGTTTCCGAGGAGTTATGACCGGTCTTGATTCTGAACGTGTATATACTGACGATGCCAGGCACTTGAGCCATGTCATCGGTTATACCGGCCGTATCTCGGCCAGCCAGTACGAAGAACTGAAATCGTTGGGGTACGCCCCGGACGCGATTACCGGGCAAGCGGGAGTGGAGGCGTCAGCCGAACGTTATTTGGCCGGGCGCAGCGGCACTAAGCCCTATAACATTTGGAGTATAGCCGGTGAAGATGGCACCTTCTTTTCGGAGTTGTCGGGCAGTGACCCGATTCCCGGCGCCAATGTTCGCCTCACGATCGATCTTAATTTACAAAAAACTGCCAATCGCGTGTTGGAAGAGGTCATTGAAGAAATCCGCAGCAGCCCTCGCAATGCCAACCTGGGTGATGCTGATGCCGGCGCAGTTGTGATGCTGGATGTCCGCACCGGGAAAATTCTGGCGATGGCCAGCTATCCTTCCTATAATCCAAGTGATTTTATCGATCAGGCAACTGATGAGGAAGCCAGAGCTCGCGTTGTGGACTACTTGACGAATAATCAACAAAAAGCCATGTGGAACCGGACGATGATGGAAATCTACGCGCCAGGTTCTACTTTCAAGCCAGTTACGGCAATTGCCGGCCTGGAAACCGGAGCTATTACTCCAAACAACAATGTGATTAACGACCCCGGTAGAATAACAATTGACAACTGGCCTTTCCGCTGTCTGGAATATCCCAGCCGCGGACATGGCAACCTGACGCTGAAGCGGGCGATGGCTACTTCCTGCAACGTTTATTTTTACCAGCTTGGTGTGCGCACCGGCATCGATAGTATTGATAAATACGGAAAAATGCTTGGCCTGGGTGAACGAACCGGAATTGATCTCCCCGGCGAGGCCAAAGGCTACCGTTCCAGCCGCGAAACAAAGAAATTGCTGCGCGCCAATCCAGTCGATCAAACCTGGTTCCCGGCCGATACTGCTCAATCTGCGATCGGTCAGTTCGATAACAGCTTTTCAATTCTGCAGTTGGCCCGTTTCACAGCTTCGCTGGCAACAGGTAATCTGGTAACCCCTTATGTAATCGATTCTGTAACCCGGAATGACGGCACGATTGTTCAGGCTGACCATCAGGAGCCGGAACCGATTGACTTAAAAGAATCAACTTTGCAAGCCGTGCGTGAAAGCATGATCGCTGTTGCTCATGACAAAGAAGGCACTGCTTATTCCTACTTCAAGGATTATCCCGTTAAAGTTGCTGCTAAAACCGGTACGGCCGAAACGGGCTTCGAAGATGTTTCGTCTTCCAACGGCTTGTTCATAGCCTATGCACCAGCAGATAATCCCGAAGTCGCGATTGCGCAAATAGTGGAAAAAGGTGCCTGGGGTTCAAATACCATTGGCATAACTAAAGCTCTTTTGGATGAATATTTCGGTTTTGGCGTGAAAACCGACCATGATTTGGTCATTCTGCCGGGTGTAAATTGATTTTAGTAAATTAATATATTGTCGTAAAAACTGTAACAAAGGCAGTTCTACTTTTATCATTTTAGTTGTTATACTTGCTTAGATTGCTGTATGAAACATTTGCATTGCCTAATTGCACAGCTACAGTGATATTTAGTATTGATTTTTTAGGCAATGATATATAAAATAGAGCAATATGAGTTAATTTAATCGGCAGTTTAAAAAGATTGCCGAATCAGGAGGAATATTTGTGAATATCGTACTTCTTGCTGATAATCGCAAGAATGAGCTATTGGTAAATTTTTGTATTGCCTATAGCCAAATACTCTCGCGCCATAACTTGTTTTCGTTATTTAACACCGCTCGTCTGATCAACGATTCGGCTAAAATAAACGTTGACGGTTTAGCTGCCGACCTTGTCAGCGGGCTCGATCAACTTGCTTCCAGAGTGCATTATAACGAAATCGACGCAGTTATCTATTTGCGCGACCCTTTGCTCGAAGCCTACGATCTGCCCAACTCGCTGATGAAAGCCTGTGACACTAACAGCATCCCGATCGCGACCAATATCGCGACTTCCGAGCTGCTTGTATTGGCTATCGACCGCGGTGATCTCGACTGGCGTGAGCTTGTACGCTGACTTTCAGGCGCTGAACTGCAGTAAAAATATCAAAAACTCGCAGAAACAATGAATTAAAACTGATAATATGCACATAAATGCAGGAAATGACATTCGTTCCTGCATTTTTTATTGACATGAAAATAGCCGCGTACTAAAATGTTTACAACAATCAGCCAGATCTGCTCAGTGTCAGCGTGGTACATTAGAAGTGCAATGCTGCTTGACCATAAATTGGGGGAATAACTATGAAAATCCTTGAACCTGTATATGAACGCCTGGTCGCTCGCAACCCGCATGAACCGGAATTTTTGCAAGCGGTTAAAGAAGTGCTGGTCAGCCTGGAACCAGTCGCCGAACGTCATCCCGAATGGGTTGCTGCCGGCATATTTGATCGGTTTCTTGAACCTGAGCGCCAGATCATTTTCCGGGTGCCCTGGATTGACGATGCGGGCAGAGTCCACGTAAACCGCGGCTTCCGGGTTCAGTTCAACAGTGCCATCGGCCCCTATAAAGGTGGTTTACGGCTGCATCCCTCAGTTAACCTTAGTGTTATCAAATTTCTGGGATTTGAGCAGGTTTTGAAAAACTCGCTTACCGGATTGCCGATTGGCGGCGGTAAAGGCGGTTCTGACTTTAATCCGCGCGGCAAGAGTGATCTTGAAGTTATGCGGTTTTGCCAGAGCTTTATGACTGAACTTTCCCGGCACATCGGTGAAGATACCGACATCCCAGCGGGCGATATCGGCACTGGAGCCCGTGAAATCGGCTATATGTACGGCCAGTACAAGCGCCTGAAAAACGATTACACCAGTGTGCTGACTGGTAAAGGCCTTACCTGGGGCGGCTCACTTGGCCGCACCGAAGCTACAGGCTATGGGTTGCTCTATTTTATGGATGCGGCTCTGAAAGCCAAAGGTAGAAGCTTCCAGGGAGCAACCGTGATTGTTTCCGGTTCGGGCAATGTTGCGATTTATGCCAATGAAAAGGCAACCCAGCTTGGAGCCAAAGTTGTGGCCATGAGCGATTCCGACGGTTATATTTATGACCCCGAGGGCGTGGACTTGGCGGTAATTAAGGAAATTAAGCTGGTACGCCGCGGCCGAATCAAAGAGTACCTCCAGGATCGCCCCAACGCTACTTACACCGAGGGCTACACCGGTATCTGGCAAATCCCCTGCGATGTTGCGCTGCCTTGCGCCACGCAAAATGAACTCGACGGTGAATCAGCCAAAGCCCTGATTAAAAATGGCTGTTACGCGGTTGGCGAAGGCGCTAATATGCCTTCCACACCCGAAGCAATTGATGTTTATCTCGAAAACAACATCATTTATGGCCCGGCAAAAGCAGCCAATGCCGGCGGCGTAGCCTGTTCAGCCCTGGAAATGAGCCAGAACGCGATGCGCCTGAGCTGGAGTTTCGAAAAAGTTGATGCTAAGCTTAAAGACATCATGGAAAATATTTATAAAAACGTCAGCGCGGCCGCAGCTGCCTACGGTGAGCCTGACAACACTCATCTCGGCGCTAATATTGCTGGTTTCCTTAAAGTGGCAACCGCTATGTACGAACAGGGAATCGCCTACTAATGCGGGCGCTGGTTCAAAGAGTTAAAGCAGCACAAGTAAGTATTAAGGGGGAGTCCATTGCCGCCATCGGTTCTGGTCTCCTCATTTTATTGGGAGTGGCCAAAGGCGATACGACTGCGGCGAGTACCTGGCTGGCAGGAAAATGCGCGCGACTGCGTGTTTTTGAAGATGAAGAAGGTAAGATGAACCGCTCATTGCTGGATTGTGGCGGCGCGGCGCTGGTGGTTTCACAATTTACACTATACGCCGATACCACTAGGGGAAATCGCCCGGGCTTTGAACCGGCAGCTTTACCGACTGAAGCTGAGCCGCTGTATGAACATTTTATGGCAGAACTTGCCAAATTCGGGGTGCCTGTTCAAAAGGGTGAATTTGGTGCTGATATGCTGGTGAGCTTACAAAATGACGGCCCTGTGACAATTCTGCTGGAACGCTGAACCTGTTGAAATCTCCAAAACATGGTAAAGTAGTTAAAGTAGCTGATTTTGTTTACCTCGGGTATCTCAACAGGAGTTCGTCAATGTATTTTTCCAAAAACCTAAATAAGCTTCAAGCTCGTTTTATCGCTGATTCAACCGGCGGCACTGCCCAGCCGGCTAAACGGCCCCGCATCCGGGCATTTCCCATGGGAGTTTTCGAGGCCAACGCCTATTTGATAGAAACCGACGAAAATAATGTCCTGATTGATCCGGGCAGTGAGCCTTCGGTAATTATGCCTGAGCTGCCCCATCTAAGCGCGATTATCTGTACACATGGTCATTTCGATCATATTGCCGGAGCCGATGCCGTGCGCAAGTTAACCGGTGCACCTTTGTGGATTCATGTTGACGATGCCAACGCACTGACAGATCCGCTGGCCAATGCCAGTCAGCTGGCAGGCCGCCCGTTACGCCAGAAGCCGGCAGACCGCCTGCTCGTAGATGGTGACGAAATAGAACTGGACGTCAATCACAAGCTGCTGGTAATTGCGACGCCGGGCCACTCTCCCGGCGGCATTTGCTTGTTGCTGCTGGAAGGCAAAAAACCGCTCAGTTTGTTTAGCGGTGACACATTATTTCAGGGCTCAATCGGTCGGCTGGATCTGGGAGGCGACTCAAAGGCGATGGCGGCCTCTCTGGCCCGCTTGATGGAGCTGCCGGACAGTGTGCAGGTTTATCCCGGTCATGGACCCGCCACTACAATTGGTCGCGAAAGAGAGACAAACCCTTATCTGCAGGGCAATTTCAATTTACTTTGATACATTTTGATGTTATTATAACTGCTAACGCGCAGATGGAGAGAGTAGCGTTGTCTCCGGCCGGCAGAGAGGGAAGGGTCATTGGCTGAAAACCCGCCCGGGCAGGAAAACGTGAAGTTCACTCCGGAGCGGCTCGTTGATGGCTTTAGGCAGTAGACGCAGACGGTTCAGCCCCGAAAACGGTTGTTGGAGTGCCGCGGCTCTGAGTCGCGGAATTCGGGTGGTACCGCGGAATAACCTTCCGTCCCGTGTGGGGCAGAAGGTTTTTTTACGTCAAAACAGCATCAAACCTGAGGAGGAAAATATAATGAATCCCTTGCAAGAATCATTGCTGACCCTGAAGTCTGAGTTTTTGCAGCAGGCCGGCAATATCAGTTCTCAAAAAGAGATTGAAGAGCTGCGCATTCGCTATCTTGGTAAAAAAGGCGAACTCACAAAAATTTTGCGCGGCATGGGCGCTTTGTCAGCTGAAGAACGGCCGTTGGTCGGACAGGTTGCCAATGAAGTCCGTGCTGAAATCGAGCAGGCTCTGGCTGACCGCCAGGCTGAACTGCACGCGGTTGAGCAGGAGCAACGCCTGATTCGTGAAACTATTGATATCACACTGCCTGCCAAGCGGCGCGCTTTGGGCGGGCGTCACCCGCTGACCCGCGTCGTCGACGAAATCTGCGGTGTATTTATGGGCTTGGGCTTTACGATTGCCGAAGGTCCGGAAGTTGAGCTCGATCACTACAACTTTGAAATGCTGCGCATTCCGGCAGACCATCCGGCGCGCGATTCACAGGATACTTTTTATATTACAGACGAAATCCTGCTGCGCTCGCAGACTTCACCGGTTCAGATCCGAGTGATGGAGCAACAGCAGCCGCCGATCAAAATAGTCTGCCCCGGCAAAGTTTATCGCTCCGATACGCTTGACGCGACTCACTCGCCGATCTTTCATCAGATTGAAGGTCTGGTTGTCGACAAAGGTGTAACTATGGGTGATCTTGTCGGTTCATTGCAGTTGTTTGCCCGCAAGCTGTTTGGTGAAAATACCGAAATCCGCTTGCGTCCGCATCATTTCCAGTTTACTGAACCCAGCTGTGAAGTAGATGTCAGCTGCTGGACCTGCGGCGGTGTCGGCTGCCGCACTTGCAAATCTGAAGGGTTTATCGAAGTGCTTGGGGCCGGCATGGTTCACCCCGAAGTTCTGAGAAATTGCGGGATTGACCCTGATGTTTACAGCGGTTTTGCTTTTGGTATCGGCGTTGAACGCACCGCTATGGCCCGCTACGGCATTGACGATATCCGCCTGTTCCACGAAAACGATGTCCGTTTTCTGGCACAGTTCAAATAATGCGAGGTGAATGATAAATGAAGCTTTCAATGGAATGGCTCAGCGATTTTACCCCGCTGAACATGGACTCGAAAACCCTGGCTGACAGAATGACTCTGACCGGCTCCAAAGTTGAGAATATTGTTGAACTCGGCTCTGACATCACCAATGTCGTTGCCGCTCGAATTACGTCGATCGAAAAACATCCGAACGCCGACAAACTGCTGGTGTGCAAGGTTGATACCGGCAGCGGCAGCCTTAATATCGTAACAGGCGCCGACAATGTCTATGTAGGCGCTGTTGTACCTGTAGCTTTGGACGGCGCCAAACTGCCGGGTGACGTTGTTATCCGAACCGGCGAGCTGCGTGGCGTGCTTTCGGAGGGCATGATGGTTTCTGCCCAGGAATTTGGCTACGCACCTGCTGATTTCCCTGGTTTTGATGTGCCTGAACACGGAATTTTCATTCTGCCCGCAACAACTGAATTAGGAGCGGATGTGCGCGATGTTCTGAGCCTGCGTGATACGCAGATTGAATTTGAGATCACTTCCAACCGGGTGGATTGTTTTTGTGCTGAAGGACTGGCACGCGAAGCTGCGGCTTCTTTCGAGCTGCCTTTCACGCCGCGTTCTCCTGAAGTAAAGGCTGAAGAGAATAAGAGTGCTGCTGAATTCGCGTCCGTGACGATTGAAGCACCAGACCTTTGTCCGCGCTATGCCGCCCGTATCGCTACCAATGTTAAAATCGCGCCCTCACCGCTCTGGATGCAGCGCCGTTTACGCGCAGCCGGAATGCGGCCGATCAATAATCTGGTTGATATCACCAATTATGTAATGCTCGAACTGGGCCAGCCGATGCATGCCTTTGACCTGCGTGACCTAAATGATGCAAGAATTGTTGTGCGCCGGGCTAAAGCCGGTGAGCCGATGAAAACCCTGGACGGGGTGGAGCGTCAGCTGACGGCTGACATGCTGGTAATCGCCGATGGCAAACGGCCAGTGGCCATAGCCGGCGTCATGGGTGCGGAAAATTCGGAAGTAAAGGCTGATACCAGCACTGTTTTACTGGAATCAGCCAACTTTGCTCCAGTCAGCGTGCGCCGTACAGCGCAACGGGTTGGACTGCGCACTGAGTCGTCATCTCGCTTTGAAAAAGGGCTCGACCCGCATCAGGTTACCAGAGCGCTGGACCGTGCTTGTGAACTGATCGAAGAACTGGGTTGCGGCCAGATCGCTGCAGGCGTGATCGATGCTTTTCCCGTGCAGCCGAAACCTGTGAGCATTAACTTCGAGCCGGCGCAGATCAACAATTTACTGGGTACTGATATCAGCACAGAATTTATGGAAACAATACTTAAACGTCTTGGCGTTGAACTGCAAACAAGCGGTACCAGCGCAGTTGCTTCTATTCCCAGTTTCCGGCCTGACCTGGAGTGCATGGCCGACCTGGCTGAAGAAGTCGCGCGCTTTTATGGCTATAACGAAATCAAACCGACACTTTTGTCGGGTAAACAAACTACTTTGGGTGCACTTACAACCGGTCAGGTTCTGCGTCGTCTGATGCAGGACGCTCTGGAAGAAAACGGGTTTTATGAGGCCATGACTTTTTCCTTCGAAAGCCCCAGCCAGCTGGACCGCCTGCGTCTGCCGGCCGAGGCGCCGCAGCGTCGGCAGGTTAGGATTCGTAACCCGCTGGGCGAAGATTTTGCGGTAATGCGCACCAGCATGCTGCCGAGTCTGCTGGAATGCGCGGCAATTAACCACAGCCGCAGTAACAGACTTGTTCAGCTTTATGAATGCGCGTTTACTTATCATCCACACAACCTGCCCTTGACTGAACTGCCGAATGAGGCTGAACATCTGGCGGGGATTGCCTACGATCTCGATCATAACCAGAAGGACGGCCGCCTGTTCTTTGAAGTAAAAGCTGCCGCGCTGGAAGTTTTTGCACGGCTCGGCCTACCCGAACCGGAGTTCAAACGCTTGACCGACGATCCTTCACTGCATCCCGGTCGCTCGGCCTTGATTATGCTGGAGGGCCAGGAGGTTGGCCGCCTGGGCGCTTTGCACCCGGATGTAGCGGCTGATTTCGAGGTGCCTGAAACGGCTGTATATTTGGATTTGCTGGTGGAGCCTCTGATTGCAAAGGCCACTGTCGCACGCACTTGCCGTTCTTTGCCGCGCTTCCCGGCTGTCACCCGCGACTTGGCGTTCCTGATGGACGCGGATGTTCCGGTAGGTGATCTTTTGAATCTGTTACGTGCTAAAGGCGGCGAATATCTCGAATCGGTGGAAATATTCGATATCTATCAGGGCCAGCAGGTGCAGGAAGGCAAGAAATCCGTAGCCTTCAGCCTAGTTTTCCGTAAAGCTGACGGCACATTGAAAGAAGAAGAAATCGCGCCGGTAATCCAGGAACTGATCGCGGTTGCCAAAACGAGTTTTGCAGCCCAGCTGCGCGAGTAATTGCTCGCGCCGACATTAAACTGCTGCAACAAAAAAGGCCGCAGTATTAGACAGCTGAAGAAAATTGCAATTTCTGGCTTCAATAATTGCAATTACAAGCATAATACGATATAAATTTGAGATGCGTGAACATTCACCGTGATGTGATTTAAATTCGCACCGTGATAAAAGTTGAAGAGGAGCAAGTAATGAAAAGAATTAGTTTGGTACTTTCTGTAATCCTGGTCATGAGCATGATTTTCCTGACCGCCTGCGGCACTGGTTCAACCACGACCACTGCTACAACTGCCGGCACAACCGCTGGCACAACCGCTGGTACAACTGCCGGTACCACCGCTGGCACAACTGCTGTAACAACAGCACCCACCACTGCCGCCCCGACAACAACTGCGTCTGACGCTATCAAAATCGGCAGTCAGGCAGACCTGGAGGGCAAAGTGATTGGTGTTCAGTTGGGCACAATCGGCGACGAAATCGCTTCTGACGAAATTAAGGCAAAATCTGTCGAGCGTTTTACTGCTTATGTTGACGCTGTAAGCTCTTTGAAGCAGAAAAAAGTTGACTGCATGATTATGGATGCGGACACTGCTGCCGCCTATGCTGAGCAGAACACTGATCTGATGGTTCTTGATGTTGGTTTTGAACCTGAAGAGTATGCCATGGGCGTTGCCAAAACAGGTTCTGAGGATTTGTTGAAAACGATCAATGAAGTTATCGCTGAACTTAAAGCCAGTGACAGCATTGTCAAATTCAAAGAATCACATGTCGGCCAAAACGGCAAAGCCCCCGATTTCAATGTTGGCGCCAGTGGCGGCAAGCTTGTGATCGGTACAGAACCTACATTCCCGCCTTACGAATATACACAGGGCAACGACATTATCGGCGTTGATATTGACATCATGGCTGCAGTAGCCAAGAAACTCAATATGGAGCTGGTGGTTGAGAATATGAGCTTTGAAGGCCTGATTCCGGCCGTTAAAAGCGGTAAGATCAAAGTTATTGCTGCCGGTATGACAGTCAGTGATGACCGTAAAGTTAACGTTTCTTTCTCCGATCCTTACACTGATGCCAGGCAGGTTGTGCTGATGCGCAAATCCAGCCAGAAGTAAGCAAAGATGATAGCTGCATTGACCCTCAGTACGCTGAAAGAAAACTTCATAAACGATTTTATCGTTGATAACCGCTGGATGTGGTTGGTCGAAGGTCTTGGAGTTACGCTCAAGATTACAGTATTGGCCACTTTGCTCGGTGTCGTCATCGGTCTGTTTCTGGCACTGATCAAGGTCTCGCAGCTGCATGGACGCAAGATTCCGGTGCTCAGTCAGTTAGCGGACGCCTATTTGATTGTGATCCGCGGCACACCGGTTGTCGTCCAGCTACTGATTATCTATTACGTAATTTTCGCCAGTGTGACCATCGACAAGGTGTTGGTGGCCGCGCTGGCGTTCGGCCTTAACAGCGGTGCCTACGTCGCGGAAATTTTCCGGGCCGGCATTCAATCGGTTGACCGTGGCCAGATGGAGGCCGGACGTTCACTGGGCCTCAACTATGGCATAACCATGCGGAAGATCATTCTGCCGCAGGCTGTCAAAAATATTCTGCCCACGCTGTTTAATGAACTGATTACTCTGCTTAAGGAAACCGCTGTGGCCGGTTACATTGCCGTGGCCGACCTGACCCGTGCCGGTGACCTGATCCGGGCGCGTACCTTTGACCCGCTGCTGCCCCTGCTGGCTGTGGCGCTGATTTACCTCATTGTTGTGGTCCTCCTGACCAAGATTATGAATATGCTGGAAAGGAGGCTTGCACGCAGTGATAACCGTTGAAAACCTGTACAAACAATTTGGTGACCTGGAAGTTTTACGAGACATCAGTGAAACTATTCATGACGGCGAAAAGATTGTCGTTGTTGGGCCGTCCGGTTCCGGCAAGAGCACATTTCTGCGTTGCCTGAATCTATTGGAAACACCAACATCCGGCAAAATCACTATCGATGATGTTGTAGTAACAGACCCAAAGGTAGACATTAATAAAGTGCGCAGTCATATGGGCATGGTATTCCAGAATTTCAACCTGTTTCCGCATTTGACAGTTTTGGAAAACATTACGCTGGCTCCCTTGCAGCTTAAGCTGATGGATCAGGAGCAGGCACGTGAAAAAGCCGACTATCTGCTCAAACGTGTCGGCCTGATGGACAAGATCAATGAGTACCCCGGACGTTTGTCAGGCGGGCAGAAGCAGAGAATCGCAATCGCGCGGGCTCTGGCGATGAATCCGAAAACAATGCTGTTTGACGAACCAACCTCGGCGCTTGATCCGGAAATGATCGGTGAAGTGCTGGAAGTAATGCGCGAGTTGGCTAACGAAGGCATGACCATGGTGATCGTCACCCACGAAATGGGCTTCGCCCGCCAGATCAGCAACCGCATCTTTTTCATGGATGAGGGGATGATTGTTGAGCAAGGCAGCGCTGAGCAGATTTTCGACAATCCGCAACAAGAGCGTACCCGGGCATTCCTGTCGAAGGTGCTGCCAAGGTAATCTCAACAGCAGCGTCAAGCGCGGCGTCAAGTTCGGCGCCAAGAAGTACACTGAAATGATGAAAGCGGCACCTGTCGCTTCCTGACGCCAAGATAATAAACAAGTTAATTACGCCTCCTGCGACAATAACGCGGGAGGTGTTTTTTATGGCATTTACACTCGAAGCGGCTCTGGTGCTGCCCATGACGATAAGTTTGATTCTGGGCACAGTACCACCGGCTATTAACTGTTACCGGCAAGCAGTAGCTACTGCCGGCTGCTTTCGCCAGGCAGCCCGCCTGACGGCTGATCCAGCAACGTTGTACCTGTTAGCGGAAGTTTCAGCAACAGCGACGACAGACGAGCCCGCTGCAGCTGGCAGGGAAGTTTTGCTGACTTCGCCTAAGCTGATGTTTTGTCTGATAACTGCTGTTATTGATGACATGAAAATTCTCGGCTTGATTAAACAATGAGGCGAAAAAGTAAGACAGCAAACAAATATGTGCAGCGCAGATACCGGGCAAGCAAAAACAAGTCCGTAAGGCGTCAGGGTTTTCCTCAAACTCTCCGCAGGCGGCAGGGAAGCGCTGTTCTGTTGTTGACCATAATCTCTCTGCCTTTGATTCTGATTCTTACAACATTGTTTGGGGGCGCCCGGCTGCAGGCCGACCTGCTTGATATCGACCGAGCTTTGTCGGGCCAGGTCCAGAGCCGTTTGGCAGGCTTCAACAAAGCGCTTTACACTGAATTTGGTTTATTGTCGTTCGACAGCAACAAGCGTGAGGATTGCTTTGAACGAATACTGCCGGAGCATCTGCGGGGAGCGCAACTGCAACTTAGCCAGGCTGTTGGTGAATCGCTCTCCGATCCGGATGTCCTCAAGGAAGGCATTCTCACTTTTATGCGTTTACGCCTGCCGGCAACGGCTTTGCGTACGATTGCCGAACAAACAGGCTTCAGCTTCGGTTCTGGTTCTGCTGAACCGGCTGCAGTTGTTTATCCCAATGTTGATATTGGAAATTCAGATAAAACACATGATTCAGAATCTGAACCGCCTAAAGGAAATAATGCACAACAACCGGAAAAGCCGCCTGTCAAAGAAATTACGACAGTTGCAGAAGCGATTCCTCAACTGCTAAGTAACGCTGTTTATGGGCTGCTTGATCAGGAACTCAAGGAAGCGTTGGATCAATACCGACGCTATGTCAACGATTGCGCTGCTGACAGTGAGCACCAGCAATTGGTGACAATGCCGAATTTGTTTGAACCAGAACAGTTGGCCGGTTTTACGGAACTCTTAAGCTCGGCAATGACACTGCCGAGTGGCGGTTTGTACAACAGACTGGCAATCCGCGAATACATCCTTAACACTTTCTGGTCAGCCGGCAAGCCAGGCAGAGCTACGATACTGTCAAATCGACAGCAGCCAGTTGCGCATACGGTATTTCGCAACCTTTCCGGTTCGCCTTTAAAAGATTTTCCTGGCCGCCAGGCTGGCGAAGTCGAGCAGATTCTAACTGGAGCAAAATCGCCGGCCAGCGCCATTAACCAGGTTAAAGCAATTTTGATAGTTTATCGGGCAGCACTGTTTGTTGGGCGCAAGCTCTTAAGTGATCAGGGAATTGCCGGATACCAGGCAACTGCCGCTGTTATTTCCGCCGCACTGGCAGCAACAACCAGTATCGTTGTCGATCCGCAGATTATGGCTTATATCCTGTTAATTTGCGATGGACTCAGAAGTGGCTTTAGTGACTACGGCCGCCTGCTGAACGGTGAACGGCTAAGTTTCAAGCAAAAGGCAGGCCACCAGGCGCTTTCACTGAACTACCAGATGCATCTGCGGATTCTACTGCTTTTATCACCAGACAGCAGACTGCTTTCCCGCACAGCCGCGTTAATAAGTAAACGGCATCCCGGCGAACTGGCAACCGGCATTTCTGTCAGCTGCGTTTATCGCAACCGCCAATATAGTCGCGACGGCAGTTTACTGACATTAGAGGCAACCGCATGATTCAGAAACGTAAAGGTTCTTTTGCTTTAGAAGCAGCTTTGGCTGTGCCGCCGTTGTTGCTGATCCTCTTGTTTTTGATCTCAATGTGTCTTTCTGTGCAGGCGGAAATGCGTTTAAAAACCGCGCTTGACCGGACAGCAGCAGAAATTTCATTGTTGCCGCCGATAATCTTTAGTTTGATCGATGAAAGCAATATTAATATTCCAATTGCAGATATTTTAAACAACTCGATTCTTGCTGCCGATTCAGGTGCAGATAATTCTGAGCCTGATCCGGACTTTACAGCCGCTAAACAGTTACGCACAGGAATTTTGGAGGTTATCCAACCGGATAAACTGGAAGCGTTGCTCAACGATGCTGTGCTGGATCTGGCTTCTTCAGCATTGTTAGCAGATATTGTGGAAGCACGGATCAATTACTGGCATCGACGACTGGGAATCGAAAACAAACTGGACCCGCCTCAAGTCTGGCTGGACTGGAACCTGGAAGCTGATCAACTGTTTCTGGAAGCCGATTATGAAATCCGCACCTTGTTGGGGAAAACCAATCGTCGGGCAGTAGCTTTTATCCCGATTTGGCGGCCTGCTGATATCAAAACAGATAGTTCTGCAAAAGATAGCGGCGATGAAAGTTCAATCTGGCACCTCGATAATTTTTCTCGCGGCAAAAAGCTGCGCCAGCAATTCGGCGGCAATTTGCCAGCCAGCTACCCCGTTATCGCCAGGTTTGAACAAGGCGAAGCATTGGCTATTAAAAGCATGGATTTAACTAAGCCGACTTATGCCCGGCCACAGGCAGTTGAGCTGGCCATTAACGAACAATTTGCCAGGTTAACTGCTTTTGTGGGTACCCCAAAGCCCTTTGGCAACAGTGAAATTTGGATAAAACCTGGAGATATTTCAGCTCGGCGCCTGTTGCTGATTGTACCAGCAGATGCCGACTTAAGCAGATATACAGATACATTCACCGGCTTGAGCAGAAAAGCAGAAAGCCTTGGGCTTAGCTTCGAACTTATTGCATACGGCAAAGCAAAGCGCGCTGAAGAACAATAAACAGCAGATTTGAAAACGGAGGCCGCCGTCTGTTTACTTGTTTTAACGGAGTTCATACGTTATCATTTTAGCGTGTGAAACAGGCTGTTAACGGATGCGCTGCATTCGGAAAACCGGGCGAAGCAGAGGTGGGCAGAATGAATGATAAACTAAAGGACCAGGCTACAGATTTATTGTTTGAAGCTATCCTTTCACTGCAAAACCATACGGAATGCTATGCGTTCTTTGAAGATATCTGCACAATCGCAGAACTTAAGTCCCTGGCGCAGCGCTTGCATGTAGCAGTTATGCTGAGCCGCGGCAGCACCTATACCGAAATTTGTGAGGCAACAGGCGTCAGTACTGCTACTATCAGCAGGGTTAACCGCTCGCTTGAGTACGGTGCCGACGGTTACAAGCTGGTGCTGGAACGTTTAGATAAAAGCGGCAGCCTAAAAGACATCGACAAACAAAAAGAAAAATAGTCTTTTTAGTCACGAAAATTTGAAATTGCACCTGAAATGTTTATTCGCCTGGCCTGCAAATTCTGGAAGGCGGTAAAGAATAAGAGGATCATTTAAAACATGGGATTACTCCAAAAAATATTCGGTACTCACAGTGAACGTGAGATTCGCCGTATTACCCCGATTGTCAGCCAAATTGAAGAACTGGCGCCTAAATATGCCGCTTTGTCTGAAGCGGATTTAAAAGAAACCACGCAATTGCTGCGTGCCCGCCTTGCTGAGGGCGTTGAACTCGATGATCTGTTGCCCGATGCTTTTGCGGCGGTGCGGGAGGCTTCGCGGCGAGTTCTTGGCATGTATCACTTCCGGGTTCAGCTGATTGGCGGCGTGGTATTGCATCAAGGCCGGATCGCAGAGATGAAAACCGGTGAAGGCAAAACTCTGGTCGCGACTTTACCGGTGTATCTGAACGCGCTGACCGGCAAGGGCGTGCATGTTGTCACAGTAAACGATTATCTGGCCCGGCGTGACAGTGAGTGGATGGGTAAAATTTACCGTTATCTGGGATTGTCAGTTGGCCTGATTATTCATGGTATGGACAATGATCAGCGCCGGGCAGCCTATGCCTGCGACGTCACTTACGGAACCAATAACGAATTCGGCTTTGACTACCTGCGCGACAACATGGTGATGTATCTGCAGCAGTGTGTACAGCGCCCGCTCAATTTCGCGATTATTGACGAGGTTGACAGCATTCTGATTGACGAAGCCCGTACCCCGCTGATCATTTCCGGTGAAGGAGAGGCATCTTCTGATCTGTATGAGCGGGCCGACAAGCTTGTGCGCAGGCTCAAGCCGATGGTTGTCACAGAAACAGATGCCAAAGTTGACTTAAGCGATATTACCGATGACGCCGACTATATTGTCGATGAAAAAGCTAAAACCGCTGTAATGACACCGAGCGGCGTTCGTAAGGCAGAAAAGTTTTTCAATATCGAGAATCTGTCCGATCAGGAAAACTACGAAATAAACCATCACATTAACAACGCGCTCAAAGCCCATGGCACAATGCATCGCGATCAGCAATATGTTGTTAAGGACGATGAGATCGTGATTGTTGACGACTTCACTGGCCGCTTGATGCTGGGGCGCCGTTATAGCAACGGTTTACACCAGGCTATTGAGGCCAAGGAAAATGTCAAGGTCGAGAAGGAGAATAAGACTCTCGCGACGATTACATTCCAGAATTATTTCCGGATGTATAAGAAGCTTTCCGGCATGACTGGTACAGCTTTAACCGAAGAAGACGAGTTTCGCACGATTTATTCTCTTGATGTAATCAGTATCCCTACTAATCAACCAATGGTGAGGGAAGACCGGCCGGACGCGATTTACAAAACCCAGAATGGCAAATATAAAAGCCTTTTGGAAATTGTCCGGGAAATACATGAAACTGGTCAACCGATTTTGATTGGTACTGTTTCGGTTGAGCGTTCCGAGATGATTTCGGAATTATTCCGGCGCAATGGCATCCCTCATAACGTGCTCAATGCCAAGCAGCACGAACGTGAAGCGGAAATTGTCGCTCAGGCAGGGCGGATTGGCGCTGTGACAATAGCGACAAACATGGCCGGCCGTGGTACAGATATTCTGCTGGGCGGTAATCCTGAGTTCATGACGAAACAGGAACTGCGCAAGCAGGGCTTTGATGAAGAACTGATCGAAGCTTCTACTGCTTTCAATGAAACAACTGATCCTCAGATTATCGATATCCGCCGCCGCTTCAAAGAAATCAACGAAGCGCATGCGCGTGAAACCGCCCTGGAACACAAAAAAGTGGTGGAGGCAGGCGGTTTAGCGATAATCGGTACAGAAAGACACGAATCGCGCCGAATTGACAATCAGCTGCGCGGCCGCGCCGGCCGTCAGGGAGACCCCGGTTCGAGCCAGTTCTTCCTTTCACTGGAAGACGATCTGCTGCGCTTGTTCGGCGGCGAACGAATGACCACAATTTTCAATACTCTGGGTGTTGAAGAGGATATGCAGCTGGAAAACAAAATGCTGTCCGGCGCAATTGAAACCGCCCAGAAGCGGGTGGAAGCACGCAACTTTTCAATCCGCAAGCATGTGCTTGAATACGATGATGTAATGAACAAGCAGCGCGAGCTGATCTATGGCCAGCGTCGCCAGGTGCTGGAAGGTGCTGATCTGCGGGATAACTACCGGCACATGATCACAGACCTGATGCGCGAAACCATGCTCGATTTTTGTTCTGAGCTACCTGATTCGGCCACTTGGGATATCCCTGCGATAGACGCCAGAATCCGTGATCTTTTTGGCGATCTCAATGCGCTGAATAAGCTCAAGGATGCCCGTAACGGTATTGATGCTGAAGAATTTACCAGTGAGCTCACTGCGGAAGCGCTCGATCGCTACGCCAGGCGTGAAAATGAAGTTGGAAATCCCGAATTAATGCGGGAAATTGAGCGCGTGATCCTGTTGCGCACTGTTGATGCCAAGTGGATGGATCATATTGATGCCATGGATGAACTGCGCGATACCATTGGTATGCGCAGCTACGCTCAACATGATCCGATTATTGAATATAAACGTGAAGGCTTCGAAATGTTTGAAGCTATGAATAAGGCTATTCAGGAAGATTCTGTTCGCCTGATCATGCGTGCCCGTTTCAACACAGAACAAAATGTTGAACGGCGCAGTGTCGCGCGTAATATCACGGCCGGTCATGGCGGCAGCGGCTACGCAGGTGATGAAAGCGGCGGCTCAAATGAACAGGCAAGGCAGCAGAATGCTGCAGCCGCAATAGCTCCACGCCGCGGCAGTCGCGGCAGCAGCTCAGGCGGCGGTCCCGCAATCCCGGGAGCAGCGACTCCGCATACAGATGGCGGGGCTCCGGCACCGGCAAAGCGCGACCAGTACAAGGCAGGCCGAAATGACCCGTGTCCTTGCGGCAGCGGCAAAAAATACAAAAACTGTCATGGCCGCGGCTGATTCCTCGGTCTCTGCCTGCCAGCTGAAATTATATTGATTAAAGAGTTCAATTTTGAATGTGTTCTGAGGAAGCAAGTATGACATCGATAATCAAAGACATTGGGTTGGCAGCAACCGGCGAGCAAAAAATCCAGTGGGCCTGGCGACACATGCCTGTCCTGCAACAGATCGCAGCAGAGTTTATACAAACCAGGCCTTTTGCCGGTTTACGAATTGCGGTAAGTATTCATGTTGAAGCCAAAACAGCCTGTCTGGCACGCACACTGGCTGCAGGCGGCGCTGAAGTGGCTTTAACAGCCTGTAATCCTTTGTCTACCCAGGATGATATTGCCGCGGCTCTGGCGGCAGGGGGGATGAAGGTATATTGTATTTACGGCGCGTCTGCCACTGAATATGAATCTCATCTGGAAGCAGCTTTAGCGATCAAACCTGATTTAATTATTGATGATGGCGGTGATTTGGCGGCCTTGCTGCATACACAGTATCAGGATCTTGCAGCCAATATCCGCGGAGCCTGTGAAGAAACGACAACAGGAATTCACCGTTTGCGGCTGCTTGAGCAATCAGGTCAGCTGTTATACCCGGTTCTATCGGTTAACGATGCCCGCTGCAAACATTTATTTGATAACCGTTATGGCACAGGACAGTCTGTTTTCACAGCGATTATGGCTACTACCAATTTGATAATTGCCGGCAAAACAATTGTTGTGGCCGGCTTTGGCATGTGTGGCCGCGGCGTGGCAATGCGGGCAAAAGGTCTGGGTGCCCGGGTAATTGTCACGGAAATTGATCCTGTCGCCGCTTGTGAAGCTCTGATGGAAGGCTACGAGGTTATGCCGATGGCAGCAGCTGCTTTAGAGGGCGACATATTCGTAACGGTGACAGGATGCAAGGATGTAATTACAGAAGAACATTTTGTTTTGATGAAAGATGGAGCAATTCTCTGTAATGCCGGCCACTTCGACGTTGAAGTCAATTTGCGTCAGTTGGCCGAACTGGCGGTAAGTAAGTGTGAAGCGAGAAATAATATTCAAGAATACAAATTGCAAGATGGGCGCAGCTTGTATGTGTTGGCGGAAGGCCGTTTAGTTAATCTCGCTGCCGGCGATGGCCACCCGGCTGAAATAATGGATATGAGCTTTGCATTACAGGCCCTTGGTTTACGGTTTATGGCTGAAAATGCCACCGGCTTGAAACCCAAAGTGTACGATATGCCTGCTGCTATAGATGATGACGTTGCCTGGCGTTTACTGTCAGCAAAAGACATAATTATTGAACATTTGACACCTGAGCAGGAATACTACCTGAGTCATTGGCTTGATAATGAAGAGTAAAGCTGTTCTTTTTCGTAACATAGCGGTACTCACGCCAAACGTAAAAGGCGGTATAACCCAGTTTGACAATGCTTATGTTGCGGCAGGCGGCAGCGTCCTGTATATTGGCAGCTCGGAAGCAGCCGCTCGCGAAGCTTTGCTGCCATTTTCCAACTACGATATTTACGATGGTACAGGTCGGCTTTTAATGCCGGCTTTTGCTAATGCTCATAACCATATTGCAATGACATTGATGCGTAATTCTGCTGATGACCTCAGCTTATACGACTGGCTGTTCAAGGAAATTATCCCGCGCGAAGAACGGCTGACCGAAGAGGCCGCGTTTCTGGGGACGCAGCTGGGATTATGCGAAATGATCCGCGGAGGTGTTGGCGCAACAGCAGATATGTACCTTTTTGCCAACCGGACAGTGGAAGCCATTACCGTAAGTGGCATGCGCGGTCAGATTGCCTGCGAGGCCAAGTCGACAGATCGCCAAACAGGGATAACAATCGCCAAACCGGGCGAGTTACAGCAGTTCATTTCTGACTATGACGGCAGTGCCAACGGCAGAATTCGGGTTTCGCTGATGGTTCATTCCGTATATCTTTACCAGGAATCCTTGTACTCGGAACTTGCCGCTATGGCCCAAGCTGCTGGGTGCCCGATCCAAGTGCATATATCGGAAACTGCTAGGGAAGTGCAGGACTGCCTGGCAAAAACCGGCAGACGGCCGCCTGCTTTTCTGGCTGACGCTGGAATCCTGGATGGTCCTGTTATTGCTGCGCATTGTGTGCATCTTAACGAAGAAGATCGACAGATTCTGGCCAGGCCTAATTTGCTGGCAGTGCATTGTCCCGCAAGTAACATGAAGTTAGGAAGCGGGCTGGCAGATGTGCCTGCCATGTTGAAAGCTGGAATAAAGGTCGGTTTAGGAACAGACGGAGCTGCAAGTAACAATCGGCTTGATATGTACCGGGAAATGCTTTTAGCAGCGTTAATCGCCAAAGCCACTCATCTGGATGCCAGCGTGCTTCCAGCTACGGAAATTTTACGGCTGGCAACCTGTAACGGCTTTGCCGGAATGGGTTTCGTCGAATCCGGTTATATTGCCGCCGGCCATCCGGCCGATTTACAGGTGGTAAATCTGAATCATCCTGCCCTGCAGCCGGCAGGTGACTACGAGGCGGCCATGGTGTACAGTGGTGCCGCTGACTACGTGGAATCACTAATGGTAGACGGAAATTTTCTGATGTATAAACGCGAGATTCAAACAATTGATGAAGAGCGAGTGCTGGCTGAGGTTAGAAGCCTGACGCGACTGGACGGCAGTGAAGGTAGCTATCCCAGCTTCAAGCCTGACAGGTGACATGTTGAAGCCGAGCAACCTGGTGTCAGCTACTCAGAAACTTTTTTCAGCAGTTGCAACCTGTATAGTACTCGTAATAGCAGTTTAGTCGGCAATAAACTTTGTCCCCACCGGGTTAATCTCATCATAAAACCAGGAATTATTACCAGCTTGCGCTTAAACATCAATTTAACTGCATAGGCGGCAACATCGGAGCTTTCCATGCCTGGAACGCCCTCGTCTACGCCGGCGCGTTGATTAAAACCGGTTCGCACCGGACCGGGGCAGAGAACACTGATCGATACTTTGCTGCCACGCTGACGCAATTCTTCGTATATCGCCTGGCTAAGACGCAACACATAGGATTTTGAGGCATAGTAACCTGCCATCATCGGGCCGGGGACAAAGGCCGCCAGAGAAGCGACATTGAGAATCGCGCCGTGGTCAGCCGCGACAAAATCGGCCAAAAACAACTTCGTCAGAATCCCAAGAGCACCCACATTGAGATTGATCTGGGCAATCTCTGCTTCCAGGCTGGTTTCGTGATATTCGCCGTACACACCCATGCCGGCATTGTTAACCAGAATATCCAGGCCTTTTTCCTTTACAGCGTTATGCAGCTCCAGGCAGGCTTGCGGATCGGTGAGATCGAGGACATAAACTTCTGAAAACGTTGGTAGCTCAGTTTGCAGTTCTTCAAGGGCCTTTTGATTACGCCCAGTCAGGATAAGTTCATAACCGCGGGCGCTTAGTTCTTTAGCCAGATCGCGCCCGATACCGGAACTGGCTCCTGTTACTAATGCTCTGATACGTCATACCTTCCTTTCGCAGCTATTATCTGCTCTAATGTGATAGGTTTCAGAATGATAATAACACAGCCGGCTTGATTTCTGATAAAATCAATCAACTCCTGTTCTGTCAGAAAAAATACATTAATTGGCACTATCCATCCTGTTGATATTGTTGGTAATCATTATGGGGGGAATATGGATTACGATGTCATTGTAATTGGTGGAGGCCTTTCGGGGCTGACAGCAGCAAGTTTGCTAGCGAAACGCGGCCTTAAGACAGCAGTTGTTGATCGTAATTATAATCCAGGCGGCTCCTGTGGAACATTCCGGCGCGGTCATGTTACTTTTGATATCGGCTCAGCCATGCTTTACGGTTTCGGTGAGAAAGGTTTCAACGCGCACCGCTTCGTTTTTAATTGTCTTGAAGAACCAATTGACATAATTCAACATGATTTGCTTTACCGAGTAAATTATCAAGACAAACGTATCCCTTTCTGGCTCGATGTTGAACGTTTTTCGACTGAACTGGCCAGCTTCTTTCCCGATGAAACCGAAAACATCAAACGGTTTTATCAGGATATGAGTAAGCTCTACAAGCATGTGATGGTCGAGACCCCAAGTTATACTACACCTGACGAGACAGATCCTGTCGCGGGCATGAAGAGCTTCTTTAAGCACCCCGTTTCATATTTAAAATTCCTGAGCTATCTCAATCAGAGCGCTGAACAGCTGCTGAAAATATACTTTAGTAATCCAGATATCTTCAATTTTTTCGACAAGCTGACTTCGACCTATTGTTACGCTACAGTAAAAGAAGCACCGGCTATCCTGGCCGCAATAATGTTCATTGACAATCACGTCGGCGGCAGTTTCTACCCCGCCGGTTCAACAGTTTTCCTGCCCGGCAAATTAGAGAAAGTTATTGAAGAACACGGCGGCGAAATGTTGTTGGAGCGAGAGGTGGTTGAGATCACGTTTCGAGATGGGAAACCCAACGGTGTACTGCTCGATAATGGTACTGAACTGCAGGCTGATTATCTAATTTATTCGGGCACTGTGTGGAATCTTTACGGCAAGCTGATCGATCCCCGGAACAGCAGTGCACAGCGGCGCACGTGGGCAAAAAAGCAAGTACCGACGTACCCCAGCGTTGTTTTTTATACAGTAGTTGACCGCAAGGTAATACCTGAGGATACCCTGCCGATTGAGATGTTGATCGGCAACCCTGCAGAGCTGGATGAGAGTGAAGTTACAGCCTACATCCTCAGTATTGATGATCGCACTCTTTGTGCTGAAGATGAACATACGGTTATTGCCATCGGACCGACTTTTAATAATTGGGAGTCAGGCAGCACAGAAGAGTATGACAGGCTGAAAAAACAGGAAGAAGAACGGTTAGTATCTGTCCTCGAAAAACGTTTCCCTGGATATCGTAAAGGCCTGCGCTACAAGGAGCTGGCCACTCCCCGGACAATTGAGCGCTATACACTAAAAAATGGCGGAGCCGTTGCGGGGCCCAAGCAAATGCTGGGGCAGCACATGTTTAAGCGGCTTAAAACAAAAACTGAATGGGATAATCTCTTCTGTTGCGGTGAGTCGACAGTAATGGGTACCGGCACACCTACCGTTACGACTGAAGGACTGGCAGCAGCGAATGCCTTACTGAAAAAACTGGGAAAAGAACCATTTGTCTGGAACCCACGTATGAAGGACTACGTGCGTCTGGTAAATAAGCCATTTACTCAAGATCAGCTTTATGATACCTATCCTGCAGACCAGAGGGCTGTAATGTGTCAGGCAAGGCGCTGCCGCATGTGTGAGAAACCGGTCTGCGCACCTGTTGACAAGCTGGATGTCCGGGGCATTATGCGGCGGGTTGCTGTCGGCAATTTCGTCGGAGCGCTGAAGCGTTGGCAGCAGCAGTCAGTGGAAAAGGACAAGCTGATTGAATTCGAAGCAAATTGTATTCTCGGTATTGAGGGCGAAGAACCTGTAGCTGTTCGTGAAGTCTTGGACTATCTGATGGGGTTAAAAGCATGAGCCAACCTAAAGTAGAATCTTACGAAGCGGTTGTAGTCGGCGGAGGCATTGCCGGCTTGACATGCGCAGCTTACCTGAGCCGTAGCGGGCTGCGCACACTTGTACTTGAGAAACAGAATAAAACCGGCGGGCTGATCGGCACATTCTTTCATGAAGGATTTGCCTTTGACAGTGGGGCAAGAGCTTTTGAGAACTCGGGGATCCTGTTTCCCATGCTGAAAAACCTGGGCATTGAGTTATCTTTTCTAAAAAGTATTGTATCCATTGGCATCGGTGAACACTGGGTCAGACTTACAGGCAAAGACAGCCTCAATGATTATGCTGCCATGCTCAAAGAAAGCTTTCCGGCAAACCACGCGGATATTGATCGTATTACTGCTGAAATCCGCAAGGTTATGGGCTATCTGGAAGTCCTGTATGGGATAGATAATCCGCTTTTCCGCGAAGATATGAAAGACATGAATTATCTGAAATCTGAACTGCTGCCCTGGCTTATCAAGTACAGGCGCAGCGCACCTAAAATCAGCAGGCTTAATTTGCCGGTTGACAACTATTTGCGGCGCTTGACAGACAACCAGGCGCTGATTGATATGGTAATTCAGCACTTCTTCGACGAGACACCGACTTTTTTTGCCCTGAGCTATTTTTCGCTCTACCTTGACTATACCTACACTAAAGGCGGCACAGGCAGTCTGCCGAGCGCGCTCAATGACTACATAATTGAACACGGCGGCGAGATAAGAACCGGCTGCGAAGTTGTTTCAATTGATGCCGCAGGCCACACGTTGCAGCTTGCTGATGGCAGATCGTTAAACTACAAGAAGCTTGTCTGGGCGGCGGATCAATCCAGCCTTTACAGACTGGTTCAAGGGGCAAATTCTGCCAGGTTCCATTCGCAACGTGATCTTGTTGCAAACAGTCACGGCGCCAATTCAATTCTGACGCTGTTTATCGGGCTCAATAAGGACATGGAATATGTCGCACAAAGCAGCGGTCCTCATGCCTTCTACACGCCTGAGACATCAGGCCTTAGCTCTCTTTCAGCGTGGTCTGAAGCTGCTGCAAATGGGGAAGAGGCGCTGCAGGATTGGCTGTCTGCTTACTTTGAACGCACAACGTACGAAATTTCCTGCCCGGTTCTACGCGACCCTGCCCTTGCCCCTGAGGGACAGAGCGGTCTTGTAGTCAGCACTTTACTGGATTATGGACTGACCAGACACTATGCTGACAATGGAAATTACGAAAAGCTCAAACAGTTCTGCAGTGATAAAATCATTGATGTTCTGGAGCGGATTTTCCCGGGGATTTCGGAATCTGTGCTGTTCTCCATTTGTGCCACGCCAACGACATTGGAACGGATAAACGGCAGCAAAGAGGGAGCAATAACGGGCTGGGCTTTCACTAATGCCAAAATGCCTGCTGAGATGCGTTTAAAAAAGATCAGTAAGTCTGTCCAAACGCCGATCAACGATATCTACCAGTGTGGCCAGTGGACTTTCAGCCCCTCTGGTGTCCCGACTTGTATTCTGACAGGTAAGCTGGCAGCAGATAAAGTAAGCAAAGATTCAGGTATTTGAGATGAGTGTTTTTGAATTGAGCCTCGTATTGACTGGGCTTGGACTTAACCTGGTGCTCTTCAACAGATTTCCTGCCTTACCGGTTGCCGGCAAAAAAGCCGAAGAGTCAGTTTCGGTTATCATTCCAGCCCGGAATGAGGCGGCAAATCTGCCTTTGATTCTTGGCGATTTGGCTCAACAGACAGTAAACCCACTTGAAGTGATAGTTGTGGACGACGCATCTTCGGACTCGACTGCAGAAACAGCAGGCCATTTTGACGTAACTGTCCTGACTTTAAATAACAAGCCGGAAGGCTGGATCGGCAAGTCCTGGGCTTGCTGGAATGGCGTAAATGCAGCTTCAGGCGAACTTTTACTGTTCATCGATGCTGATGTCCGGCTCGAGCCCGAGGCGCTTGCCCGTCTGCTGACAGCTTACAACGGCCGCACGATCTCCGTGCAGCCCTGGCACGAAACCTCCAAGTATTATGAGCAGTTTTCCATGCTTTTTAATCTGGTTCAAGCTGCAGCGACTGGAACGACAATGCCAAAAGCGGCAGGAAACGGTTTGTATGGACCACTTATTCTCATGCCTCGCAGCGTTTATGAACAGATCGGCGGCCATGCAGCAGTGCGCGGATCTATTATTGAGGATATGGCATTGGCCCGACAGCTGAAGAACCACAACCTGCCGTTTGAACTATATGTCGGTGATCACACTATTCGTTACCGTATGTATGCCGGAGGTATAAAAAGCCTGCTTGAAGGCTGGGTCAAGAATGCGGCTTGGGGCGCAACTACCATCCCTTTATGGCACTTTGTGCTGGTATTCTTGTGGATAACCTCGCTTACCTCCGTACCCTATCACTTGCTTGTTTACAGCCTTGCCCGAAGCCTGCCCGGACTTGCAGTTTATGGAGCCCTTTACGTTGTGTGGACAGTCATCCTGCGTTTCCTAAGCAATAGATTCGGAAGATTTAAAGCTGGCGCCACGCTTTTTTATCCTGTTGGCCTTGCATTGATGCTGCTGATCTATCTGGTTTCTCTGACCAAGAGGCTGTTGCGCCTGCCTGTCAACTGGCGAGGCAGAGTAATTGGCGAGGAACGTTTATGAGGCTGGTCTATCTGGATACCGGCCTGACGCTGCTGCTTTGTTTTATTGTCTGGTTCATCCTGCTTGCCGGGGCGGCTCGATTTTGTCTGCTGATCCCCGGGTATTATCTGCAGACTGATCGCTGGCTCTTTCGGACACGCCGGTTTGAAAACGGCGGGCACTTCTACGAACACGTCTTTAAGATCAAAACCTGGAAGCATCTCCTGCCGGATGGTGCCGCTATCAGCCGCAGCGGCTACGCAAAGCGTCATATCAACGATTTCTCGATTCCGAATCTGGAACGGTTTCTTGTTGAATCCTGTCGCGGGGAGCTAACACATTGGATTCCCTTGCTGCTGTTCTGGGTTTTCGGTTTCTTCGTACCTCCCGGTGTTATCTTGCTCATGCTGTTGTATGCCCTTGTTACTAACCTGCCGTGCATTATTGCCCAACGATACAACCGGCCGCGAATCAAGCGAATAATTCGCAAAATTGAAACAATAAATGAATTAAGCAAGGAGATGAATGCGTCCTGAATAAGATTGGTTATGCCTGCCTGGCCCTGGGCGTTCCAAATAGCAGTCTCAGGTCAATGACCTTGAAAAATGTTAATGAAGAACTGCTGTTTAAGCTTATCGAGCAGAACCTGGCCGCGCTCGAGGTTTTGGTAGGTTACAACATCCGTAATGAGATCAAGCTGTTCCGGATTTCATCCGATCTGATACCTTTTGGCTCGTCTTGGGCAAATAATCTGCCTTGGCCTGAGCGTTATGCGGAAGATTTCAAACGAATCGGGGCAAAAATCCGTGGCTCCGGCATGCGGGTTTCCCTGCATCCCGGGCAGTATACAGTGCTGAACTCACCCGATGACACTGTTGCCCGCAACGCCGCACTGGACCTGGACTATCACAATCTGATTCTTGACTTACTGGGTCTGGGGCAGGAGCACAAGATCATTCTTCATCTGGGTGGTGTCTACAATGATAAGACAGCTGCCAAGAACCGCTTTATCGAGCGATGGCTGGCATTGTCACCCGGTGTTCGCAGCCGCCTTGTCCTGGAAAATGACGACCGGTTGTTTAATATTTCAGATGTAATCGATGTCTCCTGCCGCACAGGTATACCTGTGGTTTATGATAATCTGCATAACAAGACGAACCCGGCCGACCCCGGTGTTTCGGATCTGGACTGGATCCGGGCAGTAGCGGGAACATGGCAGACGGCGGACGGGAAACCGAAGATTCATTACTCACAGCAGAATCCAGAAAAAAAGCCTGGTGCTCATTCGACGACAATCTACATTGATCCATTTTTGGATTTTTATAAGACGCTTCCTGATGTTGACATTATGCTTGAGGTCAAGGATAAAAATTTATCGGCTGTCAAATGCTTGAACTGTACTTCGAATCGCGGAATCTCTGCGCTCGAAGCGGAGTGGGGAAGGTATAAATATTCAATACTTGAGCATGACCCGGCAGCTTATCAGGCAATACGGACACTGCTCAAGGACAAAGAGCGTTATCCGGCTGTAGAGATGTACCGGTTAATAGAGCAGGCGTTGGCGACGAGAATCAATGTGGGCAACGCTGTAAACGCGGCTCAGCACGTTTGGGGTTACTTTAAATATAAGGCAGAACCGGCTGAGAAAAAACGCTGGGAAAACGCTCTGCAAAAGTATATCAGCGGATCAGCGACTCTGGCCTCAGTTAAAAATGCACTGCAGAAGCTGGCACAAAAACATGAAGTTGACTACCTCAACAACGGTTATTATTTTTCCCTGTAAATCGCGGTTAATTTGTCAGTTCCAGTTCGCATTGTTCATTGTCATTTATTAGAAATCCATGGTAATACGGCCATCGCTGATTTCGATTATTCTGTCGGCTTTCTCTGCGATCCGGCGGTCGTGCGTTATGATGACAAATGTTGTACCTATACTTTTATTTATCTCGCGCATCAGGTTATAAATCGTTTCTGTCGTATCCGAATCCAGATTACCGGTTGGTTCATCGGCCAGAATAATTTTGGGCTCATTCATCAGGGCCCTGGCTATCGCCGTCCGTTGCTGCTGCCCGCCGGACATCTTAGGGGCAGGGTTATGCTTAACCTTCTCCAGTCCGACCATATCCATTATCTCGTTTGCGCGTTCAACCGCCGCCTTGGGCGCAGAACCATTCTTGATCCGGAAAGGCATCAGGACATTTTCGATAGCAGTGAACTCGGGCAGCAAGTAATGAACTGGCCAGAGCCATATATCTTGTTGATTTTTTTCAATTCAATTACATTAGCCATTGCGTATTACCTCAATCGGATTCAGTCTGGATGATCGGCGCGCCGGAATAAGTGCTGCGAGGATTGCAACCAGCACGGCTATGCCTGCTGATAAAGCTATGAAACCAGGATCGATATATAGCGGCACGACGGGGCTGCCATCGGGATTCAAGGCAAAAGCAGTGAATGCATAGGCCAGGCCGAGACCAAGTAAAATACCAAGGACCGCGCCGGCTATACCCAGCATCATTCCTTGAAAAACAAAGACCAGACTGGATTGGGCATCTTGAATGCCCATAGCTTTGAGGATGCCGATCTGCCTCGACTTTTGCACAACTGTGATTGCCAGCACACTGGCGATGCCCAGCAGTACTGAAACAAGCACGAATAGCTGGATCATATAAGATGAAATGCTTTGACCGTTCAGACCAGAGAGCAAAGCGGCGTTGGTGCGCTTGATTCGCAAAGAAATGAGATTTTCAGTTTCAGTTACGGCACAGCAGCCGGTGAGTATTACGGCGCCCGCAGCAATGCAAATGGCGATATTGAGATCATGAGAAATAATATCACCACAGGCGGTAACTCCTGGTATTACTCAGTAAATGAGGACTTGACGGCCGGGGGCATCGTTGTTCAGGCAGGAAAGTTTGATCCTCGCACTCGTGCATGGTATAAAGCCGCGGTCGAGGCCGGCGGCCCTATATACTCCCCTTTGTATAAACATTTCGTTATGGATGACCTGGCAGTCTCCGCTGCCTGGCCGGTCTACAATGAAGCGGGAGGGCTTCAAGGTGTGCTTGGAACCCATATGCTTCTTTCAGATATTGGTTCTTACCTTAAGGATGCGGTTGAAGAATATCACGGTGCAGCCTTTATCATTGAAAAAGGATCAGATAATCTGATCGCAAACTCAATAGGCGCCGCGAATTTTTCTGCTCTTGCTGATGGCAGGCTGGAACGTTACACGCTCGAGGATATTAAAAGCACAGACATTAATAACGCATACAAACAATCCCTGGCCATCAGCAGTCCACGGCTAATCTATGAAGGCGAAAATGACAATTATTTTTTAAACACAAGAGAACTTCGGATGGACGGAATCGATTGGATAATTGTATCGGCTATACCGGAATCACCCTTCATGAAAGATGCCATTTACGGAATGCGCCGTGCAGTGCTAATTGCCACACTGGCTATTCTGCTATCGACTGGGATTTATTTCCTGTTCACGACAAAGCATCTTAAGCCGATAAAAAGTCTGCTGCAGGTATCTGATGAATTATCTGCCGGCAACCTGTCTATACGAGTTGATATTATTCGCAATGATGAGATTGGCCAAATATCAAAAAGCTTTAATACCGTGGCGGATAAAATGCAGGCTTTGATCAGCAATCTGGAAACAGTTGTTCAGGAGCGTACTGAAGAATTACGGGCAGCAAACAGCACCCTGGCAGACAGTAAGGATGAACTCCGCTTGATTCTGGATTCAGCAGCGGAAGCAATTTACGGAATCGATCTGGATGGAAATTGTACATTCTGCAACAGGAGCTGTATCGAAATGCTGGGCTACAGCGACCAGACAGAATTGCTCGGAAAAAACATGCATCGGAAGATACACTATGCCTGCAGGGATGGCACCAGCCTTCCCGATGAAGATTGCGGGATTCTCCGGGCATTCATTCAAGGTGAAGGTTCACATGCAGATAATGAGGTGTTCTGGCGCGCTGATGGCACATCCTTTGACGTTGAATATTTTTCATATCCGCAAATTAAAAATGGCGAGATAAGCGGTGCCGTAATTACTTTTATGGATATAAGCAAGCGAAAAAAGAAGAAGCTGAAATATACTATCTGAATTGTTACGACAGCCTGACCGGCCTTCACAACAGAAGATGTTTTGAGGAAAACCGCGGGAAAATTGATATACCGGATAATCTCCCGTTGTCAGTAATCTTCGCTGATATAAACGGCTTGAAGATGACCAACGATATATTCGGTCATACCGCAGGTGACGAACTGATTAAGAAGTCGTCTGAAATCCTGCAGGAGGCATGCAGACAGAATGATGTAATTGCCCGTACGGGTGGTGATGAGTTTATTATACTGCTGCCCGTAACAACCCGGAAAACGCTGAAAAAATTCTTGCCAGGATCAAGTCACGGTTTGCTGATGCTCATGTGGAGGCCATCAAGTGCAGCATCGCTATCGGTCTGGATACAAAATATGAACCGGAGCAGCTGCTGGATGAGGTCATGGCAAACGCGGAAAATGCCATGTATAAGGACAAAGCGATGAATCGCAAAGCCTATAATCAAGATATAATTAATACAATTATTGAGACATTGCATGCGAAGAGCCCCATTGAAAAACAGCATTCGATCTGCGTTAGCGAATTATGCGCTGATGTTGGAATCGCTTTACAACTGCCTGAGAATGAAATCAGCAAACTCAAGCGAGCGGGTTATCTGCACGACATTGGTAAAATCACACTGGCTGATGAAATACTAGTCAAGGATAATTATCTGGACCAGGAGATTGAAAAAATGCATCAGCATTCGGTTGTGGGGTATCGGATCTTAAGTCTTTTTGATGATACATTGGATTTGGCTGAATATGTCTACGGTCATCACGAAAGATGGGACGGAACCGGCTATCCGCGAGGACTGAAAGGTGAGCAGATTCCTTTGTTGTCGCGAATTATTTCAGTAGCGGAAACCTACGACCGTGTACTGAACAGAGGCAGGCATTCTTTGGCAACAAGAAAAACAGCTGCTCTTGATGTTATAAAACATGGTGCAGGAAGCCAGTTTGACGCGGAAATAGCCAAATTATTTGTTCAGATAATTGCAAAAAATGAGGGCGGCTTTTGCGCCTGATCCTCCCGGCAGGATCCTTTCCGCTCTCCGGTTGACTAAGCGCGCTGTTCTGGTAAAATAAGTCAGGTCGGTTGCCGCCGCAGAGAGGCTGTTACCTGCCGATGTGGCTCAGAGGTAGAGCAATTCACTCGTAATGAATAGGTCGTGGGTTCGATTCCCACCATCGGCTCCAAATATAGGCGCTGCTATGTAAGAATGGCGCGCCTTTTTTTGAAATTATTTATGAGTAAGATGAGGTTTTTGAATTCAGAAATGTCAATTATTGATATCCATCTACATGCCTTTCCAGACAAACTCGCGCCTCGGGCGCTTAAGTCGCTTTCAGACAGTGGCGGCGGCCTGGTACCTTGTTTTGACGGCACAATGAACGGCTTAAGAAGCTTGTTGCAACAAGCCGGCATAAAGCAGGGAGTAGTGCTGACAATTGCGGCGAAGCCTTCACAGGAAGAATCGGTCAATCGTTTTGCAATTGAGAATAATTCACCTGATCTAAAGTTTTTTGGTTCAATCCATCCTCGCTCAAAACGAATAAGAGAGCAACTGCAGGAGCTAAAGGACGCAGGAATTCCAGGCATAAAATTTCATCCGGAATATCAACATTTTAACGTTGATGACCCGGCCATGCTGCCAATTTACACCCAAATTGCGGAAATGGGTTTTGTGACCTTGTTCCATGCCGGTCTTGATGTCAGCTACGATCTGCCCGGTCATTGCCGTCCAGCTTCTCTGGCCAGGGCTTTGCCTTATTTTGGCGGCGCTCCGGTTATCGCGGCGCATCTTGGCGGTTATATGCTCTGGGAAGAAGTTGAACGCGAGCTGGTCGGCAAAGACATCTACCTTGACACGTCTTATAGCCACAGCAGGGTACTTATACCGCAACTGACCAGAATTATCCGCAATCATGGCGCTGATAAAGTAGTATTCGGCAGCGACGCCCCCTGGAGCCAGCCGCTGCTCGAAGCAGGTCTGATTAAAAGGCTCGAAATAAGCGCTGCAGAAAAAGAGGCTATTCTGGCAGGGAATGCCAGGCGGTTACTGGGTTTTAGAGAAATCAAAGGTTAGTAATTTGTCGTGAACAGCATTTTGCCTGAGCGGAGAGCCACATTTATGTTTACTGAAAATTTACTTTGGCCCTCAAAATAATATTTGCCTGACAGAGAAGTAGTTGTCATTCTGTGTTAAAATGTAATTCAATGTGTCTTTTTGGGTAAATTGTCAGACGATGGCTTTTGCTTGAACTGACGGAAAACAGGTGAAACAATGACAAAAAGTTCCGCGATTCTGCGGTGCGGACTCGATATAGGCTCGACAACCATAAAAATCGTACTGCTTGAAGGTGACAATATCATATACCAGCAATATCGCCGCCATAATGCCGATATTGCCGGGGAACTCCTGCAGGCTTTTCAGGAATTAAGCGACAGTTTTCCAGGTGTTTCAGCCCGGATAAGCGTAACAGGTTCTGGTGGCCTTAGTGTTTCCCGCTGGCTGGACCTGCCTTTTGTGCAGGAAGTAATTGCCGAAACGGCTGCGATCCGCCGTTATAACCCGGAAACAGACGTGATTATTGAACTGGGCGGGGAAGACGCCAAAATCACTTACCTGCACCCTGTGCCTGAACAGCGCATGAATGGGACTTGTGCAGGTGGTACAGGTGCTTTTATTGACCAGATGGCTTCGTTACTGCAAACCGATGCTGCCGGCCTCAACGAGCTTGCTGCAGACTACCGTTCGGTTTATCCCATTGCCTCTCGTTGCGGTGTTTTCGCCAAAAGTGACCTTCAGCCTCTGATCAATGACGGAGCTGCGAAGGAGGATCTTGCCGCCTCGGTTCTGCAGGCTGTGGTTAACCAGAGTATTGCCGGCCTGGCCTGTGGCCGTCCTATTAAAGGCAACGTAATATTTCTGGGCGGTCCGCTTCATTTTATGCCCGAGCTGCGTAAAGCTTTTGAACGTACTCTGGCGGAGTCAGTAGATTCTTTTATCACGCCCGATAATGCTCAGCTTTATGTTGCCATAGGTGCCGCACTATTGGCTGATGCCGATACTGTCTTATTCAGCGAAATTTGTTCAAAATTGAAATCTGCCAGCTGGACAGATGACGATATTGTGCGGATCAGGCCGCTGTTCCAGAATAAGGAAGAGAAACAGGAATTTATCGCGCGGCATGAAGAGTCGATGGTTGAACTGATGGATATCAGCCAGACGAGCGGTCCTTGTTTTCTGGGAATTGACGCCGGCAGCACAACCACTAAAGCGGTTCTGATTAACGACAAGCGTGAAATCGTGTTTACCTATTACGCCAGCAATCATGGCACACCTGTTGACAGTGCCCTGAATATTCTGAAAACACTATATGCTCAATTGCCCGCAACAGCTTGGATCGCGCGTTCTTGTGTTACTGGTTATGGTGAAGCTCTGATTAAAGCCGCGCTCCATATTGACGAGGGCGAAATTGAAACCATGGCCCATTACTACTCCGCTGCGCGATTCTGCCCGGATGTCAGCTTTATAATTGATATCGGCGGCCAGGATATGAAGTGCATGCGGGTGCGCGACGGTGTGTTGGACAGTATCATGATCAATGAAGCCTGTTCTTCGGGTTGTGGATCCTTCATTTCGACATTTGCCTCTTCTTTGGCAATGGATGCGCATAATTTCTCGCTCGAAGCTCTGGCAGCAGAAAATCCGGTAGACCTGGGAACGCGCTGTACTGTATTTATGAATTCGCGTGTTAAACAGGCTCAGAAAGAAGGGGCAACTGTTGGCGAAATTTCCGCCGGTTTGTCGTATTCTGTCGTACGAAACGCCTTATATAAAGTAATTAAGTTGAAAAACCCGGATGAAATGGGTGAACATGTTGTCGTGCAAGGCGGAACGTTCTTAAACGATGCCATTCTGCGCTGCTTTGAGCTGGTTTCCGGACGCAAAGTTATCCGGCCCAGTATTGCCGGCCTCATGGGAGCTTTTGGTGCGGCTTTGATCGCACGCGAACGCGCTCATCAGCGCATTGGCAGCAAACAAGTTAATGAAAAAACTGAAACTTCTACACAACATAACCCACTAACATACGGCCGCAGCGCCATTCTCAGCCCGGCCGAACTGGCTGATTTCAGCATGGACAGCACAACCCGTGCCTGCAAGCTTTGTTCCAACCAGTGCAAACTTACTGTTGCCAGCTTTGGCGATGGCAGTACATTTATTTCCGGCAACCGCTGCGAACGTGGTGCCGGTCAGGAAAAACCCGAAGAGCGCCTGCCAAACTTATTCGACTCCAGCTACCGCCGCTTATTCTCATATAAACCTCTGCCGCTGAAAGAAGCTACGCGCGGAACTATTGGCTTGCCGCGAGTGCTGAATATTTATGAAAACTACCCGCTCTGGTTTACTTTTTTCACTAAATTAGGCTATCGAGTTGTACTTTCCGGCCGTTCAGACCACAATATGTTTTTAAAGGGTATGGATACTATCCCCAGCGAAAGCGTCTGTTATCCAGCCAAACTGGCTCATGGCCATGTAGTTGATTTGATCGATAAAGGTATCCGTAAAATCTTCTATCCGGATATTACTCATGAACAGAAGCACTTTGAAGCGGCTAATAACCATTTCAATTGTCCGATTGTAACGTCTTATCCTGAGGTCATCCGGACAAATGTCGACCAGTTGCGGGAGCGCGAAATCGAGTACTTGAATCCCTTCCTCAATCTGGCAAATCCCCGGAAGATGGCGGCCATGCTGGCAAAAACATTCGCTGCTGACGGCGTGACTGAGAAAATGTGCCGGGAAGCTCTAACTCTGGGTTTCGCAGAGCAGGAGCAATACCTTGCAGATGTCCGTCAGATGGGTGCCGAGGCTGTCGCCTACCTGAATGAAACCGGACAAAAGGGTATTGTTCTAGCTGGCAGGCCTTATCATCTGGACCCGGAAGTGCACCATGGAGTGCCAGAAATGATCAACTCGCTGGGATTGGCAGTACTTACTATTGCCAGCGTCTCCGGCCACGGTCTGTTGGAACGGCCGATCCGTGTGGTTGATCAATGGGTTTACCACTCCGCGCTTTATGAAGCAGCGGCATATGTTAAAACCCAGGACGAGCTTGAGCTGGTGCAATTGACTTCTTTTGGCTGCGGATTGGATGCTGTAACCTCTGACCAGGTGCAAGAAATTCTCGAAGCCGGCGGCAAAACCTATACTTTGCTGAAAATTGACGAAATCAGCAATCTGGGCGCTGCCCGAATCCGTCTGCGCTCACTGAAGGCATCAATGATCGCGCGCAGTCACAACAAAAAAGTCCGGCCTCAGCATACATATACTTTGCAACGCAAAATTTTTACCCCGGAAATGAGAGCCGCTCACAATATACTGGCACCGCAAATGGCTCCTTATCAGTTCCGCCTGCTCGAGAAAGTACTGCAACGGCACGGTTATAACGCCAAAGTGCTGGAGAAGGTAACGCCTGAAGATATTGAAACAGGACTTAAGTTTGTTAACAACGACGCCTGCTACCCAACGATAATTGTTGTCGGCCAGTTGATCAATGCCCTGCTTAGCGGCAATTACGACCCAGACAATACGTCGTTATTCATCACCCAAACCGGCGGCGGGTGCCGCGCCACTAATTATGTGGCTTTCCTGCGTAAAGCTTTGCATGACGCCGGTTTCCCACAGGTACCGGTTGTAGCGCTTTCCGCCAGCAACATTGAGCCGAATCCCGGCGTGAAATATACGCCTTTAATGCTGCACCACGTCGTGCAAAGCCTGATCGTCGGGGACATGCTGCAAACAGTCTTGTTGAGGGTACGTCCGTACGAAGCAGAAACTGGTTCTGCTACAGAATTGTACAATAAATGGGATAAAATCAGCAGATCTTTTTTCGCCAATGATGGTGATGTCCCTGAGCTGGGTCGCCGCCTGCGTTATCCGGAACTGGTTAAGCTGATAGCGGCCGATTTTGACGCGCTGCCCCTGCGGCCGATTCCGCGCAAACCACGGGTCGGTCTTACAGGCGAAATTCTGGTTAAGTTCCATCCCGATGCCAATAACGACGCTGTGCGAGTAATCGAATCAGAGGGCTGCGAAGCGCATCTTTCCGGCTTGCTGGACTTTTTTCTTTATAGTTTTTCCAACGTGCGCTGGAACAGTGAAAACATCGGTGTCACCAAATCAAACCCGCTGCTTTCGACGGCACTTGTGAGGTTACTGGAATGGTACCGCCGGCCGGTTATGCGGGCTCTGGCTCAAACCAAGGGGAAATTCCCTCTGCCGGAGCCGATCGAACACACCGCCGCACGCGCTGAAAAAGTGTTGTCGCGGGGCAATGCCTGCGGTGAAGGCTGGTATTTAACAGGTGAGATGCTAGACATGATCGAGCACGGTGTGCCTAATATAATCTGCGCCCAGCCTTTTGCCTGCCTGCCTAACCATGTCACCGGTAAAGGCATGATCAAAGAACTGCGCCGCCTTTATCCACAGGCCAACATTGTGGCAATCGACTACGATCCTGGAGCAAGTGAGGTTAATCAGTTAAATCGAATCAAACTGATGGTCGCGTCTGCCTTTGATAATCACGAGGCAGGGAAGCTGGCTTCACAGCAGGATCAGGTGTTAAAGTTTGACCATGAGGCAGACAGGCAAAATCCTCAACTGAAGCAACTTTCAAAGTCGGACCATTCATATTATAATCGAGGCAGCAAAAAAACATCTGCAGCAGCACAGAGGAGCAAAGAATGAAACCGGATTCAATTCGTACCATCGCACTGGGCGGCGTTATCTCAGCCCTGGTAATGCTCGCAACCTATATACTTAAGATTCCCACATTTATCGGCTACATTAATTTAGGTGATGCGGCTATATTTGCTTCAGCTGTAATCCTGGGGCCGTTCGCAGGTGTAAGTGCGGCAATCGGCTCGGCTCTGGCCGACTTGATCGGCGCCTACGGGCAGTATGCCCCGGCAACTTTTATCATTAAGGGCGCGATGGGCCTGCTGGCAGGGCTAGTGATAAAAAAGCGCCCAAATCTTTCTTTAGTGGGCGCTGGAGTTCTCTTCGCGATTTGTGAAGTGATCATGGTTGGCGGCTACTTGATTTTTGAAACTATAATTTATGATTTCCGCACAGCTTTGGCGGCTGTGCCGTATAATTCTCTGCAAGCTATTGCCGGTATCACACTGGGGTTAGTCAGTCTGCCTTTTGTCCGCCGTTTAAGAATTTTACAGAACGTCTAGTTTTTTATCAGAATTTTCTATTTCCTTTTGAAAAGCCAGCGGCGGATTGTGCGTACACGCTGTTTTTGAAATGTTAAATTCCGGCGAACTCTATAATTCAACATCGAACCAACTTCCTTCAAAGTCAAGCTGATCCCTGTTGTGTCTTCCGCTTCACGTAAGCGCGGCAGGAAAACCAGTGCTGTAAATGCCCGCAAACCGGCGGAGAGCAGCACAAGTACATGGAATGCCGTAAAGGTGTGGCCAGCAAAAAAGTGGATATCAGCATTGGCGATGACCGGCTGCAAACTGTCGGAAAGAAAGCCGCCCAGCATGGTGGCGGGCACGAAGCCCAGTAATGCCGTTGTGACATTTTTACCAGCCAGATAAGTGATTCTGTCTTCATTTGGAGCCAGGAAAATTGCCAGGCTAAGAATTGCCAGATCAATTGCCGGACCGAAAATCCCGGCAAAAAAGTTGCTGATGCCAATAATTCCATAGTTTGCCGGTGTTGTGAACAGCCACGTCAGTGGGGAAATTGCCTGCACGATGCAGGAGAGCTGGAGAATCGGCTTGAAGCCAAAAGAATCGTTAAGCCTGCCTATCCGGCGCATAAATAGTATTGTGGCGACAAAACCGATTATCTGCTGCAGGATTGTTTGCATTGCGAGCGGCGCGCGCATATCTTCTAACAAATAAATATTAAAATATGGTCCGGCCAGATTGATGGCAAAACTCCAGGAAGTGGCGAAAAGCAGGTAATCACGATAGCGTTTGTCGCGGAACGGCTTGAGAAACTGGGTTAAATTGAACGAGCCTTTCATATCAGGGGCAACAAAATACGGATTTACACAATCTGATGGAGCCCTGATTCCGAAAAAGATCAGAATATCAATACAGCCAAAGGCAACTCCAAGTGAAAACAAGAGAGTGTACTTGCCCGGATAATCATTCAGAAACGGCAAAAGCACCGTGAGGCTGACGGAGAAAATCAGGGCGGCTATTGTAAACACAGTCTGGCGCGTACTGAGGTAGCGTCCTTTGATTTGATTTGGAATTATTGAACCAAACCAGGTATTGAGTGAGGAATCGGCTATCCAGTTACTGGTTGAAGCCACCAGCATCATGCCCGCGATGATTATTGTGGAAAGCCTGGGGTCAGGGTCGCTGACCAGGAGCGGCAGAAAGGCCGGCACCAGATACATCAGCTTGGAAATCAAGGCAAAACAGATGAATATGGGTTTGATGTTGTTGTGGCAGCGGGCATAGTAGGAATAGGGGATTTGAATCAGAACAGTAATGTAAGGTACAGTTAAAACCAGCCCATAGGCACTGTTGGAAAGCCCGAGCACATCCTTAAGGTAGGCGGTAAACAAGGGGGAAGAACCGGGGAATCCGGTTACAACCGTAAAAAGATACCCGATGAAAACGCTGACAATAGCTAGATCCAGGTCTTTTTTAGTTGCCTGGTCCAGCAGAATACCGTAAGCCTGTACAGGGTCACCCGACTGGCGTGCTTTTCTGCGAATCCGGTTAAACCGCAGTCTTGTGAATAAATTACTCATAATTACCTTTACCTGATATTATCCAGCAAATTATAGCATAGCCTTTGGCTTGTCGGGACAGTAAGCTGTTTTATGATATAATACTTAAATCTATAGCTATAAAACTCAAGCTATAAAACTAACCAGGAGGAGGGTTCCGGTGCTGGACAACCCAGAAGCACAGGTCTTGCGCCGGGCAGCTGCCGGCGACAAAGAAGCATTCGCTGAGCTGGCAGAGCGCTACAGCGCCCCGTTATACGGTCTTTGTTTCAGTATGCTGGGTAATCAGTCTGATGCTCAGGATTGTGTTCAGGAAACATTTTTAAAAGCCTATAGAACCTTCGCAAATTTTCGCCAACAATCTGCTGTTTATACCTGGCTTTACCGCATAGCAGCCAATACCTGCTATGACTTAATGCGTCGGCGCCAGCGACACCCGGAGCGTTCGCTTAACCAGCCGCTGGAAACGGCTGAAGGTGAATTGTTTCAGCAATTCGCGGATGAGGCTGATTTGCCGGACGAAATTCTTGACCGTAAGGAAACCATAGCAGCTGTTCGTGCCGCTATCGGGGAACTGCCGGAGAATTTGCGCCAAATCCTGATCTTACGGGATATCGAAGGTTTGTCGTATGAGGAGATTGCTGTTTTAGAGAATTTGCGTGCCGGAACTGTAAAGTCACGCCTGTTCCGGGCTCGTCAACAACTGGCGATTCAATTACGAGCCGCAGAAGCTGCACACCCTAAAAACAGCGATGCTATTACTTACACGCCCAGGAACAATCAGTCTTCTGAAGCGTCTAAACAACAACAGAAACCGATTTGTCCGCGAGGAGGCGATTAAATAAATGAAAATGTTTTGTAATAAATGGCGACTGGAATTGCTCCGCGAACAAGATAATGAGCTGGATACCGCAAGTTTAATAAAGCTGCAGGCTCATCTAGAGGTCTGTTCTGATTGTCGCGCCGAGCGTGAGCTGCTCATAAAGGCTCGCTCGGCTGTCGCGCCACTGCGGGCTCAGCGTTTGGCTGTGGTTGTTCCTGAAGGTTTGTCGCAATTGGTTATGGCAGGCATCAATGCGGAACCTGAGCTTGAAGCTGAAGAAACTGAAATAACTGCTGTTGCGGATTCCGCTGCAAATACAGGTTCTTATTGGTCAAAGCCAGGCAGGCAGAGAAGCCTGCGTTATGCGAGTGCTTTGCTGCTTGTGTTTATGGTTGTGACCCTCGTATTTGTGTATCGAAATGTCGCGCTTTCACAAAGAGCCACCCAGAGCAGTTTTGCCATGGCCACAACAGCTGCAATGGCTGGCATACCAACAAATGCCAATGATTCAGGGGCATATACCACGGGCGGCAGACAAGAGACCAGCCAGGTCTTCAACCAGGAAGGTTCAACCGCTGCAACAGCCACCCGCCCCCCTGAAGAAACCAGAACAGCTGGCGGCATGACTATCTACGGCACTACAGCCGGCACAACCGCTGCGACAACAGTTGCAGCACCTGGTTACCGTTTATATACCGGTTCTTTGACAGAACTCGATAAGCTGGTTAAGAGCGGTGAAAAACTGGGTTTGCAGCCTCAACTGCTTAGTAATGCCTCGGTATTGCGTATTCTTACCAGCCCAGCCGATGCCGCTCAGCCTGTAAAAAAAGCAGTTATTTTGGCGGGTTACCCGATTGCGGAAGCAACCTCTGCTGCTGACTCATTTCGTGGTTCCGTTCCACCTGACGCGTTGAAAATTACTGTGGAACTCATTCCTCCGGGCGATCAACCGCTTCTGGTCAAATTATTTGGTGAAGCACTGTATTCGCAGCTGTTGCCAACTGAAAAGGAACGGCAGCTGACTTATGTATTGATTACTGTTGGAGGGTAAAATATTGTCTGCAGGCAGATTTTTGCTGGTTGACGCATTCAGCATACTCCATCGCGCCTTTTATGGACTATACGGGCGGCAAAACCTTACAGCGGCCGACGGGACACCAACCGGCGCGCTTTTTGTATTTTTCAATATGTATTACCGCTTTTTGGAAGAAATTCAGCCAACTCATGTAATGGTCGCTTTTGATCGTCCTGAAGCTACGTTCCGGCACGACATGTTTACCGACTACAAAGGCACGCGTAAACCGATGCCGGACGACCTGTCGATCCAAGCGCCGCTTCTGGGGGAAATTCTGGATGCTTTGCAAATTCCACACTGTGATCTTGAAGGCTTCGAGGCTGACGACCTGATTGGAACTTACGCCAGACTGGGCGCCGAACAGGGGTACGAGGTCAGCATCCTGACTGGCGACAAAGACAGCTTTCAGCTGGTGACAGACCACGTAAAAATTGTTCAACCTGTTTCCCGCGCCGGCCGTACCGAGATAGAATATTACGACGAAGCCGCTGTTGTTGAACGCTATGGCATTAAACCTGAACAATTCGTTGATTTCAAAGCCTTAATGGGTGATCCGTCCGATAATATTCCAGGGGTGCGCGGCATTGGTGAAAAAAGTGCGATGGCGCTTATGGCTGAGTTTGGCTCACTGGAAAATATTTATAACTCGCTGGACCAGATTCGCCCGGCTCAGGCTAAGAAGCTGGAAGCAGGGCGGGATATGGCTTTTTTGTCACGCGATCTGGCCCGTATCTGCCAAACAGCGCAAGTACCTGCATTAATTGATGATTTTAAAGTCATGGAGCCGGACAACGAAGCCGCTTATGCAATATTATCACGCCTTGGTTTTCGCACCTTAATAGACAAACTGGGGTTGACCGCTGAGAAACAGACTGCGAAAACACTGGCAGAACTCGAAGCAGCCGCGGTTTACGAACTCTGGGATTTAGAGAAATTTGCTGCCCGGATCAATGATTTTAACCGTGAGCTTGAAGCTGATATTACTGCTCGGATGTCAGGTCTGGCACCGCAGCCTGCAGAGCTGATCAGCGTGGAAATTGATCCTGAAGCTGGTTTGCTGGTGAATTTCCCCGACGAATCTACCTTTTGTGTTGCCGAAGTCCGGGAGGCGCTGTTGCTGCTAGGCAAGTTTTCTGGTGTGATAGCCGGCTTCGATTTAAAAGCTCAGTTGCGTAATATAAATCTGAATAACGCCGACTATGACTTAATCGCCATGCCTAGATACCATGATGTAATGATATCAGCATACCTGCTTAATACCATGGATGGCCGGCCTGATTGGCCTCGTTTATACGAACGCATGACTGGAAAGACTTTTATGTTAAATCAGCCTGTCAAGGAACAGGCAAATTCTTTAGTTGAGTCAGGGCAGATCGTTGTAGGAGACAAAGCACATTTAGAGACCTATGAACAGGAACATTTGCAGGAACAGCGTCAGTTTCTGGCAACAAACAGCTGCCTGATTCGCGAAATTTCCTTATTGCAGATAAAGGAAACAAGAGAACAGAATATCGAAAAACTTACCTGGGATGTAGAAATGCCGTTGGTAGCTGTGCTGGCCGCTATCGAGAGATATGGCGTACATGTTGATTCAGGTATGCTGCAAGATCTGAATCAACAATTCAGTGAGCGGCTGGAAGAATTAAAGACAGCAATATTCGGCTACAGCGGCCGCAAATTCAATATTAACTCGCCCAAACAGCTGGGTGAGGTACTGTTCGAAGAGTTGGGGCTTCCAGCAGGACGGCGTAGTGCCAGCGGCAATTATTCTACCAGCGCTGACATTCTGGAAGGTCTCGTCAACCAACATGACATCGTTCCGTTGATTATTGAATACAGATTATTGAGCAAGTTGCTGTCGACTTTTATCGAGGGGCTGGAAAAACTGATAGACCCGCGTGACAACCGGGTGCACACAACACTGAATCAGGTACAGACCAGCACCGGCAGGCTTTCCAGTACTGAACCGAACCTGCAGAATATTCCCATTCGCATGAGCGTAGGGAATCAGATCAGAAAGGCTTTTGCCGCACCTGCTGGCTGGCTGCTTGTCGATGCTGACTACTCGCAAATTGAGCTGCGCCTGCTGGCTCATTTATCTGGTGATCCTGCGATGATCGAAGCTTTTGCTAAAGGTGAAGATATTCATACTACAACAGCAACCGGATTGTTTGGCGTGACAGCAGAGCAGGTAACTCGCGAACAGCGCTCCATCGCCAAAACTGTTAATTTCAGCATCGTCTACGGTGTCTCGGATTTCGGCCTGGCCCGCAGCCTGGGCATTCCAGTTAAGGAAGCCCACAAATATATCAGCGAGTATGACGCACGCTATCCGGAAGTCCGCAAATACCTGGACGGATTGATTGCCGCGGCTTATGAAAAAGGTTATGTTGAGACTATCCTGGGACGTCGCCGCTATATGCACGAGCTGAAGTCAGCCAACCGCAATCAGCGTAATTTTGGTGAACGTGCCGCGATGAATATGCCTCTGCAGGGTACCGCGGCGGATCTGATTAAAATCGCCATGGTGCGGCTCGACCGTGAGTTGCGCAAACAGGGCTTTAAAGCCCGGCTGATTTTGCAGGTGCATGATGAGCTGATAGTAGAAGCACCGCTGGCAGAGGTAGAACGTGTCAGGGAGCTGATGCGTCGCGTAATGGAAAATGTTGTCGAACTAAAAGTGCCGCTGCTGATCGATATTGACCAGGGCGACACATGGTATAACTGTAAAATTGCAGAAGGCGAGTCGGAACCTGAACCGCCGGCTGAAGAGGAAGCTTTATAAATGTTTGTAATAGGAATCACAGGGGGCATTGGCTCGGGAAAAACTACTGTAGCAAAGATTTGCGCACAGACTGGCTTGCCGGTTCTGGATGCAGATCAGATTTCTCGCAATGTGACTGCTGCAGGTGGCAGTGCGCTGCCGATGATTACTGAACAGTTTGGCGAAGATATGCTGGCTGAAGACGGCAGTCTGGACAGAAAAAAAATGGCTGAACTGGTTTTCGAAAACCGCCGCAGCCTGGATCGTTTGAGTCAGATAATCCACCGGCAGGTTCTGGCTGAAATAAATGCAAGTATTGAGCAGTTGGAACAAAATAAAGTCAAGGCTGTTTTTCTGGATGTGCCGATTCCGGTCAAGGAAGGCTTTTTGGATAAATGCGATCAGGTATGGGTGGTTTGGGCTGATGAAGATAATCGGATCAACAGGCTTGTCGGCCGCGGCATGTCTGCTGCCGAAGCACGCCGTCGCATTAAGATGCAAATGACAGATGAAGAATATAAAGCGCTGGCCACACATTTGATCGAAAATAACGATAACCTGGACGCGCTTTTCAATCAGGTTAACACTCTTGTCAGCGAAGAACTCGGCCAGCGCGGCATCCGCTACCGGCCGCTTTCTGCTGAAGAACTACACGTTAAAGCGGAATAGTATTATATCGCCATCCTGAACGACATATTCTTTGCCTTCTGAGCGAACCAGCCCTTTTTCACGAGCAGCCGCATAGGTACCGCACGCTTTCAAATCATCATATGCCACAATTTCGGCGCGAATAAAGCCGCGTTCAAAATCGGTGTGAATTTTCCCTGCTGCCTGCGGTGCTTTTGTGCCCCGTTTGATTGTCCAGGCCCGCACTTCTGTTGGTCCGGCTGTAAGAAACGAGATCAGTCCCAGCAGATGGTACCCAGCCTGTACAACCTGATCCAGTCCAGATGCCTTTAATCCTAAATCTTCCAGGAACATGGCACGTTCATCTTCTTCCAAAGCCGCGATTTCTTCTTCAATCCGCGCACTGATAGCTACAACTTCAGCGTTTTCGGAAGCGGCGATCTCCCGGACTGTTTTGACTTCGGGGGTATCTGGCGCGCCAATGTCAGATTCCGAGATATTGGCAATATAAAGCACTGGTTTCAACGAAAGCAGCGGCAGCTCATGCATCAGTTCCTGCTCAGCGGCGTCATATTCCAGCGAGCGAGCCGGCAAGCCTTGCTCCAGAACCTTGCTGATTCTTTCAGCCAGCGCCAAATCGGCTACAAGTTTGCGGTCGCCGCCCTTAGCAAGCCGGCGCAGACGATCTATCCGGCGCTCCACGAATTCCATGTCCGAGAGAATCAGTTCAAGGTTGATTGTTTCGATGTCCCGTGCCGGGTCGGCCCGACCATCAACATGGGCGACATCAGGGTCGTCGAAGCAGCGGACAACATGGGCTATAGCGTCAACTTCGCGGATGTTGGCCAGAAATTTATTGCCGAGGCCTTCACCCTTGCTCGCACCTTTCACGAGACCAGCTATGTCAACAAACTCGATAACGGCAGGAGTATATTTTTCAGGTTTGTATAATTCACTGAGGAAATCGAGACGCTTGTCGGGTACCGAAACTACACCGACATTAGGTTCGATGGTGCAGAAAGGGTAGTTGGCAACCGCTGCGCCGGCGCGGGTAATCGCGTTGAATAATGTGCTTTTGCCGACATTTGGCAAACCGACAATACCGAGTTTCATGGCAAGCCTCCTTGTAAATCCGTTGGTATTATATGCAAATCAATCATTAACCGCAAACTATTTTCTCGGCGAATTTTGCTTTTGCTGCGCACCTGACAAGATACTGTTGTCTTTTGTCGCTTTTTGCAACTGAAAAATGATCGTCCTCACGGATCAGAACATATATTCTGTTTTTGAACAATTCATTCCAACGGCAATGTTAACGGCAATATTTATTGAACAGCAGATTATAAAGGAGCGAGACGTGCAAAAGCGTTATGGAATTGTAAGAAGCAGTGCGCAACACGGAATCCAGGGGGTAATGGTCGATATTGAAGTCGCTATATCACCCGGTTTGCCGGGGTTTGAACTGGTTGGGCTGGCAGATCCCGCTATTAAAGAATCGCGTAACAGAGTACAGGCGGCAATTCGCAGCAGCGGCTGCACCTTTCCCAACAGTCGAATAACGGCGTCATTGGCGCCTGCCTGGCTGCGTAAGCAAGGTTCTGCTTTTGACTTGCCGCTTGCTCTCGCTATCTTGATCGCCTCCGGCCAGGTGCCAAATCCAGCAGAGCTACTGACGGCCTTTGGCGAACTAACACTGGATGGCAGAATACGCGGGGTTCCAGGTGCTATCAGCCGTTATGCAGCAATTCATGAATCTGGTTCTCAGCTTTGTATGCTGCCATCGGGAAACCGGCGTGAAGTGGAAGCTATAGCCGACGATAAAGTAGTTTTTGTCAGTTCGCTGGCAGAACTTGTCGCCCTGCTTAATGGTAATCATGCAACGCGAGTTTACGCGAAACAACCAGAAACGAATGGATGCACTAAGGAGCAAGAGCCTGCTACTGATCTGAATCACGCCAAAGCGGGTGCGGATATCAGCAGTATTGTTGGTCAGGAACACGCAATCAGAGCTATCGAAATTGCTGCGGCTGGTCAACACAATCTGCTCTTGCTTGGTTCGCCGGGCAGCGGTAAAACGGCATTGGTAAACACGATTATGAGTCTGTTGCCTCCGCTGAATTCTGAAGAATCACTTGAATTAACACGCATTTACAGTGTAGCCGGCTTGTTGGGAGAAAACAGCGGCTTAATCACAAAGCGGCCTTTCCGCGCCCCGCATCACAGTATTTCTAAAGCGGCAATGCTTGGCGGCGGCAGCACTCCGCGACCGGGAGAAGTCAGCTTGGCACATCACGGAGTCTTGTTTTTAGACGAAATGACAGAGTTTGAGCCTGCAGTGCTGGACAACTTGCGGCAGCCACTGGAAGAAAAGTTAATCAGGGTAAGCCGCAGCCAGTACACTGTTTTGTGGCCGGCATCTTTTCTTTTGGTCGGAGCAGCCAATCCCTGTCGCTGCGGCAATTATCTGGATGACCGTAAACGCTGCAGCTGTGACGATTACCAGGTCAAACAGCATCTGTCGCGTCTTTCGGGCCCCTTGCTGGATCGAGTCGATCTTTTCGCGACAATGACCAGGCTGGATGCCGAGTCGCTAAACCGCACTGTGACGAAGGATAAAAGACCGGCCCATACCAGCGTGGAGCTGGCCGCCAGGATTGCTGTCTGCCGGCAGTTCCAGTTGGAGCGTTGTTGCAGGCAAGGCTTAAAACCAAGGCTCAATGGCTTACATTGCAGTGATACTCTGGCGGACGACTTCCTGATTCCGCCGGTTGTCCTGCGAAAAGCCGCAACTGCGGCTGAATCGCTTCAGCTGACTGTGCGCGGTTATCAAAAGATTCTGCGTGTTGCCCGAACTATTGCAGACCTGGCAGGTGAGGAGAAGATCGGTATGTCTCATCTTGGCGAGGCTCTGCAATTCAGAATGATGATAGGAGATAACTAATGCCTGTTTCGCTCAAGTCTGAAAAAGTGGAGTTACTGGATTGCATCCGCCTGGCACTGTTGATTAAAGAAGGCCGGCTGGCCAGCCGCCACTTGCTCAGCCTGGCTGATTTGGCCGGTAGTTTCAAGAAGCTGTTTGAATTGTCAGACAAAACAATTCTGGAAGCAGTCAGTGGCCCACCGGAAAGAATTCAACGCCTTTCCACATTATTGCACTCGGGACTGCTGCGTGAACGAGCCATTCAAATTGCAGAGCAATGCAGATGCCAGAAAATCAGTGCCGTCGCCTGCTCAGACAATCGCTATCCGGAGAACCTGCGTCAGATCAGCGGCTTCCCGATTGTTTTGTTCTGTCGCGGCAGAGAAATCCAGTCAGTTTTGGCAGAGAAGACCACCGCTACCATAGTTGGAACCAGAAGGCCTACCGGTTATGGGCGTTTAGTTGGCCGCCGTTTCGCTGAGCAGCTGGCTGAGGCCGGAGTTTTGATAATCAGCGGGATGGCGCGGGGTATCGATACCATAGCGCATGAAAGCGCGCTCTCAGCCGGCGAGCAGACGCTGGCTGTAATGGCTTGCGGACTCGATATAGTATACCCGCCGGACAACGCAGCATTACTTGATCGGATTTGCGAGCATGGCACTGTTATCAGTGAACACTTACCGGGAACCCCGCCGATCCGTACATATTTTCCAGCCAGAAACCGAATTCTCAGTGGGCTGGCAGATGCTGTGATTGTAATTGAAGCTTCTTTGAAAAGCGGTTCCATGATTACGGCATCATTTGCTGCCGATCAGGGCCGCGATGTTTATGCGGTTCCGGGAAATGTTCTGTCACGTGAAAGTGAAGGTTGCAACCGTTTGATTGCTGAAGGTGCATTTATGTTGACTGAAGTTGATGATGTGCTCTGGCGTTTGCCTGTAGCACGCCGTCTGGATTCATTTACAGCCTATCTGGATGAAGCTGAAAGCGATGATTTACGTAAAGTTGAAGAATCCAGTTGTTTGAAAACAAACCGGGTTGCTGAGGAAATATGCCAATTGCTGCGCGGCTGCGCTTTAAGTTCGGCTGAGCTGGCAAATTTAATGAATACTGCTTTACCTGATATACTGTGTCAACTGACAGAATTGGAAATTGCAGGCAAGGTAAAACGCGATCGCGGCAAGTTTATATTGCTGCGGAGCTGAATCAGCTTTTGACAAGTAACTTCGGTTTCTGTATATAATTGTAACGGTTTGGGAAATAAAATCAGCGTTTATAATCAACGCAACCAACCATTAATTACATTAATTAATATTTTGTCACGATAGTGAGGGATTATACAAATGACGAAAACGCTGGTTATCGTTGAATCACCAGCCAAGGCCAAAACAATTGGCCGTTATCTGGGCAACGATTACCGTATAACAGCATCAGTTGGACATATACGCGACTTACCGTCTTCTACGCTTGGTGTTGATGTAGCAAACGATTTTAAGCCGCGTTATATCACCATGAAGGGAAAAGAAAAAGTAATTCGCGAATTGAAGGATATGGCTGAACAGAGCGATCAGATTCTGTTGGCAACTGACCCGGACCGCGAAGGTGAAGCAATCGCCTGGCATATAGCCAATGTGCTTAAGCTGGACGTCAACGAACCGATCCGGATTTTCTTTAATGAAATTACTGAACAGGCTGTCAAGGCAGCTGTTAAAGAGCCGCGCCCGATAGATCTCGACCTGGTTAACTCTCAGCAGGCCCGCCGCATTTTGGACCGTCTGGTTGGTTATGAGCTTAGCCCGCTGTTGTGGAAGAAAATCCGCAAAGGTTTGTCGGCAGGCCGCGTGCAGTCAGTCGCCACCCGCATGATAGTTGAACGCGAACGAGAGATTGATGCTTTCGTGCCAGAGGAATACCACTTGCTTACGGCTTTATTGAGCAAGTCAGGTGACCTTGGTAATACCTTTAGATCACGTTATTTTGGTGAAAAACGTACAACTAAAGCAGAAAAAGTGCGGTTATCCAACGCAGAGGAAGTTGCCGAGCTGTTAGCAGACATTAAAGGCAAACCCTTCACTGTTGGAACAGTGAAGCGTGGCACCCGCCGTAAGCAGCCTTACGCTCCATTTACCACAAGTACTCTGCAACAGGACGCTTCCAGAGTTCATGGCTTTACTTCCCGCCGCACCATGAGTATAGCTCAGCAACTCTACGAAGGTATTGATTTGCCTGGTTTGGGCGCCACTGCTCTGGTTACCTATATACGTACTGACTCTGTCCGTGTTTCTCAAGAAGCACTCAATGAATCACGTGAGCTGATTCTACAGCGGTTTGGCAGTGAATACCTGCCCAAATCCCCGCGGCTATACCGAAACCGCAATTCAGCTCAGGATGCTCACGAAGCGATCCGGCCTGCCCACTTTAACTTGCCGCCCAGTGAAATCCGTGACCTTGTTTCTCATGATCAATACCGTTTGTACAAGTTGATCTGGGACAGGTTTATGGCTTCGCAAATGGCGGCTGCTGTAATTGATACTCTGTCAGTTGACATCCTGGCCGGTACGCACCTGTTCCGGACGAAAGGCGAAACCATCAAATTTCCAGGTTATCTTGTGCTGTATGGTCAGCAGGCTGAAGTCCAGCCGGATCCAGAAGACAAAAAGGAAACTGACAAAAACGATGAAGAATCAAGCAACGAGCGTTTGCCGGAACTTACCGAGGGTGAAGTTCTGCACTTGCACAGCCTGACTCCTGAGCAAAAGTTTACCCAGCCTCCGGCCCGTTATACTGAAGCTACACTGATCAAAGCCATGGAAGAGCAGGGAATTGGGCGTCCTTCAACCTACGCGCCAACAATTTCGACAATTCAGGACCGCCAGTATGTAGAAAAAGAACGCAAATTTCTGGTGCCGACTGAACTGGGGAAAGTTGTTACCGGCATGTTGGAAGAACATTTCGACAACATTGTTGATTTGAAGTTCACTGCTCAAATGGAAAAAGAACTGGATACAGTCGAGTCCGGAGAACTGGACTGGGTATCCCTGCTGCAAAAATTTTATCCGCCGTTTCATGAGCGCGTTGAGAAAGCAAACGAACAACAGGAACGGATTAAACTTACAGTTGTCAGCACTGGTGAGATCTGCCCTGAATGCAAGGAAGGCGAACTGGTAATCAAGGAAGGCCGCTACGGCAAATTCGTTGCCTGCTCACGTTATCCGGATTGCAAATTCACTAAAAACGTTGAAACACCAGTTAACGGCAAGTGCCCTTTGTGCGGTTCAGGTCTGTTGAAGCTGCGTTCGCGCAAATATAAGCGTGACTTTTTTACCTGTGACAAAAAAGGCTCCGACCCTGAATGCAAATTCATCAGTTGGGATCTACCGATTGAGGGAAAAACCTGTGAAACCTGTGGTTCTTACATGGTTAGCAGGCGCTTCCGTGGCCGTGCTTATCCGCGCTGCGGCAATCGAGATTGCCCGACAAATAAACGAAAAACTAAAGCTGCCAAGGCTGAGGCTGATGCCAACGCAGCTGCTGATGAGCAAGCTGAGGCAGCCGCAGAAGGTGCGGCACAGGCAGAAGCAGTACAAAAAGTCGATACTGCCGCAGCTCCTGAGAAAAAAACTAAAAAGAGAATAAAAGAGAATAACTGATGACGAAAATCACAATAATTGGCGCTGGTTTGGCTGGCTGTGAAGCTGCCTGGCAGGCAGCCCAACGCGGTGTTGCCGTACGCCTGATTGAGATGAAACCGCAGCAGCGGACACCGGCGCATGAGCTGGACAGTTACGCTGAGCTGGTTTGCAGCAATTCGCTGAAAGCTCGTAGAGTCCAATCAGCTTCAGGGCTGCTGAAAGAAGAGTTGCGCTGCCTTAATTCACTCCTGCTAAGCGAAGCGGAAGCGGTTGCCTTACCGGCAGGAGGTGCGCTTGCGGTAGACCGGCTGGCCTTTTCACAACGGGTTACGGCACGGATCAAAGAACATCCGCTGATCGAAACTGTAACAGCCGAAGTTCGCACTATCCCGGACGATGATTTTGTGGTCATCGCCACCGGACCGCTTACATCGGGCGAATTGTTTGAGGATATTCAAACCAGGCTGGGCACAGCAGCTTTGAGCTTTTTTGATGCAGCTGCGCCCATAATTGAATTAGATTCGATTGATCAGGCAATTGCATTTCGTCAATCGCGCTATGATCGCGGTGGAGCCGATTATTTGAATTGCCCGCTGAATGAGGAAGAGTATCTTCGGTTTTATCAAGCTCTGATTACAGCGGAAGTTGCTGAGGTACATGGTTTTGAGCGAAAGGCGCTTTTCTCTGGCTGCATGCCGGTTGAATCGATGGCACAACGAGGTCCCGACACCCTGCGCTTTGGCCCGCTAAAGCCGGTTGGCCTGACTGATCCGCGTACCGGGCGCCGACCTTATGCCTGTGTACAATTACGTCAGGATAATTTTGCCGGTAATCTTTATAACATGGTGGGTTTTCAAACCAGATTAAAGTTCGGCGAACAAAAAAGAGTTTTCCGGCTGATTCCCGGGCTGGCAGAAGCAGAATTTGCCCGTTTTGGGGTGATGCACAGGAATACTTTCCTGGATTCACCTCGGTTGCTGGCTGCGGATTATTCTGTACGCAGTAGACCGGGTTTATTTTTCGCAGGGCAAATAACCGGAGTGGAAGGCTATGTTGAATCAATAGCTTCCGGTCTAATAGCCGGAACGGCAGCTGCTATGGCCGCAAAAGGTGTTCCGCCTGCTGCACGGCTTGAATTTGTTCCCAGCCAAAACAGCATCATAGGTGCCCTGGCCCGTTATGTATCTGATCCGGAAGTTGATGATTTTCAACCCATGAATGCAAATTTCGGTATTCTGCCACCGCTGGAAGAGAAAATTAGACAAAAAGAAGCCCGCAACCTGGCGCTGGCGGAACGCTCGCTCGCAGATTTGCAGGCTTTATCGCTTAAATTTAATGAATCTTTATCGGATTAAGCACAGCTTCTTTTAAGTTCAGCTTCTAATAAGTACAGATTCTATCAAGTACAAATTCTATTAAGTAGATTTGATTTGCCTTACACTTCAGGCTTCGCTTTTATTTGCTGAATTTTGCCGCCAGCACATCATCCATTGAATAAAGGCCGCTTTGACGGTCTGCCATAAAGCGGGCTGCGGCTACTGCCCCGCGGGCAAAGACGGCTCGTGACTGAGCAGTATGCTTCAGTTCAATTACCTCATCGCTGCCGGCAAAAAGCACGGTATGTTCACCGACGATTGTGCCGCCGCGGATCGCATGCATACCTAATTCGTTGCCGGCGCGTTTGCGGCGCACCTGGCTGCGGTCGTAGACATACTCAAGGGCACCATCCAGTTGGTCATTAACAGCATCGGCCAATAATAAGGCAGTTCCGGAGGGAGCGTCTATCTTCTGGTTATGATGTGCTTCAATTATCTCAATATCGAAGTCAGGGTACAGCAAAGCGGCAGCGTCGCGGGCCAGCTTGCTCAGCAGGTTAATGCCAAGTGACATGTTAGCCGAACGGAAAAGCGGTATTTCCGCCGAAGCAGTTTTTATCATATCGATTTGGGCTGCATCTAAACCAGTCGTACAGATAATGCCAGGCTTCTTTTCGCGTTTTAACAGCTGCAACAAAGAGGGTAAAACTGCGGGATTCGAAAAATCGATCAAAACATCGAATTCGATATCACAGTCAAGTGGATTTGCAAAAACCGGAAACAGGGAAGATGGGTCACTTTTCAGATCACTGCCGGCAACAATTTCCAAATCAGCCGATTCGGCCGCGATCCCGGCAATTACCTTGCCCATGCGTCCCAGACAACCGCTGAGGAAAATCCGCAATTTCTGGTTGGATGTCAAGTCGCGCTTAATCTGTGTCATTTCGCTGCCCCGATCAAATCATACTGGCGTAACACTGATTCAAGCTTACTCAGTTGCTCAGGTGAAAGGTCGAACAGCGGCATCCGGCATTTACCAACATTCATGCCCATCAGGTTCATGGCGGCTTTTACCGGTATCGGATTGACATCCATGAACATTGCTTTGATCAACGGCACAAGGTAAACCTGCAAACGCGTGGCTTCAGCCGCGTTGCCGTCCAGATAAGCGCGAACCATATCGTGAGTATGGCGCGGTACAATGTTGGCCATAACAGAAATCACACCTTTGCCGCCCAGCGAAAGGATCGGCAGAACCATGGCATCTTCACCGGAATAGCGAATAAGGTTGTCGCCGCAAAGATTGGCAACTTCCGGAGCCTGTTCAATCCTGCATTCCTTGATGCCGGAAATATTCGCCAGTTCCGAGAGCCGCTGGCAAGTTTCCGGATTGATGTTCATCCCGGTGCGCGAAGGCACGTTGTAAATAATTATCGGAATTGAAACAGCATCGGCGATTGCTTTGAAATGGTGATACAAACCGTTTTGCGACGTTTTATTGTAGTAGGGTGAAACGTGAAGCAGGGCATCGGCCCCCAGACGTTCACATTCGACAGACAAATCAATTGCATGAGTGGTGTCGTTGCTGCCGGCCCCGGCTATGACCGGAATGCGGCCGCCGACTGTTTCGATTACACAACGCACTGCTTCCAGATGCTCCGCGTCGGGCATTGTTGATGCTTCTCCGGTTGTGCCGGCAACCACGATGGCGTCGGTCTTTTCCCGGATATGGAATTCACAGAGTTCGGCGAGCTTCGTAAAGTCGACTCCGCTATCGTTAAATGGTGTGACAATGGCGACACCGGAACCTTCAAACACTGGTTTTTTCATCGGGACAGCCTCCTAGGTTGCATGTGCATCTTTTTCGCTAATCTTAGCATTCTCTGTACTTTTGCGTCAATTCTGACTATAATAATCCGCTATGATGATGACAAGTTCTTTCTACTACGATCTGCCAGAACAATTAATTGCTCAGCACCCGGCAGCGCGGCGTGACGCTTCGCGCCTGATGCTGCTGGATGGCGACAGCGGTGCTGTGACCCATCGCGTGTTTTCTGACTTGCCCGGTCTGCTTGAGCCCGGCGATTGTCTGGTGCTTAACAACACTCGGGTTATACCGGCCCGTCTGATTGGTTGCAGAACTGACAGCAGGACACCGGTTGAGGTTGTTTTACTGCGGCGGCTTTCGGCTGACCTCTGGGAAACCATCGTGCGTCCGGGACGCAGAGTTCGGCAGGGCCATCAGCTTGAGTTCATTCCCGACCGTCTGAGCGCAGAAGTTGAGAGCGTTTTACCGGACGGTAACCGGTTGCTGCGTTTCAAATATGAAGGCGCTTTTGAAGCAGTTTTGTCTGAAGCCGGCCAACTGCCCTTGCCGCCTTATATTCACGAGAAACTGCAGGATCCGGAGCGATATCAAACAGTATACGCTTGTCACGACGGTTCTGCAGCTGCGCCAACGGCAGGTTTGCATTTTACGCCTGAACTGCTGGCTGAAATCCGCGCGCGCGGGGTGTCCACAACGCAGCTGACATTGCATGTCGGCCTGGGAACCTTTCGCCCGGTTAAGGCCAGAAGTGTAGAAGAACACCAGATGCACGCCGAGTATTTTACTCTGCCTGCCTCTACTGTTGAGGCGATTAATTCCACCCGCGCTGCCGGCGGGAAAATTATTGCGGTGGGCACTACTACCACTCGCGTCTTGGAGTCAGTAGCCGCCAAATACCCTGAATTAAAGCCGCTCAGCGGTTCAACTGATATTTTCATTTATCCGGGGTTTGAGTATAAAATAGTCGACAGGCTGATCACAAATTTTCACCTGCCCGAATCGACTCTGATCATGCTGGTGAGCGCCTTTGCCGGTAAGGAAGCTGTTATGTCCGCTTATAAAGAAGCTGTTGAGCGGGAATACCGCTTTTTCAGCTTTGGTGATGCCATGTTACTGAATCGCCGTACCAAACCGCTTGAAGATGTTGAACCGATAAGCCGTGATTTCAACCTGAACGTCACTGACGATTTTTCAGCTGACGCTGAAAGCTGCGGCTTGACTTGAACCTGAAACTTAATCGAAACTACCTGAAGGAGGAGTCATGACCCGACTTGATACCGATTCCACTGATAACCGCCCACCTGTCTGGTACGAACCGCTGCATGTCTGCAAACAGTCCGGTGCCCGCCTGGGCCGGGTGCATACTCCGCGCGGTGTTATCGATACACCGCAGTTTATGCCTGTCGGCACTCAGGCAACTGTTAAAGGAATGTCACCAGAAGAACTGAAGGAAATGGGCGCCCAGATCATTCTTTCCAATACTTACCATCTTTGGATGCGGCCAGGCAGCGACATCGTGCGTGAAGCCGGCGGTCTGCATAAGTTCATGAACTGGGATCGTCCCATTCTTACCGACAGCGGTGGGTTTCAGGTATTCAGTTTATCGGACGCACGCAAAATCCATGAAGAAGGGGTGCACTTTAAATCTCATATTGATGGTTCGCGCCATATTTTGACTCCGGAAAAATCAATCGAGGTTCAGAATGATCTGGGCAGTGATATCATCATGGCTTTTGATGAGTGTATTCCGTACCCCGCCACTGAAGAATACACGCGTAACTCGCTTGAACGCACCACCCGCTGGCTTGAACGCTGTATCAAGCAGCACCAGCGGCCGCATGAACAAGCCTTGTTTGGTATAATCCAAGGCGGTACCTACGCGCATTTACGTCAGGCCAGTGCCCGCGCGATCACTGCTTTTGACCTGCCCGGTTACGCGATTGGCGGTCTCTCAGTTGGTGAGCCCGGGCCGGAAATGTACACGATGCTGGAAGCAACGGTACCTTTGATGCCGGCAGGCAAACCGCGTTACTTAATGGGCGTCGGCACACCCGATTACTTAATCGAAGGCTCAATTCGCGGCATCGATCTGTTTGATTGTGTTTTACCCACCCGGATTGGCCGCAATGGTACGGCACTTACTTCGAAGGGCCGCCTGATTGTGCGCGATGCCCGGAGCGCCCGCGATTTCCGGCCATTGGACGAAACCTGCGATTGCTATGTTTGCCGCAATTACAGCCGGGCATATATCAGGCACCTGATCAAGGCGGACGAAATGTTTGGCCTGCGCTTGACCTCTTATCACAACATCTATTTTCTGCTGAATCTGATGCGCCGGGTGCGTCAGGCGATCGCTGAAGACCGTTTACTGACATTCCGCGACGAATTTTTTGCCGAATTCGGTTATTGAAACGCCTTGCACATCGTGCTTTAATTCGCTATTATTGTTGCTAGACTTTTGGACAAGAATAATGCCGCAAAAGCGGTAAATCAATATCCGATAATTTAGGAGGTTACTAATGCAAGTTCTCGCTTTAACAGCTGAAGCCGGTGGCATTCAAGGATTGCTCTCCATGGCTCTGCCCCTCGTACTAATGTTCGGCCTGATGTGGCTGCTGATGATCCGCCCGCAGAAGAAAAAAGAAAAAGCTTTGCGCGACCAGATCAACGCCATGACAGTTGGTGATAATGTACTGACAATAGGTGGTCTGGTAGGCCGTATTGTCAATATGCGCGATGATGAAGTTACCATTTCAACCAGTGTTGCCAACACTCTGGTTACTTATAAGAAAAACGCTATCAGCTCAGTAATCAAACCAGTTACAGAATAAGAAACGCGACCATCAGGAGGAGAGTATGTCACATATCAAGACAATCATTAAAGGCTCGATCAAGGCACCTGTAAGCGGTCATGCTTGCGGCGAATGCCAGACTTCCTGCCAGTCTGCCTGCAAAACCAGCTGCACCGTCGCCAACCAAAAGTGCGAACAGGTGAGCAAGTAATCTGCTGTCCCGCCAGTTGCCTTGCGGCGTGAACCTTGTTGCCGGCACAGTTGCTTATAATTGCCTGAACAGTGAGAGGCTGTGTCCTTTCACTGTTTTTATTTCCGGTATATAATCTGTAAAACTATTTCAGGAGGCTGTTTTGGTTCATTTATTCACTTTTGCGCAAGATCGTTTGGCTTTCGACTCTGAAAGCGGCGCTTTATATTTGCTCGATGAAGTATCATACGCTGTGCTGGAGGCATTAATAGCTGCCGACAGTCAGGATCTGAAAAGAATTGAGTTGCCTGAACTGGCAACCCGTTTCGGTGAGACGGCTGTACATGAAGCACTAATTGAAATTTCTCAGTTAATCGAAAACGACTCAATGTTCGCTCCCACACAAGAAGTTTCCCTGGAACAGCTGTATCCGGAAAAACCGTTGATCAAATCCATGTGTCTGCATATCTCCCATGATTGCAATCTGCGTTGCCGTTATTGTTTTGCCGGCACAGGTGATTTTGGTACCGGCAAGCGGTCAATGCTGACCGAAGAAACTGGTCGCAAGGCCATTGACTGGCTGATTGCCGGTTCCGGGTCAAGAAGAAATCTCGATATAGATTTCTTCGGCGGCGAACCGCTGATCAATTGGCCTGTTGTGGTGGCGCTGACGCACTATGCTGAGGAAGCGGGATCAAAAGCGGGTAAAAACATTCGCCTGACAATTACAACCAATGCGATCCAACTTGACGCCGAAAAAACAGCTTTTATCAACGAGCATATGAAGAACTGTGTCTTGAGCATCGACGGACGGCCTGAAGTACACGACCGGATGCGTCCGGATGCCGGCGGTAAAGGTTCGTATGAGCGCGTGATGAATTCAATACGCAATTTTATCGCTGAGCGCGGCGACAAGGAGTACTATGCGCGCGGAACTTTTACGCGGCATAATCTGGATTTTGCAGCGGATGTGATGCATCTGGCAGATCAGGGAATTGACCAGATATCGCTGGAACCGGTGGTGGCTGCTGCTGGCTGCGGCTATGAGCTGCGGCAGGAAGATGTACCGGCAATCCTGGCTGAATATGAAAAACTGGCTCTGGACTACGCTGCCCGCCGCGAAGCAGGCAAGCCTTTTAACTTTTTCCATTTCATGATCGATACAGATCACGGACCTTGCGCATACAAGCGGCTGAAAGGTTGTGGCGTTGGCAGCGAATACTGCGCAGTCACACCCGATGGTGATATTTACCCCTGTCATCAGTTTGTCGGCCAGGAAGAATTCTGTCTGGGTAATGTCCACACTGAACCAGTAATGTTGGATGCAGATCTGACAGTAGCTTTTTCAAAGTTGATGGTGCCGAATAAACCAGATTGTCAGAATTGCTGGTCACGATATTTCTGCAGTGGCGGTTGTGCTGCCAATGCATATGCGGCTACGGGCAGAATAGACGGCCTGCACAAAATCAGTTGTGAATTGCAGAAGAAAAGACTGGAATGTGCTTTGTGGCTGAAAGTCCGCGCCGCGCAGCAGGACGAAGCAACTGAAAAGGCAGTAAAAATTGAAGAACAAGCCTAATGTAACTGGAATCAATTTTGAAAAGCACGAGCGCCAGCCTTACCAAAAGGGATTTTTAGGGCGTTTAGTCACGATCATTATTACTCTGGTCGGGATTTTATTTGTTGCCTGGCTTTTATTTAATCCAGTTAAGGTCCGGCCTGCAGCGGCTGATTATGTCAAGGCTTTTGATCGCATCGCCTCAGAGCAGGGCATGCCGGAACGACTTAATGCAGCCCCGGCTTCCGGTGAGGCAAACGTCGATTATTCCTTGCCTCATTATGGTTTGAGCTTGACAATAAGCCAGGATGATGACGGAAATCTCGCGGCTCTGGTTCTAAAGACCGATCCCGCGGTGCCGGCAGAGGCAGGCTGGCAGCGTTTGACTGCTGCTGAACTGCGTGACCTTTTTTTACTGATGCTGAAAGCTTTGGATAAAAGCTGGACGCACACACTTCTATATAAAACATTTGATCAACTGGGAATTGACCTGGATCAGCCGCTCAGCGGACAAACGTCCGGGGTAAAAACGCTTGAAACTGAAGGCTTAAAGCTTAGTCTGAGTCACGATCAGGAACAGTTTTATTTCGGTGCCGTACTTGACATCCTCACAGAATAGTTTACTCTTCCAGAAACAAGTAGAATTTATGGATTATTTAATTCAATGCAAACCGTAAGCAGGATTCCGGCTGCTGATAACGAACTCTATAAGCAGAGGCTTAACCGGGAGGAACCATGGCCAAAGCAAGAATACCAGAACAGATAGTTGAAGAGATTAGAGCCCGCAACGACATTGTACCGGTTGTGGAGCAGTACGTGCGCCTGGAAAAACGCAGTGGCGCAAATTTCTTCGGTCTGTGTCCTTTTCACCGTGAGGACACCCCATCTTTTTCGGTCTCACCCGGCAAACAGATCTACTATTGTTTCGGTTGCCATAAAGGCGGTAATGTTATCGGCTTTATCATGGAAATTGAGAAGACCAGCTACCCGGAAGCGCTGCGGATACTTGCTGAACGGGTTGGAATTGAAATACCTATCGCTGATGACGAGCAAACAAGGCAGCGCTCAGAACTGCTGGCAAATCTATCAGCAATTATGCTGGAAGCAGCGCGTTACTTTTATACGGTTTTGCAAAGCGAAGCCGGCGCTGAAGCCCGGTCTTATTTGACCAGACGCGGTATCCGCGAAAGTACCCGCCGTAAATTTGGGCTTGGCTGTGCCAGCAAGGAATGGGACGGGCTTTATCGCCACATGCAGGGCAAAGGGTTCAGGGATACTGAACTGCTGTTGAAATCAGGATTGTTCCGCAAAGGCCGCAACGAGGGCCTTTATGACTTGTTCCGCGGGCGGTTGATGTTCCCGATTTTTGATGCGCTTGGCAGAGTTGTTGCTTTTGGCGGTCGGGTTCTGGACGATTCTCAGCCCAAATATATCAATTCACCTGAAACACCGCTATACACCAAAGGCCGGCATCTTTATGCTTTAAATCTTGCCAAAACCAGCCGTGCAGGCCATCTGGTAATTGTAGAAGGCTACATGGATGTGATCTCGATGCATCAGGCCGGGGTGGACTGCGCTGTCGCTGCTTTAGGCACAGCGTTAACGCCGAACCAGGCACTGCTGGCCCGCAAATACACAGAAAATGTGGTGATCGGCTTTGACGCTGATGCTGCCGGCCAAAATGCGGCTTTGCGCAGTCTTGACATCCTGGCGGCACGCGGTATAAAAGTTACAGTGCTAATGGTACCCGACGGTAAAGACCCTGATGATTTCATCCGTTTGCACGGTCCTGAACGTTTCCAGGCGCTGGTAGATCAGGCCCTGCCGCTGATGGATTTCAAGCTGCTTGTGGCCCGCCGGAATAATATGCAGGGAGATGATCTCAACATTCTCGATTTTCAGAATGAAGCCTGTGCGATACTCGCGGCAGAAGAAAACATTGTAGTACGCGAGCTCTATGCCGCTAAAGTTGCTGAGGTGCTGCGCACAACGACAGAAAGTGTGGTCGCTGAAGTGGAACGTCGGCGTCATAAAACCGCAGCTGAACCCCAGCACGATTTGCTGCGTGAACGCCTGCTGGCGATGGAACAAAGCAAATTAGCTGCGGAAGATGCTAATTCCAATTCAATATCCGATGAAGAGGTTAATTTACTTACTTTGTTGGCAAACTACCCGGAATTACTGGCTGAACTTGTGCCCCCGCCTCAGCCGGAACATTTCACTGCCGGTGTCGGCAGCCGGCTGGCTGAAGCAGCGTTGTCCCAGATCCGAGCAGGCACACTGACACCCGCCGGCCTGATGGACCTGGCAACTGACATGGAAGTCAAAGGCACGCCTTTGCAGGACATTCTGGCTCGTGCAGCCATGGGCTTGTCGATCCCTGACACCCGTAGCGACCGGCTGGAAGCAGCTATAGAAATCTGGACTAAACATCGTTTTAAGCATTTGAAACAGATTAAAGACAGTATCAACCTTAAGATACAACAGGAATCAGACCCTGAGGCGCTTAGCGCATTGAAGCAAAGGTTACTGAAACTGACTACTGAACTCAATAAACGTGGTTAAGCCATAATGACACATATTTGGAATTAAGGCCTTCCGGCCCTTAAGAAAACGGAGGAATAAACGCAATGGCAACTGAAAAGAAACCCGGTCTGATTACCGAACTGGTTAATCGGGCAAAGGCATCTAACAATCAGCTCTCTTATAAGGATATTATGAGCGCGATTGAATCATCTGATATTGACTTGGAACAAGCCGAAAAGGTGTTTGATAAACTCGAGTCGCTGGGCATTGAGGTTAAGGCTGATAACGTTGTGGAGGAGGAGGTTACCGTTGAAAACGACAATGACCTTTCCAATGTTGAAGGCATTGGCGTTGATGATCCGGTACGGATGTATTTGAAAGAAATCGGCAAAGTCCCACTGCTGACAGCTGATGAGGAAAAAGAACTGGCAATGGCTATGGGCGCTGGCGACATGTCCGCCAAAGATAAACTTTGCGAAGCAAATCTGCGCCTTGTCGTAAGTATCGCGAAGCGCTACGTCGGCCGCGGGATGCAGTTTCTGGACCTGATTCAGGAAGGCAATCTTGGTTTGATTAAGGCTGTCGACAAGTTTGACTACACCAAAGGTTTTAAATTCAGTACTTATGCTACCTGGTGGATCCGTCAGGCGATCACCCGCGCGATCGCGGACCAGGCCCGTACTATCCGCATCCCTGTGCATATGGTTGAAACTATCAATAAACTCATCCGCGTGCAGCGCCAGCTGATTCAAGAGCTGGGGCGCGAACCGGAAGCAGAAGAACTGGCTAATGAGCTGGGCATGACAGTGGAAAAAGTCCGCGAAATCATGAAGATTTCACAAGAGCCGGTTTCGCTGGAAAAACCGATTGGCGAAGAAGAGGACAGTCATCTGGGCGACTTTATTCCTGATGATGACGCGCCCTCACCTGCAGACCAGGCTGCCTCGAATCTGCTTAAGGAACAACTGCTGGAAGTGCTTAAGGGGCTTACGCCGCGGGAAGAAAAAGTGCTGCGCTTGCGTTTTGGGCTCGATGACGGACGCACCCGCACCCTGGAAGAAGTCGGCAAGGAATTTAACGTCACCCGCGAAAGAATCCGCCAGATTGAAGCCAAGGCTTTACGCAAAATGCGTCATCCCAGCCGCAGCAAAAAACTGAAGGATTATCTGGATTGAGCAACGCTTTTTTCAATATACATCCCCGGCGCCGTGCGAGTCGGCCGGTACTGTCGGGGCGGTTGCAAATGGTCGCGGAACTGCTGCCGCCTGGCCAACGAATAGTTGATATAGGCACAGACCATGCCTACCTGCCAATCAGCGCCATCCTCAATGGCCGCTATGGAGAAGCTGTTGCGGCTGATGTCCGCAGCGGACCATTACATAAAGCCGCGCTAAATATTAAACGCTTTGGCTTGAGCGACAAAATAAGTCTTAAACAGACAAACGGCCTGGCGGGCATTGAGTAAAAACCAGAAGACGTCGTGGTGATAGCTGGTTTAGGCGGCCTTGAAATGATCGATATCATCAAAAACGCCACAGCAACCTGGCCGTTGTTGGTGCTGCAACCTCAAAAAAGCGCACCGCAGCTGCGACGCTTTTTACTGGAGAACAGTTACCAGATAACAGCAGAAAAGCTGTGTCTAGATAAAGGACGCTTGTATCTGGCCTTATTGGTTCAATACAATACCAGTGAAATTGAAAGGGAACATACAGGGTACGAAGCGGCCGATTACTATCTCGGACCTGTTTTACGGCGCGATCGACCGCCTTTATTCGCTGAATATCTGCTGAAGCAGCGTAAACAGGCCGCATTTGACAGCAAGCGGGAACCAGAACTGACTAATCTAGTCGACGAAATGAACGAGTTGATAGACAAACTGAAAGTCGCTGATTTATCTAAGGCTTAAGGGATTGGAAGAATTTTACAATTAATGCGCGGAAAAGGAGAAATGAAATGCAGCTAGCTGAATTACTAAACGGCCTGGACCAACTGATACCTTTCCGTTATGCCGAAGCCTGGGATAAAGTCGGGCTGCATATTGGCAATCCGGCAAGCAACGTCGAGCGCGTTCAGATCGCACTGGATTTAACGAAGGAATCAATCGCTGCCGCCAAAAAATTCCAAGCTGATTTGCTGCTATTGCATCATCCGCCGATTTTCTCGCCGTTAAGCGGCCTGCGTTATGACCAACCGGTGGAAAGGCCGATTTTAGAGGCTATACAGGCCAATCTCGCTGTTGCAGCCTTACATACTAATCTGGATGCAGCGCCGGGTGGTGTGGCCGATCAATTCGCTGAATTGATTGGACTTAATGACGTTATGACATTTGCTCCTCTTGCGGAAACTACTGGAACCTCTCTTTCTGAGAAAACTATAGAAGATTCCTTAGTAAATATTTGGAAAAACAGATATCCTGTTGCTCCCGGCTTCGGTCGCACAGGTTTGCTGCCTCAGGCGTTAGACTTGGCGGCTCTGCTGCAACTGTTGCGTGAAAAGCTGAGCTCAAATTACCTGATGTTGGCAGCAGGTGACAAAAACACGGTACAGCGCTTAACAGTCTGCCCCGGCAGTTATGAGCCTGCCTGGACAACGCTGTTGCGCAAACAGGGAAGTGAAGTTCTGATCGTCGGCGAAATCAAGTACCACGACCGGCTGTTGGTTACAGCTGAAGGAATCAGCGTGATCACCGTCGGTCACGATGTTTCCGAACGGGTGGTGCTGCAGCCGCTGGCCGATTTATGTGCCGCTAGTTGGCCGCAGCTGGCATTTGCTGTAGATAGCGGAATCGATTATAATAAAATGGCTTTCTGAGCAAGCCAGACAACCGCGGGCGCAGGCCGAAAGGCTGCGCGTGAGGAAAGTCCGGGCTCCATAGGGTAAGGATGCCGGGTAACTCCCGGTGAAGGCGACTTTAAGGAAAGTGCAACAGAAAAATACCGCCGGTCTTTGGCCGGTAAGGGTGGAAAGGCGAGGTAAGAGCTCACCAGCGAACCGGCGACGGTTCGGCTCTGCAAACCCCATCCGGAGCAACACCGTGGAGGGACATAAGTGTGACCCGCACGTCCCGGGGAGGTGGCTTGAGCCATTCGGAAACGAATGGCCTGGATAGATGGTTGTCCAAGACAGAACCCGGCTTACAGACTTGCTCAGATAGCTCCACTGAATATACGGATCCGGCGCAAAAACGCCTGGAGGCAAAATGAATCAAACTGGCAGTAATAACGACCCCGCGTATCTTTCCCGCGGGGTTTCTCCCACCAAAGATGATGTCAAGCAGGCTGTCAAATCGCAGGACAAAGGGCTTTACCCCGGCGCGTTCTGCAAAATCATTCCTGATCTGGCCGGCAACCCTGAATTTTGCAGTGCTCTGCATGCAGACGGTGCCGGCACAAAATCATCTGTTGCTTATCTGATGTACCGTGAAACTGGTAATCCTGCTGTTTTCAGTGGAATTGCAACTGATTCACTGGTAATGAATACCGATGATTTACTTTGCATCGGCGCGACGGATAATTTCTATGTATCCAATACAATCGGCAGGAATGCCCACCGCATCGACGCCAATTGCCTTTCAGCTATTATTGCGGGTTATGATCAGGTAATCCAACGACTGGCTCGGCTTGGTATCACCGTCACTATGACCGGCGGCGAAACTGCTGATGTTGGAGATCTGGTCCGCACTGTGATCTGCGATTCAACTGTTGTTGTCAGGTTGCCGCGTTCCGAGGTGATAACAACTGCCAATGTCCGGCCCGGACAAGTGATTGTCGGACTTTCCTCAAGCGGCAGAACCACATATGAAACATCTGAGAACAGCGGTATCGGCTCTAATGGACTTACTGCGGCAAGGCATCTGCTGCTGCATTCTGACTACCGCAGCCGCTATCCTGAAAGCTATTCAGATACTCTCGACTCCACCAAAGCTTATTGCGGCAACTACCATCTTGAAGACCGGCTGCCCGGTTCAACGCTGACTGCCGGTGAGGCCATATTGTCGCCAACCCGCACATATCTGCCGGTAATCCGCGAGATATTAGCAGCGCACCGTTCTGAGATCGCCGCGATCATTCACTGTACTGGCGGCGGCCAGGTTAAATGCCGTGATTTCGGCAGCGGTGTACGCTACGTCAAGGACAATCTGTTTCCTTCTCCCTCGATTTTTGCTGCGATCCAGGAATCCGGCCAGATCAGCTCTGCGGAGATGTATCAGGTGTTCAATATGGGCCACCGACTGGAGCTTTATTGCAACGAAGCCAGCGCCGCAGCGATCATCAGCGCAGCCGCCCAATTCGACCTGGAAGCTCGTATTGTTGGCCATGTTGAAGCGTCACCGGTTCCAGATCGTAATGAAGTAATTATTAAAGCTGCAGGTGAGGAACACCGCTATATCTGAGCTGCTTTTTCTTTACACATTCGGCTCTGTGTGATATTATGCTTTGGTATCTGCCCTGGGTTAGGTCAGTGGACTGTCCGCCCTCACGTAACCCAGAGGAATAAACATTAGGAGGACTCATGGACAAAGAAAGAAAACAAGAACTAATCAGCACTTATGGTCTGAAAGAAGGGGACACCGGTTCACCGGAAGTCCAGATCGCTCTGCTGACAGAACGGATCAACCACCTGACAGAACATCTGAAAACCCATAAGAATGACCATCACTCACGCCGCGGCTTGTTGATGATGGTTGGTAAGAGACGCGGTATGCTCGATTACCTGACAAAAATCGATGTTACCCGCTACCGTGCAATTATTGAAAAGCTGAACATCAGAAAATAAAGCGTTTATTAGGATGGTGAGCGGCAACCCGCTCACCATTTTCTTAAACTGTAAAGTAAGAACGGGGTAATCAGGCAGTAGAGGGTAGGTTGCGGTGCTGTAAGCACAGAATCGGAACCTACAAACTACCGCTGGACTGCCCGGGCAGCTGTCGATGCAATAGATATCGGCAGAAAGCCAAATTTTAGGAGGATCCTTTATGCAAAAAGTATTCGAAACCACCCTGGCCGGCAGACCGCTGAAAATTGAAACAGGCAAGCTGGCTCAGTTTGCGAATGGTTCCGCGCTGGTTCGTTACGGTGATACCGTAATTCTCTCCACTGCGACCGCCTCAACCTCACCTCGACCCGGTATCGATTTTTTCCCGCTCAGCGTGGAATATGAAGAGAAGATGTATTCGGTTGGTAAGTTTCCCGGCGGATTTATAAAAAGAGAAGGCCGTCCGACAGAAAAAGCAATTTTGACCTCACGTGCGATTGACCGTCCAATCCGCCCGCTGTTCCCCAGCGATCTGCGCAATGACGTTTCCGTAGTTAACCTGGTACTTTCAGTGGATCAGGACAATTCGCCTGAAATAGCTGCCATGATTGGCACCTCAATCGCGATTGCGACATCAGATATTCCCTGGAATGGCCCGATCGCTGGTATAAACATTGGCCTGATTGATGAAGAGATCGTCCTCAACCCCAATGAAGAACAGCGCGCAAAAAGCCGTATGCAGGTTACCCTGGCTGGAACACGTGACAAAGTCTGCATGATTGAAGCCGGTGCCGATGAAGTACCAGATGAAAAAATGCTGGAAGCTATCATTGAAGGCCATAAAGAAATTCAGAAAATCTGTGATTTCATCAATGGTATTGTCGCAGAAATCGGCAAGCCCAAGTTTTCCTATGAATCCAACGCTCTGCCTGAAGGCGTTTATGAAGCTGTCAGAGAACTGGCTTTGGAAGATATGCGTGCTGCTGTACTCAATGAGAACAAAGCTGTGCGTGAAGCCAATACTAATGCTCTGAAAGCAAAAGTCGAAGAAAACTTCGCTGAAAATCACCCCGAATGGGTTGACAGAGTCGGCGATGCTGTCAGCAAGCTCGAAAAGCAAGTTGTGCGTGACTATCTGTTTAATGAACACCGCCGGGTTGACGGCCGCGATCTTAATACAATCCGCCCGTTATCGGCTGAAGTCGGCCTGCTGCCGCGCGTTCACGGTTCCGGTCTGTTCCAGCGAGGCCAGACACAGGTTCTGACAACCTGTACTTTGGCGCCGCTTTCCAAGGTTCAGCATCTGGACGGCATTGATACAGAAGACGAAAAACGCTATATGCATCATTATAATTTCCCCGGTTACAGCGTAGGTGAAGCAAAATCACCGCGTTCACCGGGCCGCCGCGAAATCGGTCACGGCGCTCTGGCCGAGCGTTCACTGGTTCCGGTGCTGCCTTCTGAAACTGAATTTCCTTACGCCATCCGCTGCGTTTCTGAAATCACAATGTCAAATGGTTCCACCTCACAGGGCTCTGTCTGTGCCAGCACGCTTGCGCTGATGGACGCCGGGGTACCGATCAAAAAGCCTGTCGCTGGTATTTCTTCAGGCTTAATCGTCAATGAAAATGATGAGAATGACTACATTGTTTTCATGGACATCCAGGGCATCGAAGATTTCTTTGGCGATATGGACTTTAAAGTTGCCGGCACGGTCGATGGAATTACCTCGATTCAGGTTGATATCAAAGTTGATGGCCTCAGCTACGATATTATTCGTGATGCGTTTGCGATGACCCGCAAAGGGCGTCTGCAGATCATTAACGATGTGCTGATTCCTTGCATACCCGAACCAAATGCCGAGCTTTCACCACATGCGCCCAAAATTATCCAGACCAAGATTCCGGTCGACAAGATCCGCGAAGTTATTGGTCAGGGCGGCAAGGTTATCAACCGCATTATCGAACTCACCGGTGTGGAAATTGACATCGAAGACGATGGCCGCGTGTTTATCGCCTCACCGAACTCCGAAGCAGCTGATAAGGCCATGGCCATTATCAACGGCATTGCCAAGGACCCTGAAGTGGGCGCTGTCTTTGACGGCGTTGTAACCCGCCTGATGACCTTTGGCGCCTTTGTTGAATTCCTGCCTGGAAAAGAAGGACTTGTCCATATTTCCAAAATGGCCTGGAACCGGGTTGATAAAGTTGAAGATGTTGTTAAAGAAGGTGACCCCGTTAAGGTTATGGTTACCGAGGTTGACAGCCAGGGCCGGATAAACCTTTCCATGCGTGATGTGATGGAAAAGCCGGCGGACTACGTTGAAGGCGGCGACCGTGGTGTTGATCGCGGACCTCGCGGTATGGACCGCGGACCTCGCGGCGGCGGAGACCGTGGCGATCGTGGCGATCGTGGCCCTCGCGGCCGCAGCGGTGACCGTGGCGGCGACCGTGGACCTCGTGGCGGCGGTGAACGCGGCTCTCGTGGCGGGCATGATCGCGGTCCGCGTACTGACCGTGGAGACCGTGGCGAACGCACTGACCGTGGCCCGCGCGACAGCGCAGACCGCAACGACCGTGCTCCGCGCAGCAACGATGAATTTATTCAGCGTATGCCTGAGGACCGCAACGAGCGCAGCTTCTAAGCTTTACTGAGTTTTCACTAATATAAATTAAGACCACAAAATAGGCATTTGCACAACGCAGGTGCCTTTTTTGTTGTCGGTGCGCAGCTTAAATTAATTACCAGCAGGCTTGCAACAACATTTTCAAAAACAGGATATTTTTTAATCAAAAACAATGCTGCTTAAGGCCGATTGCTATTGACTTTCAGCGTGCTAATCCTTATCATTGGATAGGTCCGGCGGGGTGTAGCTCAGGTGGCTAGAGTGCTTGCTTGGGGTGCAAGAGGTCGCAAGTTCAAGTCTTGTCACTCCGACCAGACGAAGAGTCCGATGGTTGTAATACCACCGGACTTTTCTCATTTTCGGAATAATCATACTTTTGAGTGTCTATGACGCAGATAAAAAAATGTATTGTGGTTGATATAAACACGCGTTTTCCATTATTTAACAATCCTGATTCATTGTCGTCTAAAATGCATCAATACTTACTCTGTTACTCATCGGCAAATCGAGGTGTTTGTTATGTTCAAGCCAAAACGGAAACCCTGGGGTTCAAAAGAACATCGGGGTTTTCTCTTGTCTGCAATTAAATGGTATATTAAGTTAGCGCTATAAATCACTTTTTCTTTGTAGAAACCCGACGTGATTTCTGCGAAATTCATCTTGTTAAACTGCGGGAGGTTGTGAGTCGATGAAAGCCAATATTTTTCCGGGAAGGGAAGAAACTCCTGACTGGAATCGGATTGATGCTCTAGGTCGCAATGTCTTGCCTGCACGGGCTTACATGATTCAGCAGCCAGACCTTGCCACCAGCCGCAATTCTAACGCTGGTAATGCCCGCTATGCTTCTCCTTATGTGATGCTGCTTAACGGCAGCTGGAGCTTCAATGGCTACGAGACAATCAGTCAACTGCCAGAGAAAATCACCGCTTTACGCAATAGCTCGACAACAACCGAAGTGCCTTCCTGTTGGCAACAAAACGGTTTTTATAACAACACACACAGTGAGCTGCCTTTTCCGCTCAATCCGCCTTATATGACACAGGACATCCCGGTTGCGGTTTATCGGCGTTCCCTGAGGATACCGATTGCTTTGGGCGGACTGCGCAAACGCCTTGTTTTCCAAGGCATCAACAGCTCTTTTCACGCTTTTATAAATGGTAGGGAAGTTGGTTACAGTGACAGCGGCGGCTTGCCGGCCGAATTTGAAATCACGAACCACCTGCATGACGGCGACAATGAAATAACAGTTTATGTTTACGGCTTCAGCGCCGCCAGCTACCTGGATTGCGCTCCGGGTCCATTACTACAGGGAATTTTCCGGGATGTATATCTGGAAGCTATGCCGGCAATTTCAATCTATGACTTGTCAGTCCACACGACGCAACTGGAGGCTGCTCAATGGCGGCTGGAAGTGGAGATGAGCCTGATATCCTACCGTATATCTACCGACAGTCCACGCGTACGTCTGATCCTGTTGTCAGATGACGACATTCTCTATGAAACCGAAAGTCGGGTTATTCTCACTCCCTGTGAAGGCACTTGGGAAGCATCCTCGGTGCAGGCTGCTTCGACAGCGGTTTTTACAGTTGATCTTACCGGGATTAGCCCCTGGACGGCTGAAACTCCTGAGCTTTATCAACTTTATATAAGTGTGCTGGATCGCCGGGGACAGGAACTGGGCTGTGTTACTCAGGCAATTGGTTTTCGTGAAATCAACATGCTGGAACAACGGTTGCAACTTAATGGCCAGCCACTGCGGCTGTTTCCGGTAATGTGGGAGGGGCTTCATCCTGAACATGGCATCGCCTTGAGTCTTGAAGATATGATTGCGGATATCCGTCAAATGAAGCTACACAATATTAATACCGTAATTGTAGGGCCACTGCCACCGGATCCGATTTTTCTTGAGCTATGCGCCATCTATGGTCTTTATGTGATTGAGCGGCTGCCGGTTGCTTTCCCTGTAGAACAACAAAATCTGAAACTGCAGGATGATCCCGAACTGCGAGACGCCTGCTTGTCCCGGACAGAACGCCTGATCAAGCGCGACCGCAACCAGCCATGTGTAATCACCTGGTCAATGGCCGGCTGCGACCAAGCCGGGCTGAACCACAGAGAGATGCAGCAGTTGGCGCTTGCTCGGGATCATACGCGACCGGCCTTGTTGAATCTGCCTGATCCATATCTTGACAAGGGCAGTGGCTTTTCTGCCAGAGAAAGTGTTCTCAGCTGTGAAGATGAAGATAATATTGACAATTTCTGGCAGGCAATCAGACGGCGTCCCTGGCACGACCGTGTTTTTGAACCTGAAGACGTCACGGCAAACTGGTTTGCCGAAGGTCTGGTGAACGCCAGCCATCAGCCATACACAGCACTAAAGGAACTGGCCCAACTCTACCAGCCAGTAAGGGTTGAACCGGTGGATCCGGAAAACGGCGCGCTGATTTTGATAAACCGCCGCAGTTTTGTCAATACCAATGACCTGTCTGCCCGCTTTATTGTTTTGCGTGACGGACTTGAAATATTAGCGGCTGAGCTTGATGTTTTACGCATCGAACCTGCGAGCAGACGTTTCATCGAATTGCCTTTTGGTGACCAGCGTTTTGATGACGGCAGTGAATACCTGCTCAGGCTGGAGTTCGAGCAGGCTGAAGATACGTTGTATGCTCCTGCCGGTCAGACGATCGGCTTCAGCGAATTCAAGCTTTCACAGCCGCAGGTGACACTGCCCCGTCAGCTGACAACGCCACCTGCTGTGCGGCTGCGTCTGGAACGCGACAGGCATCTGTCGATTATATCCGGTCATCGCTTCTATCTGGTTTTCAATCATATAAATGGGACTTTCGAGGCATATCGCAGTGGCGAAAAGGAGTTCTTCAGTAACTCTGTGGCCCTAAACGGTGCTGGATTAGAGCTTGGAGCCGGCCCGCAGTTACTGTTTTGGCGGGCGCCGACATCAGCGGATAAGCGTCAACGACTCAGGGACTGGCAGAAGCTGGGTTATGACCGCCTCAAGCAGCAGATAATTTCCGTTGAAGCCGACTGCGATGGTCATTCCGCCGTAATTGAATCTGTTGCCTTGATGGCCGCCAACGGCTGCAGGCCTGTATTTCAGACTGTTTTTCGTCAGGAAATTGGCGAAAGGGGTGGCCTTGATCTGTTTGTCAGTATTGAACCGCTACTGGAAAATTTACCGCTGCCGCCGCGCCTTGGTTTGCGGTTTTTCCTGCGCCAGGAATACAACACGGCAACCTACTATGGCAGCGGTCCACACGGATTTATACCCGATGAAACATACCTAGAAGCCTTCTGCCGAAAGTCCAGCACCAGCCAAAGCACAGCGATTTGGCGTCAACCGGTCGCGGCTTTAGCCCAGGCGTCGTTCTGTCATCAGGAAAACGGGCTCAGGCCTGATGTTCGCTATCTTAAGCTCCAAAATGAAGAAGGTTTCGGATTGCTGCTAAGCGGTGATGATCCATTCTTTTTTTCAGCCCGGCAATGTTCCTTGGAGGATTTGCAAAATACTCAAACCGGAACACAGTTGCCGCAACGGGCTTTCCAGGAAATTATCCTGGATATGAAGCATCTTTCCGATGACGAAAACCAGGTTCAGCCGATAACGTTTGAAACCTTTAAGTTCGCCTTTACAATGCAGCCGATCGTTGGCTGAAAAGATTCGCAAAAATAAAAAAGCCTGAGTTTCAAACTCAAGCTTTTTTGGCAGGGGAGACGCGATTCGAACACGCAACCGACGGTTTTGGAGACCGTTGCTCTACCGTTGAGCCACTCCCCTAAGCGCAACCAATATTAACACTCAGCAAATGAACTGTCAACGACTTGCCGGCATTTTGCCGGTGTTTTTTACTCTTCAGCCGTTGTTCCGGTTTGCATGTGTTGGGTACAAATGGTATCATTTTCAAAGATTCCACCACTACTGTTAACGACTGAACTGACGGCATTTACGACTAGTTTGATTTGAGGTTTGAAGCATGCGACTGGCTATTATTGGGACAGGCAATATGGGGCAGGCGATCCTCAAAGGGATTATCCGTCAGCAAAAAGCCAAACCTGCAGATATTAGAATATTTGACACAGATTCCCGCAAATCTGCAGCTCTGGCTGCTGAACTTGGTGTCAGCGCTGCTCAAAGTGCCACGGAAGCAATTGAGCAAGCAGAAGTGATTATCCTTGCTACCAAGCCAACTGTCTGCGAATCAGCACTTGCACCATTGCGTGCGATTTTTTCCAATAAACAAATTCTGGTTTCGATTGCAGCAGGACTTACTCTAACGAATCTGCGGCGTTTTGCCGGTCCTGTACCGGTTTTGGCACGGGTTATGCCGAATATGCCGGCGCTGGCAGGCTGTGGAGTAAGCGCACTGGCTTTGGAACACCCGGATCAGGGAAACGAACAAATGCTGTGTGATATCTTTGCGGGCATCGGCAATGTGCATGTTGTTGAAGAAAGTCTGTTTGATGCTGTAACCGCCCTCAGCGGCAGCGGTCCCGCATATATGATGCTGATACTGGAAGCACTGGCTGATGGCGCTGTGGAAATGGGATTGCCGCGGCAACTTGCGCTCACAATGGCAGCACAAACAATGGCCGGTTCAGCCCGCCTGATGCTGGAAACCAACAGCCATCCGGGTCAGATCAAAGACCAGGTTTGTTCTCCGGGGGGCACTTCAATCGCAGGCATCAGCGCACTGGAAACACAAGGAACCCGCGCGGCTATGATGGCGGCAGTTAGAGCTGCGGCCAAACAATCTGAACAGATGAGAAAGCAGGCAGAATGTGATCAGCCATTGCCTGTTTTCCCGGCAAACGAAAATATTAATCAAATAAAAATTGAAATGGCTGCAAACGAGGCACATGACTGAATCACAAGAACATCAACAGCGCCCGCAAGGCGCCAGACTATTAACCGAAGTTACTATCTATACCGATGGTGCCTGCTCAGGCAACCCCGGCCCCGGCGGCTGGGCCGCTATCCTGATGGCTGGCGGCGCTGAAAAGGAAATCTCAGGTTCTGAACCGGCGACAACCAATAACAGGATGGAACTGACAGCTGCTATCGAAGCACTCAAGCGCCTTAACCGCCCCTGCCGGGTACGCTTGTACAGTGACAGTGCCTACCTGGTTTCGGCCTTTAACCAGGGCTGGCTGATTAACTGGCAGCGCAACGGCTGGCGTAACGCAGCCGGAGACCCAGTGAGCAATATGGATTTGTGGCAGGAGCTTTTACGCCTGTCCGAACCACATGATATTGAATGGATCAAGGTTAAGGGACACAGCGACAATTCCTTTAATAACCGCTGCGATGCCTTGGCTGTCGCGGAAATTAAAATTTTGCGTCAAACGCAGGCAGAGGAGTGATTTTGCCATGTTCACCGAAAAGACAATTGACCGCAAAACTATTTTCGAAGGCAGAGTGTTCAAGGTCCTGCTGGACACGGTTGAGCTGGTAAGCGGCAAGCTGGCCCGCCGCGAACTTGTGATCCATAACGGTGGTGCCTGTGTTGTAGCTATTGATGAATATGAACAGGTGTATTTTGTGCGCCAGTACCGTAAACCATTTGAACAGATGCTGCTGGAAGTGCCAGCGGGTAAGCTGGAGCAAGACGAAGCGCCGCAGCTTTGCGCTACTCGGGAACTGACTGAGGAAACCGGCTGGATCGCCAATACGATAATCCCGCTGGGGAAAATGTATCCGACACCCGGGTACTGCAGCGAGATCTTGCATCTGTATCTGGCTCTGGACCTCGATAAAGGTGTTGCCCGGCCTGACGAGGGTGAATACCTTGATATTGTTTCCATGCCTTTCAGCGAGGCGCTGAACATGGTCGACCGCAACGAAATTCAGGATGCCAAAACCCAGCTGGCTTTAATTAAAGCCAGACGCTACCTCGATTCAATCGACTGGAAACCTGGTCCTATTGAAAAAGACCATCCTGCCGCCAGGGAGGAAGATTAACCAATGACCGAACCTGTCGACCGCCGCCAGGAGATCAGCGCTCTCATTTATCTCACTGTCGGGATATTCCTGGGAATATCTTATTATTTCCCGGCTGCCAAAACCGGAGCGCTGGGGACAATACTGGTCAAATCCGGACAGGCGCTGTTTGGGGCGTTAGCGTTTATTCTGCCTGTCTTGTTTATCTACATGGCTATTGAAAGATTTCTGGCCCGTCAACCGCGTTTCACCAGTGAGCGTTTTCGTTATGTCACTTTGCTGTTGATCAGCATTGCCGGTCTGCTCCACACGCTGACAATTGATTTCCAGGCTTTCCGTCAGCTTTCCATCCCCACCGGAGCAGACGAGCCTTCAGCCTGGCAATCGCTGCGTATTTTGTTTCAAAGCGCTGTTGAACCCGACAGGTTCGCGGAACTGAGCAAACTGAAGTCGGGCGGTTTACTCGGCGGTGTGCTGTCACAGGCAATGTCCGCTCTCGCCGGCACTACCGGCGCTGCCATAATTATTTCGGCATTCATTCTGGTTCTAATGGTTCTCCTGTTCAATGTATCCTATGCCAGAGCGATCAACCGCACAGCACAGGCATTTAATTCAACCAGGGATCGAGTCAGTGGTGCGATGCGCAATTCGGTGGAAACAATGCGCCAAAACGCCGTAGAGCGAGAGAACCGGCGTGAAAGTTACAATCTGCAGATTGAACAAGCTGGGGCAGCGTCCGATTCGGCCGCTGCTGCTGCACTCGAAGGTCAGTATCCGCCTTCCGGAACGGGAGACTTTGTTTTTTCAACTGAATATAATGATGCGGGTGAGCCGCCGGTACCGGAATTCCTACGCCAGGCAGCAGAACCTGCTGAAAATACTGGTGGTTTTGTTACTATGCCGGATCTAAACAGGGCAGGCGCCACGGAAGTGAAACACAGCCTAAGCCACGATTTCGCAGACGAAAGCATTGATGATGAAGCAGAAACAGCTTACGAAATGCCTTTACCGGCTGGTGTGCATCGGGTGGACGCGACTGCAGCTGATTATACCGATACGGCTGGTCAAACAGGGCAGGTTTCTGTGCAGGCTGCGGCAGGAGTTGCTTCAGAAAATGCTGCTGGAAGTGCCGCTGGTTCAGCTTTAGCTGGGTCAGGCGGAGCCGCGGCTGGTTATGTCGGTGCTGATGTGCACATACCGAAACATATGCGCGCCGACCAGATACCGATCCCATATCAAAAACCTCCGCTGCATCTGCTAAATACCGATTCCGCCGCCGGAGTCCGGCAAAACCTGCAGCGTATCCCGGAACTGGGCCGCAAGCTGGAAACCACACTGAAAAGCTTTGGCGTTGATGCCAAGGTTGTCAACTATACTGCCGGGGCTACAATCACCCGTTTCGAACTGACACCCGGTCCGGGCGTCAAGGTGAGCAAGATTGTTGGGCTGGCCGACGATATTGCGCTTAATCTGGCTGCGATGGCGGTTAGAATTGAGGCGCCTATTCCCGGTAAATCCGCGATTGGCATTGAAATCCCCAACAAAGAAACTACCCCCGTGCTGTTGCGGGCGATTCTTGAATCACCCGAATTTGCCAGAGCCAAAACACCGCTTACCGCTGCGCTGGGCCGCGATATTCAGGGAACGCCGATTTTATGCGACCTAACCCGGATGCCGCACTTGCTGATTGCCGGTGCTACCGGATCAGGTAAATCAGTATGCCTCAACACGATTTTAATGAGCATTTTATTCCGTTGCACGCCTGACGATGTCCGTCTGCTGATGATCGACCCTAAAGTGGTTGAGCTTAGCATGTATAACGGCATACCGCACTTGCTGTCACCGGTGGTTACCGACCCACGCAAGGCCGCCAATACGCTGCTTTGGGCTGTCAATGAAATGGTGCGCCGCTATGGTCTTTTCGCGGAGAAAAAAGTGCGTGATATTCAGGGTTATCGCAATGCGGCCAGAGCGCAACCGGATGAATTTGAGCCGATGCCGCTGATCCTGATTGTGATAGACGAGCTGGCTGACCTGATGTCAACCTCACCGACTGAAGTTGAAGATGCCATCGCGCGTTTGACGGCAATGGCGCGTGCCGCCGGTATTCATCTGATTATTGCTACTCAGCGTCCGTCAGTAGATGTCATTACCGGCGTGATCAAAGCCAATATTCCCTCGCGGATCGCGTTTGCTGTTGCCTCGCAGGTCGATTCCCGGACAATCCTCGATATGGGCGGGGCTGAAAAGCTGCTTGGCAAGGGTGATATGCTTTATTTCCCGCAGAATCTGGCTAAGCCGCTGCGTGGTCAAGGCGCGTTTGTTTCCGATAGTGAAGTGGAAAAGGTACTGAAGTTTATTAAGTCAAACAGTGACAAAGATTACGACGAAGAAATTACGGAGGCAATAAACACTCCGGTTCCATCAAGCGGTAAAGGCAACGGCGGTAATGACCAGCAGGACGAGTTGCTGCCCCAGGCTGCGGAACTGGTGGTGGAAGCCGGTTATGCTTCTGTTTCTCTGATCCAGCGGCGGATGAACGTCGGCTATCCGCGAGCTGCCCGGTTGATTGACCGGATGCAGGAAAAAGGCTATGTTGGCCCGTTTGAAGGCAGTAAACCGCGAAAAGTACTTTTAACTGTAGGCCAGTTGATGGAACTGAAAAACAAGGGGGAACTCTAAATGACGTTCTTGCCTGTCAGCGCAGCCGATTTAGCTGATTATGGCTGGGACGGGATAGATTTTCTGTTTATCAGCGGCGATGCCTATGTGGATCACCCGTCCTTCGGGACAGCGCTGTTGACCAGAGTGCTGGAAAGTAAAGGCTATCGGGTGGGGATCGCAGCCCAGCCGGATCCTGATGATCCACAAAGCCTGCTGGCCATGGGCCGCCCGGCCTATGGCGTTTTTATTTCCTCAGGTGTTGTCGATTCCATGGTCAATCACTATACTGCCGCAGGGCGCAAACGCAGCGACGACCGCTATAGTCCGGGAGGCAAATCAGGTTTCCGGCCTGACCGCGCCTTGATCCGCTATGGTCAGATGGTGAGAAAGCAGTTGGGCGATATACCGTTGGTTATTGGTGGTATCGAAGCCAGCCTGCGCCGTTTTGCGCATTATGACTACTGGAGTGACAGTGTCCGTCAAAGTATCCTGATTGACAGCCAAGCCGATATTCTGGTTTACGGCATGGGTGAGTTGCCTATTGTTGAGATTGCCCGATTACTGGCGCGTGGTGCCCGGGTTGACAGTCTTAACAACCTGCGGGGGACGGCTGTGGCCCGCAGAATTGAACAGTTGCCGCGAAAACTGGCAGCGGCGATCGAAGAATTATCTGAGAAAACAGCCGATCAGGATAATTCCGCGACTTTCCCGCACAACGATTTATGTATTTTGCTGCCGGATGCCAAAGCAGTGCAAACAGATAAACGCCTCTATGCCCGGGCATTCCAAGTACAGCAAAGTGAGCTTGACCCCGCTGCCGGCCGTACCTTGGTACAACCACATCATCATCGGCTTGTCGTACAGAACCCGCCGCAACGGCCTATGACAACCGTGGAACTAGATAAAATCTACGATCTGCCATTTGAGCGCCAAGCCCACCCGATGTATGACGCAGCCGACGGTGTGCCGGCGCTGGCAGAAGTTCGTTTTTCAATCAACAGCCATCGCGGCTGCTATGGCTCTTGTTCCTTTTGTGCGATTGCTTACCACCAAGGCAGAATCATTCAGAACCGCAGCTCAGATTCGATTGTCCGCGAGGGTAAGCTGCTGACTGATCTGGATGGCTTCAAAGGCTATATCCATGATGTCGGCGGCCCGACCGCCAATTTCTACCTGCCTGCCTGTGAGCGTCAAGAGCAGGGAAGTGTCTGCCGCGAGCGACTTTGCCTCTGGCCCAGGGTTTGTCCGCGACTGCGCACCAGCCATGCCGAGTATCTGGGTGTTTTGCGCCAACTGCGTCGTTTGCCCGGGGTAAAAAAAGTATTTGTGCGTTCCGGCGTGCGTTTTGATGCCATCGTGCGCGACCCCGACCCCGCTTTTCTGGAAGAGCTTTGTGAGTACCATGTCAGCGGCCAGCTTAAGGTTGCACCCGAGCACACTGTTGATAGTGTGTTGAGCATAATGCGTAAGCCCAAACACGAAGTCTATGAAACCTTCGCGACTCGTTTCAAAGAAGTGAACGAGCGTTTGGGGCTTAAACAATATTTGGTACCATATTTGATTTCCGGTCATCCCGGCTGCACACTTGAAATGGCTGTTGAACTCGCCGGCTATATCCGGGCTCAAAAAGTAATGCCAGAACAGGTACAGGATTTTTACCCGACACCGGGTACAGTTTCAACGGCAATGTATTACACCGGCCTTGACCCGGCGACACTTGAGCCCGTTCATGTTCCAGATCCGGATGAAAAAGCGATGCAGCGTGCACTTCTGCAATTCTCCTTGCCCAAAAATAGAAAACTGGTAGAAAAAGCTCTGAAAAAGCTGGGGCGTACTGACCTGATCGGGCATCACCCTGAAGCGCTGTTGTTGCCGGGGAAGGCTGTTCGGAGTAAGCTTAAAAAAACAGATACTAGCGGGGGAAAGGGCTCTTATGAAGACAATTAAATCAGCTGAAATAGTTGCTGTCGGCACTGAGCTGCTGCTTGGCCAGACAGTAAATACTAACGCCTCTTTTCTGGCGATGCAACTGGCCGAAATCGGCATTTTTTCTTATTATCAGACAGTTGTCGGTGATAATCCTGAACGGATGCGGATTCAAATCGAGCTGGCTGCCCAGCGCAGTGACTGCGTTTTAATAACCGGTGGCTTAGGACCGACCAAAGACGACATATCGATGGCAATTGCCGCCGAAGTTGCCGGTAAAAAGCTGCAACCGCATGAACCCAGCCGCCGTGCTCTAGAGAACTATTTTAAGAGTCGCAGCCGTACTAACGTAACTGATAATAACTGGAAGCAAACCTTAATGCCGGAAGGCGGAATTGTGTTGTCCAACAACAGGGGAACTGCGCCAGGCGTTATTTTACCTTGTGAGGTTAAAGGCCACAAAACAGTTTTTGTTTTGCTGCCGGGGCCGCCCAGTGAGTTGCAGCCGATGTTCCGGGAAAGTGTAAGGCCGTACCTGGAAGCTCGGGCGGATCAAAAGCTGCGTAATCAGTATATACGCATGTTCGGCATCGGTGAATCTGCCGCGGAATCCGCGATTCAGGATCTTATCGACAGCCAGACAAATCCAACGATCGCGTCTTACGTTGCCGGCGGCGACGTAATGTTCCGGGTTACCCAAAAGATCACAAATGAAGCTGAACCTGATCTGAACGCACCTGTTATTGCCAAGATCAAAGAGCGGCTTTCTGACTACATCTATGAAATCGGTCAGCGCTCGATGGCAGAGGTGCTTGTTGATTTATTGCGTGCTGCCGGACGTACTGTCAGCTTCGCTGAATCCTGCACAGGCGGTTTACTGGCTGCTTCCATCACCGATATTGCCGGTAGCAGTGCTGTTTTTAAAGGCGGCATTGTTGCCTACGATAATTCGGTAAAAATGCAATTACTAAACGTATCAACGCAAATATTGGAGTCAGAAGGTGCTGTAAGCGCAGCTTGCGCTAAGGCAATGGCTACAGGATGTCGTGATGTATTAAGTACAGATTATGCAGTCTCAGTGACTGGTATTGCCGGTCCAGACGGCGGTAGCGAACAAAAGCCGGTTGGACTGGTCTATTTGGCGATTGCAGATGAACAGGGTACAGAAGTGCTGGAACTGCGCTTGTTCGGTGACCGCGCACGGATTCGCGAAGGCGCTGTGCGGCAAGCACAGAATTTACTGAGGCGTCGGCTGTTGGCATGAAAAACGGGCGGCAGAAAAACAAATTGAAGGGCGGCCTTGACCTGCCGCTTGCAGGTAGTCGACAAGCCCCCAGCGAAAGTCAAAGCATGACGGTTTCAACTGTAATTATGATGATCGGTCTGTTGCTGAGCAAGTTGACCGGGCAGCTGCGCGAAATCCTGATCATGCCGGTTTTCGGGGGTAATCCTGAAATAACCGACGCTTACATTATTGGTTTTCAGGTACCGGACCTGTTTTTTCAATTATTGGTAGGCGGCGCCATACAAGCTGCCATCACCCCGTTTTTAGCCGCTGCGCTGGAAAGGGGCTCTGAACGCCGGGCCTGGCGCAGTCTCAGTATCTTCATCAATTATGCCGCGGTGATTATGATCATCGCCTCAGCGTTTGGCATTATCACAGCCCCCTGGCTGGTGCCTTTACTTAACGCCGGTAAATCAGAACTGACAGTTAGCCTGGCAGTAAAAGTCACGCAAGCGCTTTTCCCACAAGTCTTTTTCATGATGATGGCAGCGCTTTGCATTGGCATACTGAATGCCTATAAGCGCTTCACTTCAACCTCCTTCGGGCCGGCTGTCTATAATATTGCTGTTATTCTGGCCATGGTAATTCTCGGCTCAGCGTCGCCTCTGGGAGCGGTGCGGACGGCGGTAGGTGTGACAATTGCCGCTTTAATTTACTTCCTGTTACAATTTTTCCTTTCCCGTACCATGTTCCGCAATTATCGTTTCAGCTTTGACCGGCAGGACACAGGCTTTGTGTTGCTGCTGCGCCGCGCTGTGCCCACATTATTCTCCGGCTCTATCATCCAACTGAATACGATTATTCTCAATGCGTTTGCTTTCCAGTTTGCCGGCGCCGCAACCATGCTGCGGCAGGCCTCGACGACCTGGCAGCTGCCCTACGGCATTTTTACAGTAGCGATCGGAAACGTAATGCTGCCGACGCTCTCGCGCAATTTCGCTGCCAATGACGATATTCGCGCCCGGCGGCTGTTTGCACAAAGCCTGCGTCGGGCTTTATTTCTCGTCATGCCTGTTGCGGCGATTTTCTTTTTCCTGCCACAGGATACAATCGCAGCGATCTTTCAATGGGGCAGCAGCTACACAGATGCTTTTGCCGCCCAGACAGCAGAGATACTGCGCTTTTACTGTATTGCCATGATTGCTCATACCTTTGTGTTCTTAACCAACCAGGCTTTTTATTCGCGCGGACAAACCAGGATCGCGCTGGTTAATGGTGTTATTACCTTGTTTCTCAACACCCTGCTTTGTTATTTGCTGACCAGCTATACCGAACTTGGTGTCGCCAGTTTGTCGCTGGCCTACACTCTCACCAGTATTTTCAGTGCTTTGTTTTTATTCAGCATGTATAAACTTGGCCGGCCGCAGGCTGTACCGCGCGGGATGTTCCGCTATTTGCTGCGTTTGTTGATTTGCATCCTGCCACTGGCTGCAGTGATTCTGCTGCTCGGGCTGCTGCCTGTTGACCCCAGCGGCAAACTTGCGCGCCTTGTCTGGTACGGGCTCCGCTCGCTGCTTGGTCTTGGCGCCTACGCAGTGGCAGCTGTTGCTCTGGGACTACCTGAGATGCGCCAGATGCTCGGTAAGCTGCTGAGAAGACTGGCACGCCGCTGAGCAGAGTGGCAAAGCTCTATTACTTAGAAGTCGGATCCTGTGATGCGGTGAAAATGTGTATAATGCTGTCGCTTTCCGCCGGCTGAACTCAACGTTGATTCGGTTGACGGATCACCGGACAAGAAGTATAATTTTTTCGAGACAGAACGATTGTTCTATTTTATTGATCGCGGAGGTTCTCATGGCGAAATCTGATAAATCCAAAGAAGTAAAAAACTCTGCCGACAGCAAAGCGCTGGCGGATCGGAGCCGGGCACTGGATGCCGCCCTTGGCCAAATCGAAAAGCAATTCGGTAAAGGCGCGGTAATGAAACTGGGAGAGCGCACCAGCATGCAGGTAGCCAGTATTTCCACAGGAGCGCTTTCACTAGATATCGCTTTGGGAATCGGCGGTGTTCCCCGGGGCCGCGTTATTGAAATATTCGGACCGGAAGCTTCCGGTAAAACCACTGTCGCTTTGCATATGATCGCTGAAGCCCAGCGCGACGGCGGCACAGCAGCATTTATCGATGCCGAGCACGCACTTGACCCTGTTTACGCCCGCAATCTTGGTGTTGACATTGATAACCTGATTGTTTCACAGCCTGACACAGGCGAGCAGGCGCTGGAAATCACTGAAGCTTTGGTACGCAGCGGCGCGATTGATATCATTGTCATCGACTCGGTTGCCGCTTTAGTGCCTAAAGCCGAAATTGACGGTGAAATGGGTGATTCACATATCGGCCTGCAGGCCCGCCTGATGTCACAAGCATTACGCAAACTTTCCGGTGTAATCAGTAAATCCAGCACCGTTGCCTTGTTTATCAACCAGCTGCGGGAAAAGGTCGGCATCATGTTCGGCAATCCGGAAACCACACCCGGCGGCCGCGCCCTGAAGTTCTACGCCTCCGTGCGGCTTGATGTCCGCCGGATCGAAACCCTGCGCAGTGGTTCGGAAATTGTCGGTTCCCGCACCCGCGTTAAAGTCGTTAAAAACAAAGTGGCACCGCCATTCAAAGAAGCTGAATTCGATATTATTTACGGCGAAGGCATTTCCAAGGAAGCCAGCATTCTCGATATCGGAGTCAATTACGATGTTGTTGATAAAAGCGGTGCCTGGTTTTCCTATAATGGCCAGCGTATAGGCCAGGGACGCGATAACGCCCGCCTGTTCCTGAAAGCCAATCCGGAAATCCGGGATGAAATTGAGCTGAAAATCCGGACGCTCCTGGCCGAAGCAGCTGAAGACGCGGAAAAGCCGGCGGATGAAGCCGAGGAAGTGCAGCTTGAAGAAGATATCCTGGGACTCGATCTCTGAACAACGTGATCGGGCAGCAATTGAACAGGAAAAGCAATTGCGTGAAGCCCGCTCAGAGGCGATCCGCTACATCGGCATAGCTGCCCGCAGTTCCGGCTCTGTCGCTGCTTTCCTGGAGCGCAAAATGTATCCGGCTGAAATTATCAGCGGGGTAATGGAGCAGCTCAGGGAAGAGCAGTATCTCGATGATACGCGTCCGGCCAGACGAACCCTGCGTGAGCGTACCGGCACAAAGGCTGAATCCCGCCTGGCCCTGCGTAATCGGATGCTGCGGCAGGGAATTGCCCCGGAAGTAGTCGATCTGTTTAGTGATCAGATGATCCCCGACAGCGAGAGTGCACTGCAGTTGACCCGTAATCGCTATAAGCGTGAATTACAGTTGTTAAGCACATTCGATCAGGCAGACCGGCAAAAGCTATATGGAAAAATTGGCCGTTTTCTGCAGTCGCGGGGTTATGCGGTAAATGTTATTGAAAGCACTATCACAAAAGTGTTCGCAGAAAACGCTGCTGAATAACGCAACTGAATAAATCCGGTTGCACATTTTAACGCTGAACAGTTTTGTTTTCCCGGCAGTAAGTGTTATGATGAAATGCCGACTACCGTGCATACGGCAGTCGGCATTTATACATAATTTAATTATCAGGCAGGTAAGAATGTCCCAAATCACTACAAATAATTATAAAATCGCAATTGTCTCGCTTGGCTGTGCCAAGAACCTGGTGGATGCTGAATGTATGAGCCAGCAGCTGCGTGATAACGGCAACCAGATCGTGCCCGATCCGTCTGCGGCGGATGTCGTAATCGTCAACACCTGCGGTTTCATTGAGTCAGCCAAAAAAGAAGCAATCGACACTATTCTGGCGATGGCTGATCTCAAAAAGCCAGTAGGTAAAGCCGACTTTTTGGTTGTTACTGGATGTCTGGCACAACGTTATCGCCAGGAAATTGCAGATCAGTTACCCGAAGTTGACGCAATCTTAGGTGTTGCTCAATACAAGGATATCAGTGAGACCATTGACCGGCTGTATAACATACCCGGGAAAACAATAAGTAATCCGGCAGCCGCAGTTGATGCCAGGCTGCAGCACCTTAACAGTTTCCGAAAGCCCTCAACCGTCGGTTTTGCTTATATCAAAATTGCTGAAGGTTGTTCCAACAATTGCAGTTATTGTGCTATTCCCGGCATTCGCGGGCCGCTTGTTTCGCGTCCGCTGGATGAAATCGTGGCTGAAGCCAAGTATCTGGCCGGCCAGGGTTATCATGAGCTGGTCCTGATAGCGCAGGATACAACACGTTATGGACTCGATCTTTATGGCACACGAGAGCTGCCTGGCCTGTTGCGGGCAATAACTGCGCTCCCGGAAGTGAGTTCGATTCGAGTCCTTTACGTTTATGCTGACGGCATAACTGACGAGTTGATTGAGTGTTTAGCCAGTGAACCTAAAATTCTGCATTATCTTGATCTGCCGATCCAGCATGCGTCAGATAAAATCCTGAAGAGCATGAACCGGCGTGACAGCCAGGCGGATTTGCGGTCAGTAATAGCAAAATTGCGGGCAGCTATGCCGGATTTAATTTTGCGGACTACTGTGATGGTAGGTTTTCCCGGCGAAAAAACCGCAGAATTCAATGAACTCATGAACTTCTTGCAGGAGATTCGCTTTGAGCGTTTAGGCTGCTTTATTTATTCTCCGGAAGAAGGTACTGTAGCAGAACGGATGCATCCCCGAGTAAGAAGTGACGTCTCCTGCCGCAGAGAAGAACAGGTTATGCTGCTGCAACAGCAGATCACCCGCGAAGCAAACCAAGCCAGGGTCGGCACCATAGTTCCCGTTTTACTTGAAGAAGTGGATGAAGATGGGATATTCTACAAAGGCAGAAGCTATGGTGAAGCACCTGAAGTTGATCCTGTTATTTTGGTTGCAGCCTCAAACGAATCTGTACACTTGGGCGAAGTCCATTCAGTACGGATTCTCACCGCTAATGAATATGAAATGATTGGAGAAACTGTCTTGTGAACCTGCCCAACAAACTCACCCTGGCCCGGATTATTCTCGTCCCGTTTATAATTATTTTTATGTTGCCGATTCCTTTTGGCGGTGAAATTTTTGCCGGTTGGAATAACTTTGTAGTCAATTATGGTCATTTCCCAGCTGCTTTATTATTTGTAATCGCCTCACTTACTGATATGTTCGATGGTAAAATAGCCCGCAGCCGCGGTCTAGTCACAAACTTAGGAAAATTTTTAGATCCTATTGCCGATAAACTGCTGATTATTTCTGTGCTGACAGTGCTGGTGCAACAACAGCGAATTCACTCTGTTATCGCGATTATCATCATTATTCGAGAATTTGTGGTTACTGCTATTCGTCTGGTCGCGAGTGACAATGGCAAAGTAATCGCCGCCAGTAAACTGGGCAAAACAAAAACACTGCTGCAAATGGTTGCGATTACATTCCTGATGCTGGAAAAACCCATTGTACATTTGCTGGCCGGCAGAATTGACCAGATTTGGATCACGCGTACTGGCGATTTTTTGCTCTTCCTGGCAGTTATTATGACACTGACCTCAGGCTTTGATTATCTGTTCAAGAACATCAATTTCTTGAAAGAAGCGAAATAAACTCGCCTTATTTCTGAACAGTCAGATAAGCGCTTGACAATCTCTTGACTATCAAATAAAAATAGGTTATGTTAACCGGAAATGCCGGTTTTAATTAAAAACGAGCATGTAAATGTTGCCCAATATGAGGAGGTTCCTAAATGTCCAACGATCAGATTTTTGAAACAGTACAAAATATTCTTGTGGATCAGCTGGGTGTCGATGAAGACTTGATTACCCTGGAGTCCAATTTTATCGATGATCTTAATGCCGATTCACTCGATATCGTCGAGCTTGTAATGGCCATGGAGCAGGAATTCAATATTTCTATTCCTGACGAAGAAGCGGAACGCATTAAGACAGTCGGTGACGCAGTCGATTTTATTAAAAACAACAGATAATTAAATCAATCAGACCAACAAAGAAGCACCGCAAAGTGCTTTTTTTCTTGGAACTGATTCAGGTGACGCTATGACCAGTCCGTTAAATCCCGATCTGCCGACGTTTAACTTAAAGCAGCTGCAGGCTGAGATCGGCTATTCTTTTCAAAACCCCAAGCTTCTGCTTGAAGCCATAACCCACTCAACTTATGCCTATGAACAACGTCAGCCTGACTGCCTGGATAATGAGCGCCTCGAATTTTTGGGTGATGCGGTGCTTGATTTAGTAGTAAGTCATCTGCTTTACCAGAACGCGGCACAATTCAGTGAAGGGCAGATGACTAAAACCCGTGCGCTCGTTGTCTGTGAGCCAACCTTAGCTAAAGCTGCCATCGCTATGAACCTTGGCAGTTATTTGCGGTTGGGGCGCGGTGAAGCTGCAACCGGCGGTCGCAAAAAGGCCTCGAACCTTTCGAACGCTGTTGAAGCGATAATCGGCGCGACTTTTCAAGATGGCGGCTATCAGGCAGCAGAAGCTCTGGTGGGAAGATTGCTGGCAGCCGATCTTAAAAAGGCTATCGCCGGCAAATTGGTCTACGATTTTAAGAGCAGGTTGATTGAGCTGATTCAGAGCACCAGGCCACAGGCTGTGCTAAAATTCGTGATCGTCAGGGAAGAAGGCCCTGTCCACGAACGCACTTTCACTGCTCAGGTGCTGCTCGATGAGCGGGCACTGGGTGAGGGCAGCGGCAACAGCAAAAAAGAAGCTGAACAACAAGCTGCTCAGGAAGCCCTGTTGAGAATGGAATAGCAACGCCAACCCCCTTGGGTATGCTATAATGTTCTGGATTTGTACCACGGGGGTCTTTTAATGCACCTGAAATCACTCGAAATACAGGGCTTCAAATCTTTTCCGGAACGCACTGTAATTGAATTCCATCAAGGCGTAACCGCCATCATCGGACCCAACGGCAGCGGCAAGTCGAATGTAACAGATGCCATCCGCTGGGTACTTGGCGAGCAAAGCGTCCGCACTTTGCGTGGTTCGCGCATGGAGGACGTCATTTTTACCGGTACGCAGTCACGCCGGGCAATGAGTTATGCCGAAGTCAGCATGGTGATTGATAACCAGGACCGCAAGCTGCCGATCGACTACGGCGAACTGGCTGTTACCAGGAGGCTTTACCGCTCTGGAGACAGCGAATACTATCTGAACAAAACACTTTGCCGCCTTAAAGATATCACCGCACTGTTTATGGATACCGGCCTGGGCCGTGACGGATATTCAATCGTTGGCCAGGGCCGTATTGACGATATTCTCAGTAACCGTTCTGAAGACCGGCGCCGCGTTTTTGAAGAAGCTTCCGGCATTGTTAAATTCAAGACACGCAAGGATGAAGCTGAGCGCAAGCTGGCTAATACCGAACTGAACATGCTCCGGATCAACGATGTCATTGATGAATTGACAGCGCGGATTGAACCTCTGGCAGAACAATCCGCGGTAGCGAAAAGATACCTTTACCTGCGCGATCAGCTTAAAGAGCGTGAAACAAACCTGCTGCTGGATACGATAAATCAGCATGAGCAGAAGCGGCTGGAACAGTCCGAGGAGTTATTCCAGGTCACTGAAGACCTGCGGGATGAAAACTTTAAATTGGATAACCTGCGTGAACGCAACTCTTTGCTGCAAACTGAGAGTCAAGCTCTTGAGCAGGCCTTGACAGAACAGCGCGCCCGCTTTATGGAACTTAATCAGGAATTATCTGCTGCCGAAGGTCAACTGCTGCGCAACCAGGATCGCATCAAGCAACTGAAACTGCAGATTACCGCCAGTGAATCTGAGCAATCTGAGCTGGATCGCCAGTTAGGAGTACTCGATGCTGAACTTGCTGATAAACAAACCAAAGCTGAACGCCTGAAACTTCAGGCAAGACAATATAAAGACCGTCTGACAGCTGCGGAAAACGAAATGAACGCGGTTTTGTCCGTACTCGATCAACAGGAAAAACGTCTGGAAACGCAAAAAGCTGAATATAGCAGTCTGCAGGACAAACTGTTTGAACAGCGAGGCCAGCTGCAGCAAATTCGTGGTCAGGGGACCTTACTGGATTCGCGCCGGCGCTCGTTGAAGCTGGAGTTAGCAGATTTGATCAGTGATATTGACCGCAGCCGGATTCAGCAGGAAGAGGCTGAAACTGCTTTAAGCGCGGTTCGCCAAAAGCTGGCCGGGCTTGCAACCGAGGCAGAAGAATCACGCAATCGCCTGGCTGCTGAACAAAGCGGGATAACAAGTCTCGACCGGCAGATTACCGCTGATGAGCAGGAATTGCATAACAGTGAATACCGCCGCCGCACGCTCCAGGATCTGGAGCGTAACCGCGAAGGTTATGTTGAACCGGTGCGCCGGATTATGCAGGAAGCCAGCCGCGACAAGCTGTTTGCCGAGGGTATCCGTGGTACGCTTGCTGACCTGATCCGGGTTGAGCAGGATTACGAGCTGGCTGTGGAAATTGCGCTTGGCCACGCCCTGCAGAATATTGTTACCGCAGATGAGCAAACCGCAGCCCGGTTGATCGAATGGCTCAAGGAAAAGCGTTACGGACGTGCGACTTTCCTGCCGATCTCCAATATCCGCGGCCGTAGCCTTGATTTAGATATCCTCCAAACTTTGCACCGGCAAAGCGGTTTCATCGCAGTAGCCTCGGATCTGGTGCGCTGTGAGGAAGACTTAAAGGCAATTGTTGGCTCGTTGCTGGGGCGCGTGGTGATCGCAGCCGATCTGAACGCGGCTAACATCATGGCCAGGCAAATCCGTTTCAGTTGCCGGATTGTGACTTTAGCCGGCGATGTGATAAACCCGGGTGGCTCCATGACCGGCGGCTACAATCGCCAGGCTGCCAGCGGTATGCTGAGCCGCACACGTGAAATTGAACAGCTGGGAGAAAAAATCACCAATATTGAAACGGCTTTAGCCAAAAAGCGGACCGAACACAATAAAGCCGAGCTTGCGGCAACTGAATCGGCCCGTAACCTGGTTGTACTTGATCAGCAAACAACTGCTGTAGACCGCGAACGCCTGCAAGCGGAAGCTGCCCTCAATATGATTATCGCCGAAACAGCGCGCATTGAAGCAAGACGCGAAATGCTGCAGATTGATTTAAACCAGCTGAACGAGCAGCAAAAGAATTCCGAAAATGAAGTGGCTTCTGCCGAACAGGCAATTGCAAACATGGAAGCCAGAATCGCCGAATTGCGCGAGCTTATAGCACAGACTGAAACCAGCGGCCGGGAAGACCGGGCACGTCGTGATGACCTGCGCGAAACCGTCTCGGATCTGCGCGTTTCGTTCCGTTCTGTTGAAGAATCGCTGCAGGCTGCTCTTGAAGTTACAGCCAGGATTGAAACAGAGCGCCAGGCCAGTCTGCAAAGGCAGCAGCGGCGAGAATCTGACCGTACCCATTTGCATGCGGAAATTGCCGCGCTGACAACAGCGGTTGAGCAAATCACCAGCAAGATCCTGCAAATCAAGGATGCCGGCCAGAAAGTAAGCTCTGAAGGCGGGCAACTTACCAAACGTAAAGAAAAAGCAGATGCTGAGCGTTCTAACCTTTTCACAGAGCTGGAAGCGGCCTCAGCCCGCGGCACGGCGTTGCAAACAGAAATAGCCAGAATTGAAGCCCGTCTTGGCAAGACTGAAATGCAGCTGGACGAAGCCAAAAACCGGCTATGGGAAGAATACGAATTGACAGCAGAACAAGTAGGTACCGACTGGCAGGCTTTGACCAACCGGGCTGAAACCAGCCGTGAAGTCGCAGCGCTGCGCAGCGAACTGCGTGGTTTGGGCGACGTTAACGTTGCTGCAATTGAAGAATATTCACAAGTAAGTGAACGCTGCGAATTCATGATCCGCCAGCGTGATGATATTGAGTCGGCCGCCAGAGATCTTAAATCTGTGATTGAAGAAATCACCACCGCGATGAAACTGCAGTTCTCCGAGCATTTCCAGCAGATCAACATCAATTTCAGCGAAGTATTTACGGAATTATTCGGCGGCGGCACAGCTGAGCTGAATCTGGAGAACGACAGCGACATTCTTAATTGCGGCATTGAAATCAAGGCTCAACCTCCCGGCAAAAAGTTACAGAACATGATGCTGCTTTCCGGCGGTGAACGCTGCCTGACGGCAATTGCTTTGTTGTTTGCTATACTCAAATTGCGGCCGACGCCGTTCTGTGTGCTGGATGAAGTTGAAGCAGCGCTAGACGATGCCAACGTAGTCAGGTTTACGGAATATATCCGTCGCTATGCGGCCGATGCCCAGTTTATCCTGGTTACCCATCGCAAAGGCACAATGGAAGCCGCTGACAGATTGTACGGCGTTACCATGCAGGAAAAAGGGATCTCACGCATTCTGTCCATGAAACTTGGTGATTAAGGGATCTCACGCATTCTCTCCATGAAACTTGGTGACTGATGAAAGGTACTGAAAATGGGATTATTTGACGCTTTTAAGCTTGGTTTGCAAAAAACCCGTGATGCATTAACCACCGGTTTTAACCGTATTGCCGCGAATATTGGTTTCTTCGATGAAGAAATGCTGGATGACCTTGAAATCCTGCTGATTCAGGCCGATGTCGGCGCCAGTAATGCAACAGCCATTATTCAAGCTATCCGCGAACATATCAAAGCAACCGGTGATGCTTCGCGCACAGCCGTTTTAACAGAAATGCGCACTCAAATGCTGCGTATCCTCGGCCCCGCCCAAAAGCTGGAAATTCCACAAGGCAAGCTGACGATTCTGCTGATGGTAGGTGTGAACGGCACTGGTAAAACGACAACTGCCGGCAAGCTTTGCGCCAGGTTCCACAAACAGGGTCTTAAAGTGATTATGGGTGCTGCTGACACTTTCCGCGCTGCCGCAATTGAACAGCTGACTGTTTGGGGCGAACGCACCAATACCCCGGTAATAGCCCATGCCGAAGGTTCCGACCCGGCAGCGGTTGTTTTTGACTCTGTACAGGCAGCCAAGGCGCGTAAAGCAGATGTGCTGATTCTGGATACAGCCGGCCGTTTACACAATAAAGGCAATCTGATGGCTGAACTGGCCAAAATCCGCCGGATTATCGCCAGGGAAGCACCGGAAGCAAACTGCGAAACTTTGCTGGTGATTGACGCCACAACCGGCCAGAACGCGGTTCAACAAGCCAGAGTTTTCCATGAAGTCACTGAAGTCACTGGAATTGTCATAACTAAACTGGACGGCAACGCCAAAGGCGGCGTCGCCGTGGCAGTGGCAGCCGAAACAAGTCTGCCGATCTATTTAGCAGGGCTTGGCGAAGGTCTGGAAGACCTGATGGACTTCGATAGTGAATCATTCGTCAACTCACTTTTGCCGGATGCTTAACTGCTGCCTGTCAAGTATTTCTGCTTGACAGAGATACAGGCATTCTTTATAATTGCTGGCATGAGCGAAATTCTTACACATCCTGATCGCACCACAAGTCTGCTTTTGCTGGATTTATACGGAGCTCTTCTAACAGAAAGAACCAAAGAAGTGCTTGAGTTTTATTTGGCTGAGGATCTTTCGTTGGCTGAAATCGCTGAAAACCTGGCAATTTCAAGACAGGGTGTGCACGATGCTGTTAACCGAGGTATGGCTTCGCTGCTGGATTTTGAAAACCGTTTGCGCTTTTTGGAGCGACGGCAAAAGGCGGAAGCAGAGCTTTCTCTGGCCCGTAAGGCAGTAGCCGCCGGTGACCGGCAGGGAGCGGAAAATTCGCTGCAGACTTTAGCTGAACTCCTGTGGTAATAAGAACAAAGCACTGAAGTAAAAAGAACCCAGCCGCCTGCGAGCGGTTATCGGATAAAGGAGATGGCATGGCTCTATTTGAAGGTCTATCGGCAAGGATGGCCCAAATCACCGCCAAAATGCGCGGTAAGGCACGCGTTACCGAGCAGGATATCAAGGAAATGATGCGCGAGATTCGTCTCTCGCTGTTGGAAGCTGACGTTAACTACCAGGTTGTAAAAGAACTGGTTGCAGATATTTCCGAGCGCAGTAAAGGCGCTGAAGTAATGGAAAGCCTGACGCCTGGGCAACAGGTAGTCAAAATCGTGCATGAATCACTGGTAAAAATTCTGGGGGAATCGAGCAGCAAAATTGCGGTTTCTCCCACCGGCTTCACAGTAATCATGCTCTATGGTTTGCAAGGCGCAGGTAAAACTACAACTGCCGCTAAGCTGGCGCTGATGCTGCGTCAAAAAGGCAAGAAGCCGATGTTGACCTCTGTGGACGTCCACAGGCCTGCCGCTGCCCGACAGCTTGAAATTCTGGCCGAAAAAATCAATATTCCCTGTTTCATCCAGCCTGAAAACAAAGACGCCGCCGATATTGCCGCTGCCGCTGTAGGCAGGGCGCGCTATATGCTCTGCGACACACTGATAGTAGATACCGCAGGCCGCATGACAATTGACAGCGAAATGATGAATGAGCTGCGTCAAATCGGCAAGGCTGTAAACCCAACCGAAAAACTGCTGGTTGTTGATGCCATGATCGGCCAGGAAGCCGTTAACGTTGCTTTACAGTTTGACCAGGAAATCGGCCTCGACGGCTTCATCATGACCAAGCTGGACGGTGATGCCCGCGGCGGTGCCGCCCTTTCGATCCGCCACATGACAGGCAAGCCGATTAAGCTGATAACTGTTGGTGAAAAAGTCGAAGATATTGAAGAATTCCATCCTGACCGCATGGCTTCCCGGATTCTTGGCATGGGCGATGTCATGACGCTGATTGAAAAAGCATCAGCTGCCCTGGATGAGAAAAAAGCGCTTGATGCGGTGGAAAAACTGCGCAAGAACCAATTCACACTCGAAGATATGCTGCAGCAGTTTGAAGAAATGGGCAAAATGGGTTCGCTTAAAGACATGATCGGAATGCTTCCCGGTATGGGCAATAAGCAAATCAGCGAAAAAGATATCGACGAAAAGGCCATTGACCGCAGTATGGCGATTATCCGTTCGATGACCCGGAAAGAGCGCAATACCCCCAACCTGCTCAATGCCAGCCGCCGCAAGCGGATTGCCGCTGGTTCAGGCACCAGTGTACAGGAGGTTAACCGCCTCATCCGCCAGTATGAAGACACTCAGAAAATGATGAAGCAATTCACAGGCATGGCCAAGGGCAGGAAAGGGCGTATGCCCGGTTTCGGTTTCGGTAAAGGCGGGTTCCCGTTCTAAAAACGGTCTACCTGCCAGGTTCGAGCCGCGGCACAAGCCCATTGTCATAAATAAATTAAAAAGCAAAGTGATGCAAAGCATCGCAAATAAGGAGGAAAATTTCCATGGCAGTAAAAATCCGTCTCAAACGTATCGGTGCAAAAAAGGCACCCTTCTACCGTGTTGTCGTAGCTGATTCTCGTTATCCGCGCGACGGCCGTTTTATCGAGGAAATCGGAACCTATAACCCGCTAACCGACCCGGTTACAGTGGATATCGATCTTGAAGCCGCCAACAAATGGATCAGCAACGGCGCTCAGCCGACTGATACCGTACGCGCATTGCTGAAGAAAGTAAAGCCTTCTGAACCGGCCGAATAATGCGCGCTTTTTTCAGGAGGTAATTTGTAATGAAAGATCTGCTTGCAACAATTGTCCGCCCGCTGGTTAACGACCCTGATGCTATCAGTATCAGTCAACAGGATCTTGGCCATACCGTTATCCTGAAGCTGCATGTAGCACCTGAGGATATGGGTAAGGTAATCGGCAAACAGGGAAGAAGAGCCCAGGCGATTAGAACTATAGTGAAAGCTAAAGGCATTCGCGAAGGCAAGAAAGTGATAGTAGACATTGTCTGATTCTATCAACGACATCTCAGATAGCATCGGAAAAGGCAAAAGTAAAACTGGATCGGCAAAAAACTGTCGGGACGGTTTGCGGCCTTTTTTGGAAATTGGCCGGATAACAGCGCCGCATGGTGTGCTTGGGGAAGTCCGGGTTATGCCGCTGACTGAGCGCAACGAGCGCTTTGCTGGTTTGCGTGAATGTTATCTGACCTCACCTGACGAAACAGAACATCGGCTGGTTAAACTGAAAAACACCAGGGAACAACCGCCCTTCATTCTGGTTACGGTCGAAGGAATCACCAACCGCGAGGCCGCTGAAAAGCTGCGCGGCTGGTTTCTTTCTGTAGACAGGGAAAACGCGATCGAACTGCCGCCGGGCAAATGGTTCATCTGTGATCTCATTGGCTTTACTGTCATTGATAAACACAACGGTGAACTTGGCAAACTGAAAGATATTAATCAGCAAACGGCGCAGGATGTTTATGTTGTTGCCCAAAAGGGCCAACCTGACCTGCTGTTTCCGGCTGCGGCCGACTTTATTATCAAGATAGACCCGGAAGCAAAACGCATCGACACTGCGTTGCCTGCTGGACTGGTGGAGCTTTACCGGCCAGGCAGTGAGACAGAGTCATGAAAACCACGGTTCTGACACTGTTTCCCGAATTGGTTGAAACCGTCATAGGCACCAGCATTACTGGCCGCGCTTTGGCGGAACAGCACTTTACGTTGGAAACAATCAACATCCGTGACTTTGCCATTAACAGTTACGGCAAGGTAGACGACTATTGCTTCGGCGGTGGCACCGGAATGCTGATGATGTGTCAACCGATTTATGATGCCTGGCAGACAGCTTTGAACGGTTCGCGAGAAGTTACAGCTGAGCAGCGCCGGACAGTCTATCTGTCACCAAAAGGCTCGGTCTTTAACCAGCAAAAAGCTATTGAGCTGGCGAACCTTGACCACTTGATTTTGCTTTGCGGTCATTATGAAGGTGTTGACCAGCGTGTGCTCGATGAAATTGTCGACGAAGAAATTTCGCTCGGTGACTTTGTTCTGACCGGCGGCGAGCTTGCAGCCTGTGCGGTGATTGATGCTGTAGCCCGCCTTTTGCCGGGAGTGTTACCTAACGAAGAGGCCTATCGCAAAGAATCACATATGAGCGGTGTTTTGGAGTATCCGCAGTACACAAGGCCGGCTGTTTGGCGCGATAAAGCTGTTCCTGATGTCCTGTTGTCAGGTCATCATGCCCGTATTCAGGAGTGGCAGAAAATAGCAGCGCTGATCGAAACCTGTAAAAAACGACCCGATTTATTTGACAAACTCAAACTAAGTGAAAAGGATTATACTGATTTAGCTTTAGCATTTGCCGAAGAAAATAATTTATCAGGACAAAGCGATGAACAAAGCGGCGAATAATAGCAAAACAGCGAAAAATATTGCTTTTTCCGGCAAAGTTTGTTATTCTTTCAGTCGCTAACAAAGACGGTCCGCTGCCAATTGCGTGCATGAACGTCTGATAAAGAGAGGAGGAACGCAATATGGACCTAGTCAAAGTCATTGAGAGCGAACAGCTTCGCAACGCCTATCCTGAAGTCGAAATTGGTGATTATGTAAAAGTTCACCTGAAGATTAAAGAAGGAAACCGCGAGCGTGTTCAGATTTTTGAAGGCACCGTGATCGCTCGTAAAGGCGCAGGCCTGAACGAAACCATCACCGTCCGCCGTCTATCTTACGGCGTTGGTGTGGAACGCGTCCTGCCAGTCCATTCACCCCGCATCAATACAATTGAAATCGTGCGCAAAGGTAAAGTAAGAAGAGCCAAGCTCTACTATCTGCGCGATCGTGTGGGTAAGGCAGCCAAAGTCAAAGAAAAACTCATCAGAAAGTAAGAGAAGACCTGACGCAACTACAAAAGTGTCGGGTCTTTTTTTGCGCCCGTTTAGTTGGAATTGCCATGATTTGCCGCAGAAAATAAATCGCTTACTCTTTACTGGAATGGAAATAACGGGCATCATATAAAAAAGCGGAAAGGATGCACGCATGGAAATCAACTGGTTCCCCGGCCATATGGCAAAATCGCTGCGTAAGATGAAAGATCAGGTAAAACTGGTTGATCTGGTGATCGAAACCTGCGATGCCCGCATCCCGAAAAGCAGCCGTAATCCTGAACTTTCCGGTCTGACCGGCGATAAGCCGCTGATTTTAGTATTAAATAAAGCAGATCTGGCTGATCCGGAAACGACACAGCAGTGGCTCGAATATTACTCCCGGCAAGGTTTGCAGGTTCTGGCCATCGACAGTACGCGACGTGCCGGTCCGGATCAGGTGCAAAAAGCCGCTATTGATCTGATGCAGGGAAAAATCGAACGTTCGAAAGAACGCGGCCGGATTTTCCAGCCTGTCAGAGCAATGATAGTCGGTATTCCCAACACAGGTAAATCAACCCTCATCAATACGCTTGTGCGGCGCAAGGCGGCTCAGGCGCAGGATAAGCCCGGCGTTACCCGCAGGACAGCCTGGGTGCGCAGCAGCGGCCAGCTGGAGCTGCTGGATACACCCGGAGTGTTGATGCCTAAAATTGAAAGCCGTGCCAGCCAGATAGCTTTGGCGGCCACCGGTGCGATTCGTGATGTAATTCTTGATTTAGAAGAAATTGCCGCCAGAACCATCTATCTGCTGGATGTCCATTACCCGCATTTACTGGCGGAACGCTACCAGGTTGGGCAGGGGATGAAGCTTGAAGCCTCCGCAGATACTGAAGATTCGGCAGAACGGGATTCGGAGTCAGTTGCAGCTGAAACCATGCTGATGGCGGATCCGGAACTGGCGCTTGGCTATCAGCTTCTGGAAGAAGCCGCGCTTTTGCGCAAATGCCTGCAAAGCGGCGGCAGAGCTGACACTGCCCGGTTTGCCGGGATATTCCTTGACGAACTGCGTGCCGGCCGTATTGGCCGGATTTCACTGGAATGGCCGCCGGCAAAGGCGGAGAGGGCGCAATAACAATGGCACGGACACAGGGCAATAACCCCGAAAAACTCAAGAAACCACAAAAGCCCACAGCAAAAAGTTTGTGGAAGCAAATGACAGCTTTTGAGCGTGAAGCTCAGGAAGCCGGCTACATGCTTGTATGCGGCATCGATGAAGCCGGCCGCGGGCCACTGGCTGGCCCGGTTGTGGCAGCGGCTTGTCTGCTGGATCCAGAGCGTCCGGTTTTCGGTGTGAATGATTCCAAGCAATTAAAACCCGAAATGCGCGAAGCGCTTTTTGAACAGATAACTGAAACTGCCATTTGTTATGGTATAGGGTTAATCGAGCCGGAAGAAATTGACCGGATCAATATTTTGCAGGCAACTATGCAGGCTATGCGTCTGGCAGTGCGAAACCTTTCACAGCAACCTGATTTGCTCTTGATCGACGCCATCGATCTGAAAGGCACCGGAATTCCGGTACAGCCCATCATCAAGGGTGATACGCTCAGTGTATCAATAGCAGCCGCTTCAATTCTGGCTAAGGTTACCCGTGACCGGCTGATGGTTGAAATGGATGAAATCTACCCTGGTTATGGCTTTGCCAGGCATAAAGGCTATCCCACACCACAGCATTTTGCAGCCCTGAAGGAGTTGGGCCCAACGCCTGTTCACCGGCGCAGTTTTCTGCATGGTATTTAAGTGCCTGTCAAACTGACAAGTGCCGAAACCGGTTCAATCGCGGAAAACGCGGTTTGTGCTTTGTTGCAGGAGAAACATTACAAAATCCTGCGTCGTAACTATCTGGTGCCGCGTGTTGGCGAGCTTGATATAATTGCAGCCAAGCAAGGCCGGCTACTCTTTGTTGAAGTCAAGGGACGCAGCCAGGTGTCAAGAGGAAGCCGTCAGAACATACACAGCAGCAGCGATAATTTCGGCGGACCGTTTGCAGCCTTAACCGCAAAAAAGCGTCTGCGTCTGCGGCGGGCTGCTGAGCACTATTTACAAAGGCAGCCTGAAATGAATGATGAAATTGTTTTTCTTGCAGCAGCGGTTTTGTTGAACAATCAGGGATCAGTTCAGGAAATCCGTTTCGAACCCGTGGAATTTGCATAACTTTCAGGCTTGTTTCCCGATTTATTTCGGGTTGCCCTCGCCAGTGGCTTATATTATAATAGCCGCATTGATTGTGAAATGTGCAAGGAGGGCCATTAATGCTTTCATTTCAGGAATATTCTGTTGAGCAGCTGCAGAGCCTGCAAGCTGAATTAAACCAACAGTATTCAAAGGCAAAATCTGCCGGACTCAAACTGGATATGACTCGCGGTAAACCGTGCAGGGAACAGCTTGATCTTTCCAACGAACTCAGCACCGTTTTGTCGGACCACAATTACCTGTCAGCAGAAGGCATAGATGCCCGCAATTATGGCTGTCCGGAAGGGCTGGCAGAAATGCGCGCTTTATTCGCAGAGTTGCTGGACACAAAACAAGAAAATGTAATTGCTGCCGGCAACTCCAGTTTGAATTTAATGTACGACACCGTTGCCCGGGCTATGCTGTTTGCACTGCCAGGGGCCGAACGCCCCTGGGGCAAAGAAGAAAAAGTCCGTTTTATCTGTCCGGTTCCAGGTTATGACCGCCATTTCTTTCTCACAAATAGTTTTGGAATCGAAATGATCAACGTGCCGATGCTGCCGACAGGGCCGGACATGGATAAAGTTGAAGCACTGGTTGCTGCAGACCCGTCCATCAAAGGCATGTGGCTCGTACCTGTTTACAGTAATCCTGACGGAATCACAACATCAGCTGCAACCTGCCGCCGCCTGGCTGCAATGGAAACTGCAGCGCCTGATTTCCGCCTGTTCTGGGATAACGCCTATGTGGTGCACCATCTGTATCCTGAAAATCAGGAACGCGTGCCGGATATAATTAGTTTATGTGCTGAAAACGGTCACCCTGACCGCGTATTCGAATTTGCCTCGGCTTCCAAAATTACTTTCGCGGGTGCCGGCGTGGCGTGTGTGGCTTCCAGTCCAAACAACCTGGCCTGGGTACGCAAACACATGATGATTCAAAGCATCGGCCCGGATAAAGTCAACCAGCTGCGGCATATCCGCTTTTTACATAATAAAGCAGGTGTTGAAGCTATTATGGCCCGGCATGCCGCGATTTTACGCCCCAAATTTGAGGCGGCTTTGAGAATTCTCGACGAACGTTTGAGCGGAACAGGCTGTTGTTGCTTCAACCACCCACGCGGCGGGTATTTCATCAGCCTGTTTGTTCTTCCGGGCACAGCTTCTGAGGTTGTCCGCCTGGCCGGTGAAGCGGGGGTTCAGTTGACCCCTGCGGGAAATCCTTATCCATATGGCAAAGATCCGGAAGACAGTAATATTCGCCTGGCTCCGTCTTTCCCGACAATTCCCGAACTGGAAACAGCAGTAGATGTCCTCTGCACCTGCATTCAGTTGGCGGCAGTAAACAAAATCCTGATGGAGAAGTAATCATGAAGGATATTTACGAATCTCCGCTGGCCTCACGCTATGCCAGCAAGGCTATGCAAAACTTGTTTTCTCCTGATTACAAGTTCAAAACCTGGCGAAAGCTCTGGGTGGCACTGGCAGAAGCCGAAAAGGAGTTGGGACTGCCGATCAGCGATGAGCAGATCGCTGAAATGAAAGCCCAGGTCGAAAATATCAATTACGAGGCAGCTGAACGTGAAGAAGCGCTGGTGCGGCATGATGTCATGGCGCATGTACATGCTTTCGGAGAACTATGTCCGTTGGCAAAACCTATCATTCATCTTGGCGCCACCTCTTGCTATGTAGGCGACAACACTGATCTGATTCTGATGGTAGAAGGGCTTCGCCTGCTGCGTCGTCAGCTGGTTGCTGTAATCCGCCAGCTGTCCGGCTTTGCCTATAAGTTCCGCGGCCTGCCGACACTTGGTTTTACCCATTTTCAGCCGGCACAGCTGGTTACTGTTGGCAAGCGCGCGACCCTGTGGCTGCAAGACCTGGTGATGGATCTGGCAGACCTTGATTATGTTCTTGAATCCTTGCGCTTTTTGGGCAGCAAGGGCACAACCGGCACCCAGGCCAGCTTCATGGCCTTATTTGACGGTGATGAAGCCAAGGTTCGTGAAATCGATAATTTAGTAGCCAGGAAAATGGGGTTTGCTTCAGTTTATGCAGTCGCCGGCCAGACTTATTCACGCAAGGTTGACAGCCGTGTGCTGAACGTTTTGTCCGGAATTGCGCAGAGCTCCCACAAATTCAGCAACGATCTTCGCCTGCTGCAGCATCTGAAGGAAATTGAAGAACCGTTTGAAAGAACTCAAATTGGTTCTTCTGCCATGGCTTACAAGCGCAATCCCATGCGCAGTGAACGCATGGCAGCGCTTTCCCGCCACGTGATCATCAACGCCTTAAATCCGGCTTTTACCGCCGCCGAGCAGTGGTTCGAGCGCACACTCGACGATTCCGCCAATAAACGGCTTTCTGTACCTGAAGCCTTCCTGGCGACTGATGCAATTCTGAATCTTTATTTGAACATTGCCGGCGGACTGGTTGTCTACCCCAAGGTAATCGCAGCTCGCATTGCTGCTGAGCTGCCCTTTATGGCGACGGAAAACATCTTGATGGCAGCCGTAAAGCAGGGCGGCGACCGTCAGGACCTGCATGAGCGGATCCGGGTACACTCCATGGCTGCAGGGAACAGAGTAAAAGCCGACGGCTTGCCCAACGACTTATTGGAACGCATTGCGGCTGACCCGGCGTTCGGTCTGCATCAGGAAAATTTGGCAGAACTGCTTAATGCTGACGACTATATTGGCCGTTCAGTTGGCCAGGTAGAGGAATTCCTGCGCGAGGTAATTGAACCATTGCTGGCAGCTGAACCTGAAGGCGATAGCGTGCAGTCTGAACTTCGCGTCTAGTCAGCACCCGGTTTGCCGATCTTCTTAAAAATCAGCGATTTCATTTCCAAGCGCTTATCCATGTGTTTGAGAATAAAACCGGCGATCGTGCCGTTAAACAGAGCGGCCAGTACAGTTCCGGGGCCAATGCCTGCCAGGCGTCTAAGTACAAAAATCAGAAAAATGGTAGAGATTGTCACGCCCGCTAAATCAAGCAGTGTTTTACCGCGCGCCACCGGAACGCCTTTCAACCTGGCAAGTTCGCTGACAAACAGTTCGTATGGCCCGGGCGGCAACTCACTTTTGATAAAGCAGGCAATGCCCAATGTGAGCATCGACCAGCCAATCAGAAAATAAACAACCCTGAGACTCAGAGAAAGCGGCAAGAAAGACCACAGATATTTAAATACATCATTAAAAATACCCGAAAGTACTGAGATAAATAATGAAACCAGATAAAACAGCTCAAAGTTGCGGGTCAGAAGCATGGTCACGCTGATTACAGTAATGTACGAAATAAATGACCAGGTGCCAAAGCTGAGCTGGGTAAAATGCAGACTAAACACATAGGGCACAGAACTGACAGCGGAAATGCCAAAATCTGAACGAGCCATCAGGGTAACACCTGCAGCAACAATTACTACAGCAAAAAGCAGCATGAAATCACGATAAACAACGAAACGGCGGGTTTTTACTGCTGCTGTTGACTGTGGCTTCTGATCGGCCTTGTTTTGCACCATTTTTCCCCTCCAAAACCAACGCGAATTAATTAATTGTAACAGAGATCAAGAGCATTTTCGTTTTATTAACTGTTGCCTTCATGATATGATGTTCGCATCGGTTACCAGAAGGAGGCTCGATTAATGAAAATTGACAAGCGCAGCACCATCCCGCTTTATGCCCAACTAAAAGAATTATTAAGTGAACGCATAGCCGACGGCACCTGGCAGCGCGGGGAACAGATTCCATCAGAGCTCGCGCTTTGCGAGGAACTCGATTTGAGCCGTCCTACAGTCAGGCAGGCCATTGCAGAACTGGTCAATGAAGGACTGTTGATAATCCACAAGGGAAGAGGCACCTTTGTTGCTTCAGAACCTGAACGGATCGATCTGAAATCATATTCAGCCTTTTATTTTTCCATATTGTCAGCTCGCAGCATAACGGATTTTCCGCTTGATTCAATCGAGCAGGTACCGGCAGATCCTGAGCTGGATCGGGTTTTTGGCGCAGGTTCGGATCAGGGAGTCGGCTACTGGCAGATCAACTATACACTTGATCTCGATGGCTTGCCTTATGCAGCCTGTCGCGTACATATTCCCATGATTATGTTCCCTGAACTTGGCCCCGACCTCCGCGCCGGCAAACGTATGGTAGACATTACTGCGAATAAATACGCCTATCTGCCGCAAAAAGCGCAGAGTTCATTAATTCAGCGCCCATCGGCCAGAGAAGAAGCTCAGCAGCTCGATATTTCCCGCGGCACGCCGATTCTGATCCATAATTCCCGACTAATATCGCGCAGTGGTGCTATCTGCGAATCGGTGACAGCTTTATTACGTCCTGATATGCTGATCTTAAGTTTTGAAGGCGGAAGGAGCTGAAATACCGCCTTGTCTGGCACTGATATTATTTATTTGGATTATAGCGCCACAACCCCACCGTATCCGGAAGTTGTGCGCTTTTACTGTGAGCGGTTGCTGGCATCCTATGCCAACCCTGCTTCAACCCATCAACTGGGGCAAGAAGCCCGGAAAACACTAGAACAAGCCTGCAGTCAAATGGCCAATTTGCTTGACTGTCAGCCTCGGGAAATTATCCTGACTTCCGGCGCAAGTGAGTCAATCAACACGGCATTGAAGAGCTTTTTCCCTGCCGGCCGTGTCTGGTCCGGCGGTCTTGCCGTTTGTGCAGGTGAACATGCCGCAACCCGTGAAACTGCTGAAACACTTGCCCGTAACGGTGTTGTGGTTCACACATTCGGGCTCACCGCAACCGGCGCTATTGACCTTGAATCAGTAGCAGCTGCCCTGTCAGAAAAGCCGCTGGTAATCTCCTATATGCTGGTCAATAACGAAACCGGTGCTATCGCACCAGTGGCAGAAATCGCTGCTTTGCGCAACAAAATCAGCCCGCGAACTAAAATTCATATCGATGCTGTACAGGCACTCGGGCGCTTGCCGCTTTCTTTCAAACAGTCAAAAGCCGACCTGATGACACTTAGCGGCCATAAATTCGGTGCGCCGCGCGGCATTGGCTTATTAATTGGACGCAAGAATTTTGCGATTACACCATTAATTGCCGGCGGCGGCCAGCAGGAAAACCGGCGTTCCGGTACGGAAAATCCACCGCTGGCAGAAGCGCTGGTTTTGGCCATGGAAAAAGCAGTCAATTCAGCCGCCGCTGAAAGCGAACGCATCGCCGGGCTGGAGCGGCAATTAAACGCTTTGCTTTTTGTGCCAGGTTCGGGCTTGAGTCCCGTTTGCACAGCCACCAAAGTTCCGCACATTGTATCGATACGCACCCCCGGCCTGCGCGGTGAGACATTGGCAAACGCGCTTTCCGCTGAAGGTATCATGATATCTGCCGGTTCTGCCTGTGCGGCACGCAAAGCAGCAGCCAGCCCGATTTTAAGGGCAATGGGCCTGACCGATAAAGCCGCGCGCGAAGTTGTTAGAATCAGCCTTGGCCGTAATACTGGCGCAAATGACATCGAAGTAGCGGCAGCGGCTTTGTTAAAGGTTTATAATCAATTATCCCGCTAATCAGCAATCAGGAGGAAGAATGTCCCAAGACACAAACAACACAGCTTTTAGCAAAACGGATCTGATCCTGGCCAGGATCGGTGAAATTACACTTAAAGGCATGAACAGAAGAAAATTCGAGCAAAGGCTGATCGGCAATCTTAAGCGCCGTTTACGCCCGCTAGGCTCTTTCAGTATTTCACAAAAACAATCCCAGCTTTGGATCGAAGCTGCCAACCCAGAAGCGGTGTACGATGTCGAAGCTTTACTGCAAGCGGCAACCAGCGTTTTCGGTATTGTATCAGCCAGCCCTGTCTGGAGAGTGCCCGGCGATCTGCCAGAGCTCAAAGCCGCGGCTGTCGCTTATGCTGCCGAAATTCTGGCGGCCAAAGGGCCACAGAGTTTTAAGGTTGAAAGCCGCCGGGGCAATAAACAATTCCCCTTAACTTCACCGGAGATCAGCAGCGAAATCGGCGGCGACCTGGTTACCGCTTTTCCGGAGCAACTGACGGTCGACGTTCATAACCCCGATTTCATTTTATACATTGAAGTACGCGATCAGCTTTATCTGTACAGCCGGATCGTCAAAGGCCAGCGGGGTCTGCCGGTTGGAACCAGCGGCAAAGGAATGCTCCTGCTTTCCGGCGGCATCGACAGCCCCGTCGCCGGCTATCTGATGGCCTCGCGCGGTATGGAAATATCAGCGGTATATTTTCATGCTCATCCGTTTACCAGTGAACAAGCCAAGGAAAAGGTGATTGACCTGGCACGGCAGCTCAGTGTATACAGCGGCCGGCTTACTTTGCATATAGTGCATTTTACTGATATCCAGTTGGCTCTGCGCGATAACAGTCCCTCTGAAATGATGACTATTATCATGCGCCGGATGATGATGCGGATCGCCCGCGAACTGGCATTGCAGAATGGTTGTAAAGCCCTTATAACCGGCGAAAGTCTGGGCCAGGTGGCCAGTCAGACGCTGGAAGGCCTGATTTGCACTGAAGATGCTGTTGACATGCTCGTTTTCAGGCCTTTGATCGGCACCGACAAGGATGACACTGTTAATCTTGCCCGCCGGATCGGCACCTTCGAAACCTCGATTCAGCCCTATGAAGACTGCTGCACTGTGTTTGTGGATCCGCATCCAGTAACACATCCAAGCCTGGAACAGACTTATGCCGCCGAAGCAAAGCTTAATATTCCCGAGCTGGTTGCCAACGGTCTGGCAAATGTTGAGGTTATCCGCTTATGAAAACAGGCAAACTCAGCAATGAACAATTACAAAAACTCATCCTGGACCGGCTGCCGCCTTTAGGCGAGGATGTCGTTGCCGGAGCCGGTATTGGCATTGATTGCGCGTTAGTCAAAAGCCCGCCCGGTTTTCTGGTGGTTTCTGCTGACCCGATTACCGGTGCCGCCGCCAACATCGGCCGCCTCGCTGTACATATCTCCTGTAACGACATTGCCGCCTGCGCGATAATGCCAACGGCGCTGACTATGGTTGTAATCGCGCCTCCGGACGCCACAGAGGCTGAATTAAGCACTGTAATTGACGACGCAGCCTCAGCCGCTAAGTCAATTGGTGTAAGCATAATCGGCGGACATACGGAAGTGTCAGACGCTGTCACCCGCTTTGTGATCATGACCACAGCGTTTGGTTTCAGCGCCGGCAAGCAACCGATCGACAGCCGCAACTGTAAGCCTGGCGATACCTTGATAATGACAAAAACCGCCGGTCTGGAAGGCACCGCGATTCTGGCCGCTGACCAGGCTGAACGGCTTAAAGATGTGCTGAGCGAGGCAGAATTAACCGCTGCTCAAAACCTGATTGAAGAAATCAGTGTAATCCCCGAAGGAGTCCTCTGCGCCAATTTGCCTGTCCATGGACTGCACGACAGTACCGAAGGGGGCATCCTGGGCGCTGTTTACGAATTATCCGATGCTGCAGGCTGCGGCTGCGAAGTCAGGCTGGCCGATATCAGTGTCGATCCCTTGACTGCCCGGATTACAGGCGCTTTAGCTTTGGATCCCTATCGTTTGCTTGCCAGCGGCAGCTTGTTGATCGCAACCCCAGAACCGGCAGTAGTGCTAGATGCTCTGGCTGTGGCTGGTATCCCGGCAGCAGCAATTGGCGAGCTGACAAAGGGTCCGGAACGCTGGCAGACAGGACCTGCCGGCAAATCGCCGCTCGAACCGCCGGCCGCGGATGAGCTGTACCGGATTCAGACAGAAAGCACGCTCTGACTGCTTACAAAAGCTGCGCCAAACTTTACAAACTATCATGATTCGATAGAATAGAAACAGTTCCCGTCACGGCTTTGGGCCAAGGCCCGGATCCGGTTGCCGGCAAATCGGCTTGACGTGGAAAAACAGGAGGAAGCCCAGATGAATTTTATCCATGTACAGAAGGAAGATCCGGAACTCTATGCTGCCATGGCAGCCGAACTCAGTCGTCAACGTGAAAAAATTGAATTGATCGCCTCGGAAAACTTCGTAAGTGAAGCTGTTCTGGAAGCAGTTGGCGGCGTAATGACCAACAAATACGCTGAAGGCTACCCCGGCAAACGTTATTATGGCGGCTGCGAATACGTTGATATCGCCGAGAACCTTGCCATCGACCGGGCAAAGCAGCTGTTTGGCGCGGAACATGCCAATGTCCAGCCGCATTCCGGTGCCCAGGCTAATAACGCTGTATACTTCGCTCTGTTGAAAACAGGCGATACCATTCTGGGTATGGACCTGAACCATGGCGGCCACTTGTCGCATGGCATGGCCAAGAATATTTCCGGCAGCTACTACAACGCCGAGTTTTATCAGGTTGATCCCGAAACCTGTATGATCGATTATGACGCTTTACGGGAAAAAGCGATCGCCGTCAAACCCAAAATGATTGTTGCCGGTGCCAGCGCTTACCCCAGATTTATTGATTTCGCCCGTTTCCGCGCCATTGCCGATGAAGTCGGCGCATACCTGTTTGTCGATATGGCTCATATTGCCGGTTTAGTTGCGGCAGGCCTGCATCCCAGCCCCGTGCCCTACGCGGATGTAGTTACTACAACCACTCATAAGACTCTGCGCGGCCCCCGCGGCGGCATGATTCTCTGCCGTGAGGAACACGCAAAAGCCATTAATTCGGCAATTTTTCCGGGAACACAGGGTGGCCCTCTGATGCATGTAATCGCCGGCAAGGCTGTTGCATTCCGCGAAGCTCTGCAGCCGGATTTCAAGCAGTATCAGCAACGGATTATCGATAATGCCCAGGCACTGGCAGCAGGCCTGCAGAAACGCGGTATCAACCTTGTTTCCGGTGGTACAGACAATCATCTGATGCTGGTGAATCTGATTGGCACTGGTGTAACTGGTAAGGATCTCCAGCTGCGTCTGGATGACGTGAACATTACCTGCAACAAAAACGGAATTCCTTTTGATCCCGAAAAGCCATTCATCACCAGCGGCATCCGGCTTGGCACCCCGGCTGTCACTACACGCGGGCTCAATACTGCGGACATGGATGAAATCGCGGAGCTGATTACCCTTACCTTGAATGAATATCCTGCCAGCAAGGACGCCGTCATTGAACGTGTTGCCGCGCTGCTGGTGCGCTATCCGCTATATCCCGGTTTATAAAGTACAGCGCAACCTAACAGCAGGGGGGACGAATTGAACACCATACCCGAGCAGGCTAAGCCGTTGGCTTACCGGATGTCGCCGCGCACACTCGACGAGTTTGTTGGCCAGGAACATATCCTCGGTCCGAATAAGCTTCTGCGACGCATGATTCTGGCTGACCGTCTGAGTTCGATAATTCTCTACGGTCCTCCGGGAACCGGTAAGACATCGCTTGCCAGGGTTATAGCAGCCAGAACTAAATCCAACTTTACCCGGATTAACGCAGTAACCGCTGGTATCGCCGATATCAAGCGGGTTATTGCTGATACCCAGAATCCGATCCTGACCCCCTCCGGCCGCACCGTGTTGTTCATTGACGAGATCCATCGTTTCAACAAAACCCAGCAGGACGCTCTGCTGCCACAGGTTGAAGACGGCACCCTTATCCTGATTGGCGCCACTACTGAGAATCCTTTTTTTGAAGTAAACAAAGCACTGATTTCACGTTCTACTGTTTTTCAACTGCAGCCACTTTCGGTTGCGGATATTTTACGTTTGCTGCAAGCGGCCTTAAAAGACGAAGAACGCGGTTTTGGTAAATATCCGGTACAAATCAGTGACGATGCGCTGCACATGATCGCTGACCGTGCCAATGGCGACGCCCGTATCGCGTTCAACGCTCTTGAGCTCGCGACAATCACAACAGCGCCAGACAAAGACGGCAATATTGTGATCGATGTTCCCACAGTCGAAGACAGTATGCAGAAGCGCAGTATTGCTTATGACGCCACCGGCGAAAGCCATTACGACAATATCAGTGCTTTTATCAAGTCAATGCGTGGCAGCGATCCGGATGCTGCCGTGTTTTATCTGGCCAGAGCTTTACACGGAGGTGAGGATATTGAATTCCTCGCCCGCCGGATTCTGATCTGCGCGGCTGAAGATGTAGGCATGGCCAATCCCCAGATGCTTTCAATTGCAATGGCCGCTTATCAGGGCATTATGGCTGTCGGAATGCCTGAAGCCAGGATTTTGCTTGCGGAAGCCGCCATTGCAGTTGCCACCAGTCCGAAATCCAACTCCGCATATTCGGCAATTGATAAAGCCTTGGCTGACGTCGCCAACCGCCGCACCGGTGAAGTACCATATCATCTGCGCAACGCGCCGGTTAAAGGAATGGAACAGCTTGGATACGGTGTGGGTTATAAATATGCCCACAGTTATCCTGGCAATATTGTTGATCAGGAATACCTGCCTGAAGAAATCCGCGGTACAATTTATTATGAGCCGAGCAACAATGGTTATGAACAAAAAGTACACGATTGGCTGAAAAAGAGGAGGACCACCTGAAATGTCCCGACAAACATTTACCATCGGTTATGGCAAAACCACCCGCTCATTTCAAATAGATGAAAAAAACCTGATTCTTGACGTGAAGGCTGCGGAGCCTGCACTAGAAATAAATGAGGAGCAGGAGATCCGGCGGGCGCTGGCCGAGCCAATCGGTACGCCTACTTTAGCTGAAATTGTCCAACCGCGTGAATCTGTAGTTATAATCACCAGCGATATTACGCGTCCCTGCCCTTCGCAGGTAATCCTGCCGCCTCTGGTAGACACCCTGAATCAAGCCGGAATACGCGACGAAGACATTACCGTGGTCTTCGCGCTCGGCAGCCATCGCCGGCATACCGAAGAGGAAATGATGCGTCTGGTGGGGGAGGATATCTTCAACCGGGTGCATACCATCGACAGTGATCCTGAAGACACTGTAAATCTCGGTATCACCAGCCGCGGCACACCGATCGATATTTTCAGTCCTGTTGCCCAGGCAGACCGTCGGATTTGTGTCGGGAATATTGAATTTCATTATTTTGCCGGTTACAGTGGCGGCGGCAAGGCGATCATGCCGGGTGTTTCGAACCGGGACGCGATCCAGGCTAATCATGCCCGCATGGTAGAAGAAACCTCGCTTGCAGGTGCGATTGAAGGCAATAATGTCCGGCTGGATATCGAAGAAGCTGTTGACATCTGCGGTTGTGATTTCATTCTTAATGTAGTTCTCAATGAAGATAAAAAGGTGATAAAGGCTGTTGCGGGTGATCACCGGGCAGCCCACCGTGTCGGCTGCGCTTTCCTAGATGAAATGTATAAAGTGCCGCTGCCGCGTCTGGCTGATATAGTAATTGCCACGCCAGGCGGTTATCCAAAAGACATTAACCTTTACCAGACCCAGAAGGCACTGGATAACGCCAAACATGCTGTTAAGACCGGCGGTATCATTATCCTGGCAGGCCAATGCCCGGAATGCTTCGGTGAACATGTCTTTGAGGAATGGCTGCTGGCAGCCGATCAGCCAACAGATCTGATCAAGCGCGTGCGCACTGAATTCCGCTTAGGCGGGCACAAAGCCGCGGCAATTGCCATGGTGCTTGAAAAGTCTGATGTTTACTTTGTTTCCGATATGCCAGAGGCTAAGGCGAAGCAGACTTTTATGAAACCGTATAGTGACCTGCAGCAGGCAATTACAGACGCTTTCGCAAAAGCCGGACCTGAAGCCGGGGTAATTATTATGTCTCACGCCGGCAGCACTTTACCGTATTTGCAGGCCGATCAGTCTCTGAGTTAAATTACTGTTTGATCAGCAATAATGATTGTGATATATTAATACTATAGAATTACTAGGAATTAGTTTACTTGTAACTGACGTTACTAAACTTTAATGGTCTTCAACCTAAAGTATTACCTGGTAACAAACGTGTCACCAAGGAGGCGAACATGATCCAGCCCCGCAGAACATATCTAGACCATGCTGCAACTACTCCGGTGCGTCCGGAAGTACTGGCAGCAATGCAGCCGATATTTACCGAAATTTACGGCAACCCGTCGTCTTTTTACCAGACCGGACAATTAGCAAAACGCCGGCTTGACGAAGCCCGCGCCACAATCGCGGCCTGCATCGGCGCCAAACCAACGGAAATATTTTTTACTTCCGGTGGCTCCGAAGCGGATAACTGGGCCATTAAAGGAACAGCATCCCGCTACGCGGCTAAAGGCCGTCATTTAATAACTACCTCAATTGAACATCACGCGGTTTTGCATAGCATGGAAGCATTACAGCGCCAGGGCTATGAGATTACGATTCTGCCGGTTGACAATTTCGGGCTGGTTGATCCGGAAGCAGTGCGGGCAGCAATTCGCCCTGATACCACTCTTGTCTCTATCATCATGGCCAATAATGAAATTGGTACTATTCAGCCAATTGCTGAAATTGGCAAAATCTGCAGGGAAGCAAAGGTCTTGTTTCATACCGATGCAGTTCAGGCAGCAGGCGCAATTCCAATTAATGTTTCGGAATTAAATGTTGACATGATGTCCTTTTCCGGGCATAAGTTTTACTCACCTAAGGGTGTTGGCTTTCTTTACATTCGTACCGGTGTGCGCATCGATAATCTGATCGATGGCGGCAGTCAGGAACGTAACCGCAGAGCCGGCACCGAGAATATGCCTTCGATAGTTGGCATGGCCAAAGCCTTCGAGCTGGCCACAGCGGAAATTGAAACCAACGCCTGTCAGCTGAGCGGTATGCGTGACGCGCTGATTGACAGTGTGCTGGAACGCATTCCTTTTACCCGCCTTAACGGCCATCCAACCCAAAGGCTTCCCAATAACGCTAATTTCTCCTTTGAATTCATTGAAGGCGAATCGATTTTACTGATGCTGGACCATTTAGGGTTTGAATGTTCAAGCGGCTCTGCCTGTACATCGGGCTCACTTGATCCTTCCCATGTGCTGTTGGCCATTGGCTTGCCTCATGAAATTGCTCATGGCTCGCTGCGTGTAACCTTCGGCAAAAGCAATACAGTTGAAGACGTGCCGCGTTTGGTGGATGCACTGGTGGGGATAGTGGACCGTCTGCGCCAGATGTCGCCGCTCTACGAACCTGATAAACTGCGGGCTTGCCCTGTGGAAGACTAATTACCGGCTGTTGCCGACAGTTGATCAACAGCAAACATTCATCAGCCTGCTGGAGCTTTTCAGGAAGCAGCGAATTAAACGATAGGAGAATATTAAGATGCAATATAGTGATAAGGTAATGGATCATTTCATGAATCCGCGCAATGTGGGTGAAATTGAAGATGCTTCAGCCACTGGCATGGTCGGTAACGCCAAATGCGGCGATATCATGAAAGTCTACCTGAAAATTGAAGATAACGTGATCGTCGATGCTAAATTCAAAACGTTTGGCTGTGGCTCAGCAATTGCAACCAGCAGCATGGCAACCGAAATGATTAAAGGTAAAACAGTTGAAGAAGCGCTGGAGCTTACTAATAAAGCTGTCGCCGAAGCCCTGGATGGCCTGCCGCCGATTAAAATGCATTGCTCACTATTGGCTGAGCAAGCTGTAAAAGCCGCTATCAAAGAATATTACGAAAAAAACAACAAGCTGACAGACGAAAACCGGCATTACTTTGACATGCTGGACGAAGACGAACACGGCCATACCTGAAATAATGAACGATAATAAAAAAGTAATAGTAGCAATATCAGGCGGTGTTGACAGCAGTGTCGCCGCCTGGCTTTTATTGCGCGATGGATATGAAGTTATCGGCGCGACACTTATTATGCACGATCACGCGGATAAGGCGGTTGCTGATGCTGCTGCGGTTTGTGCGCAGTTAAAAATTCCGCATCATGTGCTGGACGAACGTCAGCGATTTGCTGCGACTGTTGTGGAACCATTCGTCAGCGAATATCTTAATGGCCGTACTCCCAATCCTTGCCTGTTTTGCAATCCAGAATTAAAATTCAGCCGCATCCTGGAGCTGGCCAATGAACTGAACGCGCCATTTATGGCCACCGGTCATTATGTCCGCGTGCAGAAACACCCGCGCAGCGGACGTTTAGCCTTAGCCCGCAGTCCTGCAGGCCAAAAAGATCAAAGTTACTTCCTTTACCGGCTTACACAAGAACAACTGGAGCGCTTATTGCTGCCGCTTTCCGGGTATCAAAAGCCCAGCGTACGTGAACTGGCGCGGGAAGCCGGTCTGCAAACCGCAGGCGAAGCAGCTACAGCTGATTTGCCGGACAGCCAGGACGTCTGCTTTATTCAAAGCGATTATGTAGATTTTCTGGAGCAATATTCGCGCCGGCATCCACAGTGGCAAACAGCTTTGAAGGAGCTAAGTCTGCCCGGGCCGGTGATTGACTGTCGTACTGGCAAGGAAATCGGGCGCCATGCCGGTTTAATTCGTTTCACGCCGGGTCAGCGGCGCGGGATCGAAACCAGCAGTATTGAACGTCTGTACACTCTGGGACGTGATCCGCAACGCCGGGCATTGCTGGTTGGCGGCAGGGAAGAAGCCGCCCGCACTTACTTCGAAATCGATAATGTGGCTTTTATGGGAATCGCAGAAACCGAGCCTGAATTAAAACTTGATTGCAGAATCCGTAACACTCCTGCTTCTTCACCAGGTTACGTCCGCGCTTTAGGCAAAGGCCGTTATGCCGTTGAGTTGGAAAAGCCGGTGCATGCACCGGCTCCGGGTCAATCAGCTGTGTTTTATGAAGAAGGAGTCATCGCCTTAGGCGGCGTGATCAGCGGCGTAAATACAGGCTGTCCTTTTTCGAAATGAGTTATCTCTTTTAGTCCACAAGCTGCCAGATACTCTGCGATCAGCGGAAAACCGTTGCCTGCCTCTCCGCTGTGTGCGTCCGAGGCAAGCGATACCATTTTGCCGCCCAATTCCAGGTAGCGCCGGACCAGACGCGGGTCAGGGAAATAGTAGCCAGCGACTTGAAAGCGAGGCTCTAGCAGCAGCGGATCAGGTGTGTAAAGAGCCTGATGTTGCCCCTGAATACCGGAACCGGCCAGTTTGCCGCGCCGGCGGCGGTAATGTGAGCGGATATTTATTTCCCAGCACTTCTTGTTTTCAATCAGAGTTTGAAAAAAACCGTCAAACTCTTTGGGCATTTCTTCATAGTAAATTTCCGGATCCTCATACGGGGCATAACGCACCATGTAATCGTAATGGCCGGCAATAGCATATCCCGGCACAGCAGCGACAATTTCTGACAAGCTATCCAGATAGCGCGCATAGGTCGGGATTTTGCCCGATTCATAAAACTCGACGTCAAAAAACGGGTCGAGGCGATTTATCATGTGAATCGAGAGAATCACGCCATCAAAAAGGTCAGAAGCGGCCAGTTCGAGACATTGCTCAAGCAAATGCGGCTGGTAGCCGATTTCAATGCCAAAATAAGTCTTTATCCCCAGTTGTTCGCCTGCAGGCAGAGCTTCTTCCTGCCATTCGCGATAAGCCTCATCTAAATCGAATATATCCTGAGGTTTGCCGGGTGGTACAGTATCAATGTCATAATGGTCGCTGAACATGACACCGGCAAGGCCGGAATCAGCTGCGGATTGCAGCAATTCCGCCAGGCGTTGGCCCGCGTCGCGTGAAAATGGTTGATGGTGGGTGTGGGTATCTACAAATCGGCGTCCCGAATGGTTCATAATTAGTCCTTTCAATCAGGCTGGCAAATCAATCTGAATAACATCCTGCCAGCGCTGCTAAATTTCGCAAGCAGAAATTATTATAGCCTATTGACCGGCGATTGTCGTTTGCCTGGTTACCGAGGCTGAACATAGACCCTTAATAAATTATCGTTTGCTCTAACAGTATTTGCTATAATATTGTGATAAGCGTGTTCAGCCAACCGGCTGGCTTTGGCTAAAAAACGCAATACCAAATTTTAGTCTGTAAAAAAAATTCAGGAGGAAAATATGACAAAACTATATTTCACAAATGCCGGGCAACATCCGGACGATAAGGCAAATGCCACAAAACAAAATACTTCAGAAGAAGCCAAGAAGGAACAACAGGAAAAAACCAAAGCACTGAAGGAAAAGCTTTCAGTGGAGTTTAAAAATATCTGGGACATCTGCAGTGAAGACGATCGCATTGCTGCCTATGATTTCGCTGAGGAATACAAGAAATTCCTCGATATCGCCAAGACAGAGCGCGAAGCAGTAATTACTGTCATAGAAGCGGTTGAAAGCCTTGGCTACAAAGCGATTGACGAGATGGAACAAGTCAAGCCCGGCGACAAAGTCTACAAAAACATTCGCGGCAAAGGTGTTGTCACAGCTGTTGTTGGCAACAAACCGCTGACTGAAGGTCTCAATCTGGTTGGCGCCCATATCGATGCCCCGAGGCTCGACCTTAAGCCCATACCTGTCTACGAAGAAAATGACATGGTATTCCTTAAAACCCATTATTATGGCGGTATTAAAAAGTACCAGTGGGCAGCTATTCCTCTTGCCATACATGGCGTAGTCGTATTGAAGGACGGTTCTTCCGTTACGATCACAGTAGGCGAGAATGCTGACGACCCAGTGCTGACAATTACCGACCTTTTGCCGCACCTTGGTCAAGAGCAGATGAGCCGCAAGGCAAATGAGGTTATCAAAGGCGAGGATCTCAATGTATTGATCGGCAGCCTGCCGTATCCCGACCCCGAAGCGAGCGGCCGCTTTAAGCTGGCAATTCTGCAGCTGCTGAACGAGCGCTACGGCATCGTTGAGAAGGATCTGGTTACCGCAGAGCTGGAAATTGTACCGGCTTATCCGGCACGCGATGTCGGGCTTGACGCCAGCATGATCGGAGCCTATGCCCAGGATGACAGAGTTTGTGCCTTTACTGCACTGGCAGCCACTTGTGACTTGGAGGCACCGGAGCGCACGTCTATCTGCCTGTTGTTTGATAAGGAAGAAATTGGCAGCGAAGGCAATACCGGCGCCCAATCCCGCTTGTATGAGAATTTTATGCATGAGCTGCTGGTAAAATCAGGCGGCGGCCGCGAACCTCTTGACCACCAGCTGATGCTGGAAAACAGCAAGCTGCTTTCAGCTGATGTCACTAACGCTTTTGACCCCAATTATGCTTCTGTCTCAGACCCGAAAAACAACAGCTACATGGGCAAGGGCATCTGCCTGGCCAAATATGTCGGTTCACGCGGCAAAAGCGGAACCAGCGACGCCAACAGCGAATTCTTTGCTGAAGTAGTCCGTGCTTTCGAGCAAAATAACGTTGCCTGGCAAACAGGTGAAATGGGTAAAGTTGATCAGGGCGGCGGCGGCACAATCGCCAAATACCTGGCAAACCTCGGGATGGAAGTGATTGATTGCGGCGTGCCAGTGCTTTCGATGCATTCGCCTTTTGAAATCACCAGCAAGATCGACGTATATTATACTTATCTTGCCTATAAAGCCTTTTTTGAAAACATCAAGTAAGAATAAGCATTAAGCAAGAAAACATTTATCAAAAGAAACATTAAATAAAATATCTTATATTTGACCTAATTCTGTTCTTCAATACTTGTTTTGTCAGTATCCGCTGGTGGTCTGGGTAAACGCTCAGCTGCCAGCGGATTGCTTTCGACAGCCTGATGCAGCCTCCGGTCATCAATATGTGTGTAAATTTCGGTTGTCGCAATACTGACATGCCCCAGAATCTGCTGGAGCGCCCTGATATCCACCTGACCATGCTGGTACATAAGGGTTGCAGCCGTATGGCGCAATTTATGCGTTGAATAGCGTTTGGGGTCGAGCCCGGCTTGGGTAATGTAGCGTTTGATCAGATACTGCACTGTTTTCGGGCTGATCCGCCGGCCCAGGCGGCTGACAAACAAAGCTTCCGGGTCTGTCTTGGCGGTGCGCGGCCGCACCGCCAGATAAGCATCCAAAGCGTTGAGGCAGGCACCATTCAGGTAAACAGTCCGTTCTTTACGGCCTTTGCCGATGACAGTCAGTTTTTCGTCACGAATGCTGCGCATGTTGATGCTGCAAAGTTCGGCCAGACGCAGACCGCAGTTGAGAAACAAGGTCAAGATGCAGTAATCACGTTCCGCGTATTCGTAGGTTGCGGAAGCAGCAGCGTTCAACAGCTGACGGCTTTCTTCAACATTTAAATAGCGCGGCAGGCGCTTTACCTGACGCGGCAGATCAAGCGCGTCCACGACATTTTCGGTCAACAGCTGATCCTTAGTGCGCAGAAAGTGGAAGAAGGAACGCAGTGAAGATACTTTTCGAGCCCTTGTCGCCGGCTGCAGCTTGCGTTCACGGCTCAGCCAGGTCATGTACTCATAGAGATCTGTCAGATCTACTGAACGGATCAGTTCAATATCAACATCCGCCAGCGGAATTTCTTTAAATTTTATTTTATTGGCAACTAAACCGCGCCGTGTTTTCAACCAGCGAAAGAATAAGGTTAAGTCATAACGGTACTCACGTATAGTCAGCGGCGAGCGTTCAAGCACGGCCTGAAAATATCCAAGAAACCGTTCGAGCAGGGGAAAGCTGTTGCTCGGCTGTTCAGCCGGTATATAATTATCTTTTGCCGCAATATCAGCATTTTCGTTCGCTGCTTGTTTTTCCTGGCCGAATGCCGTCATGCCTGTATCCTCCTGTTGTCGATAGGTTCATTTTACCTGAAATAACAGGTATAATAAAACGATAGCACAATAAATCGAGTCGGATGCCCCATTGTACGAAGATATCGCAAAGATCCAGCAAAGACAGGCTTTTCCGACTACTGAAAGAGACCATTCTTTATAGCTGATTGCCTTGCGCTGATCAACTACATATGATAAAATTTTCGGGATAAATACAAATGTCCACCTATTGTGGACAAGTCCAACTAATGGCAAATCCGCTTAAACGGGGATGTAAGTACAGAAAGGTAAACAATACATGCAACAGCCATCATTCAAAGTCGCGGTTATCGGTGGTACCGGCTACGTCGGCCAACGTTTTCTGACCCTGCTTGAGAGTCATCCATATTTTAAAGTCGCAGCGATCGCTGCATCGCCATTTTCTGCCGGCAAAACCTATGAAGAAGCCGTCAAAGGCCGCTGGCGTCTGCCGCTGGAAATTCCGGCTGCTTACCGTTCAATGGTGGTTCGTTCCACTGAAGAAATTGAAGCCATCTGCGCGGATGTAGACTTTGTTTTCTGTGCGGTTGATATGAAAAAAGAAGAAATCCGCGCTTTAGAAGAAAAAATTGCCAAACTGGAAACACCGGTGGTTTCAAACAACTCAGCGCATCGCTGGACAGAAGATGTTCCGGTAATAATTCCGGAAATAAATCCGCAGCACGCCGCTCTGATCGAAGCGCAACGCCGCCGCCTTGGCACCAAAAGAGGGTTCATCGCCGCAAAGCCGAACTGCTCGGTGCAAAGTTACGTGCCGGCGCTTACACCATTACTCGAATTTGGCCCGGAAGTACTTAATGTCTGCACTTATCAGGCAATCTCCGGCGCCGGCAGAACCTTTGAGTCCTGGCCGGAAATGGACCATAACCTGATCCCGTTTATTGGCGGGGAAGAGGAGAAGAGCGAAACCGAGCCGGGTAAAATCTGGGGAAGCCTGAGCGGCAGCGGTGATTCAATTATTGTAGCTGCGCAACCGGTTATTTCAGCTCAGTGCTATCGCGTTGCGGTCCAGGAAGGCCACACAGCAGCCGTCTCGGTAAAATTCCGCAATAAACCGTCGAAGGAAGAGATCATCTCCCGTTGGGAAAATTACAGCGGCATTCCGCAACAAGCCAACCTGCCATCAGCACCGCAGCCTTTCCTGCGTTATTTCGCTGAAGATAATCGTCCGCAGCCGCTGCTGGATGCCATGGCCGGCAACGGTATGGCTGTAACTATCGGCCGTTTGCGCGAGGATCCGATTTTTGACTACAAATTTGCCTGCTTGTCGCACAACACAATTCGAGGCGCGGCCGGCGGCGCTATCCTGACCGCGGAATTGCTGGTCCATTTGGGCTATATTCAGAAGAAATAATTTCCCAATAATATTTAAGATCAAAATGATAAAACCAATAATCAATAACAAATTAAATAATCCGACTCAAGGGGGACAGAAATGATAACGATCAAAGATATTGCGGAACGTGCCGGCGTCTCTTATGCCACTGTTTCCCGGGCACTGAACAGTCGTGCCGATGTCAGCCCGGAAACGCGCAACCGCATTCTTGAGCTGGCCAAAGAACTCGGTTATCAACCGAACGCAATTGCCCGCAGCCTGGTAAAACGCAAATCTGAAATGGTTGCTCTGATCGTCCCTGACGTTTCTAACCCGTTTTTCTCAGATATCACCATGTCGGTGAATGAAGCCGCTGAAGAAGCCGGCTATACTGTAGTTGTCTGCAATACCGGCTGGGATGAAAAAAAGGAAGCTGATAAGCTGCGTATCATGCAGGAACAGCGCGTAGACGGTATTATCTGCAAGCCGGTTAATGAGTTGTCCCAGGAACGTCTTAAGGAAATCAATGTTCCCATCGTCCTCTTCTGGCACGCCCAGCCAGACGATATCAGCTATATTGAAGTCGACCATGAGGCCGGCGGCAAGCTTGCTGTGCGTCATCTGATCGAACGCGGCTACAAAAAGATCGCTTACCTTGGCGGCAAGCTGACCAGCCAGTCCAACCAGATCCGGATGGATGCCTACAAACGTTCCCTGATCGAAGGCGGTCTGGAAGTGCGTGAGGAATGGATCAACAATGGTGGTTTCAGTATGGAATCCGGCTATCAGCGGATTGGCTCAATGTTCCGGCTAAGCGACCCGCCGGATGCGGTTTTCTGCGGTAATGACATTATTGCCTTGGGTGTGCTGCAATATGCGCGCGATCACGGGCTCAACGTACCGCGTGATTTTGGTATTATCGGCTTTGATGATATTTCCTATGCCTCGCTGCCGCAAGTACGGCTCAGCACTATTTCACAGCCGCGCGACAAGCTTGGCCGCCAGGCGTTTGAAGCTCTGTTGACTGAAATGGACGTATACCCGAACCACGCTGCCCAGAAAATCCTGGTTGAGCCGGAACTGGTAGTACGCGGTACAACCTGATTACCTTTTTCAAATTATATACTTGACGAATCCCAATTACCTGTGTTAGATTTACGACAACCATTTGAACCTAAACAAATTAATACCTCACGTTGATGGGGATCAGTAAGCGGAAATTCAAGGTCAGAGAGCTGCCGGGTGGTGCAAGGCAGTCCAAGGATTCGCGCTGAACTCGCCCTGGAGTGTACACGCTGAATAATAAGTAGGTGGTGTCGGGTTCGCCCGTTAAAGCGACTGAGCATCGACGGTCTTGCCGTCCCGTGCTTGCAGAGTGCGTATCCCTGACAGGATACGAAACAAAGTGGTACCGCGAAAGCAATTATTACGCCTTTCGTCTTTGTAAAAGAAGATGAATGGCGTTTTTTATTTCCCTTAACAAGGAGGAGCACATGAAGAATTATCAGAAGTACAAAGCATATCAACCTATCCAGAGACCCCACCGCCGTTGGCCGGATCAACAAATCAGCAAAGCACCTGTCTGGTGCAGTGTAGACCTGCGCGATGGCAACCAGGCATTGGAAATCCCCATGAGTCTGGCGCAGAAAATCCGGTTTTTCCAATTGTTGGTAGACCTTGGCTTCAAACAAATAGAAATTGGCTTTCCGGCAGCTTCCGACACTGAATATGCCTTTACCCGCTATTTGATTGAACATAATTTGATACCTGATGATGTTTGGATTCAGGTTCTGACGCAGTCACGTCCGGACATAATTACAAAAACATTTGAGGCTTTGCAAGGTGTTAATAAGGCAATTGTCCACTTGTATAACTCAACTTCTGTTGTCCAGCGTGATGTAGTTTTCCGGATGAGCCGTGGTGAGTGCCGCGACCTGGCGATTGCCGGAGCACGTCATATCAAGGAACTTGCTGAGCAGGATACCTATGGCAGCACCTTTATGTTCGAATATTCACCGGAAAGCTTTACCGGTACCGAGATGGATTTCGCTGTTGAAGTATGTGACGCGGTTTGTGATGTCTGGCAGCCGACGGCAGAACAGCCGGCTATAATCAACCTGCCGGCAACGGTTGAAATGTCCACACCAAATATCTACGCTGATCAAATTGAATTTTTCGCTGAAAACACTCGCTGGCGTTCGGGAATCCAAATCAGCCTGCATCCTCACAATGACCGCGGCACAGGCGTTGCGGCCACCGAATTCGGCTTGATGGCTGGTGCTGATCGCGTAGAAGGAACTTTGTTTGGTAACGGTGAACGTACAGGTAATGCCGATATTATTACCCTGGCGCTGAATATGTTTTCACAGGGTGTCGATCCACAGCTTGATTTCAGTGATATCAACGAAGTTATCCGGGTTTATGAAGAATCCACCAATATGCAAGTTCCGCCCAGGCATCCTTATGCAGGTGAACTTGTCTATACAGCCTTCTCCGGTTCACATCAGGATGCTATTAAAAAGGGCATGGCCCGGGTTGAAATCGACAGCTGCTGGCAGGTGCCATATCTGCCGATTGATCCGATCGATGTCGGTCGCAGTTATGATCCGATTATCCGCATCAACAGCCAGTCCGGTAAAGGCGGCGTGGCGTTTGTGCTGGAACGCAGCTTTGGTTTGCAGTTGCCGCGTTATTTCCAGCAGGCATTCAGCCGCGAGGTTACCCGGGTTTCAGACCATCAACATAAGGATATGAAACCCGATGAGATTCACGAACTTTTCCAAAGCACCTATGTTAATCTAATGGTTCCTATTAAGATGGAGGATTACAGGGAAGAGATGCTAGGCGAAAATGAAGTTCGCTTCAGCGGCAAAATGGTTATTAATGAAAAAGCCAAAATTATCAATGCCCACGGCAATGGTCTGTTGGATGCGTTCACCAATGCTTTGCAGGAAGTAATCGGCCGGAAATTTGAAATCGCGGACTACAGTGAGCATGCCTTGACCAGCGGCAGTAAATCAAAAGCTATCACATATGTTAAAGTTCTGGACGACAAAGGCAAACAGCATATCGGTGCCGGCATCAGCTCCAGTATCTCGAAATCCTCGCTGCGCGCAGTCATCAGCGCCGTCAACCGTATGCTGACAGTTGATGAACAGGAATGATCATCAACAACGAGTAGGATTTAAACACATTAGGACACAATAAAAGTACAATCCGAACAGCTAGAACGTTTGTTCGGGGTAAAACAACCAACATCAGCAACAGCAGCTACTGACTGTGACGGGTCAAAAGCTGCTGTTGATTTTTTGCGGTAAAACTTTGAAAGAATTTAACGTTGCATCGCGGCAGCTTAGCTAACTTAATTATTTTTCCGATCCCGAAGCGATCTTAACAAGTGCTTGAGCTTTAAACAAGGAATTAATCAAGAATACTTGAAGTACGAACGGAAAGCCAAAATAAGTGAAAAAAGATTAAATAGAAAAGTCCGAAGCCGGGCTAATATTCAGGAAAGTCAACTTAAAATCTTGTCTAGCTGAAAGCAGCCAATTTGCTATCAACCAGTTGGAATTTGATTCCAGCCCCTAAAATCAGCGTTTTACCTCTCTCCAATTATATAAAATATTTATTTTGTCTAATACGATTTGGAAAAATATTGACAAAAGAAGCGGGCAAAAATAAAAGCCAGCGCTCTCACCTGCTGGCTGACAAAAATTTGGATTCTCTAGCGGGTTGCTGGTGGTGTAGCTGTTACGCTGTTACTGCTGGTGCTTGTTTGTCCGCTTACTGAAGAAGTTGTTTGGGATGTCGCGGTTTTATTCAGGCTATCGATGCCGAAGATTCGTGACCATTCGCCCATATCGGTAAAGGGATTATATAACTTGAATAAAAGAATCAGAGTAAGAATAGCAATAATAATCGTCAAGATGCGGCGCAGAATACGCTGGCGGCGTTCTGAAGCATATTTGCGGTTAACTTTGGCAACAGTGGTATAACCTTTTAGCCGATACACCTTCTCGCGTGAGTTCCTGCGGATGGAGCGGTCATTAGCCCGGCGTTTGCGATAAGCCTTGAAGGCATGCCTTATTGAGGTCCAAAAGCTGGTCATGGTGGCGGCAACTGCTGTCGTTGCTCTTTCCACATTTGATCCGGTAGCTGGTGCACGATTATTGTTTACGTAATTTTTATTGGCATAATCCGATTCCAGAGAACTGGAATATGCGTGAATTTCTTCGTCTGATATCCGGTTTTCATAAGCCGCAATATTTTCTAATTCAGATTTATTAATAACAGGTTGAGGGCGTGTATCATCAGATGCAGCATCTACCCTGAGGCTGGCTTCAAGAGAGATTTCGCCGATGTCAGGTACTTGGGTGGGCTGATCAGCCTTGCTTCCCTGCTTTAAACGAGCCGGCGCTCTTGCATCGATCTGATCCGCTGAACCTGATTTTGTTGTTTCGGGCAATTGGTTTTCGAGCCGTGCCCGAATCTGCGCTGTACGTCCGGCAACACCCTGTTTGATTTTTTTGCCTGTAGCAGAAAGCTGTTTAGCAAGCGCAGGCGGCAAAGCGGCCAGACGCTTTCCAATTGCAGAAACAGTATCCTGCACTGCGGATTTCTTGCTGTTTTCCGGATCAGAATCCTGCGACCGGACATCCGTTTTATGTTTTGCCGGTTCTTGATTTTGTTTCAAGACTGATCTCCTTCTTGGGCACAAATAATTATGATTTTTAATCATTATCTTATCTGGAGAGATTATACATTAATATGTACTCGTTTTCGAGTTCATTTCCGATTCCAGCAAACTAAACGAAATATGATCCCCAGCCAAAAAGAATATTTATGTCAATTAAACGAACAAAAGTTTGACGTCGATATATTGCTTTTGGTAAGATGTTTTAGAAGAATTGTGCTGCACTTATTGATTAAACGCGTCACGAAGTTACAGGAGGCTTGTCCAATGTCGACTTACCGCTTTACCCGTTCCAATGTCGATGAGACAGTCGATCAGGTTTACGATTTTATTGTTAAATATATTCGTGATGAAGGCTATCCGCCGGCAGTACGCGATATTTGCAAAGGCGTGGGCATTCGTTCCACCTCTACAATTCACGGGCACTTAAAACGCCTGCAGGAAGCCGGAAGGATTGATTATCAGGCTGGCAAACGGCGGGCGATTACGATACCAGGTGCAGAATCAGAACGGGTGGTAAACCTGCCGCTTGTTGGCACGGTGACAGCCGGGGTACCTATTCTGGCAGCAGAGAATATCGAACGTACCCTCCCCTTCTCAGCCGAATTTTTTGATGATAACGGTGAAGTTTTCGCTTTGCGGGTGCGTGGTGACAGCATGGAGGGCGCTGCGATACTTGACGGAGATTACGTAATAGTGCGTAAGCAGCAGACTGCGAATATGGGCGACACTGTTGTAGCTTTGATTGATGATGAAGCAACGGTTAAAACCCTTGCCAATCAGAACGGTCAAGTTGTCTTGCGGCCTGAGAATCCAAAGTACAGCCCAATCCCCTTTGACCGCCCTGATTGTCAAATTTTAGGCAAGGTATGTGGCGTATTCCGAGCGTCCCTTTGACACTCCAATGCGGTTGTCACCGCGGTAATTATCGTTAAAAATATAATTCACTGTTTGTTTGGGATTAACTGCGACAATCGCTGACTTATAAAGCAGATATTGGCGGCCTTCAGCTTCCAGTATGATCGAGGTATAGTCAAAGCCGACGATCTGGCCATTACGGCTGGTGCAGTCGAGCAGTTGAATGGTTACCTCGACTTTTTCTCTTCTGCAGTAGTTTAGAAAAACGTCTTGCAGTTTCATTCCTCTGCTTTCCCGGGCTGAATCACGTTCGAACTGGTTCATAACTTGTTGATTCGCTTTCATTGCTTTCCTCCAGAGATGAATTTCCTTATACTCTAGCGGAATTTGACCAGCTTTGACAATGAGATATATCCGATATTTGAACAAAATATCAGATTATTTGAGAATTATCTGTTGAAAACAAGTAATGAGTGATTTTCTCAACGATTCTCTCGTTGAGAATTTTGTAATTTAACAAAATTACGATTTATTTTAAAGTGTTGTTATTAAGCAAGACGGATTTTCTCGAGGATATGTTGTGCAGCAACTTGAGGAGATGCCGTTTCGATACGCTCTAGCTCAGAAAGGCGCCGAAACCAGGTCAACTGGCGTTTGGCGTAATTTCGTGTAACTTGTTTAATTCGGTCAGTTGTTTCAGACAGCGAGGCTTCACCTGCCAGAAAAGCAAACACTTCTTTATAACCAATGGCTTGACGACAAGGTGCGTCTGCCGGCAGATTTTGTAGATTCAGACTTTCAACTTCCATAATTAATCCCTGGGCCAGCATGGCATCGACTCGCTGTTCGATTCGTTTATATAGTAGAGCCCGTTCAGGCCAAAGGCAAAAAGCCAGATAGTTGTATGGAACAGGTTGGCTGCGCGACTCAGCATTCAGCTGACTCGGGCTTTTGCCGCTTAATCGATACACTTCATGGGCACGGATTATCCGTTTGCGATCCTTAAGATGCAGCCGTGCAGCTGTTGCAGGGTCGAATTCAGCAACTTCAGCCAGCAATACCCCTGTACCTTCCCTGTCAGCACGCTCATTTAGTTTTTGCCGCAAATCCAGATCGACTGCGATTGGTGTGAAGCTTAAGCCTTCCAGCAATGAACTGATATACTGTCCGGTTCCGCCGCAGACTATCGGCAGTTTCCCGCGTTCCAGAATATCGGCAATAGCGGCAAGAGCCGCTTCTTGCCAAGCTGCGACACTAAAACGTTCTACGGGATCAAGAATATCTACTAAATGGTGTCTGACCCGCTCCTGTTCTGCCGGACTCACCTTAGCGGTTCCGATGTTCAGGCCACGGTACAGCTGCATTGAATCTGCAGAAATTATTTCGCCGCCTGCAGCTTCAGCCACTAAAAGAGCCGTGGCAGACTTGCCGCTTGCTGTCGGCCCTGCGATTACAAGCACCTTTTCCTTGACAATAGCAGGATCGCTTTGAATTTTTACTGCTTTTTCTGCGTTCACTTAGAGCACCCGCTTAAATTTCTTTTCCAATTCCAAACGCGGCATACGGATAATGACAGGCCGACCATGTGGACAGGTATATGGGTTCTCCAGCGGAGCTAAATCAGCCAACAAACGTTCAATTTCAGCTGGTGCCAGCTTGTCGTGAGCTTTAACAGCGGCTTTACAAGCCATCTGGTAAAGTGTTTCGTCGATTATACTATCGACGGTTTCCGGAGCGGCGCGCCGAACATTCTGCAGGTTCTGCAACGCTGTGCGGACTGCCGCTTCTGCGTTAATTTTTGTGGAATCAAGTTCCGGCAGACTTCTGATCAGCAAACTATTGCTGCCAAAAGGCTCAAGCTCAAAACCCAGGTCACTGAAAAACTCCTTTTCGGATTCGAAAATAATCTTTTCAGCTGGAGTAATTGTCATGGTCTGTGGTACAAGCAGCAACTGTACCGCCGGTTTTTTACGGGCCTGCAAGGCAGCGCGCAGCTTTTCATAGAGAATTTTTTCATGCGCTGCATGCTGGTCGATCATTAACAGCTCATTCTGCCATTCAACCAGAATATAAGTGGAAAAGAGTTGGCCAATAATTCTGCCTTGAGAGAGATCTGCCGCCTTTAGTAAGCTTTGATGTTGGATTTCTGTAACGGGTTCCGCTACAGGTTTGCTCGCTGCTGGTTCTTCAGTAGCGGCAATAGGTACAGGCTTGGACGTCACAGGCCACTGATCAGAGAAAATGCTTGAACCTGTCGCAGGCTCTGGTGCTACAGTGCTGTCTTTTAGCGTGTAGTTGCCGGATTCACCTGGTTTCCTGGTCTGCGCTGCCGGTGCCGGTACCTGCGCCGGTGCCTGTGGTGGTGCCTGTGCTGGTGCCTGCGCCGGTGACTGCGCCGGTATAGGTGCCGGCGTTGTTGCTGATTTCGGTGCCGGTGAAGCGTCCGGTGCGAATTCGGGCACACCGGCATGTTCATTCAAGGCTGAGACAAGAGCGTGATAAACCGCGCTGAAAACTTCCTGATCTTTCCAGAAACGGACTTCCAGCTTTTGTGGATGCACGTTGACATCTACCAGTTCAGGCGGCAAGTCAAGGCGCAAGACGGTAAAGGCGAAGCGTCCTTTCATCAGTCGTGTCTTGTAAGCTTCGTTAATTGCTGCGGTAACAGCGCTGCTTCGAATAATTCTGCTGTTAACCAGGAGTGTCTGACCGCTTCTGTTACCGCGAGCTCCTTCCGGCCGGGCCGCGTAACCACTTACAGTTAATGGTCCGTTGCTGCCGGATACCGGCACACAATAGCCTGCCTGTTGGCGCCCATAGACAGCGTAAATTGCTGAAAGCAAGTCGTTATTCCCCGGCGAATGCAGCACTTCCTGTTTATTGTTCAGCAAGCGGAACGAGACATCAGGGCGTGCCAGCACAAAGCGTTCCATAATTTCAGCAATAGCCGCAGCTTCGCTGCTGTCTTTTTTGAGAAATTTGAACCTGGCAGGAGTGTTGTAGAACAACTGCTCGACCAGAATTGTAGTACCGACCGGGCTGCCAACGCTTCCAGATTCTATCATCTCACCGCCGGCTATTCTAAGTTCAAAGCCCATGGCCGATTCCGGCTGACGGGTGCGCAAGGTTAACTTGGAAACTGCGGCGATGCTTGCCAGAGCTTCACCTCGAAACCCCAAAGTTCCGATCGCGTCAAGATCGCCAATTGTTCTGATTTTGCTGGTAGCATGACGGGAACAGGCGATTCTGGCGTCAGTTTCGTCCATTCCTGCACCATTGTCGTTAACGGACATGCTGAGGATTCCGCCGCCAGTTATTTCCACACTTATGGTTGTAGCCCCGGCATCAAGTGAGTTCTCAACCAGTTCCTTAACTACGGAGGCAGGGCGCTCAACAACTTCGCCGGCAGCGATACTGTTAGCTGTTTGCTGATCGAGAATGTGAATCTGACTCATTGGTTATACCCCTCCCCGCTTCCGCCTTTGGCAGTGTCAAGTTGCCGGGCTTTCTGCGCCAGCTCGTGCAACAGATTCAACGCATCCAACGGGGTCAAACGTGCTGTTTCCGTTGCTGCCAGGCGCGCAATTAAATTTTCCTGATCCTGGCTGGCCATCGCCGACGAAAACAGGTCCAGCTGGCCGTCCATCGGGCGGGCATTGCGGCGAATCTTAAGGCGTTCACGGCCCACATGTTCATTTTCCAATTGTTCCAACAGCTCTTGGGCGCGAGTAATAATGCCCGTCGGCACCCCGGCCAGGCGAGCTACCTCGATCCCGTAGCTTTCGTCAGTACCTTCCGGTTCAATTCGGTGCAGGAAGACAATTTCATTATCACGTTCTTCAACTGCAACATGACTATTGAAAACACCATGCATAATAGCCGCTAAATCTGTCAATTCGTGGTAATGGGTGGCAAACAGCGAGCGTGCCCCCAAAGAGCGACGATCAGCGATATATTCGATTACCGCCCAGGCAATCGACAAACCGTCGTAGGTACTTGTGCCGCGGCCGATTTCATCCAGAATCAACAGGCTGCGCGGTGTAGCCTCATGTAGAATTTGAGCGACTTCATTCATTTCGACCATGAAGGTTGATTGTCCTGACGTCAGGTCATCAGAAGCGCCTATCCGGGTAAATACCTTATCAACAATGCCAATTTGGGCAGCATTAGCCGGGACATAACTGCCGATTTGCGCCAAAATCACAATTAAGGCGACCTGGCGCATGTAAGTTGATTTACCAGCCATATTAGGGCCAGTCAGAATCATAAAGCGCCTTTCATCCAGATTCATCTCGATATCATTGGGCACAAAGCTGCCGGCCGGCATCGATTTTTCCAACACAGGGTGGCGCCCGGCCTCGATTGACAGGTCGCCAGTGTAGTCCAGTTCCGGGCAACAATAATTTTCCCGGTCAGCCAGCTCGGCCAACCCCGCGAGTGTATCAAGAGCGGCCAGGGCGCGGGCCGATTGCTGAAGCGATGGCAGATACGTCAGCAGCTGCTCACGGATTTCGTTAAAAATCTCATACTCCAGGTTCAGCAGTTTTTGCTCTGCTCCCAGAATTGTATCTTCCATGTTCTTTAGTTCTTCAGTCAGATAACGCTCGCTGTTGGCCAAAGTCTGCTTGCGGATAAAATGCTCCGGCACCTGTGCCAGATTCGATTTTGTCACTTCAAAGTAAAAGCCGAAAACCCGGTTGTAGCCAATTTTTAAATTACGGATACCGGATTGCTCGCGCTCTCGCGCTTCCAGTGCCACAATCCAGTCCTTGCCATCAGCAGCAGCAGAACGCAGACGGTCAACTTCGGGGTTGAAGCCCGCTCGGATCAACCCACCTTCTTTGATCGCCAGCGGTGCTTCAGGATCGATCGCCCGCTCCAGTAAATCCGCCAATTCAATTTCCGGATTGATTTGAGCCGCCAAAGTCCGGGCATACTCTGATTCCAAAGGTTTAAGTACCTGTAGGATTGCCGGGATTTTCGCCAAAGTAGCACCCAGAGCCAATAGATCGCGCCCATTGACCGAACCAAGGGCAATTTTGCCGCCTAAGCGTTCCAAGTCATTCAAACCTTGCAGGGTTTCGCGCAATTCCTGCCGGACAATAAAACGTTCCTTGAACTCTGTAACTGCTGTTTGACGCTCACGGATTTGAGGCAAGTCGATTAATGGCTGTTCGAGCCAGCGGCGCAACAACCGTGCACCGGGAGCAGTGCGGGTTCGGTCTACAGCCCAGAGTAAACTGCCTTTGCGTGTATGGTCCCGAAAAGTTTCAGTCAGCTCCAAATGCCGACGAGCATTGGCATCAATCCCCATCGCAGTCTCAATCGTATAGAATCGCAATGGCTCGATATGGGCAATCGCAGTCTTTTGTGTGTCAATTAAGTAGCCCATCAAAGCGCCGGCCGCTCGTGATTTCAGATCATGTTCAAAATCGGCGCCGATTGCCAGATTCCGGCGGGCTGCAGCAGCGGTAAATTCAGCAGCCGGCAGTTCAGTAAGCGTTACATTTAGATGGTCCATCAACAAATCATAGGCTTTGTCCGTTATAAACCCAGGATTACAGACAATTTCCGCCGGGTTGTAACGGACAATCTCATCAGCCAGGCGATGATGAGGCAGGCCTACTATCAGCTCCGTCGCTTCGAAAATACCTGTCGCCAAATCAGCCGCAGCCAGCCCATAATAGCCGCCTTCAGCATAAACAGCAACGATATAATGATTGCGTTTTTCGTCGTAACTGGCACCATCGATTTGTGTGCCCGGGGTCAAAACCCGAATCACCTCGCGCCGGACAATGCCTTTAGCAACGGTCGGGTCTTCCATTTGTTCACAGATCGCGACTTTGTAGCCACGTCCGACCAGACGGTTTATGTAGCTCTCGGCAGCGTGATAAGGTACCCCGCACATCGGTGCACGCTCGGAAAAGCCACAGTCGCGGCCTGTTAAAACCAGCTCAAGTTCACGCGAAGCGGTAAGGGCATCGTCGAAAAAAAGCTCGTAGAAATCGCCAAGCCGGAAAAAGAGCAGACAATCGGGCCACAGATCCTTTTGCTCCAGGTACTGCTGCATCATCGGCGTCAGTTTGCCGCGCTCAATTTCTGCCAGATTCAGGTAGTTCATGCCAGCAGGCACTCCAGTTCTCCCTCCAGGGAAAAGGTTTTGGCATTTGTGATCCGCACCAGCGCCAGCCGCCCTTCCAGAGCAGCGGCGGTTGCGGCCGGGTCGGCAATGCCGGAATCAGATGGAGCTTGGGATTCAGGTGCAACAGCTTCCGGTTTCAACATGAAATTGATTAAGCGAAAATCACTGCCGCGCCCTGTTAAAATTGCTGAATCCGTATGACTTGGACCTTCAATCAGCACTTCGACCAGTTTTCCAACCTGTGCTTCATTTGCTGCCAGGCTGTTGGCATTTTGCAGCTCAGTCAGACGGCCAAAGCGCTCCTTGACAACTTCAGCGCTGATTTGATCCGGACGCTTGGCGGCCGGTGTTCCCGGACGTTTTGAATATTGAAAGGTGAAGGCGCTGTCAAACTTCACTTCAGCCATTAAAGAAAGCGTTTCAGCAAAATCTTCCTCAGTTTCACCGGGGAAACCAACAATTATATCGGTAGAAATGGCCAGATCCGGTATCCGTTCCCGGGCTAGTTTTACTATAGCCAGGTACTGTTCGCGGTCATAGTGACGGTTCATCTGCTTAAGGATACGGCTGCTGCCGCTCTGCAGCGGCAAATGCAAATGCCGCTCAATATTGGGATTGGCAGCGATCACATCGATCAGGCTTGCGGAGAGATCCTTGGGATGCGAAGTCATGAAGCGTACCCGGTAAAGTCCGGGAATGGCAGCGACAGCTTCAAGCAGGCGCGGAAAATCCCAGGCAGCAGTCTCCCCTGCCGCCATGCCTGCATATGAATTTACATTTTGGCCCAGCAGCAGAACCTCACGGTAGCCCGCCGCTGCCAGCTGGCGGATTTCAGCCAGAATCCGTTCCGGCTCACGGCTGCGTTCCCGCCCTCGAGTGTATGGGACAATGCAATAAGAACAAAAATTATTACAGCCGTACATTATAGAAACTAAGGCGCGGAATTTCCGGGCCCGGACCACAGGCAAGTCCTCGGCAATCAGATCAGCTCCGTTGCCGGCATAAGCTTTTTGACCTTCGAAAACACGATCACAAAGCAGCCCTGGTAACAGGTGAATTTCCTGAGGTCCGAAAAGCAGATCGACAAAAGGATAACTCTTGCGGATTTTGTTGGTATGAATATCCTGGGTCATCATGCAGCCGCAAAGCCCGATAAGAACCCCGGGCCGCTTGCGTTTTAAGTTTTTCATAACGCCAAGATGCCCGAATAGACGGTCATCGGCGTTTTCCCGCACGCTGCAGGTATTCATGATCACCAGGTCGGCGTCACGGTAATCAGCTGCTTCCGTCATGCCAGCCTGTTGCAGGATACCGGCAATCTTTTCGCTGTCGTTTTCATTCTGCTGACAGCCGAATGTCGAAATATGGTACTGTCTCAGCGAGCCTTCAGCCCGCAGTCGCTGGAGTTGGAATTGCTGCTCCAGCATTTCTTCGGTGGTTACGTGGTTGTTTGTCAAATGGTGCTCCTTGAAAGCGCAATAAACTGCGCGAGATAGGGTTATTTTAACATAGGTTTGAGAAAGTGTCCTCGCAACAAGCGCGGTTTACCGTCAACAGCATGTAAACGCGGCGACAGCGTATAACGCAGGAAGTGCCGCACCGGGTTACTATCGCGGGCTTTGTCGTCCAGATAAATAACCTGGGTTGCCAGAAATTTCAATTCATTTTCATTCGGTTCATACTTGTCGTAGCGGATTCGGGCGATCAGTCGGCCGATTTGCTCAAAGCGCGGCGCTGATTCTGTCTCTTTGCCAGATTGGTCAAAATCTGCGGCTGCACGTGCGAGGAAAGTAAGGGGTGTCTCGCCATTTTCCAGCTGCAGCTTGCTGCCAGCCAATATCAACTGCAATTCCTGCCAATAGATATCTGCCCGCAGACGCGGGTCTGGAAACACTGCCCGCAATAGTTTTGGGTAACGCAGCAGTTTGTAGCGGCGCCTGACTTCAAGCCTAATCAGAATACCAGCCAAGATCAGCGGCAGTGTAATAAACAGAAAATCACGCCAGCGTCTGGCCACCGCCGCTTCCGGAGTATCAACTTCCGGCACTGGTGTTGGAGTCGCCTCTGCTTCTGTTGGTGCGGTTGTTTCACCCGGTATCAGGGTTGGTTCAGCTGTTGGGTCCTCACCCGGATCAGTTTCGTCCGGAATTGTGCCGCCGGGAGTGGCATCTACAGGTACCCAGCCGATATATGGCAAGTAAATTTCAGCCCAGGCATGGGCGAGATCCGAAGTGACAGTTGTCATGCCGTTGGGTGTATCCGGTTGATTAAGGATAAAGCCCTCGACATACCTGGCAGGAAGACCAGCCAGGCGGCTAAGCATAACCTGAGCTGTAGCAAAGTAAACGCAATAGCCTTCGCCGGTTTCGAGAAACCAGGTTACAAACTCTTCATCCGCCGGCGGTACCGGAACATCCAGGTTATAGGCCGCATTATCGATCAGGTAGGATCTGATTGCCAGCGCTTTTTCATAAGGATTTTCGATACCGGCAGTGATCTTCTGCACCAGCTGGCGTAAATCTCCTCCATCCTGGTAAGTTTCAAGCCCGGGTACTGCCATATAGTTGGCGGGAAATAATGTTTCGCGCGGTTCATTTGCAGTTGAAGCCAGCTCGAGCGCCAGCCCTATACTGGTCTGGAAAAGCTCGCTGCCGGTAACCGGTACACGGCTTATTATCACATAAGGATTAGCCGTACTCAGAGGATATTTGCTGTAGAGCATGCCGTAATCATCAAAATGAACCTGAAAACGGTCGGTAGTCTGCGGGCTTATCTCAAGCGGGCGCCCCGGGGTGAATATCATACTGGTAGCAGGTGACAGCGGCTTAATTTCAAGTCTGTTTTCTTCCAGAATGTTATTAACTACACCGCTGCTGACCAATTCCGGATCAGGCTGGTCAAGATCAAAAACTTTGTCTCGTAACTCATTTTGAAAGACATTATCAAAACGGAATGTCTCAGCGCGCGGTTCGCGGCGCCAGGTAAAACCATCATAGCTTTCGAAAATCCCCGCGCGCAGCAGCATGGTTCTGTTATGACCGCTGACCTCCATCACCGGGCCGGATCCAAGCGTCACAGGCCCGCCGAGGCGGGTTTCTAAAGGGTAATAACCAGCTGAAGCCAGAGTGAAATCAGGCTGCAGTTCCTGAGCCGGAGGTAAACCGGCCAGTTGGGTCAGATCATCGATAATACCTTCCATCAGCTGTTGTTGATGACCAAAGCGGCTGGGAAGCAACGGCGACACCACCAGCGAAATTACCAAAGAGGCAATAATAATCGGAATAGCAGCTAACAAAGCTGCCAGAGTATGACGCGGGTGCGGCTTGTTAAACACACGAGTTGGCTGCTGTGGTAACCGACGTACTAAAAGCACCAGAATTGCGGCGCTTGCCAGCCCGGCACCCAACAGGTCCTGGCGTATACCCATAAATGCGGTGATAGTCATCAACGCCAGCATGATAATTGCGGAAATCAAGGGAGCATAAATCAGGACCGAAAAAGCATGAACAATGATCGTAAAGATTACGGCTGTGAGAGGTATCAGAAAAGCAATTAATGATTCAGTTACCGCGCTTTGACCGCTGAAAAACATAACAGCGTCGAATATTTTGAACCCAAATTCAATTAGCCATTCGCGTATGGGCATTACCAGTTCCGGCGTCAATAATAAAGCCAGAATAGCCACCAGCAGCAAGCTTAAAATAGTAATCAGAGCGCGGCGCGGCGGCGTAAAGAGCAAGGCCAATACCAACATCGTCAGCAGTATCGGGAAAAACGGCTCAAAAAAACCTGTGCGCAGGCCATTTGTATTTAGAAATACACGTGTCAAGCCAAGTGCCAGGGTAAACCTGGTGACGAACAATAGCAACTTAACCAGCAGGTCGTTCTGACGCGGCTTCATGAGGAAACCTCCCGCTTCAGCCTGCGCCAACCATCAGCAGATTTCCGCACTTTATGCAGCTTTTCCGGCAGTTTGGTTTTAGCCGGGTCGGTTTCTTTAATGCGAATCAGACGAGCTCCGGCATTTACCAGGTTGGTTATTTCATTTTCGACTCGATGCGGTTTGAAAATCGGGTTTTCATAATATATAACGATGACACGATGTCCTGTCTTGCTTAAGTCTGAGCATAAAGCGGAAAGCTCCGAATCAGGGCTGGCAGTGACTACTACAACCATGGATTCCGTGGCTAAACGGGTCAAACCTTCCTGCGCCTGATGCCGCAAACCTGTGGCACTTTGTTCGGGTGATGATGCCAGGTGCACCAGCAGATCCAGTTGCTGGTCGGCGCGAACGGCTAAGGTATAGCGTAGATCGCTGTCGCTCGTTACCAGCAAAACAGATAATTCAGCCTGCAGCATCTGTTGAGTTGCGGCAGCAGCAAGGCCCAGAACAGCTTCGCGCCGGGCAGTCAACAGACGTTCGGAAAAACTCGCTGGTCCCAGGTCGAGCAGTAAAAGTGCCTGGGCCTGCTCGTCCTTTTCAAACATTTTAACCATCCACTGGTTCTGTTTGGCACTGACAATCCAGTGGATCCGTTTCGGTGAATCGCCCGGATACATCTGATGCAAGTCCGCAACAGTATTGATTTCATCGGCTAAGCGTTGAGTGGGGTTAATTCCTTCCCTGTTGCTCTGTAGCCAGTTGCTCACCAGAAGTTTTTCATTCGGTCGCGGCAAAACGTGCAGGTTCAAGGATTCTGCGCCTCCGTATAAGGCGCAGCCAATTTTCAGATGGAACAAGCCGAACGGATCCTGAATATTGATATTGCCGACATGTATCTCATATGTTCGCGTGATCCCGGTACGCAACCGGATTGTTTCAAGGTAAGTGCCGCGGCCAATACGTGAAGTCAGGCGACGGTTGCGAAATACAATCTGAGTCGGAACCGGCTTAAGGGCAAAAGGATCAACCAGGCGCTGTTCTGTGATAATTTCCAGCACTGGAATTGGCAGGCGGGTTTTACTTTTTATTTCGATAATCAGATTAGCTGCATCAAAGGTAAAAACCGGGTCAGGCTCCAGTTTTTTGGCTAGAGTCAAGCGGCTGCGGATCCAAAAGAGTTGCGCCAAAGAAGCAATTCCCAGTAGTATCAGTACAATCAAGGCAACCAGAAAAATCCTGTAGCCGGAATAAGTGAACCCACCATATAACAACAGGCAAATCAGGATATAGCTGATCAGCCGCGACTTCATCGTGCAGCCGGTATCTCGATTGCAGCCAGGATTTCATTTAGGACATAAGCCGGAGAAACCTGACGCAGCCGCCCTTCCGGACGCAGCATCAGACGGTGAACCAGCACAGGTTCAACCAGAGCCAGAACATCGTCTGGCAGCACATATTCGCGGCCCTTCAGCATTGCCGCGCCGCGGGACGCCAGAATCAGCATCAGCGAACCTCGCGGACTCACACCCAGTGCGAGGTCCGGATGCCGGCGGGTTTCGGCGGCAATCTGTGCTACCAGCTGCTTAATTGCTTCACTGCAGTAAATTTCGCTGACAGAAGCCTGTAAAGCCAGGACCCCCTCTTCCCCTATAACCGGCTGCAGATGGTTAAGCGGCGAATCATCCATAAAGCGGGTGTAGATCTGCATTTCTTCTTCAATTGTCGGGTAACCCAGGGAGATCCGCATCATGAACCTGTCCAGCTGCGCTTCCGGCAACGGATAGGTGCCGACATGTTCAACGGGGTTCTGAGTTGCCAGAACCATAAACGGCTGCGGTACAGGGTAAGTTGTCCCATCGACCGTAACCTGGTTTTCCTGCATGACTTCCAACAGACTCGACTGCGTTTTGGGCGAAGTACGGTTGATTTCGTCTGCCAGCAACAGCTGGCTCATCACCGCGCCCGGATGGTGCTCAAATTTGCCGCTGGCGGGATTATACAGCGAAAACCCGGTGACATCCGAGGGCATGACATCCGGCGTAAACTGAATGCGGTTGAAGCTAAGGCCCAGCGAACGAGCCAGGGTTGAAACCATTGTCGTTTTACCGATGCCCGGCACGTCTTCCAATAGAACATGTCCGCGGCACAGTAGTGCGATCAACATCAAATCGAGCGCTTTTTCCTTACCGACAACGACTTGCTGCATGCTTTGTTTGATTGCTGTCAGTTGAGCGCTGATTTCCTTTATATTCATAATAAGATTCCTTGTAAATTAAGCCTGGTCAGCTATGCGAAGCAGTAGATCCTCAGTTTCAGCCCAGCCAAGGCAGGCGTCGGTGATAGATTGGCCATAAACACAGCCGTCCGGTTCCTGAGAGCCCGGCTCGATATAGCTTTCGATCATTAATCCACGCACCAGATTGTTGATAACAGGCGAAACCCTGCGGTTATGCATTATCTCCGCGGAGATGCGTGGCTGTTCCTGATAAGTCTTGTCGGAATTGGCATGATTTGTATCGATCAAAACAACTTGATTACTGAGATTCATTCGTTTATAAAGCTCATCAAGCCGGATCAGATCTTCATAATGGTAGTTCGATTGCGCTTTGCCATAGCGGTCGACAGCACCGCGTAAAATGGCGTGGGCAAGCGGATTGCCGCTGGTTTGAACCTGCCAGCCCTGATATGCGAATGTGTGCGGATGCTGTGCGGCATAGATCGCGTTCAACATGATCTGTAAATCACCGCTGGTCGGGTTCTTCATGCCGACAGGCTGGTCAACGCCGCTGGCTGTAAGTCTGTGCTGCTGGTTTTCGACCGAACGGGCGCCAACGGCGACATAACTAAGCAAATCATCGAGATGTGTGTGGTTTTCCGGATAAAGCATTTCATCAGCGGCCGAAAGCCCTGATTCGCGCAGACAGCGCAAATGCATCTGGCGCAAAGCAAGTAAACCCGCCACCATATCAGGCGCTTTGGTAGGGTCAGGCTGGTGCAGAATTCCTTTATAGCCAGAGCCGGTTGTACGCGGTTTGTTTGTGTATATGCGAGGAACTAAAACCAGACGGTCGCTTACCTTATCCTGTACTTTTGCCAGACGACTGACATAATCACAGACAGCATCTTCAGAATGGGCTGAACAAGGCCCGACAATCACCAGAAAGCGGTCGCTGTCGCCAGCGATAATAGCGCGGATCTGCTGATCTCTTTCTGCTTTTTTAGCAGCCAGATCCGCCGGCAGCGGATACTGTTCTTTAACTTCTGCCGAACTCGGCATTTTATGTTGAAATATGAAGCTCATCGTTATCTCCGGAGCGGTAACAGCACAAATATTGCGCATTTAGTGATTTAGATTGTTGAAATATTGTAACACAAAAATAAAGCATTCCGATATGGCAGGCAGCAGTATCCTGCAATTCCTCAGGTTAGCTTTAAACAAATACTTATTCTAAAAGTTTAAGCAGACAAACCTCAGGCTGCGTAAATCCGGCGGATAATCGCCCGAAAAAGTCTCGTTGGCATCAGCCTTTGCACTAACAGGGTAACTTTATAAAGCAAACCAGGCGTCCGGTTTAATGGCGGTCTGCTTGTGTATAGATTCTTGACGGCTGCACGCGCAATAGCTTGCGGTCGCATGCCATTTTGCTCATCCCTGGCCATTTTGGCTACAGATCGTTCCAGAGGTCCGCTATAAGGAGAATCGGGCCGGCCGCTGCCTATGACCCGCCGGGCATTAGTATAGCCGGTTTTTGTATCACCGGGCGAAACTACTGATATGCGGATACCAAACGGAGCAACCTCATCAGCCAGACCAGTCGCATAAGCCTGCAACGCCGCTTTGGCAGCACTGTAATAGGTCTGATACGGCACCGGTACAAAAGCGGCAACAGAACTTATCAGCACGATCAGGCCTTTTTTCTGGCTGCGCATCAGCGGCAATACAGGTTGGACCATGTTAACTGCACCGATGAATATCTGATCCAGCTGCCAGCGCACCTCTTCAACCGGAGTTTCCTCAACAGCACTGGCCAGGCCGGAACCGGCGCAATGAAACAAGGCGTCAAGCCGGCCATAATCAGACATAATTTGCTCGACTAAACGACAACAGGATTCCGGTTCTGTTATATCCAGCCGGTAAGGAATAAGACCCGCAAGCAGAGGATCAGCTTCGCTCAAGCGTGGCAGCATTTCCGGTAAACGCCGGGATGCTCCGAGTACAGTGTAACCTTGCTCTAAAAGCAAACGGGCGACGGCAAGCCCGATACCTGAACTGGCGCCAGTCACCAGCACCACCTGCCCGTAGAAAGATTCAGCTGCCATAAACGGGCTCATCATGTTTAATTAAGCGGTAGCGCTTCAATTCGCGTTGGTGCTGTTTAGCGGCCGGCAGGAGCTGTTGCAACAAAGCATGAAACTTGGCGGAATGGTCTAAATGCCTGAGATGACACAGCTCATGCACAATCACATATTCCGCCAGTTGTTCCGGCAGCTTTGCCAGACAGGCATTCAACCGGATACGTCCACTGCTGCTGCAGCTTCCCCAGCGGCTTTTCTGGCGGCCAATACTTATAGATGCCGGTTCTAACTCGGGATAGCGAGTTGAATATCTGGTGATAATCTTTTGAGCCAGTTCAAGTGTCTGCTGCGTGAGTTCCTTAAAAGCATTGTCGTCCGGCAACTTCACCAGCACCTGCTCTTCCCTGTTGGCCAGAGTTTTTTCAATCCAATCGCTTTTTTCGCGCACAAACTCATTGATTCTGGCTTGCTGTAACCTTAACGGACTGCGCACCTCCAGCAAACCATCAGCCCGGATAACCAGGCAGAGGGTTTTACGGCGGCTGCGCTTAAGAATGTATTCCGGAGTCTTAAACTGCTGCGTTTGTCGCAACTGTTGCGGCTGTCGCGGCACGTCTGCTGTTTTCGTTTTAACTGAACCCTCAGCCATGCCGCAGACGCTCCTGCACCAGGCGTGCCCGCTCAGCATTTTTGCCGCCCAGCGCGATTTGTTCTTTCAGAAAATCAGGATGCTCCGCCAGAAATTTGCTTTCAAAAGCTGTTGGATTTTCGAGAAAACTGAGAATTTGTTCCAGTTGTGACTTGGTAATTAATCCCGCGGTGGCAGCTGTTTCAAACAATTCCGCCGAGAATGTTGTCAGTGCGTGTAACGTAGTTCTGACGCCGGCTAATGCCCGCTCGCCGCCCTGATCACGGTCAACTACCGTCAGAGTATGCGGCATGGTAGCGCCAGTGCCGGTTACAGCGGGTATCCAGGTACGAGTGTAGCTGGAGGCGGCGGTTACCAAATCGGATATGTGGAGCACCTGCAGGCCGGCCAATTCACCCTTTTCTGGTTCGAATTCAATGTAGTCTGTCCGGCGACCGAACCAGACCTCGCCGCTTTTAAGGATGCTCAGATGTGGGTTTCCCAGAATCTGCGCTACCGGTAGTGAGAAAATGAAATCGCGTCGCTCGCCGCCGGAGATAATATCGTGCGGCAATTCAGCGGCCTTTGAACTAAGGGCATCGATAACCAGGCGGTAAGTGCTGTTTTCTTCATACTGTTTCATCAGCAGCGGCAAAAGTACTGCCGTGAGTTTTTCCGGCTGGCGGACAGCTGCTTCAATTTTCGTCAAAAGTTCCTGTGCCTCGGCTTCGCTGCCGTAGAGAAAATGCGTATTGATATAGTAAGGGCCTATAGTTCCCGAAGTGTAAAAGAAGGGTTGATCGGGAGAACTGATCCGCAACGCTTTAGTATCGAATAAAGCACGGACGATTCTTTCATCAGTATTCATATGGCACTCCTCTATTATTGTCCTGTGTTATCTTCATCTGTCGTGTAAATTACTGGCATTAACTGTAATCGGCCGGCTAACCAACTGTTTAATTTATGTCCAGAGTTCAAGCGTTCCTGTGTAATCCGCCAGACGGCTGACACCATCCTCTGCCGCGATCTTCAGCATTTCAGCTTTTATTGCCAATGCAGCTGTTGGTTTTACCAGTGTCGCCGTGCCTACCTGCACTGCGGCAGCGCCAGCGATCATAAAATCAATCGCATCGGCACCGGTTGTAATGCCGCCCATGCCGATAACCGGTATCTTAACAGCCCGCGCAACTTCGGCTACCATGCGCAAAGCCACCGGTTTGATGGCAGGACCGGAAAGTCCGCCAGTGTTATTGTGCAGCAGCGGCCTGCGGCTGCGGCGGTCTATAACCATGCCCATTAATGTGTTAATCAAAGAAACAGCATCGGCACCGCCGGCTTCAGCTGCCATTGCTATTTCACTGACACTGGTAACGTTGGGTGTGAGCTTGACCCACAAGGGTTTATCAGTCACTGCGCGACAGGCCGCGACAACAGCACGGACGCTTTCAGCATCGGCACCGAAGGTCATACAACCCTTGGCAACATTCGGGCAGGAAAGGTTAAGTTCGATCGCGTCTACAGGGTGTGAATCGAGCGTCTGACAGCAGTGGATATAATCTTCCAGCAGATCGCCGGCAACATTAACCACAACCGTGGTTCCGGCTGCCAGCATAAAGGGAAGTTCTTCCGCAATAAAACGCTCAAGGCCCGGGTTCTGTAAGCCAACGCTGTTCAGCATGCCGGCAGCAGTCTCCGCAACCCGCGGCGGCGAATTGCCCAGCCGCGGCAGTCTGGTTACGCCTTTGCTGACCATTGCCCCCAGCTCAGCCAAATCGAACCATTCCGCCAGCTCACGGCCAAACCCGAAGGTGCCGGAAGCGGTAATAACAGGATTCTTCAACTTCAAACCGCCGATTGTGACGGTGGTATCAACAGTGTTTACTTCCATTGGATCGCCTCCGCCGGGAACACCGGGCCCTCAACGCAGCAGCGCTCATGCCGGGCTTCGCCGTCTCTTTCAGTCGCCACAGCGCAGCAAAGACAAACGCCGAAGCCACAGGCCATACGGCTTTCCAGCGACACCTGGCATTCAACTTTATTACGGGTGCAAACCTCTGCAACCAGTTTCAGCATTGGCTCAGGGCCGCAAGCTAGAACGACAGAAGAAAAGCGCTCAGCTTCATCCATAATTGTCAGTACTTGCTCCAGAGCTTCAGCTGCATTGCCGGTCATATCCAAGCCACCGCTGTCGGAAGCAAACAGGCAGGAATCAGCAGTTTCAGCGAATTCTTCCAGCAAAATCGAGTCTTCGCTGCTGCGATACCCGCAAACAGCCAGATGAGGTATTTCACGCTCGCTGCACGCCTGGTGAACAAACAAGAGCGGAAAAACTCCGGTACCGCCGCCAACAGTAATAATCTGGCGATCGGATTCAATTTTGAAACCATTGCCTAACGGACCGAGAATTGAAACCTCAGCTCCTGGCTGCAGATCAGCCAGCTCGTTGCTGCCCTCGCCCTGACGCCTGATTCCGACTTGAAAACGGCCGGTTTCTCGCTCAACGGCCATAATACCGAAAGGCCGGCGCAAAAAACGGCTGCAGGCCAGGCTGACAAACTGCCCCGGCTGTGCGGCAGCGGCAATTTCCGGGCCGATAAAGGTGAGAACAACGTGATTCGCATCAAGTTCTTCCCGATCACATAAAGTCAAATGGTATTCCCGGTGTGAGGGCATGTTCTCAGCCTCCTGCTTTTTCGCTTATTGTATCATTATTTGAATTGTGTTTCTTTACCGGTTGGTTATCGCTGCCTGAAGCGCCTGGCGCATCGCAATAGCTTCTTCGCGACAAGCCACGTCAAAAGCCTCAGGCGGCAGTTCCCGCTTCTTATAAGCCAGCATCAGGCTGCGCGAGGCATTGACAATTGCGCCGCGTCCATCTGCCGTAAAATTATGAGCACAGTCAGCCGCCGTCGCGCCCTGGGCGCCGTAGCCCGGCACCAGAATAATCGCTTCCGACAAGCGATCGCGCAGACCGGCTGCCTGATGCGGGTAGGTGGCGCCAACAACAGCGCCAACCGGACCGAATCCGGAAGCGCCGGCTCTGCCGCTTCCCCACTTGTGCACCATATCAGCAACAGATTCATAAACCAGGCGGCCGTCAGCCAGCTTCAGGTCCTGCAAATCACCTGCCGAGGGGTTGGAAGTCCGCACCAGAATAAAAACGCCCTTGCTATGCAGACTGCATTGCTCCAGAAAAGGTTCAATCCCATCGCTGCCCAGGTAGGGGTTGATTGTTAAAGCGTCCACTTCAGCTATCGCCCGGCTTTCAGTTTCCAGCTGGGTTTCGCCCAGATAAGCGCGCGCATAAGCTGCTGCTGTGGTGCCGATATCGTTGCGTTTGCCGTCGGCTATAACCAGCATACCCTTGGTTCGGGCGTAGCGGCAGGTTTCATAAAAAGCGTCCATACCGGGGCGTCCGTACTGTTCATAGTAGGCCAACTGTGGCTTCACGGCTGGAATTATGTCGTAAACAGCGTCGATCAGGCGCCGGTTGAATTCGGTAATTGCCATGCCGGCGACCAATAACTGATCAGAACATCTGTCACTTAGATAATCTCTGATATTGGCAGGTACATATTCCAGCATCGGGTCCAGCCCCAGCACAGTCGGATTCGCCAGTTCAGAAATTTTGGCGGTCAAACGCTCAGCAAAACCATTATTATTCGAGTTCAGGTTAATCGACATTCTCATGCGTAATTCTGCCTCCTGTAATAGTCATGCACACCTTACCAGTCATCTTGCTGCCATGCCATGGTGTGTTGCGGGCTTTGGAATGCATTTTAAAACGGTCAGCAACCCAATCAGCATTTAGGTCAACCAGGGTAACATCCGCCGGGCTGCCAAGTTTCAGCGTTCCGTAGGCTGGCAGGAAAATTCGGGCCGGTTGCACCGACATCAGTTCAACCAATCGCTCAAGGCTGATTCGGCCGGTTTTGACCAGAGCGCCGTAAGTCAGGGAAAAGGCGGTTTCAAACCCGATGATACCATTACTGGCCAAGGCGAATTCAACATCCTTTTCATCCTCATGATGCGGTGCGTGGTCAGTGACAATCAGATCAATTGTGCCATCCGCCAGGCCTGCAATAATAGCTTCAACATCGCGGGCAGACCGCAGAGGCGGATTCATTTTGGCATTGGTATCGTAGTTCAGACAGGCTTCATCTGTCAGCGTGAAATAATGAGGACAAGTCTCGCAGGTAACCTTGACTCCCCTCGCTTTGGCAGAGCGAATCAGGTCAACGCCAGTGGCAGTGCTGACATGAGCTATATGTACCGGTAAATCGAGATATTCTGCAAGTACAATTTCGCGTGCTATCTGAATATCCTCGGCAGCACTCGGAATACCGCGCAGGCCCAAACGGGTGGAAACGAAACCTTCATTCATATGGCCGTTCTCAGCCAGACTGCGCTCTTCACAATGGGAAATAACCTTCAGGCCAAAGGCCGAGGCATATTCCATTGCCTTGCGCATCAGGTCACCGGTATCCACCGGCTGGCCGTCATCGGAGATCGCGACGATACCTTGTTCAGCCATCAGACCGATTTCAGAAAGCTCCAGCCCTTTTTCACCTTTGCTTAAGGCACCGATCGGAAAAACACGCGCAAAGCCCTCCCGCGCAGCTTTATCACGGATATAGCTCACAACTGCGGCACTATCGCAGACCGGCAGTGTATTCGGCATACACATGACTGAAGTAAAGCCGCCGGCTGCCGCGCTGCGGGTACCGCTGACGATGTCTTCCTTATACTCGTAGCCCGGGTCGCGCAAGTGGCAGTGGGCGTCAATCAAGCCGGGCAGAACATGCCAGCCAGAGGCATCGACGATGCGGTCAAAGCGGCTGTCTGCCAAGGTTTCGACTTCGCTCGCGCCCTTGCCTTCTTCCGCAATAAGCTCAATCCGACCGTCGATCAGCGCTACAGTAAAGATGCCGTCAAGACCGTTGGCAGGGTCAACCACGTGACCATTATCAATTCGAATATTCATAAGCAGGGTTCCTCCTTGCTGAAAGCAGATACATAATCGCCATCCGGATCGCGACACCGTTCTGAACCTGTTCGTTAATCACCGATTGCGGGCTGTCGTACACTTCCGTGGGAATTTCAATGCCGTGATTTGCGGGGCCGGGGTGCATAATTAAAGCACCCGGTTTGGCCGCTGCCAGAGCTTTGCGGTCGACCGCGAAAAAGCGGGCATATTCTGGAATGGAAGGAAACAAAGCCTTTTGCTGGCGCTCCAGCTGTAAGCGCAAAGCCATTACCACATCTGCACCGCTTGCCGCTTCTAATACTGTGGGGCAGACAGTGGCGCCCAGGCGGGCAATTTCGACCGGCATCAAAGTTCGCGGCCCAGCCAGACGCACCTTGGCGCCCATGGTCGTAAGCAGGTAGATATTGCTGCGGGCAACCCTGCTGTGGGCAATATCGCCAATAATCGCGACTTCAAGACCTTCAAGGCTGCCGAGTTTTTCGCGCATGGTGAAAGCGTCCAGCAAAGCCTGGGTCGGGTGCTCATTCATACCGTCGCCGGCGTTTATAACACTTGCTTTGATTAATGGTGCAATGCGGTGCGGGGCGCCGGAGTTGGGATGGCGCATTACCAGAATATCTGTGGCCATGGCATCAATTGTGCGGGCAGTATCGATCAGGTTTTCACCCTTCTTGACGCTGCTGCCGGAGGGCGCGATGTTGGCCGAAGCTGCTCCCATGAACTTACAGGCCATTTCAAAAGACAGCCTGGTACGGGTGCTGTTTTCATAAAACACAGTAACCACAGACTGCCCCTGCAAATGAGCGGTTTTCTTGGTGCGCGAGCTCAGGACAAGTTTCATGGTAGTTGCCGTGTCGAGAATCAGGTTTATCTCGTCTGCACTTAAACCGGCAATGCCGAGCAGGTCTTTATTCTTCAGCTGCATTGGGCTCCTCCTCGCTAATTGTTTCGCAGAGCATTACTCCGTCTGCACCGTCAATTTCCTGGACCTGGACGGCGATCATTTCGCTGCGGGAGGTCGGCACGTTCTTGCCGATATAATCAGCCCGGATCGGCAGTTCCCGGTGGCCGCGGTCAATCATAATCGCCAGTTGAATCTGGGCCGGCCTACCCATGTCAAACAGCGCTTCAATGGCCGCTCTGACTGTGCGGCCGGTGTATAGCACATCATCGACCAAAACAATTTTCAGCCCATTGACGTTGAACGGTATGGATGTGCTGTTGATTACAGGGTGTTCAGCCAGCATGCTGAGGTCGTCACGGTAAAAGGTAATGTCGAGTACTCCCATTTTGGGTGCCTGGCCTTCAAATGTTTGAATTTTATCGGCAATCCGGCGTGCCAGCGGTACCCCTCGGCGTTGAATTCCGACAAGACATAGATTCTTAATTCCCTTGTTGCGTTCCAGAATTTCGTGAGCGATGCGGCTGAGCGCGCGGTCAAATGCGCGATCGTCCATTAGTGTGGCCTTGGTCTTGAATTCCGGCATCTTAAGTTCTCCTTCCGGTTGGACCCGCTTCAGCTTCAATTGTCAGCTAAACGCGGGATACAAAAAAGCCCTCTGTCCCGAACGGCAGAAGGCTCCCGAAAATCAAGCGGGCCAACGGGCCCGGTCACGATTCAGTTGGAAATCCTTGCAAGCCTCACGGGACTCGTTAAAGGAAAAATGGTGGGGATGAAGGGAATCGAACCCTTACGATCTCTCGATCGGCAGATTTTGAGTCTGCTGCGTCTGCCAGTTCCGCCACAACCCCATCGGAAATGTTCGCGCCAAGCTTCCAGCTCAGTCTGAACGGCAAAATATTAGCACAATACAGCAAAGGCTGTCAATGAATATCGCCCGTCAAAGGTGTCAGTTTATTCATCACTGAAAGCACCACCTCGTCCATGTTGTAGGAACGGAATTCAGCCAGACGGCCGACAAAATATACCTCTCCCGCGGCTTCAAGTGCTTCCGCCCTGGTCAGATAAGCAGCGCGGCGGGAAATATTTTCCGGCGTCAACACAACATAGGCCGGTATGCCGTCTTCTACCGGGTATTCCCGGCAAATCACGGTATTCTCGGCTTTGGATATATTCATTTGCTTATATTCAATCACACGCGTGAAGTCATAATCATTCGGATAATTGACTACTGCTGCCGTTTGATATTTCGCCACTGGCAAAGCCCGGAATTCATAACGCATTGACCGGTAACCCAGGTGGCCGAACTCAAAATTAAAGTAGCTGTCGAGCTTGCCGGTAAAAATGATCGGTTGCTCTTTAGCATGGTCGTCATACTCATAACGATCAGCAAAATAATCGGTTGCCAGGCGTATTTCTATTTGTGGATGATTCATCATCTCATCAATCATCGCCGTAAAGCCGGTCGCCGGCAGTCCCTGATATTTTTCCAGAAAATAACGGCTGTCACGGTTTTGCCTGACCAGAACGCGGGCGGCAACCTCAGCGCTGAGCTCAGTTGGATCAATTTGCCAGTGCTTGATCGCGTAATTATGGAAGAATTTTTCGTACAAGCGCTGTCCGACCTGACTGACAATCACATCGCGGAAATTTTCCGGCGGGTCATTATAGACTGAACCTTCAACCTCAGTAGCCAGAAACTCAGCAATTTCATCAGTAGTAATTTGGGCTCCAAATAACTGGCAGATTGTGTCACGATTGATTGGAAACGGCAGGTTTTGGCCGTCAACGCAGGTTTCAACCCGATGATGATAAGGAATCAGCTCGGCGAAGCGGCTGAAAAACCGCCACGCTTCCCTGCTTTCAGTATGAATCACATGCGGCCCGAAGCGCTGAACCAGAATCCCCTCAGGCGACCATTCATCGGCACAGTTGCCGCCGATGAAATCGTTACGTTCCAGCACCAGAACTGCCCGGCCTGAATCAGCCAGCAGACGCGCAGCCGCTGCTCCGGCCAGTCCGGCACCGACAACAACTACATCATGCATCAAAGCCACCTCCAACCGGAATCTAACTATCATCGATTTACTATTACTAATTATAACAGAAGCTGTTTCCTATGAACTTGTAATAATTATCTGCTCATGGCAACGTTATTATAAATAAACTTCAAGTCCAGTTCAGGAGGCTTGGCAGATGGTGGATAAAATTGCACAAAAGCTTGACAAAAAACATAATGATAAATTATTTTATCAGTTTCTTAAAGAATTGATCCGTAGAATCAAGCAGGATAAAGTTGGTGAAGTCGGCGCCCAGTTATCATATTATCTGGTGCTTTCATTTTTCCATTTTCTGGTATTTATACTGACTATTGTTCCTTATACCCCCTTGGCCAGTGAAGATGTTTTAGCACAATTGCTGTCAAATCTTCCCAGTAATACTCGTGAATTGTTGGGGCCGATTATTACCGAAATCGTCAGCCAACGTTCAATTACGCTGCTGTCAACAACGTTATTTTTGGCACTCTGGTCGGGGTCAAGCGGCATGGCTAACTTATTAAACGCGATGTCAGCGGCTTTTGACACTACCAATAAGCGTCCAGGAATTGTAAAACGGTTGGTATCCGTGTTTTTTACCTTAATGCTGGCGCTGATGATTATTCTCACCATGGTCAGTCAGGTTTTTGGTGATCAGCTGATAAAAGCAGCTATTAGTCTGATCAATACCCCCACAGCGACAGAAACAATTATCCTGATTTGGGATCTGACGCGCACAATTCTGCCGCTGATTGTCATGACACTTGGCTTCAGTTTGCTGTTCAAATTCGGACCCGGTTTTCCGGCAGACCACAGAGTCACTTTTAAAGAAGCCTTACTGGGCGGCACATTTACAGCAGTTGCCTGGATACTGATTTCATTAGGTTTCAGTTTCTATGTTGATAATTTCAGCAATTATTCACGCACCTATGGCTCACTGGGCGGAATTATTGTTCTGTTAATCTGGCTGTATATCAGCTCGTTGGTAATTATGGTCGGCGCCGAAGTCACCGCCAGCTACATAACAGTATTCAAGGGCGGTTTGAGGCATACACTGTCTATTGAGAGAACAGAAGCAGATGATTAAATTAACTTTTAGCAGTTAGACCTTCCGTTATTTGACTAAAGAAATCAGAGCTATATATATGCATATTTTCACCACATAAAGCAGCAATACTGCATTAAGTGGCGAATATCAAGTATTTGAGATCCAAATTCTCAAACCTGCTTTTCTTAAAGAAAAAACCTCTTCAGTTGCGCATTCGGAGTAAAAAACTCGCGTACTGCCAGGAAGCTGGCGACAGTTGACGTGATAGATGTAGTAGCCAGCAGCATAAACATGACCATAATCTGATACTTGATTGCCGCGGTTGGTACGGTGCCGGCGAACATCAGACCGGTCATCATGCCGGGGAGTGAAACCAGACCGATTGTTTTGGTGTTGTCAATAGTTGGCTGTGTGCCCAGGCGTACTGATTCGCGCACAATGGTGACAGCTGATTGCAGAGGTGTGGCACCAAGCGCCAGCCGTTCTTCAATAGCCTGATGATTATCCCTAAACAACGATTTGAGATTGCGAAAACATAATCCGACAGCGGTCATGGCGTTGCCTGCCAGCATTCCTGTTATCGAAATAACCTGTGAAGGTACAAATGAGATGGAACGGGTCGCAGTCAGAACAGCCAGGCTTAATACAGTTGACGCTCCGATTGCCAGTAACGAAATCAAGAAAGCGCCGTTTAGTCCTATTCCCTGGCGCGAAGCCTGAAAAGCGGCGTTCACAACCATAACCAATACTATGCCAATTGTAACCCAGGCATTATCGAGGCGGAATAGATAGGTCAGCAAATAACCAACTATTATCAACTGAATAACCATCCGGATACTGGCAACAACGATATCCTTGAGCGTTCCCAGTTTCAGCCAGCCCGAAATTACGATTGCCACGATTACCAGCGAAAATGATCCCAGTAAGGACCAAAAGGTAATGTTCAATTCAGAAGGCATTACTCACTCCCATAATTTTACGTAACAGCGCCGTTGTTCTTGATACTGCCTTTTCCTGGCGGTGGGCATACTTCGATAACCCGGTCGGCCAGTTCAATATCTGCTTCCTGATGCGAAACCATCAACAATGTCAAATTGTTTTCAATAGTCAGCTCATTTAAAAACTGCCAGATAATCTCACGGTTTTCCTGATCCAGAGCCGAGGTTATTTCGTCCAGCAGCAAAACCTTGGGTGTGAACTGCAGGTTACGCACCAGCGCCACCCGCTGACGCTCACCGCCTGAAAGCGAACCAATCGGCTGGTTAAGGCTATCAGCCGCAATGCCGCAGCGTTCCAGCAGTTTTACTGCGCGAGCCTCATCAAAATCGAGATGCCTGATTTCATAAGGAAAGGCCAGGTTGTCGCGTACCGTCCTACCGAACAGGCGCGCTGTCTGGAAGAAATAGGATACTTCCCGCCGGTATAAAACAGGTGGGATTTTGCTAAGTTCAGTGCCCTGAAAATAAACACTGCCTTTGGTGGGGGTGATCAGATTAGCGAGTAAGCGTAAAATAGTTGATTTACCGCTGCCGCTGGGACCTGTAAGAGCAACGCGTTCACAACATTCTATTTGGAGATTCAGCCCCTGAACAATCGTTAAACTGTCCGCCCGATACTCCAAATCCGAACAACTGAGTATCGGAGCTGCCGGGTCGCCTGCCGGCAGTTCTGCTTCGCGTATATGGCCGGGTCTGTTTACAGGAGTACGCTGATTTTTATCTGCAAGTATGCGACTGAAGAAATTTGCCAATTTTTGCTCCTTCTGAGCTAATGATCGCTGCCAAAATTATCAGGTTACTATTTGCCTCGATGATTCATTATAACCTTTTTTGAAATTATGCTAAACTTCTGTCTATATTAGATTAATATTCAAGGATGGTCGAAATCATGACAGCTAATCTCTTGTCAGCAATCGCCGTATTCGTGTCAACCAGCATTGATTACCTGGTAATACTGACCATCGTATTCGCACAAACGCGTTCCAGACGCGGCGTTTCCCATGTCACGCTTGGTCTCTATCTGGGCACAGCTATTCTGGTGATTGCCAGCCTGCTGGCAGCTTATGTGCTGCACTTCATACCTGAAGAATGGATCATCGGCCTGCTCGGCCTGATCCCTATCACACTAGGTATCTATGTTGCGGTGCGTAAGGAAGATGACGATGAAGATGAGGAAGATGAATTAGCTGAACGTTTTGAACATACCAGGGAAAACCGCTTATTTTGGACCATGACCCTGATCACAATCGCATCCGGCGGTGACAACATCGGCGTCTATATCCCCTATTTTGCTTCACTCGATATTTCAGGGATTATATCTGCGATATTAACCTTTGTCGTCCTGTCTGCCTTATTATGTTTTGTTGGATACAAGGTCGCCGGCATCCGGCTGATCTCAGAATCACTCGAACGCTATGAACGTATCATCGTGCCAATTGTCTATATAGGACTGGGTATCTGGATCCTGCTCGAGAACGGCACAATTCAGCATTTTGTCGGCTAGTTGGGAGCTGAGGCAATGGTTAAACTTCTATTCAATTAACTTGTTTTGACAAAACTGTTCCTTGCACTTGCGAAAAAGAGTCTAGTGAAGCGCCCATGCGTGGCGCACGTCAAAAAAAGACTGCGATTCAAAATCACAGTCTTTTTTCTGGTGGGGGAAGGTGGATTCGAACCACCGAAGTCGTTGACAACAGATTTACAGTCTGCCCCCTTTGGCCGCTCGGGAATTCCCCCTCATCCATATGCAGTTGTAGTTTTTCAGTAGAGGCGTTGTTGGTGGGCCATCAGGGACTTGAACCCCGGACCGACCGGTTATGAGCCGGCTGCTCTGACCAACTGAGCTAATGGCCCGTCCCTGTCTGAGCCGCTCGCAATAAGCGACGAAAGTTATTGTATGTTAAATTTGCATTTGTGTCAATGCCATAATATTAATATCCAGAAACCGGTTATTTGCAATCTGAATCGCCCATCAACATGGGCAATAAGTTCTGCAAACTTCAATCGGGTATTTAGTTCTTCAAATAAAGATAACTGTTACACTCAGATCAGTCTTCTCTGGGCCAATTAGAGGAGGATAGTTTTATGGCCCAATTCAAACACCTTTCACTTTCAGAACGGATTAGCATTCAGAGCATGCTCAGCCAAAACGGCCTTTCTGCAATTGCCCGCGAGCTAGGGCGAGATCGTAAAACCATAGTCGCAGATCCAAGAATCGTACCTTTATCTTTATTGAAGGCGGATTTCCAAAATAACTGCACCAAAGTGTCAGATCCGTCACTGTGAAAACTGTATCATAAATGCTGTTGTAGTTCTTCGAGGTAATTTGTTGTGGGCTGTATTGCGGCTGGGCAAACCGCCTTTGCTGCAATGGCAGACGACAGAAGCTGCATATCGCTTTACTGCCTGAAAGGCTCACTTCAAGCACTTTCACGCCAAGAAGAAGCGCATCCTTTTCAAGTTGAATGAACGCCACCAGTGCCACCACTTCTGTAAAAGGCCGTCGATTATCCTATTCAATACCGATGAACTCTTCTGCTCCGAGCATTCTCTATAATCTCATCGACAACAACCGGCACGAAACCTGGATCTGAGACTCAAGTCCGAAATCCCCGACTCAAGCCTGAGCATAAGTTGACAAGGCCTGCGGAAGCCGTACTGAAGACTTCGCGTGAAAACAGGCCCAACGCCGACCAGATGGTTCCGTCATCGGCAACATTCACAGTAAGGTGCTCTGACCCTTCTTCCCTCAGGCCCAGCTGCTCCTGTGTCGGATTCGCTACTACAACACCGCCCGCTCAGCTCTGGCTGCGATAGAAAGTATTGAGGCGATTCTCGGCGAAACTTTCAGCACCTTCCGTCTTTTGACCGACAATGGTTCAGTTCAGACCCAAAGGCGCTGGAAAAAGCGTACCGCATCTTTTACTGCGACCCGCAGCAGTCAACCAGAAATCCCAGAGGCGCGGTCGCAGTTTATCCGGATGGTTCGGCTAAGTGCTCATTTGACACCCTCCCAAAGGATATCGATCTCATGTGCTCGCATATTAATAGCTTGTCGCGGAGTCGGAACAAATTCCTTTTGACGTTTCGAGTTTATTTATGGTCAGTGGAAAAGGTATTAGAAAAGGCAGCCTCCCAACCGTCTGCTTCCATTACCCAAATAGGATTCACCGGCAAGAAGAGCTCCAATTTGCTTCAAATCCGGATGGGCGTTTCGCTTTGCAAATCGAGCGTCATTAACGGATTCTGTTAAAGCTCTTTCTCTGTTTTGTATATTCAGAATAGCACCTTTCAGGCAGTCTGCATAACCACAAATTTCGTATTTCTTGAATTTTGGACTTTGCTTCTGACGGAATTAACGACTGCAATCAACTATCAGAGTTTTTGTCAGTGACATCAGATTTTTTCTTAATAAAACGCTGTATCTGTATCTCTGACCGACCTTGAGGTGTAAAAGAATTAACTATCCGATATTGTCCATTGGTTAAAGTTGATATTCCTTAACATCAACTGCCTGATCTTTATCAATTTCTCTAGAAGTGGCAGTTGTATGGATTATAGTATTTACTGTCCAGTAGCCATTATCAGTGACATCAGAATTTGTTATCTTAAATAAAACAGCTGTATCTGTGATCTCTCTGACCCGACCTTGAGGTGTAAAAGAATTAACTATCCGATATGTTTTAGTAACTCAAAGCTTTTGGCATCAATATCGCTAAACGGGTTCAACTGACTTGGAGTTGCTGCCTCCTGTTTGCTAGCCAACGTTGTGGTTTTTCCCTGCTCCCCTTCTTGTATCTTAAAATATGCAACCACTATAACTTTATCAGAACTACTTTGTGTTTGAGTTACTTCTTTAATCAGGCGGTAATTGCCGGGCTCGATGCCATCAAGATAAGATAGATTTATTGTGCCCTGACTTGTACCATGCGCCGGCAGCTGATAGGCAATCGCCGGCCAGGTCATTTCAGTGCCGGGCTTCACATCTTTGTATGGCAGCATGTACCAGGTATTATTCTGCTTAATTTCAAGTACGAATGGCGCGCCAAAAATTGCTTCATGCCCGGTTTCATTAAAAATGGTGAAACTAATCTTAGCGATGCCCGATGCATATTCAGTTGCACCCGTTTCCAGCCTGAAACCGGTTGGGTTTTCTAAATCTGCCGGGTAATTTGAAGGCTGCCTTTGTTGTGTCGCAGTAAAACGGATAGTACACGCACTAAGAACAGGAATAAAGAGAATTAACGTAAACAGCAAGCCGATAGAAATCAGTCGCAAAGGATTAAAGAAGTGCCAAATTCGCATCCGAATCCCCTCCTTAAAGAGTAACGAAGCGACTACTGCGCTAATAAATATCCCAAACATTACACAGCTTGTTTATCTTAGACGCCTATGCGGCACTAAAGTTCCTGTCTGGTTTCTTCTGGTTAGTTATTCTGATTCTGTTATGTCAATTCATTAACAAGTTTTTTAAACAAGTTACCGCGTTCTTCGAAGTGGCGGAACTTATCGTAACTGGTGCCTGCCGGTGACAGTACTACTACCTCACCCGGTTCTGCCAGCATACGTGCCTGCTGAACCGCTTCCTCATAGGATTCGCAATGAATTATTACAATATCTTCAGATTTTAGCCCGGCATAAGGCAGTGACTGAATGATGCTGTGCTCTATTAAAGGTGAGTTTTCGCCGCAGAGTATGATCTTGCGGCTGACTTTAAGCACGGCTTCGCCCAGCTGGGTGTAATCAAGCTTTTTATCCTTGCCGCCGGTGATCAGGACAACCTTTTCACTGCGGTCAGCCAACGCGTTCATCGCCGCTCGGGTACGGGTCGGGCTGGTATCGATCGAGCTGTTGTAATAACGGACACCATCAAGTTCGCGCACCAGTTCCAGCCGATGCTCTACACCGCGGAAGCCGGTAGCCACCTGCTTGACAGCATCCGGCTGAACATATGGTTGTGTTGCAGCTATAGCAGCAAGATAGTTCTCGATGTTATGCTGACCCGGAATCAGAATCTCACGCGCCTTTACATAATCTGTTACCAAACCAGGCGTTTTGTAGGTCAGCCAGCCGTTCTCAAGCGCGGCGCCGGCAGCGAAATCAGTTGTCGCACGACCAAAGAAAACTACTTCTCCCCTTGCTTCCGGTGCAAGTGAAGCGGTTTCATAATTAGCCGCATTTAGTACCAGGCGGCCGTAGAAAGGCTGGAACAAATAAATATTACGCTTGGCATCGATGTATTCCTGATAATCCTTATGCACATCCAGATGATTGGGTGAAATATTGGTGATAACAGCTACTTCCGGGCTTATACGCATACTCATCAGCTGGAAGCTGGAAAGCTCAAGCACCACCATATCAGCCGGCCTGATTTTCTCAACCTGATCCAGTAAAGGCATACCAATATTGCCGCCCAGATGCACCTTGTAGCCAGCTGCTTCCAGAATCAGCGCGATCAGAGTTGTAGTTGTGGTTTTGCCGTCACTGCCGGTCACGCCAAACATGCGGGCCGGGCAGATTTCCATAAACACTTCCATCTCGGAAGTAATCACAGCTCCGCGTTCACGTTCTGCCCGCAGCTCGGGCAAATCGTAGCGCATCTTAGGTGTGCGGAAGACAACATCAAATCCTTTCAGTTGCGAGAGGTAGTCCTGCCCGACTGACCAGGAAAGCCTGATGCCTTCACTCTCAAAATCGGCTCGGATTTTTTTCAGAACAGGATCATCGGCCTCCAGCATGTCAAAAGCAGTGATATCCGCCCCCAGTGAAAAAATATATCGGATCAGCGGGCGGTTGCTGATTCCTACACCCAGTACCGCAACCCGCTTACCTTTTATCCAGGCCTTGAAAAGGTCGATTTTTTGTTCCACAACAAACTCCTAATCGCTCAGCTGTTTAGCTTTGTTCAAATTATGTCGAAAAGCTCACCCAGCTTTTTTTCAGCGTCTTTACTTCCATAAATTATACTGAAGGCTTGCATTTTTGCCAACCTTCTAGTATTATAAGCAAGTCCCGTGCGGGAATGGCGGAATTGGCAGACGCGCTAGTTTCAGGTATTAGTGACTGTGAGGTCATGCAGGTTCAAGTCCTGTTTCCCGCACCAAAACAAACACCATCTATTGATAAAAGGAATTTTGTCAGCAGGTGGTTTTTTGTTTGCCCGAGAGTGCTTGATTTAAGCCGCTTTCGGGCTTTGTGCTTTTTGCCTTGTAGCAATAGTTGGTGTTTTAGAGCTGCCGTTTTCGGAGGATACTTGACACGAACTTGTGGCTGCCAAGTGTTTATTTTTAACGATTAGACCTCTGGGGGTGTGCATCTTTTAACGATTTGTCTCGTAATCGTTAAAAGATACTGTTACGGAAAAAACAGCCTGCCGATTGGCGAGCCGTAAACAGTATATCTTGAGGCAAAAGAAAAAGAATTGGAAAAGCTCAAAAGCGGCCATAAAAGTATGATTATCCGGGGAGCTGCCGGAAGAAAACTACCCCACGGACGGGTTAATCCCGGCGAGGTTTTATGTTTTGTTGAAACCGCGGCAATGGGCTGGTACAATGCTGCGCGATGGGAAAAAGGTATTTAGCTCAAAAAAGTTGACCGAGGAGGAATCTCAAAAGCTTATTTCTGATCATCAAACGATGCTTTGTCTTACCTCTAATCAGGTTAAGCGATGGGGCGGCAAAACAGAGAGGACGAAGCAAATATCTCCGAGTTCTGGCTACGAGGATTATGGAGGTATAGTTTTAGATTGCTGTTAGCCGCACGACGGTCGCCGGCATCTTTTGCTCTCGGGTATGGAATAATGTCGTAATGAATGTGAAAGAGTTATTAAGAAGAATTTGGGCCACAATTTAGGTGAATAGAAAAATGAGACGAGGTATTACATGAACGGCCATGATCCAATAAACACCCGTAGGCTTTCTGTTGCCGGATTTTCATTTCTATTTGCCTATATTCTGTCATTTCAGTTTGAGGGACAGGTGCTGTACAGCCTGCTGGATCTGCGTGGAACAGACGCCGACCGCTACATACTGGCTGCAATTATCGCGCATTTCGCGGGGCTTTTTACCTGCGGCCTGTTTGTCAAATCAAAGGTGGCCGCCAAAAGCATTATGCTTGGCGGCATGGGTTTATGCTTAGTCGCTACTATACCGTTCTTTTTTGCTCCCTCCTCAATATGGTTGGTTGGACTGATTATTAGCGGATACTTTAGCGGCTGCTCGGTGGCAGCATGGGGATTTTTTCTCAGGGCCTTGACTCCCAAGAACGAGCACATTAAATCCTGCGCCGACGTTCTGATTTATTCCAATTTGCTGATGATTACAGTCAACGTGGTGACCATGAACAGGTCAACCTTTATCGGGCTAAGCCTCTCTATGCTTTGTCTTGTAATCGGAGCGGTGTTTATTGGGATGTTACCCGCGGAGCCGGAGAATGAACAGAAAAAAACATTAAAAAACAAGGCGCATGGCAGCATTAAAACCCCGCTAATATTGCTGTGCCTTTTTGTCTTTATCATCACAATTAATTCCGGACTGATGTATCAGGTCATAAACCCCGCTTTTGAGCATCTGACGGGGCTGGTGAGCTGGTATTGGGCTGTGCCTTATATCGTGGCGCTCGCCATTATGCGCAACCTGCCTATGAAAGCAAAGCGTTCCAGAATTTTGTATATCGGGATAGCAATGGTTATAGGAGCGTTCATAAGCTTTATGCTGTTAGGGCGAAACACTTATGACTATCTGGTTGTGGATACGCTGATGCTTGGTGCTTGCGGTATTTTCGATCTGTTTTGGTGGAGCATACTTGGAGAAATGCTGAATTATAGCGACAACCCTGCATATACTTTTGGCCTTGGGCTTTCCGCCAATGTATTCGGAGTGCTTTGCGGAGGCGTCTTAGGAATGGCCGTAACATCCATAGGGCTTCCCAGTGCGGAGGTTGCGGTGATTGCCCTTACTGTGGTTTGCGTTACACTGGTCATGCTGCCGCCGCTGAACCATCAGCTGGTTTTACTGCTGAAAAGCCATGCCTACCTTGCCGCTTATGACAATATGAGTCAGTCACAGCAAACGGAAATTGTTCGTCACATTAAAACTCTTGACCCGCTGACCGTCCGGGAGCAAGAGGTATTGCAGCTAATCCTTTCAGGTAAATCCAATCGCGAAATTGCTGAGGTTTTGTTTATCAGTGAGAGTACTGTAAAAACACATGCAAGGAATATTTTTTCAAAATATGATGTAGGTAGTCGAGCAGAACTCATCAGCACCTTGCTGAAAAATCAATAGGCTGAATGATAAATAAAATCACATAATTATAGTATAGCTGGCCTCTCATACTAAAGTATGGGAGCCTTTTTTGCATGTTCATCCTTTCGGACGATGTTTTTGAGACATCCTTCCCTTAAATTTTAACTTGAGGAGGGTTGACGCAGATGAAATTAATCCGCAAACAACGCAATGGATATGCCTTATTGTTAGCAGCCAGTATTTGTTTGACGGTGTGGCTCGGCAAGATATTCATATTAGAAATGGTTTTCGCTTTTGGAGCGATCAGCCTTATCTCGCTCCTGTTATTGGTGAGGCAGTGCCGTCTGCTCTATGATGCAACACTCATTTGGGATAATCGCATCCTTGCGGTGCCATCTGCAATCATCTCCATGCCGGGACGCAAATTGAAAAAAGACCGTGAGGAAACCGTAGTATCTACCTTTGGTATACTCATCGGCAGTGAAATTTACCGATGGGGTCTTAACGGTGTACATGGCGTCCGGTTGTACACCGCCCATATTGATCAGGAACGGATGTACCTGACCTTTGGCGATGCGGCCCAGACCATGCGGGTAGAGTTGCTGCACGGCATGACTCAAAAGCAGGCGCTGCTGGATGCTGCTCAAAAGCTGCTTCATGAAACTGGCGTAACGGCAGACATCACCGGATGGTAACACAAGAAGCAAAATAAAAACAATGGAGGTAATACAATGAAAAAATATGTGTCTTTATTTCTGGCACTTATTATGATTTTCGCTCTTGCCGGCTACGGTAGTAAAACAGATAAAATACCACGTGTATCCCTGCCCGCAGTAGCAGCAGAACGCACCGCCGTGGAACTATCATCAAGGAGCTTTGCGCAATGAAACGAGAAATATTATCGATTCTGCTTGTAGCCGTCATGCTGCTGTCCGCAATAGCAGGTCTTGCAGGATGTGGAGAAAGTGGTTTTACCTCAACCAAAATTGCTTCGGACAAAGGAGCAGAAATCGGGAATCTGAAAAAGGACGGCTGGATAGTATCGGTTCCTGCTGGAGCTTTTGACGGGGATGTAAGTGTCATCGTGGCGAAAGCCTCCGAGAGAGAAGACGTCTTGCTCACTACTCCCATCGATATCAGCGTTGAGGGCATGGAGCAGGTGCGCCTGAACCAGCCGGTGAAAATCACCATGAAGCTTGATAAGAAAAACATCCCCGATACCGAGAGCTTTGACCGAACGGTCATGGCATATTGGAACGGCAGCGAATGGGAGCCGATTATCCCCGACCCTGTTCGCCTGTCAGAGGGGTATCTGGAATTTGAAACATGGCATTTTTCATCATACAGTGGCAAGTTGATGAACAGAGAAGAACAAGTCAAGCTTTACGCTCACAAAATGGCGGTGGATTCTGTCAGCAACGAAGTGAAAGATCCAACTTATATCGAAAAGATAAAAGCAGTGTGCAATGATTATTTTGATGGAGTTGGGCTTTATGCCAGCGAAACGCGTGAAATTATTATTAACCGTGCTTTGGAGATGAACATTATTCCAACAACGCAAGAGCTTGCGGCAAAAGGTGATATAGAGGCATTAACCTATGAATGTGGGAAGATTCTTGCCGAAGCCACAGTTGATATGGTTCAAGAAAATCCTTTGGTTAAAGAGAGCCTAATGGAGGGCTTAGGTAAATTGGGCACACTTACCCAAGGCGCAGAGGCTCTTTATAATGGGGATTATAAAACAGCGGTGGTGGAGTTCACGGATTTAGGCGTTACCCTGTTTGGCGGTGCTGCTGGCGGCGCAGTGACTGCGATTAAATCCATAGGGGATTTAAGCAAGGCAGCGGTAGAGCAAGGTATTATGGCGTGGAAAGATTATGAGATGGAATGTGCTTACAAGTCGTATGCAGGGCTTGCAAAGGAAGGCGCTTACGGCTATACGCTTAACTCCGGTGACTGGGAAACACTGAAAATCCAGATGCGCGGATATTACAACCGCCTTTTAAGCGAAAAGAAGGAAGCTTGGCGCAGGCTTCACGGAAAAGATAGCCTGACTAATGCTGAAATCAAAATGCTGGAAGACTATGTGGAAGCCGATCTAAAGGAACAATTCGACAAAAGGCTAGCAAATGAGAATCTGATTGAAGCCAAAGCGGCGGAATATGAGAAGATTATCGGGAGCTTTAAGGATGCCAACCTGCTCAACCGCCTTGAAAACGGATATAAATATGACATGACCATTGAGCAGCGGTTGCAGTCGCTGTTTACCATTCGACAAGTCATTTTGAAAATGGTAGGCGGAGATATTTCCGTTTTCGGAAGTGAAAAAGACCGTGAAGATAATTTGAGCATGGCAATTGCCATGTGGCTGGGCTACGGCAAGGACAGAGCCAAGTTTTATGACTGGATGCGCGATCAAGGTTATCTTAAAAAACCGGGAGCGGTGACTGAGGGGTATTGGCTGCTTGTCAGAAGCTTTGATAACAAGTATGAAACAAGCGCAGCTGACGATTCCTATTCAGGATCATGGAGCGGTGGCGGCGGAAGCTACATCTACCGATGCAAAACAACATTTGATTACAGTTACTCCGGTAGCACCCACGATAATTGCAAGGGCGAATTTGTTGAGAATATAGGAACCACAAGCAGCCCGAATGAACGGTATTCGGGAGCAGAGCCGGTTACCTTGGATTTGAGTATCAAGGCAAACACATCAAACAATATTTGCTTCCATCTTGGGGCGTCCTTGGGGGCCGCTATTACGCCTATCAACCATGACGATCCCTTTGTCTCATACGGTACGGACACATCTCTTTATGATATTACGGAAAAGCACACAAAATCATATATCTGGACCGAAAAAAACGATACCAACACCGGCTACACGGGTATGCGAGTCACGGTTGGCGGCACGATGCCCGCAGGGTCAGCCGACGGCGACAAGGTATTTATTGTGGTCGGGTTTACCGGTGGTAATAAAATAATTGCAACAGCTTATGAGTATGAATGGCATACCAAATAATAGCCCGCGAAAACGAATACTTCTGCGGATTTCATCCGTACTGATGTTGCTTGCCGCCCTGCCCATGCTGCTGTGGTGCCTGGCTCTTATTGACAATGCGGCACTGGACTACACCTACGCCGGATCGGGTTGCTTCGCAGCTGGAATAGCGTACATATTTTCTATGGTAACAGCCATCGCGGGTCTGGCCTTTGCAGGGCGGCTCCACCGACATCGCTGGTGTCGGACGCTTGGCTATATCCAACTGGCGGCGGGAGTGTTGCTGGTATATCCGCTTCGCTCCTATGCTGCTTTAACCCTGTCGCCGCTTATCCTCCTGACCGTACTATATATGTTTGGCGTAAGTTGGCGCGAAAAGCGGGATTGCGAACTACAATGAAAGGAACGTCGAGATGGCAAAGAAGAAAACAAGCAAAAACATCCCCCTGCCCATCCTCATTCTGATTTGCGCCGTGCTGCTGTTTGCCATGTATTTGAGCCTCTCTACGCTGGCGTTGGCGATATGGGGCGACAGCGTAATGGGTACAGTGGATAGCTACCAATCACGGCTGGATGACACGGATGCGGGGCAAAATCGCTCCCGGACCATTTCCAAGGGATATTGGTTTATGGTAAACGGCAAGGAGTATCGGGGTTATGTAATATATAGCAGCGACGAGTCGTGGCCATCCTTGGACGAGGGCGAAACGCGCTCAGAACGCATCCGCTACCTTGATATTTTCCCCTATGTAAACAAACCCACCATGCTATCCGAATTTAGCGAGATGGGCGAAGTGGCGATCATTTATCATCTCCTCGCCCCTATCGGTTATCTGCTTTTGCTTTTGCTTGTCATACGCACAGCTAGACGGGGGAAAAGGAAGAAGACAGCGGCGAGGAAACCCGCCGCTCCTCAAACAATCAAAGCAAGGAGTGATACGAATAACCTTTGTCCTAACTGCGGAAACACATTGCCAGAGGGAGCGGCTTTCTGTTCGGGTTGCGGCGTAAAAATACAAACAAACGCTCCCGGCGTGTGCACGGCCTGCGGAGCAACACTGCAGAAAGGAGCCGAATTTTGTATCGGCTGCGGCAAGGCGGTGAATTTGAGAACGCCGGAGCCGATTGAAGCGAGCGGGGCGGCAGCTTCAGCGCCCCCACAGAGTGGCGTTGGGTTGGTCGGTTTCTCAGATAGGTGTAATTCACCTGAGATAATTGCCGCAGCACAGAAAAACATAAAATTCTTCATTGGCTGTATGTGGATTTTGGTTTTCGTGCCTCTCATCGGCTTTCCCGTCGCCGGTCTGCTGATGGACGATTTCCCCTTTGGAGAATCCCTTGTCATCGGCGTGGGCATCGCTGTTGTCATGCTGGTCATTAACCTGCTGGCGCTGCGAAAGACCAAGCAGTCCATGTGGGAGGGCGTAGTCGTCAATAAGTACAGCAAGGAAAAAAGCGAGCATAGAGGCGGCGAGGACGACAACTGGCGAACCTATACGGAATATACCACAATAATCAACAGCGACACGGGCAAGAAAAAGACCATCGTGGAAAAGGACAGCGGGCGGCAAATGTACGACTATCTTTCCGTTGGCGACAGGGTGCGGTTTCACCCAAGATTCGGTACATACGAGAAATACGAGAAATCCAAAGACCGCATCATCTACTGCAATGTCTGCTCCATGATGAACCCCATACAAAATGACCGCTGCAAGCGGTGTAACAACCTGTTATTCAAATAAGGAGGCTTTTCGTAATGGATAAATTTATTACCATGCTGGAGGCGGCGGAGTTTGCCGCCACACTCTGCGGAAGCTGGAGCTTTGCCACATCCAATGATAGATATGATGTAAAAGGCTTGCTGGTGCTTGCCGAGACAAGCGACAGTGAAAACCCCATCGATGAGGACAGCTTTTATGTGGTTTCGCCCGCCGGAGCCATCGGCTTATGCGAGGACGGCGAGGACATCGACTGGCTGTTTCTGTCTGATAATGCGCCGGATGAGGATTTGCCGCTGTCATACCAAGACGTTCCGCAGATGAAGTTCTGCTCTAAATGCGGCTCCGGCGTTGTTCTCGGTGCTCGATTTTGCGGTCAGTGTGGAACAGCGCTATGAAAATAAAAGGCTAATTTGGATGTGGCTTTAGTTTTCCGTAATCCGTGTACGTTGCTTTTTGAAATTGAATACTTCCGCGACTATTACTTGTTCATGAATGATTCAATGAGTACAAATATTTCAAAGGTAGTCATTGACTGAAGTATATGGACGCGTGTAACATAAATCGGTAACCTCAAAACGAGGGATGTGCAGAAGCGGTGCAAATTTTAACGATTTGATTTGAGAGGTGCATTTTATCAATAGGTGGTACCTTAAACAAAACTGGAAGCAACAATTCGCACTTATCTATGCCGGGCAGGCGTTCTCTCTGTTGGGTTCAGCCGCAGTTCAGTTCGCGGTTATCTGGTGGCTGACAATTCAAACAGAGTCAGCTATTACTTTAACGCTAGCCTCAATTGTCAGTTTTTTGCCAAATATGTTGATTGGACCTTTTGCCGGAGTCTGGATCGACCGTTATAATCGCCGGACAGTAATGATACTGGCGGACGGACTGGTAGCTTTCTCCAGTTTTATTCTGGGAGCAGCGTTTTTACTCAATCCGGCTCCGCCCATATGGTTCATATATGTGGTGCTTTTTATCAGAGGCCTGGGCAATACCTTCCATGCTCCTGCCCTGCAGGCCGCTATCCCTTTATTGGTGCCAGGGGATATGTTGATGAAAGCAGGCGGTTGGGGAAACCTTGTCGTATCTGCTTCCACAATGCTGGGACCGGTGCTGGGTGCCGTGCTCATGGGCATAATTCCAATAGCAGGCATAATGCTGGTGGATATTTTCGGCGCCTTTTTCGCGATTATTTGTCTGCTGTTTATTACGATACCGGATCTGCCACACACTGCTGAAAAGCCGGACTTTCGTGCCGATTTCCAGCAGGGTTTCAAAGTCATGCGCCAGAACAAGCCGCTCATGGCAACTCTGCCAGCCTTGATTCTGTCAACCATTATTTATATGCCGCTCGGAGCTTTGTTTCCGCTATTGGTGCGTCTGCATTTTGGCGGTGAAGCCTGGCATAATGGCGTAGTCGAACTCGTCTTTTCCGCCGGCTTATTGGTTTCATCACTGATCATGGGAATATGGGGCGGAGTCCGTAAGCGATTTTTAATGATCTCACTTGCTATCGGCATGTTGGGAACAACTGCTCTGGTCAGCGGCCTGCTGCCCCGCAGCGGCTTTTGGCTGTTTGTAGTCTGTTGTTTCTTTATGGGTGGTTCCGGCACTTTCTTCAACGTTCCCTTAACAGCCTATATTCAAGAAAGTACGCCGCCTGAAAGCTTAGGCAAAGTCTTTTCCCTTTTCCTAACCCTGATGACATTTGCCATGCCCGTCGGGCTTTTGCTGGCTGGCCCGGTCACAGAAGTTATCGGCCCCGATAAGTGGTTTGCCGGTTCCGGTGTGGTGATGATCGGCGCTGCAGTTATTTGTTTTTTAATGACACGACGTTATGATGGAGTCGCGGTTCCGGAAACTAAAATTGAACAAGAATAAAAGCAGAATTTACTAGACGCAACGCTCTAACCGTTCATATTGAATATGCCACCGCAGCTTTTCACAATTTCATCTTCATACAGCTCTTGGATGCGCCTGGCGACTTCGCCCCGATCAGCGTTGCCAATCGGCTGATTATCGATTGATTTTATGGAAACAACTTCAGCATTTGTGCTGACCGTAAGTACCTCATCAGCAGAGTATAATTCCTCGAGTGTCACAGGCTTTTCGATGTAGGGAATCCCCGCCTGCCGACAAATTCGCTTAATTACAAGTTTGGTGATTCCTGGCAGGATATGTTTCCCGTCTGGATGGGTGTACAAAATACCATCCTTGACGATGATTACATTGTTTGATTTTTCTTCAGTCACGATATTATCACGTACAAGAATAGCCATCTGCGCGTTCTGTTTTTGGGCCTGATGCATCGCCAAAACATTGGGCAGCAGATTCAAACTCTTAACATCACACATGCTGCCCCGCAGATCCTCTGTTGTGATCGCGTTCACTGGTGTTTCTATCTTTACTGTATTTCTTGGATATTTAACAGTATAAGCGTGGAACACGGCTTCCTGGTCAGCGTAAAATCTAAAACCATGCCAACGAAGATCGTTATCACCACGGGTTATCTGCAGATACAAATGACCGTGATCAACTTCGTTTACCTGCACCAGTTTATTAACCAGCTCGTTCACCTGCTCAAATGATTTTCCTAAATTCAGTTCAATTCTTGCGGCGCTGTTAAACAGTCTTTCCAGATGTTCCCGGCAGGTAAAAAGCCTGCCATTATAAATATGAATAACCTCGTATATCCCATCGCCAAAGTTATAACCTCGGTCAAATATATCAATCGCTACTTGATTTCGATCAACAATCTGGTCTTTCCACAAAAACTTACTGCCGACGTCCACGCTGCAAACCTCAACTTTCGAAGGAAAATATTAATAGGTTCAATTTGAATCTATTTATGATTTGTTTACATTATAGCAGTGTTCAGGCAAATGTCTAAAGCAAGCAAGCCCACCTACCTACTGTCCGGGAAAATCTATATAATGTTACAAGACTATATTTTTCTGGTTTTGTTATTCACGAGGAGAGCTTTTTTGTCGCACCAAACCCTGGCTGAAGTTGAAGCAGCTGAATTCATTAATCTAAAAGTATCTGTCCGGATTCTGGCCGAGGCTGTCTACCGCAGCGGCGGTCTGGCCGGGCATAGTTATGGTCCTGTCACAGCGCTGGCCGGCATTCGCACGCATCAGCGCTTTGTTGAGCAGCTGCGTACGCAATACCCGACAGCCGAAGTGCAGAACGAGCTCTCCCTACAAACTACAGAACAGCTGGATACCGCTCGCGTCAGTCTCTCTGGTCGCTGCGATGCTGTAGTTATTGAGCACGATCGAATTTTGGTTGTGGAAGCGAAATCGTATTTGGGCTTGCCGGAGAACCTGCCGCCGGACGGTGAACGCGTGCACTGGGCGCAGTCCCTGCTTTATGCGGCTTTATATGTGAGGCTGTATCAGCCCGTGAAGCCGGTTCATGCTGTGCTTGCTTATGTGGCAGTTGACACTGGCGAAACATTATTTCTCAACCGTCAGGTTCACGTGGCAGGACTGGACGAATTTCTCAGCAATTCCCTGCAGGTTTGGTCAAAGCTGGCGCTTAGCGCCCGGGATTGGGTGCAGCAGCGCGATGCCACCGGTAAAAAGGTCCGCTTTCCTTACCCAGACTTGCGCGAAGGCCAGAAACGGCTGATGAAAGAGGTTGTCGGCGCAGCCCGCCATCGTCTTTCGCTGTTCGCCTGCGCGCCCACCGGCATCGGCAAAACAATGGCCGTCCTTTATCCGGCGGTCAAAGCACTCAGCCATCACTATATCGACCGCATTTTCTATCTTACTTCCATGACCTCAACCCGACTGGCAGCTGAAAAGGCCTGTGCCGACCTGCGCAATGCCGGCATGAAACTGCGCAGTGTCACCCTGACCGCCAAAGAAAAAATCTGCCCGCAACCAGAGCATTTTTGTGATAACCGCATTTGTCCGCTGGCGCTGCATTATTATGACAACCTGCCGCAGGCTTTAAACGAGCTGCTGACTGTAGAAGCGGTAACTGAGGAAGTTTTGCGCGAAGCGGCTCAGCGCCACAAGGTCTGCCCCTTTGAACTGGCACTTGATCTCTCACTTTACGCTGATGTGGTAATCGGCGATTACAACTATGCCTTCGATCCCCGCGTAAGGCTGGTACGCTTTTTCGGCAACGAAGAAGAACACGACCTGTTGCTGGTGGATGAGGCGCATAATCTGCCGGATCGGGCCCGGGAAATGTTCACTGCCCGCGTCAGCTGGCAGGATATTCGGGAAACAGCAGCCGCTGTAAAAGGCAGATTCGCCCCGCTCGATCTCAGTCTGCGCATTCTGATGAGTTATTGCGAAAAAGCTGCGAATGGGCTGGCAACAGAAGATACTGCAATTGAGACGCTGGAGAAAAGTGTACGCGCCGGTGATGTCATGCTCAGCGCCGGTTTTCGGGCAATCCGTTCCCGCCCCGCCAGTCTGAACTCGTTGATAAATCGTGTAACTGTGGATTGCCGGACTCTAATTGACATGGGCAGCGATTTACCGCAACGGCGCCTGGTACTGGACACCTATTTCTCTCTGCTGTTCTTCCTGAAAGTCAGTGAAGAATATGCTGAATCTGCCTATGTCACAACCTATACTTCTGAGGCATCACATGATCTTGAAATCAGCCTCCTCTGCCTGGATTCCGCTGATTTCCTCTGGCAGCAGATTGAAAATAAACATGCGGTCGTATTCTTTTCAGCAACGCTGCACCCGATGTCCTACTATCAGTCAATCACAGTGGGGCGCGAAGCAAGTCAGAGTACAGAATGTCTTGAACTGCCCTCCCCTTTCCCGTCAGAAAACCTGCTGCTGATGCGCAATACACAGCTTTCAACGCTTTTCAAGGATCGTACAGCGACAGTGCAGTCAATCGCCCGTCAGGCAGCGCTTGCCGTTACCCAAAAGGTTGGCAATTACCTGGTATTCGTACCTTCTTATTCCTATCTGAAGATGTTCCGTTCCTTGTTTCAACATGAGTTGGCTAATTCAGCGCCGCGTTCCGAGCGCCCACCGATCAAAATGCTGATTCAAAAGCAGAAAATGACGGATCTGGAAAAAAACGCCTTTTTGCAGGCGTTCAGTACTTACGGTAACAGCACTTTGGTAGGGGTCGCTGTGATTGGCGGCCAGTTCAGTGAAGGCATCGACTTAGTTGGCGAGCAGCTTTCAGGTGTGGTTATTATCGGCGTTGGGCTGCCCCAGCTTAGTCCTGAACGCGAGATTCAGCGCCAGTATTTTGGCGAAAAACTCGGCGCCGGCTTTGAATTCGCCTATCAGTACCCCGGTTTCAACCGGGTGCAGCAGGCAGCCGGGCGTGTTATCCGCAGCGAACAGGACCGCGGCTTTGTTTTATTAATCGACGAACGGTACGGCAGGCCCGATTATGAAAGTCTCTTCCCTGTCGACTGGAGTCCGCATAATGTTAATGACGAACAGGACCTGCAGGCAGAACTGAAAGACTTTTTTGGCTGATCAACTTGGGTCATTGACCATGCCAATGAACAGCGGGAACTGGTCCTGCCCGAGAATTATGAAGATGAAGGGACGGTCGAGGATCATCTCACATTGCCCACTCACTAAAGATGCAGCGGATAAGCGGATCCCGAGCATGGCATCCGCCGTGCAACCACGCTCGTCGATTTTTACCCTGATTGATTGTCCAATCCGACCAAGCCACAACGGTTTCATATCCGACAAAGCAGAAAAATCAGCTTTATTCGGATCAAAGGCATCCTTGATACCTATTTCCTGAAGTGGCTCTGAAAGATTCCAGATTTCACTCTCAATGTCGAATTTTGGGATTGTAAAAACAACCTCGCCTGTCTGCTGATCCTTCTGGCTGATAATCTGTTCCATCCAACCGGCATTCGCCAGGACGGACTGCGGTGTCTCGCCCTCATCCGGCAGGACAAAGATCATGGATGAACCGTTCCTGAGCGAAAGCCCGGAAGCCTTAAAGCCTGCCGCTGCAATGTAGACATGGTTCGCATATTTATTTCTCATGAATAGAGGAGTCGCGGTGCTGCCATCCGGCAGACTGAATCTGCCCTGCGTCGTCAGCGTTTCGTTAAAACGTTCCGTCCACTCGTCGGCAAAGGAAACTGTATTGACCAGCGCCAGTGCGGTTGTGACACCAGTTGCGTGACCAAACTCTCGAAATTGCCGTTTTCCGGATAAGTCGGCCGCTCAATCGCACGAATGGACATACTCTCGCCGCGAAAGAAAGCGAGAGCCAGCACAATAACCAATACAAGAGCTAAAGTGACAGTTATGTCCCGGGAAGGCCGGCGCCAACCGGGCTTTTTATCTGTTCGGTTATGCATGATCGGCATCTCCTTACATTACATAGAGTGACTGTAGGGGTGTGGATGTCAAACCCGCCGCTGTCAAAACCTAAACACCTAAACGTCCGTTAAGTGGGCATAATTATTCCGGCATTTTCTGAGTCAAGTCCATAATGTTGGTGTAAATTCATCTTTCGGCTGTCCACCAACTAGGCGGCCTTTCCTTGCTTCTGTCGGATCGTTACCGCTGCTGCCCGAGCCTTATCCTTTTCAAGATAATATCCATCCATTGTGAAGTAGGCTTTGCCACTAATCCAGCGTTCGTGTTGTTCAATCAGGAGACTTCCGATCAGGCGATTAATGCTTGCTTCATTAGGAAATATCCGGATGACGCGCTCCCTGCGCCGAATTTCTTCGTTTAGCCGTTCAATGCTATTCGAAGTACGAAGTCGTTTGCGATATGCTTCAGGCAGGTTGAAGACCGCAGTAATGTCGTAAAAGCCTGAATCCAGTATCTCTGCCGCTTTAGGAGCTACTTGTTCCAACAGATCCAGCAGGGATTCGCGGCGCCGATAAGCTTCTTCCAAGTCAGGGCTATTATAGAGATCTTTCAGACGGGTTTTAATCTCCGGCCGCTGCCTGGCTGAAACTTTATCCAGCAGATTGCGTGAAAAATGGGTCTGACAACGCTGCCACATGGCACCATGGAATTGCTCTTCGATCGCCCTGACCAGTCCGCTATGGTTGTCGGAGACCACCAGGTCCACATCGCTCAGTCCGCGCTGCTTCAGCGACTGAAAGAAGTTCGACCAGGTCTCGTAGCTTTCGCCGTCACCAGTCACAAAGCCCAGTACTTCTCGCAAGCCTTGCTCGTTTACGCCAATTGCAATCAGCAACCCTTTGCTCCGTACTGCACCTGCTTCACGTGCCTTAGTGTAGATCGCGTCTACGATTATAAATGGATATGCCCGGTTTAGCGGTCTCTCGCGGAAAGCCTGCACCGCCGGATCCAGCTGCTGACACAAAGCTGACACAGTACTTTTGGAGAAGCTGGTCCCGCACAAAGTTTCAGTTATCTGGCTCACTTTCCGCGTCGATACTCCCTGAAGCACCATTTCCATTAAGCTTAGCAGCAAAGCCTGTTCGCTGCGCTCATAACTGCGAAACAGCTGGGTTGAGAACGTTCCGTCCCGGAATTTGGGTAAGTGGAGATTCAGGGTACCGACTCTGGTTGTCAGCGGACGTAGCCGATAGCCATTGCGGTAAGCAAGCCGGCCTTCAGTTCTTTCATAAGCTTTTGCTCCTAATTGCTCACTGGCTTCGGCTTTTAGCACCGCGTTGAATACCTCCTCCAGAAGCTTCGTGACCGCTTGATCACGATCGCCTATCATCAGTTCTTTAAGTGTTGCCTCATCTAGGGTAATATTGAGTTGAGCCATGTCTTGCCATCCTTCCGTATGATTTTGTTCTACAAAACCTATTGTACCGAAAGGCGAGATGTGGCTCATCTCTTATTTTGAATTTACACCAACTATAAGGACTTCATCCGCAAAGGGCGGTATTCTGCCCTCTCTCCGCCGTAAAAGCTTGGGAGAAAAGTGTCCCTTCGACATATTGAGTTCATCATCTATGGCAAAGGTATTCTACAAAAACTGAAGGTTTCGGGGCTAAAACAGGAATTAACAATTGCAATAAAACAGGATATATTTCACGAGATCAAGTCTCACATTGCTTCGCTTCGCCGGCGGCAGGCTAATATCCAGCAGGTCAAGAGTGTAGGCTTTTTCCGCATTCCGGACAGCGACGGGATGTTTTATAAAAACCTTAGCCGTATTTTCGAAACAGTAAACGCATACAGCCGTTCAATCGGCGCGCTCATGACACGCAACAGTGGCAGCATTCCTTCGGTCAGCTTTACAGCACTAACAGTCGCCCCAGTCAAGTGGCGACGGCAAATCACGCCGCACTCAGAGGCTGAACCAAAGTGGTTCTTCAGAGCTGCCGCAGACAGAACAACTTTCCAGCAATGGCTCCCCATAATCTGCATCAGGCGGAAGCCGCAGACGAGTCACTAAAAGGGCTCAATCTGACCGTTAATCAGAGCATTCACAGTATATGCCCAAAATGGATACAAGGACGGCTGTTCAGGCTCATGGCGCAGACAGTCAAGGAACAGTTCTGAAAGATGTGCGGCGAAACCAGTTTTGTCAGGTCGGATTGCAGCCCGATAAATGATTCTACCAGTTCAACTTCATTAACAATAAGTCTGCTGCGGTTGCTGAACAGAGTAAAGTCGCTGAGCGCGAATTCCTGTGTGCTCGCCAGCATCCGACTGCGGGTGCGCCTGGCACCGCGAGCTGAAGGCTTGATCAAGCCGCGTTCACGCGTCAGAATATCAAGAATGCGGTCCGCATCGCCGACGGGAACCGCACGCAAAACAAATCCGCGGACTACTTCAACAGCCATTTTCAGGAATCCTGCAGATAACCGATGTCGCGCAGAATGCCGCTACGATTCTGCCAGTCTTCCCTTACCTTTATATGGAGTTCGAGGTAAACTTTGCAGCCGACCATTTTTTCAATCTGCAAGCGCGCATCAGTGCCGATAGCCTTCAGCATCGAGCCGCCTTTGCCGATCAGGATGCCTTTATGGGTATCCTTTTCAGTCAGAATCGAAGCATCAATATGACTAAAGGTGCGACGCGGTTCGACATATTCTTCCTCAGCGTCTGCCTCTACCTCAGCAGCCGTAGCCTCGGCCGTAGCTTCAGTTGCTTCTGCCTCTTCCGCATTCTCATCCGCTTCGTATTCTTCTTCGAAGGAATTAATGATCACGGCTGTCCCGTGGGGAATCTCCTGGTGGGTGTGGCGTAAAATCTGTTCGCGAATCAGCTCAGCGGCAAGTGAACGCTCAGTCTGGTCGGTAATGCTGTCTTCCGGAAAGTAACGCGGCCCAACGGGCAAACGGGTCAGCAGTTCGTTTTCCAGAACCTGAATCCCGTCGCCGTTACGTGCGGAAACAGGAATAATGGCGGCGAAGGGATAACGTTCACTCCAGCGGGCAATCAGCGGCAACAGCAATTCCTTGGCGATCAGGTCAACTTTATTCAAAACCAGAATAATCTCTTTTTCTTTGTCTTTCAGCCTGGTCAGCAACTCCATTTCCGGGGCACTGCGCCCGCGGCGGCGCTGTTCAGCTTCAGCGTCAACCAGTAAAAGAACAATATCGGCATCGTCAACGGTGCGGGCAATCGCATCAGCCATCACTTTGCCGAGTTTATCCTGCGGCCTCAACAAACCTGGTGTATCCACCAGAATTATCTGACCGTTCGGTTTATTGATGACAGCCCGGATTGTAGTGCGTGTGGTCTGTGGTTTAGGTGAAGTAATCGCCAGATCCATACTCGCAAGCTGGTTGATCAAAGTCGATTTGCCGGCATTGGGTCGCCCTGTTATCGCAACGAACCCGGAGCGGAAATCACCGCTGTTCTCAGGCTGGTTTATCAAAGCGTCATTCATCGATTCATTAATTGAATCCATTAGTTTACCTCTTATATATTCGTTATTAATGTTTTGCTTTAGCGTCCCAGCCCCAGCGGTTCCAGAATAGACTCCGCCAGTTCATGCATCCGCTTTTCCCGGGTTCGGTTCTGATGGTCATAGCCAAGCAAATGCAACAAGCCATGTAAAAGCAGAAAGCCTGCTTCCCTTTCCAGACTATGACCGTAAGCGGCAGCCTGTTCAATTGCTTTATCGGGCGAAAGAAACAGCTCACCCAGAAAAAGGACCTTCGTGCCGTCTGCATGAAATTCAACATCAGCGTCTGTTATCGGCGCCGATAATTCGCCTTCAGTGAAATCCAGCATCGGGAAGGAAAGTATATCCGTCAGGGCATCAACCTCTCGCTGTTCGCGGTTGATCCGGCGCATTACAATCGGGCCGGCCAGCGTAACGCAAAGCGACACCGGCATTTCCAGCTGTTTCAGCGCTTCCAGATGTTCCGTGGCAGCGTCAAAAACACGTTGTGCCAGTTGGCGATAGCTTTTGGCATCAAAGCGCTGTTGCCGGTTGTGAAACTGAATGTTCATCATCAGGATATTTGATCCTTTCATGGAAATGTCCCGCGTAGACCTGCAGAATTGCCTGGATAATCCTCTCAACATCGCGGAAGGAAAGTCCCGATTGTATAAGCTGATCCTGGTCTGTTTTTGTTTTAATAATCTTTCGGATCAGCACTTCAGCGTCTTCCAAATTGGTAATGCCTGTTGATTTCATCGCTGCCTCAATTGAATCAGCCAACATGACAACTGCGGATTCGCGAGACGTAGGTATAGGGTTGTTGTATTGGTACTTTTCCAGTTCAGGCTGCGGCTCGCCTGTTTCTTCGGCCAGCTTTTTTGCCTTGCGGTAAAAATAAGCCTGCGCCGTAGAACCATGATGCTCATGAATTATCCGCAGAATGGCCGGTGGCAGCCGGTAGCGGCGTCCCAGGCGCACACCGGCATCAGGATGAGCCAGAATAATCTCCGCGCTCTGTTCCGGCTGCATATTATCGTGTGGATTCACACCTTCCTGATTTTCAGTGAACATCATCGGACTCTCAAGTTTACCGATGTCATGATAATACGAGGCGACGCGGGCCAGCATGGCGTTGGCACCGATCGCAGTCGCTGCCGAGTCTGCCAGGTTCGCAACCATCATACTGTGCTGCGAGCTCCCGGGAGCCTCAACAAAGAGACGGCGCAGCAATGGGTGTCCCGGCTGTGAAAGTTCAATCAGCCTTAGAGGCGATACAGCATTGAAGGCCATTTCAAACAAAGGCATAATACCGATTGCTGCGATCACCGAAAGCGCTCCCGATAAAGCGGCATAGCCACTGTCGACAGTTATCCGGGCCCAGTCCTGCTCCATCATCAGACCATAGGCCAATGATGTCAGCATCATGGCACCGCTGGTTGTGAGAATAATTACCGCATGGTTGTTTTTGAGCGTAACGCCCTTGGTAAACAGCGCCGCGACCAGTGAACCGCTGACCGCTACCATGAGGAAGGCGGGGTCAAACCCGGTCATTGGCAGAACAGTCAAGCTAAGCAGCAGGCTCAGTACCATTGAGGTGCGGAAGCCGAAATATGCTGTAATCAGCACTGCTGCGAAGCCAATTGGCGGTGTTAACGTCGAGATTCGGGTTGTATAGGCAGAAACCAGCAGTGGCAGTAATAAAATTAACAGTAAAGCCAGCCGGTCACGCGTTTGTTTAAAGGTTTCGTCTTCAAAGCGCCGGATATAAGCAACACCAATGATTGTGGCCAGGATCACCAGGATAGCAATCCCGGCAAGATCCTGTACCGACACCTGGCTGTCTTCCAGTAAGTCAAGGCTGCGCAGCAGCTGGTAATTCTCTGTGGTGATGATATCGCCCTGGCTGACGACACGGTTGCCGCGCTCTATCATTACCGGGTTGTTCTGTACGCGGTCGTAAGCAGCTTGACGGGCATTCGCGGTGGCGGCTTCATCAAATACAACATTGGGCTTGAGGAACAGAGCCAGAATGCGGCCGACTACTGCGGCGTCCTCCTGGTAATAAGTCAACGAGGCTCTTAAATTGTTTATCTTCTGGGATAGAGAGGACTGCAGCTGGGCCGTATCCAGTGTCTCAGACATAACCAGCGAAGTAATTGTCTTTGCCTGGCCACGGATGCTGACATACCGGCCTTCGTCCAGTGAAGCCAGCAGCAGTGCGTCATCTGCCGTCAAAATCACCTGGTAGTACTGGCTGGCCATCAGGCTGATCTTGTCTGCTGCCTGTTGGCGGGCCTGACTTGCCGCAGCCTGGGCGGCAGCCACTTCAGCCGGAGTGCTGCCGGGTTCTGCTGCCGGCGGGATTGTCGCTGAGACTCTGATCGCATCAACTTCATTGAAAAAAGCTTCAACATTAAAACGCACTTTGTCAGAAGTCGCGACGGAACGCAGCATTACCGGAGCAACCTCAGCCGCGGCTTTCTGGGCACGCAGGTCTGTTTCAGTTTTATCCCGGATACTGCGCTGAGCGACGATGTCGTAAGGACTGGCATCACCAATGGCCAGCGTATACTTTTCCGGCCGGGAGGCATAATAAACAAACAGGATCAAAAACACCATACCAACAATCAGCAAGGCAGCAGGTATGGCCTTTTTCAAAAACCGGTTGTTTTTCTTCATGCGCCTCCTCCTTTGGCTGCTTTTTCGTAAGCCTGGATGATCCGCTGAACCAGAGGATTGCGGACCACGTCGCGTTGGGTCAGCTCGACAAATGTCAGACCATCTACATCGCGCAAGATGCGGCGTGCCTCTTTAAGACCGGATTTTTTGTCCGGCGGCAGGTCGATCTGAGTGATATCTCCGGTTACTACTGCTTTTGAGTTATAGCCTAACCGGGTAAGAAACATCTTCATCTGCTCCGGTGTGGTGTTCTGCGCTTCGTCTAAGATGATAAAAGCTTCATCAAGAGTGCGTCCACGCATGTAGGCTAACGGTGATATCTCGATCAAACCTTTGTCGAGATTCTTCAAATATTGTTCACTGCCCATCAGCTCATAAAGAGCGTCGTTAAGGGGCCGCATATAGGGATCAACCTTGCTTTGCAGATCGCCCGGTAGAAATCCCAGCTTTTCACCGGCTTCCACAGCCGGTCTGGTTAGAATAATCCGGCTGACCTGGTGTGCCCGGAAGGCGTTAACTGCCATAGCTACTGCCAGGAAGGTTTTACCGGTTCCGGCCGGGCCAATGCAAAAAGCGACATCATGTTTGCGGATTGCTTCCACATAGCGTCCCTGCCCTACTGTTTTACTGTGAATCGGCCGGCCTTTGGCAGTTACACAGATATAATCGGGCGAATAGGCTTTTACTTGTTCGAGGTTGCCGCTGCGGGCAGCGTCGGCCAGGTAAGTGACTAACTGCATGGTAATCGGCTGGCCGGCCCGGTGCAGTTCGGTCAGTCGTTCCAGTACTCGGCTGGCTTTTTCAATATTTTCATCATCACCTGTTACTGTGATGCCTGTTTCAGATAATTCTATACTAACTGCCAGAAGCGTGCCCAGCAAATCAAAATTGCTGTTAAGACTGCCCATCAGGGCCTGCCCCTCAACCGGGCTGGCTAATGTTACTGATTTCTCCATTCGTCTCCTTTTATTTCACCGCGTTAAGCAGGTCGAGTCTAAAGGCAATGCTGTCTTCACTCAGCGCAGGTAAAGTGATTTCACCTGTAAATTCGTAATCAATCTCAAACTGATCGCCGCGGGCAGCTGCATCTGCCAGAATTGAATCAGTAATGCCGTTTAAATACGGTCTGAAATAGTCATTTTTTTTGGGATCAGCTATGGCCTTTATCTCAAAGACACCCTGACGGCCGTAGCTGTTGCCATTAATGATAATGGAGCCGCCACTGACCCGGATTTCGGACATTGCCACCATTCTTTCCTGGTTAATAGAAATCGCCTGGGCTCCAAGCGCACGCAGTTCGTTTACATATTGGCGCAGAATGCTGTCCCGGATCTGAGTATCACTGTTACAAACAATTGTAACCTTAAGCCCGGGGCCTGTAACCTCAGTCAAGCCCGCAAAAACAGCGTAACGTTCTTTTTCTTTTATAATTGCGTCAACCGCGGAATTGTCTGCTTTAAGTGAACTCTCCAGCTGACTGATATAAAGGTTGAGATTAGCATTGCGTTGGCTGAGCTCCTGGTTTTTCTGGGCATAGTCAAGCAGACGGGTTTGAATTTCCATCAGGTTGTTTTCTGTCAGCTTGGTGGCATTGACATTTTTCATTTGCAGAGCAATCAAAACGCCTAGCACGACGCAGACAACAGTAATGGCCGCCGAACGGGTAAAGCTGGTTTTCATTTATTCTTAACCTCCAGTAGGTCTATATGCTTCTCCAGCTGATCGGCATCGTCAAATGCCGGCAGGGTGACAGTTTCGAGATTTTTCACGGTAACAACAATCCCGGTGGGCAGTTGCGCTCTATGTGCGAAATATGGGTCTGCCAAAGCCGCCTCATACATGCGCTGAGTATCTCCCAGAGCATGAATGATGTAAGGCGGGGTCAGACGGTTGTCATTTACCAGAATAGTCGGTCCAATACAGTCTATGTAAGTTGTATTTACCAGACGCATGCCGTTGACCGAAACAGCGGTAGCGCCATTTTCCAGTAAAAGCCGGAAGGCGTAACGTATGTCCGCGTCATGCACTATTGAGTCAGACGGGTCTTTCAGCAAATCAAAATCAGGTTTATCTGTTAGAACAATTTCAACTCCGGGACCCTGAACCTCAGTCATGCCTGCCATTATTTTGTAACGCTCGAGTTCTTCCAGGAGATGCTCGTTGCCAGTGCCTGCAAGCGCTTTACTGATAGCCTGAGTCTTTTTTTCCTGCAACTGGGTGTTTTCCTTCCTCAGGTTTTCGTATTGCTTTGCAAACTGTTCCAGCTCTTTTTGTCGGGTTTTGTATTGTTCCGATAAGCCCATTGCGGAGTTTTTAGCGTCAACTGACTGCACATGTGTCATCAGAATTATGCCGAAACTCAGCAACAGCGCGAACAGTAGTATCTGCTGGCGCCAGCGAGCCTGTTTGGTTCTATTTGTATTACGATTGAAAAATTTCATCTAAATTGCTCCAGGAGTTGGCAGAAGGTTTCAGGCGGCGGTGCTTCCACGGTAACCTGTTTACCGGTAACCGGGTGGCTGAAGCTGAGTCTGCCGGCATGCAGCGCCTGCCCGGTGGCACCGTAGGTTTTGCGCCCTGTAGCGTAAACCGGGTCTCCGACAACGGGGTGGCCTATGTAGCGCAGGTGGACTCTGATCTGGTGTGTGCGCCCTGATTCGAGTGCTGCTTCCAGATAAGCCGCCTGGCGGAACTGTTCAAGCAGTTTGAAATGGGTTACGGACGGCTTGCCGCCCGGTACAACAGCCATTCGCTGCCGGTTTTTCGGGTCGCGGCCAATGGGTGCGTCAATACTGCCGCTGGCTGCTTCCATGATTCCATGAACTATCGTGTAATAGACACGGGTTACTTCGTGTCGGCGGATTTTCTCTGCCATGCTGGCGTGAACGCGGTTGTCTTTCACAACCAATAACAAACCGGAGGTGTCTTTGTCAATGCGGTGGACAATTCCCGGCCGCACAACACCATTGATATCCGAGAGGTCATTGCAGCAATATGCCAGCAAAGCATGTACCAGTGTGCCCGCGTGATGACCGACTGCTGGATGCACCACCATGCCCTGCGGCTTGTTCACCACCAGCAGCCACTCGTCCTCATAGCGGATATCCAGTGGAATAGCTTCCGGTATTAGAATTGAAGGCTCCGGCTCGGGAAACTCGATGCTGATTTCTGCCTGCAGCAGTGTTTTGGTTGATGCCCGCACGGTTTCACCGTTTTGCAGCACACAGCCCTGCTCAATCAGTTTTTGAATATAGGAACGGGAATGCTCCGGCAAATGTTCGCTGATATAGCGGTCGATGCGCACATCCGCTTGCTCAACTGTCAGGTTTTGTTTCATTGCGCACCGTCCGCGGGCTTACTCTTTTGGACGTCGGAGCCGTCCAAAAGTTCCGGCTGGGCCAGAATAACAATAACTAACATAATAGTTCCGCAAACCACCAACATGTCTGCCAGGTTAAAGGTCGGAAAAACATAGCTGCCAAATTGAAAATTAAGGAAATCGGTAACCGCGCCCAGCCGTACCCGGTCAATCAGGTTCCCCAGGCTGCCGCCGGCAATTATTGCCAGGCTGGCCTGCAGCCAGTGATTTTTCACGCGCAGAATAATTATACTCATCGCGACTACTGCAACAAATGAAATAGCGGAGAGCAGGTAGATTCCCCAGTCAACATTTGCCAGGAAACTCCAGGCTGCGCCGGTGTTTCGATGGTTGACTATATAAAAAAAGTTATCGATAACGGTTATGTATTGTTCCGGAGCGAGATTCAGGTGAATAACATATTTAAATGCCTGGTCTGCAACGGCGAGCAGCAGAATGACGATCAGGTAGACCATAGCCAAAGTTCCTCAATTCCTTCATAAAGTTTATTCGTTTGTGGTGCCGGTTGTCCGAGTACACGGCTGCCGCTGGCAAGCGCGGCATAACGGAAACCAACGCCGGTAAAGGGTGCCAATTCAGTCGCTTCTGTCAGCAAAGACAGCAGTGCAGGGTTTTCGGCGGCAATTTCAGTACCACCGGCGAACAGCCTGTCGATTTCAGTACTGATAGCAGTATAACCTTCAAGGCCATTTCTGGGCAGCAGCTCCGAACCGGGCATACCGGAATCCGGATTCTGGCCGAGCAGCCAGCGAGGGTCGGCTGCAGTGCCCAATGTGGCTTGAGCTATCAGAATATCATACTGGCCGGCAATGCGCGCGGCTTCATAATCTGTTGCAACCAAGAGTCTAACTTCAGCCCTGGCACCATGTTCTGACAAAAGTGTCTGCAGCCTGGCAGCAAGTACTTCCAGAAGCTCGTCACCTGCCTGTACCAGAATCACCAGCGGTGCACGTGTTGTTGGATATGTTAATGAATTATCAGGCTGAGCCAGCCTGCCCGGTTGATATAAACCGATAAAACTTTGACTGTTGCCGGCTGTGGATTTCCATAAACTGCTGTCAGGATGGACAGGCACTGCCGCCGTCTGCAAACCCAGCTGTTCAGCATCTTCCAGTATTTTCGGATCACGGCTCACGGCCTGCACGAATCGCAAACGGGAGGTGTCTGCCAGCGGCGCACCGGCCTGGGTCCGGAAGGAGAAGAAAACGTATTGATGTGTCGCATAGCGCTCCAGCTTCAATCCGCTGCGCAGAGCAAACGAAGGATATATTTCTGCCGGCAAGCCCGCCAGATCAATCCCATCGCGTTCAAACTCAGTCAACGCCGCATGCAGATCGGGCAGTTCGATTACTTTGATTTCACGTACAATTGCAAATTTGCCCACGGGGTTGTTGTCATCCGCTTGTAAGCTGATGCCCTTTTCAGGTGAATAATCGCTAAATCGGTAAGGTCCCGTACCCGGCAGCAGTGCGAAAGGATCAGCAGCTGATTCCGCCAGAGCCGCCGCCGGAATTACCGGGAAAGTAAGTTGAGCAGCTATATCCGCCTGGGGTTTGTTAAGTGAAATTGTCAACTGACTGTCATCGTCGGCAGTTATGCTGGCGATATCGGGCGTCAGACTGTTATAGGCTGACGCTTGGCCGGCTGTGCGCAAGGCAGCAAAGGAAGCAGCGACATCGCCTGCCCTGACAACAGAGCCGTCGTGAAAGCGGCGGTCGGCAGCGAGGCGAACTGTCAACGAATAACCGTTACCGGCACTATTGAGTGAGCCTGGTTCGGCCAGTACCGGCTTCGCATTACCGTTACTGCTTAGCGCAAACAATCCCTCAAAGATAAGTTGACTGACAGCAAGAAAGCTGGCGCTGGTTTCCTGTAATGGATTAAGTGTTTCACGGGGCGTACAGAACAGGCGCAGTGGTCCCGAAGGCTGGCCCGCAGGAATATTTCCACCTGGGCGGCTTTCTGCCGGTGTCGGTGAAATATCGGGGTTCGCCGTTGAGCTGGTTGCGGTTGTGGTTGCCGTTGATGACGTTCCGGACGGTTTGGCAGCGTTACAGGCGGCAAGCAACGAACTGGTCGAGATAACCAGAATAACGAATAATATTAATAGTATATTTGGATAACGGGGGTAAGGGGCCCTCATTCGTTGATCTGGATCCTTTCAATATGGACAGCGCGTCCCGAAACGGGATCCGCCTCCACAAAAACGGCGTTGAGCTGTACCGGTCCTGTCGCTACTTCATACGGAGCTGGCAGATGATCGACAAACCGCCGTAGCGAAGATTGACTGTCCATGCCAATAACTCCTGCGGCCGGTCCAGTCATGCCAACGTCAGTTATGGCGGCCGTCCCCAGCTTCATGATGCGCTCATCAGCTGTTTGTACATGGGTATGGGTACCGGCAACCAGGGTGCAGTGCCCATCCATATAAGTTGAAAAAGCGATCTTTTCAGCAGTTGCCTCGGCGTGGAAATCAACCACAACCAAGCGCGTGCGATAACGTTCCTGTAACTCTTCCAGAAATGGAATTGTCGGCCCGAAGGGATCGTTCACGGGATCCATAAAAACTCTGCCGAGCAGATTAATCACAATAACAGTGCCGGCTGCCGCTTGATATACAGCATACTCACGTCCGGGCCAGGCTGACGGCACATTCAACGGCCGAACAAGAAAGGGCAGTGAATCTATTGAATCAAGCAGTTCCTGACGTGCGAAGGCGTGATTGCCCAGGGTCATCAGGTCCACACCGCTTTCATGCAGTTTTTTAGCAAGCAGCGAGGTTATGCCTTTGCCGGCCGCGGCATTTTCAACATTCGCCAGACAAACATCGGGCTTGAATCTGGTTTTTAGATCTGGCAAACAGTCCGTCAGAAAGCGCCGGCCGCCAGAGCCGACAACGTCACCTATAAAGAGTAGCCGCAAGCCGTTTCCTCACTTTCATAATTAATTTATATTACCATAAAACGCACTATAATTAAAGTAAACGGTAAACGCGACAATTGCCGGCAAAGCCGAGATCTGAATATCACATCGTAATGTAAAAAATAAAACAGGGCACAGACTTTGCTGTGCCCTGCCTCTTTGTTTTTGTTTTAAATAATTGGTTACTTTGCGAATTCAGTTACCCGCGTTTCGCGGATAATGTGAACTTTGATCTGCCCCGGATAATCGAGTTCGTCCTCAATTTTGCGGCAAATCTCCCGGGCTTTAAGTATCATCTCATCGTCCCGGACATTTTCAGGTCTGACCATAACGCGGATCTCGCGCCCGGCCTGGATAGCGTACGATTTTTCAACACCTTCGAAGGAATTGGCAATTTCTTCGAGTTTCTGAATACGCTTAATGTAGGTTTCCATGTTTTCGCGCCGTGCGCCCGGTCTCGCTGCTGAAATAGCATCGGCAGCGGCTACCAGAACAGATATGAGCGAGGTTGCCTCGACATCACCATGGTGCGATTGAATAGCGTTTACGACGTCCGGGCTTTCCTTGTACTTCTTGGCGATTTCAGCACCCAGCGTAATGTGGGAGCCTTCCATCTCGAAGTCAGCGGCTTTGCCCAAATCGTGCAGCAATCCGGCGCGTTTGGCCAGAGTAACATCCAGATCCAGTTCCGCAGCCATCATGCCGGTCAGCCAGCATACTTCAATTGCGTGCTGCAGGACATTCTGGCCGTAACTGGTACGGTAACGAAGTTTGCCGAGCAGTTTGATGATTTCCGGATGCAGGCCCATAATACCTGTCTCGAAAACAGCTCGATCGCCTTCTTGCTTGATTGTTGCTTCAACTTCCTTACGTGCCTTTTCCACCATTTCCTCAATGCGAGCCGGGTGGATACGACCATCAATTATGAGTTTCTCAATCGTGATGCGGGCGATTTCCCGGCGGATCGGGTCGAAGCTTGAAAGGATTACGGCTTCCGGCGTGTCATCAATAATTAAATCGACACCGGTTAAAGTTTCGATGGTGCGGATATTGCGGCCTTCACGACCGATAATCCTGCCCTTCATTTCGTCATTGGGCAAGGTCACAACCGAGACCGTGGTTTCGCTGACATAGTCCGCAGCATAGCGCTGAATCGAACTGACAACTATTTCCTTGGCTTTGCGGTCGGCTTCCTCACGGGTTTCCTCTTCCATCTGACGATACATTACCGCCATGTCATGACGGTATTCCATCCGGGCTTCCTCGAGCACCTGGGTACGCGCTGTTTCTACCGATAAACCGGAAATACGCTCCAGTTCGAGGACCTTCTGGTGTTCAATTTCTCTGGCTCTCTCTTCCATTGCCAATACATCGCTGACTCTGGCATCGAGCGCCTCTTCCTTTTGTTCAAGTATTTCTAACTTTTTGTCCAGAGATTCGTCTTTCTGGTCAAGGCGGTTGCGTTCACGCTGAAGTTCGGATTTCTTTTCACGTACATCTTTTTCATATTCTAAACGAGCCTTGTGGACTTCTTCTTTAGCTTGCAGAAGCAGCTCACGCTTTCTGCTTTCACCTGTCTTCTGGGCTTCACCTATCAATTTACCCGCTTCTGCTTCTGCTTCTTCCAAAGATATTTTTAATTCCTTGGCCTTACGGCTGAATCCTAGCAGGAAATACGCCACGGTTGCCGCGACGCTGACTAGCGCACCTATGAACAGGCCCATTAAAAAAAATGGCCAGTTAATGGTAATCACCTCCGTATTAACTTTTCAAGTTGCAATATTTTTCCCGTTTTATAACAGGATAAACTTCCACCTCATTGTATAGAATCTTAGGGCAAACTGTCAATAAACATTGATTGTCAAAACATGTATTCGCCACATTGTCTTCATAATTCTGTCATTTTAATATTTCAGGAGGAAAACCGCATAAATAAATGCAATTCAACTGAAAAGAATGCTTAAAGGGAAAAATAAGAGGCCCTTTCAGCAAAAGGGCCTCCGTTAGTGTTGTTATTATGACCTGACAGCAGTATTAATCTTCCAGGATTGAGTCGGGATATACTGCCCGCTGCTGGTAATGTGTATGCAGCAGTTCATGCGCAAGATGGCTGTTAGGCTCGCCGAGGAACTCTTTATACAGCTTTTCCACATCCGCGTTTTTATGTGACTTACGCTCTGGCATTATCAGATCTTCCTCATACAAGGCCTTGGCGCGCTCTGTTCTGATATCGATATCCATCAGATCCTGCGCATGTACCTGAGGCTGACCGCCGCCGCAGACGCAGCCGCCCGAGCAGCCCATAATTTCGATAAAGTGATATTCAGGTGCTGTACCGGCACTGATGCTGTCCAGCAGCTGCCTGGCCGCTGCAGTGCTGTGAGCAACCGCGACTCTGACCTTCATACCGCCAAGCTCCAGCTCAGCATCTTTAATACCGCTTTCCGCACCGCGAACTGCCTGGTATTCGATTTCCGGCAGGTCTTTTTCTTCCAGGATGTCAGCAACTGTTCTTAACGCTGCTTCCATAACGCCGCCGGTAGCACCAAAGATAACGCCGGCACCGGTATATTCACCCATCATATCCATATCCGGGCCTTCGTCCGGCAGGCTGTTGAAGTTTATGCCTGCGCGTTTGATCATGCGGGCAAGCTCGCGAGTGGTAAGTACTGCATCGACGTCACGCAGACCGGTCTTCGGGTTTACCATTTCGTCGCGGCTGGATTCTGTCTTCTTCGAAGTACACGGCATAATCGAAACAACATAGATGTCTTCGGGGTTAATCCCCTTCTGCTCTGCATAATAGGTTTTGATGATCGCGCCTTCCATCTGATGCGGTGATTTGCAGGTGGATAGGTTCTCCAGGAATTCAGGGTAGTAGAATTCAGCAAAACGGATCCACCCCGGTGAGCAGGAAGTGATCATCGGCAACTTTCCGCCGTTTTTGATGCGGCCGAGCAGCTCTGTGCCTTCTTCCATAATGGTGAGGTCAGCGCCGAAGTTGGTATCGTAAATTTTGTCGAAACCGAGACGGCGCAGTGAGGAATAAAGCTTGCCAGTAACACGGGTGCCGATCGGATAACCGAATTCTTCGCCCAGACCGGCACGAACAGCCGGCGCTATTTGCACAACGACATGTTTTTTCGGGTCGTTTATAGCGTCGAATACTTCTTCGTCAACTTCCTTCTCATGCAGCGCGCCGACTGGACAGGCAATTATGCACTGACCGCAATAAATGCAGGGAGCGTCAGCCATACTGATGTTATACGCAGGTCCGATTGAGGTATCAAAACCACGGTTAATAAACGAGAGGCAGTTGATATCCTGTTTGGCGCACGCCGAAACGCAACGGCCGCAAAGGATGCATTTGCTGGCATCACGCACGATAGAATGGGATTTATCATCAATCGCGGCTTTGCTTTTTGTTCCCTCGTAGCTGACTTTGCGGATGCCATAAGTTTCTGACAGGTCCTGCAGCTCACAGTTCTGGTTGCGGATGCAGGTAAGGCATTCGCGATTATGATCCGAGAGAATCAGCTCCAGATTGGAACGGCGGGTTGCCCGGACTCGGTTGCTGTTGGTTTGGACAACCATACCTTCGGCAACCGGATTGACACAGGCTGCAGCAAGGGCCCGGCCGCCTTTGATTTCAACCAGGCAGACACGGCAGGCGCCGACTTCATTAACGCCCTTCAGGTAGCATAATGTTGGTATTTTGACGCCGGCCTTGCGGGCGGCTTCGAGAACTGTATAGTGCGAAGGTACTGTTACCTTTACGCCATCGATATGAAGGTTAACCATGTTCACGGTGTACACACTCCTTTATTCGCCGCAGCTTATTTGCGGATAACTGCCTGGAATTTACAGGCTTGCTCGCAGGCACCGCACTTGATGCACTTCGAGATGTCGATCTCATAGGGTTCTTTGCCAAGTACACCGCTGATACAATCTGAGGGGCAGCGCTTTGCGCAGAGTCCGCACTTTTTGCATTTATCAGCAATAATGTAATAGTTGGTCAAGCCCTTGCAAACGCCGCAGCGGCAGGTTTTCTCGTTCACATGCTCAAGATATTCATCAAGGAAGTGGTTCAAGGTGGAAAGCACCGGGTTCGGAGCAGTCTGACCAAGGGCGCAAAGCGAACCGTCTTTAATGGAAACAGCAATGCGTTCCAGCTGCTTAACGTCTTCCATTGTTCCTACACCATCGGTGATCCTGGTGAGGATCTCCAGCATGCGGTGGGTGCCGATCCGGCAAGGTGAACATTTGCCACAGGATTCATCAACAGTGAATTCAAGGAAGAATTTGGCAATATCGACCATGCAGGTATCTTCGTCCATGACGATCATACCGCCGGAGCCCATCATTGAACCGGCTGCGACCAGGTTTTCGTAATCAATCGGCACATCAAGCAAAGATGCCGGTATACAGCCGCCGGAAGGGCCGCCGGTCTGAACAGCCTTGAAGGCTTTACCGCCGGGAATACCGCCACCGATATCGTAGACGATCTGCCGCACTGTGGTTCCCATGGGAATTTCCACTAAACCGACATTATTCACTTTGCCGCCGAGAGCGAACACCTTGGTGCCCTTGCTCTTTTCTGTACCGATGCTGTTGAACCATTCAACACCCTTTTGGAAAATAATCGGCACGTTGGCGTAAGTTTCAACATTGTTGAGTATTGTCGGCTTTTCGAACAGGCCTTTAACAGCCGGGAAAGGCGGTCTCGGTGTGGGGTTGCCGCGTTTGCCTTCAATTGAACGCATCAGCGCGGTTTCTTCACCGCAGACAAAAGCTCCGGCGCCTAGTCTGATTTCGATATCAAAGGAGAAGCCGCTGTCAAAAATATTTTTACCCAACAGGCCGTATTCACGAGCCTGGTCGATTGCCTTCTGTAAACGCTGGACAGCGATCGGGTATTCAGCCCGCACATACGCGAAGCCCTTATCAGCCCCAATAGCGTAACCGGCTATTGTCATGCCCTCAACTATACTATGCGGGTCACCTTCCAGAATCGAGCGATCCATAAAAGCGCCGGGATCGCCTTCGTCAGCATTACAGCAGACATATTTCTGGTCACTGACTGATTTGGCAGCAAACTCCCACTTCTTACCTGTGGGGAAGCCGGCGCCGCCGCGGCCGCGCAGACCGGATTTCTGCATTGTATTAATAACTTCAGACGGCGGCACTTTCTCACTGAGAATTTTGCCGAGCGCAGAATAGCCGTCATAAGCAATGTATTCTTCAATTAACTCGGGGTTAATCGTACCGCAGTTACGCAAGGCGATTCTTTTCTGGTTTTTGAAAAAGTCAGATTCTTCAACATTTCTGGCTTTGTCGGTTGTTACCGGCTCAGAAAGTGTCATCAGGCGTTTTACGTAACGGCCCTTCAGCAGATGTTCGGAAACGATTTCGTGGACATCTTCAGGGCTGATGCGGAAGTACATGACGCCTTCGGGATAAACCATCATGATGGGGCCTTCAGCGCAAAGACCGAAGCAACCAGTCTTAACAACCTTCACTTCTTTGTTCAGGCCTTGCTCTTTGAGCTCCTGCTCTAGATTATCAATGATTTGCAGTGACTTGGCCGAAGTACAGCCGGTGCCGGAGCAAACCAGGACATGTGCTCTGTAAAGGTCCATGTGGGATTAGTCCTCCTTGTATTTTGCCAGAATTGACGGGACTTCGTCGGGCGTCAACCGGCCGTAGACATCATCATTAATCATAACAACCGGTGCCAGGCCACAGGCGCCGACACAGCGGCAGGCTGACAGCGAAAATTTCATGTCTCCAGTGCATTCTCCGGACTTAATGCCAAGGTTATCCTCAACTTTGTCCAGAATTTTCTGAGCGCCCCTGACATAACAGGCTGTACCCAAACAAATATTGATTACGTTTTCGCCCTTAGGCACCAGGGAAAAGAAAGAGTAGAAGGATACCACGCCGTATATTTCGGCCACTGAAACGCCGAGTCCCTTAGAAACCTCCCGTTGAACAACGAGTGGTAAATAGCCGTAGATGGCCTGAGCTTCCTGCAGGACCTGCATCAGTGCGCTGCGGCCCTCCTTGCTGTGTTTCTGGATGACTCCGTCAAGTTTAACCTGCATTTCATCCTGAGTCATTGTGTTTACTGCCATTATTAGACTCACCTCCCAAGTAGATAAGATACCATTTATCGTAAACGCATACAATCGTTTTTAGTGAAAAAATTAATCAAATTTTACCTATTCAGAAATAATAACTTTACATATAATGACATGATACCGTATCATGTAGCACAAATACAGGGGTTTTATGAGAATTGAACGAATTATAAAAGCTTCAGAAGACGGATGCCGTGCAGTTGACATACTTAGACGCAAGGCCGGAATATCGGGTCAATTAAGTAAACGTATCCGGTTGTTTGGCCAGCTTACCCGCAATGGGCAGCCTCATCGGATGATCGACCCGGTTCATACAGGCGATCATCTAGTAGCTTTGTTGCCGGACGAAGCGTCGGCACCGCTGATTCCCGATCCGTCTGTCGGGATTGTCTGGGCAGATGAATGGCTGCTTGTGCTGAACAAGCCGGCAGGTTTACTGACCCATCCCAAGAATAAACACGAACCCGATTCCCTGCTCACCAGAATCAGCAACGGCCGTTTGCACCCGGTCAGCAGGCTTGACCGAGGAACCAGCGGTCTGGTTTTGGTTGGACGCAACAGCCATGCTCATTACCGTCTTAGTCAGACAGATATTAACAAGGAGTACCTGGCACTGGTGCGGGGGCGACTGCTGCCCTTATCCGGTACTATCAGCGCTCCCATCGCTCGGGCGCCCGGCAGCATTATAGAACGACAGGTAAACCCGCAGGGCGACACAGCAGTTACGCATTATACTACGCTGCGTTATTTTGTCAAAGCTGATTGTTCCCTGCTTTCATTGCGCCTGGAAACCGGCCGCACCCATCAGATCCGTGTCCACTTGCAGCATGTCGGCCACCCAATTATTGGCGAAACCTTGTACAACGGCGGCAGCACACACCCATTTGACAAAAAAATAAACCACCAGGCTTTACATGCCTGGCGGCTGCGCTTTGTACATCCTCTCAGCAAAGATCCGCTTAACTTTAGCTGTCACCCGCCGGCTGATTTTATTCAACTGCTTCTGGACTGCCGGAATTTTTCACCTGATTTTAATAATTCCTGAGCCAATGAGCGAGCCTGATCGGCACCCGTACCGCCTGAAAGCAGTCGCGCGATTTCATCCAGGCGACCTTCTGCTGTGAGCGCTGTAATTTTTGTTCGGGTTCTCTCTGCCTCCACTTGCTTGGCAATCAAAAAATGTTGATCAGCTAAAGCCGCGATTTGCGGTAAATGGGTAATGCAGAGCACCTGGCGGCCGTGAGCCAGTGCTGAAAGCTTCTCCGCCACACGGATAGCTGTTTGGCCGCTGACTCCGGTGTCAATTTCATCAAATATTAACACCGGTGTCCTGTCTGCCCGGGCTAGAATCACTTTAATCGCCAGCATAATGCGGGCGGCCTCACCGCCGGAAGCTATTCTGGCCAAAGGCCTCTCCGGCTCCCCGGGATTAGGTGACAAAAGAAATTCCAGTTTATCCAGCCCGCTGCTGCGGAAAGGCGGCTGTTTCACAAGATTTTCGAAGTGTACGCTGAAACGGACGGACTTCATACCCAGATCACTTAATTCGCAGGTAATACGCTGAGCCAGCTCTGCACCGGCAGCTGTCCTTGCCTGGTGCAACTGCTCGCCCGCAGAAATTAGCTCTTCTTGTATCCTTGCCAGCTCCGTATTGAGTTCTCGGGCGCGTTTTTCCCCGGCTAGCAGTGTCGCCAGCCGGCTTGCCGCTTTTTGCCTGTATGCCAGCACCTTTGCCAGCGAAGGTGTTCCCGCTGGCGTGCTGTCATTTCCGGCTGTTCCCATTCCATATTTTGACTTCAATCGGTAGAGCACATCCAGGCGTTCATCGATGCGTTCGAGCGCAGCCGGGTCGAGCTCAATTCGTTGTAAAGCGTCAGTAAGTTCACTGGCAGTCGTGCGCGTCAGTTCAAGTGCCTCTGTAAGCGGCTGACGCAGCTTGGCGAGCCGTTCGCTGTAACGGGCGATATAATCAACACGTGACAGGGCTTCAGCCAGCGAATAAACTGCGCCGTTATCAGCGGAAAGCAAATCAGCGCCTTCACTTAGCGCTTGCACTATGCGTTCCTGGTTCTGCCGCACCCGGCGCTGCTCCTGCAGCTGCTCGTCTTCATCTGGTTTGATTTGAGCCGCGTCAATTTCGTTTACCTGATACTGCAGCATATCAATCGCCCGTGCCCTGGCGGCGGGATCTAGCCCCAGCTCAGCAAGTTCAGCGCTGCAACGGTTATATTCAGCCAGCACATCTTGCCAGTGCAGACGCGCCGCTGCCACTGGTTTGCCGGCAAACCTGTCGAGTAAATCAAGGTGAGTTCCGGCATCGAAAATCAGCTGGTTATCATGCTGACCGTGAATATCAAGTAAGGCAGAGCTGACAATGCGGGCGGTCGCGGAAGTAATTATCCTGTCGTTAAGCCGGAAAACACTGCGGCCATTTTGGTTGTACTCACGCACCAGCAGCAGTTCCTGAGGGTTACCGGCGAGAAGGTCTTCCAGCTCCAGTTGTTCGGCCAACTGCAGATCGAGAACGCCCGGCTGTAGCTGAAACAGCGCTTCTATCCGGCACGATTGCTGACCGCTGCGGATCTGGTCGCGGCTCATACGACCGCCCAGCAGCGCCAGAATGGCATCGACCAGAATCGACTTGCCTGCGCCGGTTTCGCCGGTAATAATCGACAGCCCGGTTTCGGGCTGTAAATCAAGGCTTTCGATCAGGGCAAAATCCTGTACATGCAGATGGATAAGCAAGCTGTTTTCCTTCCTGCGCAACGTGCTTCACTTTTCGGCTTTATAGTCGTCGCGGCCGCGAACCCTGTGTAAAATATCAACCAGAATCGCAGCTGAAGTAGGTGTTCTGGTAGCGATGAAAACAGTGTCGTCGCCGGCCAGGGTCCCCACAACATCAGCCAGATTCAGCGAATCGAGCGCTGAAGCACTGGCCTGTGCCATGCCGGGCAGGGTTTTGAGCACAACCAGGTTCATAGCATGGTCAATGGATACAACCGCTTCCGTAAAAACTTTTAGCAGACGTACGGAAGCCACTTCCCCTTGCCGCTCCAGCGGCATGTACTTCAGTTGCCCGGTGGAGCTGGTGGTTTTAATAATTCCGAGATCCTTGATATCACGTGATATTGTAGCCTGTGTAACCCCAAGCCCGTCAGCGTTGAGCATGGCAGCCAGTTCTTCCTGTGTGCCAATTTCGTGCGTCCGGATCAGTTCCAGAATGCGGTTTTGCCGGTCATTTTTACTTAATCTCATCGCGCGATCCCCCTGGCTGCGATTTTTTCAGACAAGGTATCATAAAAACTCCGCAAGCCAAGACGGATTAAATGTAAATCCGTCGCGGAACGGCGTACGCGGATACGGTCATATTGGCTGAGGTAAAGATCCTCACGGCCATCAATTGAAAGCAGTACGGGATAAGGATAGGCGTCGATTGTGACATCCACTGTCGTTTCGGAAAGCGTAATATAACTGCGGTTATGTAAAGTATGAGGGCAAATCGGGGTGATTAGAATCAGGTCGAGATCCGGCTGGATAATCGGCCCGCCGGCAGAAAGTGAATAGGCTGTGGAGCCGGTCGGAGTAGCGATAATCAGGCCGTCACCAGGGATGCGGTCAACCGTTTCATTGCCGATTGCCAGATCGAGCGTCAGAATGCGCGACTTGCCGCCGCGAGTGACAACGACATCATTCAGCGCTGTCCCGCTGCCTTTAAACTCGCCATCCGGATCAAGCGCAATTACTTCCAGCATCATGCGCCGTTCGGTTGTAAATTTATTTTGCATCAGCAAACGAATGCCGATTTCAATTTCATCAGGAGCGATTTCGGGCAAAAACCCGACTTGCCCCAGGTTTACTCCTACCAAAGGCACAGACTGGCTGGCGTGGTGGTGAACCGCAGAGAGAAAAGTGCCGTCACCACCAAAACACATCAGAGCGTCACAGCTGTTGTAAGTACCGTTTTGTACTCCCGCCAGATGGCAAAGCACCGATTGTGAATGGTCAGCATCAACAACAGGAACGCCGCCCAGCGAGAGGATAATTTCAGCAGCCTGGCAGGCGACTTTTTCACCAGGGTCTTTATCGGGATTGCTGTACAGTCCGATTCGCATTACATACTCCTGCAAAGAAAATTAGTCCGGATGAACGTCAAAATTGGAGAAGTGGCTTCGCAGCAAGCGAATTAAGTTATCTGTGCTGCAAAGCAGTCGTGAATATTATATCGATATTTTACGATGTTTGCATCAGGCTGTTCGCGCGACAATTTTGTTGAGCGAGAGTCAGAGTATCAATAGCGAAGCAGAAGCCGCAGTTGCCTGGCCAGGCCTTCAGCGTCCAGCCCTTGCGCAGTCAGTATCCGCTCGCGTTTAGCCTGTGGATGAATCCGGTCATCTAAATTGGCATAGGCAATGCGCACTCCCGGTATTTCTGTTGCCAGACGTTCCGTTATGACTGAACCAACGCCGCCAACCGCGACGCCCTCTTCCACTGTCAGGACGCGGCCGGTTCTGCTGACGCTGGCAGCAATGGTTTCCCAGTCCAGGGGTTTCAGCCAACGCAAGTCGATTACCTCAATACTGTGACCTTCATTTTCCAAAATAGCAGCTGCGTCCAAAGCAGCACGGGCGCAGGTTCCGGCGCTTAATATCGTGACTTCAGAACCGGGTCGCAGCAGTTGTGCTTTGCCGGCAGGCGCGGGAGTCAATTCAATAAGCTCAGGATATTCCGGTGAACGGCCGCGTGGGTAGCGGATAGCGGCAGGACCATTAATTTTTATAGCAGCGGCCAGCATGCGGTTAAGCTCGTGACTGTCGCGCGGGGCCAGAACATGCATATTCGGCATTGGTAAAAGAAAGGAAATGTCGTAAATCCCCTGATGCGTCTCCCCGTCCTCACCAACAATACCGGCGCGGTCAATTGCCAGGACAACCGGCAGGTTTTGCAGGCAAATGTCGTGCAGAATCTGGTCGTAAGCACGCTGCAGGAAAGTCGCGTACATCGCTACCACCGGTTTGAGTCCGCCTGCCGCCATGCCAGCCGCCAGCGTTACAGTGTGCTGTTCGGCTATACCGCAGTCGTGGAAGCGTTCGGGATATGTTTTCGCGAAGTCTGACAGGCCAGTGCCACCAGGCATCGCAGCGGTTAAAGCGTAGAGTCTTGGTTCAGCTGCGGCTATTTCACCAAGAGCTTCCCCGAAGCTGTCGGAAAAACGCGGTGTTTTTTTATTATTGTCGGGAACAATCCCGTTTTCGATCACAAAAGGAGCAACGCCATGATAAATATCCGGCGCACATTCCGCCAGGTTGTAGCCACGGCCCTTTTGCGTGATAACGTGCAGAACCAGCGGGCCGGTGAGAGTTTTTATGGTTCGGAGATGCTTGCGCAGCTGTGGCAGGTCATGCCCGTCGATTGGCCCGTAATAACGAAAGCCCATTGTTTCGAAGAACCCGGATTCAGAACGGGCTAAGCCACGCAGGGCTCGCTTCATTTTTTCAAATAAATGCAACAAAGGCCGGCCGAGCAGCGGCAAACGCTGCAAAACCGGTTCTATCCGCACCTTCATACGGTTGTAACGCGGCGAAAGCCTGAGCTTTTCCAAATGCCTTGAAATGCTGCCGACATTGCGGCTGATCGACATTTGATTATCGTTAAGAATCACAATCAGACGCTTGCTCGCGTCATCACCGGGAAACTGGCAGGCATCGTTCATTGCTTCCAGCGCCATGCCGCCGGTTAAGGCTCCGTCACCAACAACAGCCAGCACGTGGTTCTCATTGCCCAACAGGTTGTCTGCCTGCAGTAAACCAAGCGCGGCCGAAATCGCAGTACTGCTGTGACCGGTATTGAAAAAATCATACTGGCTTTCTTCCCGCTTGGGGAAGCCGGAAATACCATGTTCGCGGCGCAATGTCTCAAAGCGTTCGCGCCGACCGGTCAGCAGTTTGTAAGGATATGACTGATGACCGACATCAAAGACAATTTTGTCGTCAGGAAAATTGAACTCCAGCAACAAGGCCAGTGTCAGTTCGACAATCCCGAGATTGCTGGCCAGATGGCCGCCGTTGTTGGCAACTGTGCAGATAATGCGTTCGCGCACTTCTGCTGCCAAAATGTTCAGCTCTTCTGAGCTTAGGTTTCTAAGATCTTCCGGTTGGTTGATCTGATCAAGAATATTCATTGCTTAAGGCACTTCTTTTTGAGTTTTTTCATTTCAGGAGCGGCGTGTGGCCAGATAATCAATCAGTCCTTCCAGGAAAGATGTATCCAGACCTTCAGCCTGCAGGGCAGCAGTTGACTGGCGGGCTTTGGCCAGGACGCTCTCGAGCCGTTCCTGCGCTCCTTCAAGTCCATACAGGGTAGCATAGGTGGTTTTATGGTCACGCGCGTCCTTGCCGATCGTCTTCCCCATTTGCTCCGGTGTAGAGGTAACATCCAGAATATCGTCACGGATTTGAAAGGCAAGTCCGATTGCATCAGCATATTGTTCGAGCAAACTGGTAAGCTGCTCATTACTGCCGGCAAGCGCCGCTGCCACCAGTACAGGCGCTTTCAGCAAGGCACCGGTTTTACGTGTGTGGATCGCTTCCAATTCAACAGCGTTGATTTCGTGACCCTCAGCGGCTATATCGAGAGTCTGACCGGCTATCATGCCGTTGCTTCCAGCAGCCCGCGACAGAATCCGGGCAGCTTGCCAGCCGGAACTGCCGAACTGCTCGCCATATTCGTGCACCAGCTCAAAAGCCCGAGTCAGCAAGGCATCGCCTGCCAGCACCGCCAGAGCTTCGCCATAAACCACGTGACAAGTTGGGTTTCCGCGGCGCAGGTCGTCGTTGTCCATGCAAGGCAGGTCGTCATGGATTAATGAGTAAGTGTGGATCATTTCCAGGGCCGCGGCAAAAGGACGCACAGCCAGCGGGTCCGCGCCGAGCATTTCCGCAGTTGCCAGCATCAGAACCGGACGAATGCGCTTGCCACCGGCCAAAAGACTGTAGCGGGCAGCTTCGACTACTCTGCCACCGGCTTCAACAGGCGGAACCGGATACGATTCAGGCAGGTATTGTTCAATTACCTGCTGCCATTTCGTCAGCTGCCGGTCAAAATCAGTCACTGCTTTATTCATCGTTATTAACCGCGAAAGGTTGCTCAGCGAGCCGCCCGTCCGGGCCTTCAATTAAAATCGTAATTTTCTTTTCGATCGCGTCCAGTTGGTTCTGACATTGCCGCGAAAGCTCGATGCCGCGGGCAAATAAGGCCATCGACTGATCGAGTGTGATGTCGCCCGATTCAAGACTGCGCACAATCTTTTCGAGCTCACGAACCAGTTCTTCATAGGATAATTCAGGCGCAGTATCGTTTTCTTCTTCGGCTGCTTCTATTGAAGTTTCGGTTTCTTCAGCACTCTCAATCTCGACTTCAAGCTCGGCTTCAGGCTCGGAATCAAGCTCGGTTTCAAGCTCGACTTCAAGCTCGGTTTCAGGCTCGGTCGCAAAAGCATCTACAGCCCCGGCTGAATCGGGAAAACTTTCCTGAAACAGCGATTCCAGCGGTGTAGGTTCGTGATTATCTTTCATACTTCTTTGCTCCTTAATGTCGTTGAGTTGACCGTGCAGGCAAGGTCGCCGTCCACAAGCGAAACGTTAATCAGTTCACTCGGTTTAATCAGGCTGACTGACGTCAGCGGCCGCCCGGTAGCCGGCTCTGTCACCAGCCCATAGCCACGAGCAAGCACTTTGAGCGGGCTTAGTGAATCGAGTTTACCTGCCAGATAATTCAAGCGGCCGCAGGCGTCCGCGTGGCGGCGCTGAGCGGCGTTTTGCTGGCGCTCCCGGATCCGGTCAAGATCAGCCTGTCTTTTTTCGACAAGCAGATACGGCTCACGGAATATCCTGTTGCCGGTAAGTCGTGCTAACCGCTCCCCTGCCAGGCTGCAACGGTTGCGCAAGGCATGCACCAGGCGGTTACGCTGCCGGCAAAGGGAATCCTCCAGCTCATCCCGGACCGGCATAACCAGTTCGGCTGCAGCAGAGGGCGTCGGCGCGCGTTTATCGGCCACAAAATCGCAGATCGTAAAATCCGTTTCATGGCCTACGGCAGAAATTATCGGAATACTGGCGGCGGCGATTGCTCTTGCCACAGCCTCTTCATTGAAAGCCCAGAGATCCTCAATTGAACCGCCGCCCCGACCGACAATAATCACATCAACTTCCCGGCGCTGGTCGAGCAGGCGGATAGCCGCTGCAATTTTGGCGGCAGCGCCTTCACCCTGCACAGGCACGGGCACCAGCTGCAAAGAAAAATTCGGAAAGCGTCTGCTGAGAACATGGATAATATCCTGAATAACCGCGCCGGAGGGGGAGGTTACAACTCCGATCCGCTTCGGCAGATACGGCAGCGGCCGCTTACGTTCTGCCGCAAACAAGCCCTCAGCATTCAAGCGTTGTTTAAGTTGTTCGAAGGCAAGGAACAAGTCGCCGACGCCGGCAGCATTCATTTCGTTGACAATCAGTTGGAATTTTCCGTCACGTTCATAAAGCGAGGCCCGGGCACGAACATCCACTTTAGTGCCGTCAACCGGCTTAAAACGCAAACGCGCTGCATTGCTGCGATACATAATGCAGCTGACAGAAGCGTCCTCATCCTTAAGACTGAAATAAAGATGCCCCGAGGCGTACTTTTTAAAACCGGAAATCTCACCGGTCACGCGCACCGAGCCAAGCACAGGGTCGCTGTCCAGCAAGCTGTAGACATACTTATTCAGTTGAGAAACAGTAAAAGCTTCAGTTCTGCTCATCAATACTGCCTTCTTTTTCTACTTCCTGTTCTTTCCCCTTCTGTTGCAACTCGGTATTCAGCCGGCCCAAAACCGCATTAATATAGGAACGCGATTCCTCACTGCTGTATTTCCGTGCCAGCAAAACAGCTTCCGAAATGGCGACATTGTCGGGCACATCAGCAACATAGCAGATTTCGTAAACCGCCAGGCGCAGGATAGTCAAGTCCACCTTGGGCAGCCTGTCCTTGGTCCAGCGTTTCAAATATGGTGTGAAGGTTTGGTCCAGTTCCGCAATGTGTGTGCGCACGCCATCAAACAAAAGTTTAAGATAAGGCACTTCATCCTGACGAATTTCACGGATATCAACAAAAACGTCAAACTGACTTTCTTCATCATGCTTCTGAATTTCAATCTGATAAAGCAGCTTGAATGCCGCTTCGCGGGCATCCCGTCGGCTCATATAAGGTCTCCTTTACCGGAACATACCCGGCGGTAGAATTTTGTCCAGAAGATCGCGAAAATCGTCTTTATTGGCAAAATAGCGTACGCCGATAAAATAACCGGCAAAAGTAAGCAGCAGGATAAACAATGTTTTGAAGAAGCCGAAAATTACCAGCAGCAAAGCCAGCGACAAGCCAATCAGAGCGCCAACCAAACCAGGGTGACGTCCTTTGAAGTTTTCGCTGATTCTGGACCACATGATTTTCATTTCAGCGCTCCACGCGGGCCGCGATCTGTTCCACGCGGCTGACCCTCACAATTACCTGCCCAACCGGAATGCCGGTGTAACGTTCTATGTCCTTTTTAACGCGTTCCTGCACTTTGGTCATCATGGCTGGTACTTCCACGTCAGAATACAAAACAGCGATTATGACCACATTGATTTTATCACCGCGGGCCGAGGATACACGGGCTTTAGCAGATTTGATGCCGCCCTGCGCCAGCTTGGCAGCGTTCAAAGCAATCGATTCAAGCGCGTCTACACCGATATCGATGGAGCCGATATCGTTGCTGCGCACACGGGTTTTGCGCAGACGCCCGCTCATTACACCGTAGCTTAGAGTCAGAATAGCTGTGATAAACACAGCGCTGACCAGCAGTAATGCGATAGTGCGGGTTGAAGTGCGCTCTGCCATCAGGTTGAACAGGATAATAACTCCGCCAAGCACATCAGCATTGAGGATCATGGCCAGGACAACAAGCGCGACAGTCGCGCTCAGGAAAGAAAACAGGATCAGCATAGTCCGAGCGGTGCGGCTCATTGGGCAACCTCCTCCCGTGTTGTAACACCTTTTACATGAACATGGACAGCGTCAACGATCAGGTCGGTATATTTTTCAACATCAGCCTTTACCCGTTCCTGGATCGCCCAGGCGACCTCGGGGATGATGTTGCCGAAAAATATTACCGGAAAAACTGTAATGGTGACCATCTCTTCGTTTTCCTTATGGAAAATGACCTTCACACCCTTACCTTCATGCACGACACCCATCGCTTCTTTGAAGGTTATGACGCTGCTGCTGTCGAGCGCAGCGACTCCTGGAGTCTGCAAGGCGGCTTCCGCGGCGTATTGGGCCACGAAGCCATGGGACATGGCCCGCTCGCCTTTCAGCGAAAAACGATCACCAGAATCAGCCATTAATCATATTTCCTTCAGGCCTGAAGCTCAGGCACGCTCCATGTATTCACCGGTGCGGGTGTCAATGCGGACTACGTCACCTTCATTGACAAACAGCGGCACTTTGATGGTAGCGCCGGTTTCAACCACAGCGGTTTTGGTGGCGTTTTGAGCAGTGTCGCCTTTGACACCCGGTTCAGTCTGGGTGATTTCGAGTTCAACAAAAATCGGCGGCTCGATTCCAAAAACTTCACCTTTATAAGAAAGCACTTTGCAGATCATGTTTTCCTTAAGGAACTGAAGGGCATCACCCAGCGCCGAAGCGGCGAAAGGAATCTGCTCGTAATTTTCGGTATCCATAAAATAGTAAAGATCGCCGTCATTATAGAGATATGTCATATCCCGGCGGTCCAACTGGGCGCGCTCGAATTTTTCGTTGGGGTTGAAGCTACGTTCCACAACACCGCCTGTTTTTACATTGCGGTATTTTGTGCGAACGAACGCGGATCCCTTACCGGGTTTAACATGCTGAAATTCGATAACCTGGTAAACAACGCCATCCATTTCAAAGGTAACTCCGTTGCGGAATTCACCTGCACTGATCATAACTATACCTCCGTCGGCTTATGCCTCTATCATATGAATTTTCATCGGTTTATTTTAGACGATCAGGGCAGGCCCTGCAAGTAGGCGAGTTGAGCAGCAGGGTAAGACAACGATCGTTCAGGAACTGTTCTGCCGGACTGACAGGATACTAATCCGGCCGTACTAACCTAATGTTACTCTGTATACTTAATATTTCGCAGAAACGGTTTTTCGAGCGAGCGCTTGATCTTGACATTCCAGGCTTCGCTTTCGAAACGCGGCTTTACCAGTATGGCGTAGACCGGCACCAGGCGCGCCGCCAGTACATCGGTGAATATCTGGTCGCCAACCAGTACTGTTTCTTCCAGGTTAAAACCAGCAGCCTTGATGGCTTTGCGGATTTTAAACGGAAACGGTTTACCGGTGCCCGGCACAAAGGAAATGCCTAACTCGGCAGCAAAAGATTCAGCCCGCTTCCGCAATGCGTTGGATGCAAGCATGGGTTCCATATCTGCCTGGCGGATTTTCCCGATCACCTGCCGGGCAAATTCGTCCGGTAGATGGCTGCCATGAACGGAAAGAGTATTGTCGAGGTCGAGCAATACCAGGTTAAACCCCTGCGCCCGCAATGCTGCGAAATCAATCCGGCTGGCATCTTTAACGGCGCTGTCTGGCCTTAGCCATTGAGTCAGGCGCATATTGGCAATGTCCTCACTTTTTTCATTCAAATCAATATTTACATCCAGCTTATCAATTAATTGCTGATATTTAAAGCAAATGCCAGCATCATAATCAGATTATCACCGCTTTTATTGGCTGGAGCTGACGGCATGTAATTGAAATCACAACCCAGGTTGTCTATAATTAGCGTGTTTTTAGAAATGGGAGTTGAAAATATGAAAGTATGCAAATTTGGTGGTTCTTCCCTGGCCAATGCGGAACAGATCCGCAAGGTCTGCGATATTATGCTCAGCGACCCGGACCGGCGGGTAATGGTTGTTTCGGCGCCGGGTAAACGAACACGTGAAGACATAAAGGTAACGGACCTGTTGATAGCTTTAGCCAATGCCCGCATCAGCGGCTATGACGGCGAAGTGGAAAAACAGGCTGTCCTTAACCGGTTCGAAAGTATCGCTCAGGAACTGGGAATCGCAGCAGACGTCATGCCAGCCATAACGGAAAATATTGAATCGCTGATGGATCAGGATTGCCAAAATTCGCTCAAATATCTTGACGCTCTTAAGGCTGCCGGCGAAGACAACTGCGCCCGCCTGGTCGCGGCATATTTTGTTAAGATCGGCCGTGATGCCCAGTATCTTAATCCTGGTGAAGCCGGCATGCTGCTTACAAACGAATACGGCAATGCCCAGCTGCTGCCGGAATCTTACGAAAAGCTGGCTGATTCTATCCAGAAAATTCCCTCAATTGTGATTTTCCCTGGTTTCTTCGGCTACTCAGCCGACGGTGACGTTGTCACTTTCTCACGCGGCGGCTCCGACGTAACCGGTTCAATATTGGCAGCTGCACTCAACGCGACTGTATATGAAAACTGGACAGACGTTGATTCAGTTTATTCTGTTAACCCTGCTTTAGTACGCAACCCCCATCCTGTCGCGGAAATTACCTACGACGAGATGCGCGAGCTCGCCTATGCCGGCTTTACTGTGCTCCATGAAGAAGCACTCTACCCTGCCTACACCAAAAGCATCCCGGTAAATATCCGCAATACCAACAATCCCCTGGCCCGCGGCACCATGATTGTGCGCAACCGGGTTAATTTTGATGGCATTGTTACTGGTATTGCCGGCGCCAAAGGCTTCTGCACCTTAAATATTTATAAGTATTTAATGAATCGCGAAATCGGCTTTGCCGTGAAAATTCTGCAGATTCTGGCTGAAGAGTGCATTCCCTTTGAACACATGCCTTCCGGGATCGATTCTATTTCCATCGTCATGCGCATTAATGCATTCCCGCCGGAAAAGGAAAGAATTGTTGTTAAGCGTCTGCAGGAAGAGCTTGGGATCGAACGCGTCAGCACCAGCCGGAACCTGGCTATTGTCATGATTGTAGGTGAAGCGATGGCCCGAACTGTTGGCGTCGCCGCCCGTGCAGCCACCGCTTTGAGTAAAGCCGGCGTCAACCTGGAGCTGATCAACCAGGGAGCTTCGGAGATCAGCGTTATGTTCGGCGTGCGTGAAGAGTACTGCAACTACGCGGTTAAAGAGCTTTATAAAGAATTTTTCCAAAGATAGGCAAGTCAACCAATAAATTTAGGGATCATTTCAGTAGTTCTGAAATGACCCCTTTTATTTTTGTTAGTTAATTTACTTCTGATAGCGCAAGTCCATTACTTTTTCGGCCTGACTTTAGTGTCCAGTATGCCAGCCGGGTTATCAAAAAAGCGTTCCAGCTGGTAAGTTTTGCTGTTGCGCAGGCTGAAGCCGTTGACGATGGTTTTATCAATGTAAAGATAACCTTCGCCGGCGTATTGGTAAGGTGTAGCGCCCAGGCCGCCGAAAATCACAAAGCCCTGGTCGATCAAGTAGCGGGCCCGCAGGTCGGAGCCATTGATAAAAGAACCATTGGGATAATGAATTACCCGAACCGGGCCGGTCAGGCTGCCAACCTGAGCAAGCCATTTTTCTGTATCGGCTACGATACGGCTCATGTCCTGGTCGCGGGCATTGATAAAGCCATAGGTTGACGAAGCAAAGTTCCAACCAGTTACGCGCAGGCGCTGAATAATCTTTTTCACAGCTTCCCGATTAGCAGCGATTTCCGAGTCATCCGGACTCACCTGTGCCAGTCCGACTGCCTCTAAAGCCTGATTACGGTCGTCGAGCTGATCCCGGTCAGTTATGTAACCAAAAACGCATTCATAGCCGGTTAAGGAAATTGTGCCTTTGGCGCCGTCAAAGGAAAAATCAGGATTTTTACTGACGAAAGTATCGAGCAGGCCGATCGCCTCAGCCTCGCGTGCTGTCACTCTTTGCCCTGTAGCATCTATATAAACAGCGCTGACTTCGCCAGTCTCATCAAGCACCAGATTTTCGCTGGTGCCGGATTTCAGCCTGGTGGCGTAATAGTTAAGACCTTCTATTGTCAGGACAAGAGGACGCTTCCCTTCTGGCAAGCGCAGAGCCTGAGGTTTACCATTTTCATCCGCCAGGAGATTAACGTCGATCAGGATATAGCCCTTAGCGTGGAGCGCCGTCAGAATATTGCTGAATTCCGATGTCGTCAGCATCGCATCATTGGCTGCCTGGGCATAGCTATCGCCGTCAAAGGCCGCCGCCGGATTGACAATGAGCGGGCGGATCACTATGTGTTCAACAGAACCGGTGAATTCCACCAGCTTGCCCGGAAGCTTCTGCTGGCATTCCTGTTTTTTAGCTTTCAACTTGGCGTCTTCCGGAAAATAAACTGCCAATTGTTCAATTGATGCTGTTGCCGTGACATAACGGTTGCCAGCCATGGCGATGTCAATTTCCGCCAATAAGGGAGCGTACATTTTTGTTTTGGTCTCATCGAATTTTTGGGCGGAAAACTGACGCACCATGCTGCCGCTTACTTCAGACTCAGCCAATTTCTGGAAGCCGGCAGCAGCTTCGAGAAAGCGGTTTGCAGCTAAGTCGTCACTTGCCTGGATAAAATCCGGACGGTACTCAGTTAGTTTTTCCAACTGAGCCGGCAGACCACCGATGGTGGCTTTAAGATTTTCTAAATCAGCCAGTTGGTTCAAAGCGGATTCAACAACCGGCAGCTCAACTTCTCCTGCCAGATACTCAACGCAAAGCGAGCGCACCAGGGCAGTAAGCCGCAAGCCGGTCACTTCACCCATCTCCTCAGCCAGCTTCAGGTCCGCTGCCGATAAAGACTCGCCGGCGCGCAGCCTGGTTTCGAACTCATCCAGTACTTCATCAATCAGCGCTTCCATGCTGATCCGGGCGTTATTGTACAACTCCTTGTTGCGGCCAAACAAACCGCCGCTGAGGGCTTTTTCCTGCATATCGCGGTAGATCGGCAGCGCCTGGTCATAGTCGTTGTCAGCCAGGGCCGCGGCAAAGGTTTGCAGCACTTCGTCAGCGTCATTATGTTCACGCAACAGCAAGAAGCCGAAGACAACGCTGGCGATCAGCACCAGCGTCAGAACAATTATCAGTATTCTGCGAAAAACCGGATTTTCAGAGTGGTCGCGGTTATCAATATAAAAATCTCGGGCCATAAGATATCTCCAGATGTCAAAGCCGGGGTCGAAGACTGCTTCCTCATTCCAGCAAACTGTCCAGATCTACCTGGCGGTCTACCAGAGTATCGTCTTTGAGGAAAGTGCCGACAGCCGGCAGGTTTTTATTGCGGTAGTAGCGCGGCTCAGCGATGCCGGATTCAGCCAGTGTAACCAGCATGGTCAGCACACTGCCTTTTTTGGATTTCAGCACCTGGACTCCTTGGCTGGTGCGAGTCGCTTTCAGGGGAATCATGTCTGTATTGAAGACAATCGCTTTGCGGATATCGCTGATCGCGACCAGTTCTTCTTCAGTTTCCGGAGGCAGATAGCGCACAGCAACTAAGGGTGAAGTGGCGCTATAGGCGTTAATCAGCTTTTTGCGATTTGTTTTCGTTTCATAGGCTGCTAAAGGTATACGGGCAATTTTACCGTTGGCAAAGGCAAACAGCAAGTCGCCGGCATAGTCGTCGGTCATGCGGGCATAGACAATATGCTCGCCCTCTGCGAGTTCCAGTAGATTTGGCGTGTATTCACCCAGATCGGACGGCTTGTGGTCCTTCATGTCATAGGCCCGAAGCTTGTAGACGCTGGCCTGATCGCTGATAAATATTATTTCAGCTTTATTGTGGCCTTCCTGCGAGAGAATAATCTGATCCTCAGCTTTGGTTTTCAGATCACCGGCACTGCGCAGCGAAGTAAGCGGGATTTTTTTGACATAACCGTGTTCCGTCAAGAACAGACGCAGATTGTAGTCTTCGATCAGATCGGTTTCTTCCAGCACCGGCACATGCTTGACATTCAGCAGCTCCGTGCGGCGGTCCTGGCCATAATCTTTAGCGATGCGTTCCAGGTCGCTGATAATCACTTCGTCCAGTAAAGCTGTGTCGCCGATCAGCTTTTGCAAACGCTTGATTTCAGCCTTGAGGGCGCTGATGTCCTTGGTGCGCTGCAAAATATACTGACGGTTCAGCTGGCGCAGACGGATTTCCGCTACATACTCAGCTTGCACTTCGTCAATGCCGAAACCGGCCATCAGGTTAGGCACAACTTCGCTTTCTTTCTCGGTTTCCCGGACAATCCGGATCGCTTTGTCGATATCAAGCAAAATAATTTCCAAGCCCTGCAACAGGTGCAGACGCTCTTGTTTGCGCTGCAGCTCATATGTGTTTTCCCGCTTGACGCAAACCCGGCGGAAGGAAATCCATTCAGCGATAATTCCGCGTATTCCCAGGGTGCGCGGCGTGCCGTTGATCAGCAGGTTGAAATTGCAGGAAAAAGTGCTTTCCAGCGAAGTCAGCTTGAACAGCTTGGTCATCAGCGCTTCCGGATCGGTTGAACGCTTCAGGTCAATGGTGATTTTAAGACCGCCCAGGTCGGTCTCGTCGCGGACGTCATTGATCTCCTTAACCTTCCCTGTTCGTACCAGATTCGACAAATCATCAATGATCGCCTCAACTGTCGTCGAATAGGGAATTTCGTTAATTTCGATCAGGTTGTTCTTTTTGTCATATGTGTAACGGGAACGCAGCCGGAAGCCGCCGCGGCCTGTCTGGTAAATCTCACCCATGCTCTTGGCGTCGCTGATCAGGTAGCCACCGGTGGAAAAATCAGGTGCCGGCATGATTGCCTGCAGGTCGGCTGCAGGATCGCGCAAATAAGCTACGGTAGCGGCACAGACTTCACGCAGATTGAAGGAACAGATATTGCTGGCCATACCGACAGCGATTCCCTGGTTGGAATTCACCAGAATTGCCGGGAAAGCAGTCGGCAAAAGCAGCGGTTCCTGCATGGTACCGTCGTAGTTATTGACAAAATCAACCGCGTCCCGGTCCAAGCCTCCGAATATCTCGTTACAGATCGGGTCGAGGCGTGCTTCAGTGTAGCGGGCGGCCGCAAAGGCCATATCGCGTGAGTAGGTTTTACCGAAGTTACCCTTGGAATCAATGTAAGGGTGCAGCAAAGCCTCGTTGCCGCGGGTCAGCCGGACCATTGTTTCGTAAATAGCCTGATCGCCGTGCGGGTTAAGCTTCATTGTCTGGCCGACGATGTTGGCAGACTTACTGCGGTTGCCGCCCAGCAGCTTCATCAGATACATGGTATACAAAAGTTTGCGATGTGACGGTTTGAAGCCGTCAATTTCGGGAATGGCGCGCGAGACAATGACGCTCATCGCGTAAGGCATATAATTAAGTTCCAGCGTATCAACGATAGGCTGGCGTACAGTGCGGTCAACAGTTTCTGCCATTGGCGTTCCTTTCAGTTTGGGTATTCAGCCGACATCCAGCTGGTCAAGATAAAGATGCCCATTTGTTTCGATGTGTTGTTTACGACCGGCCAGATTGTCACCCAGAAGCAGGTCAAAAACATCTGCAGCGTGATTTTCTTCACAGGGGAGCACCTGAATCAGCCGCCGGGTTTCAGGGTTCATGGTAGTTTCCCACATCATCTCAGGCTGGTTTTCGCCCAGACCTTTTGAGCGCTGGACAGTAACATTCTGTGATCCTACCTTAGCCAGAATCTCCACTTTTTCGCGTTCAGTATAGGCAAAATAAGTGTTTTCCTGCCCTTTGCGGCGCTGAGTGATTTCAAACAGAGGCGATTCCGCAATGAAGATCCGGCCTTTTTCAATCAGAGTGGGGGTCAGGCGGTACAGCATCGCCAGAATCAGGGTGCGGATCTGAAAACCGTCAACGTCGGCATCAGTACAGATAATTATCTTATTCCAGCGCAGAGCTGTGAAGTCGAAAGCCGAGAGGTCCTTATTGTGTTTGGTTTGAATTTCAACGCCACAGCCGAGGACCTTAATCAGGTCAGTGATAATTTCGTTTTTGAAAATCGCTTCGTAATCGGCTTTCAGACAGTTGAGAATTTTACCGCGCACCGGCATGATCGCCTGGAATTCAGCATCGCGCCCCAGTTTGCAGGAGCCGAGGGCTGAGTCGCCTTCGACAATGTACAGTTCGCGCCGATCAACATCGCGGGTGCGACAGTCGACGAATTTCTTAACCCGGTTAACCAGGTCAACATTGCCCATCAGCTTTTTCCTGATGTTGAGCCGCTGCCTTTCAGCGCTTTCACGGCTGCGTTTATTGATCAGCATCTGTTCGATAACGCGGTCGCCTTCGGCCTTGTTTTCAATAAACCAGACTTCCAGACGCGATTTCAGCAAGTTAGTAATGAATTCCTGGATAAAGCGGTTGTTTATCGCTTTCTTGGTCTGGTTTTCGTAGCTGGTCTGAGTTGAAAACGAACTCGCGACCAGAATCAGGCTGTCCTCAATGTCGTTGAAACTGATTTTCGCCTCACCGTTCTTGTATTTATCACGCAAACGGATCTGGCGGTCAATTTCAAAGACAAACGCGTTCTTAACCGCTTTGTCAGGTGAGCCGCCGTAATCCAGCCGACTGGAATTGTGAAAGTAAGTCAGCTGGTTGACTTCATTATTGAAACAAAAAGCAATGGCAGCCTTAACCCGGTAATCCGGCTTGTCGCTGCGGTCACGGCCGCGGCCGCTGTCCTCAAACTCTACCGGCGTGGTAAGTCCTTTATCGGCGTTGATTTCATTAACATAGCCGAGAATGCCCTCGGGGTAGTAAAAAGACCACTTCTCCCCGCTTTCTTCATCCTCAAGCGAGAACGTAACGCCAGTATTTACTATTGCCTGTTGTTTAAGCACATCTTGAAAATACTCCAGCGGAATCGCGATTTCGGTAAAAACCTCGCGATCCGGTTTCCAGCGCTGAATCGTGCCGGTCTTTTTCTGGCGTACAGGCTCTTTGGTAAGGCCGCCGATATTTTCGCCCTTTTCAAAATGCAGCGTGTGTTTGTGGCCGTCGCGGAAAACAGTCACGTCAAAATACTCAGAAGCATATTGGGTGGCGCAGGCGCCAAGGCCATTCAGCCCCAGGCTGAACTCGTAGTTGATACCAGTGTTGTTATTATATTTGCCGCCAGCGTAAAGCTCGCAGTAAACGAGCTCCCAGTTAAAGCGTTTTTCGCGTTCGTTATAGTCGAGCGGTATGCCGCGCCCGTAGTCGCGCACCTCAATAGAATTATCTTTATAGCGGATAACTTCAATCAGGTTGCCGTAGCCTTCGCGAGCCTCGTCGATTGAATTGGAAAGAATTTCGAAAAATGAATGCTGGCAGCCAACGATATCGTCGGAACCAAAAATAACGCCCGGACGCAAACGGACGCGATCAGCGCCTTTAAGCGCGGAAATACTGTTGTTGTCATAAGTTTTGCGGATTGCCATGCTTTCTCCTGTCTGGGTGGATCCTGGTGCTAGTGAATCTGGCTATAGTTTTACAAATCAAAGCGGTTTTTGCAAGCAAAGGCAAGCTGTCTGCAGCTGTTTGAATTTTGAATTCGGGAATTATTTTTTGACAGTTGCTGAAATTAATGGTTTGAATCTATCCGCAATGGCCAGAAAGGCCTGAGCAACTTCCGGGTCGTATTTACTGCCTGCTTCAGAAGCGATGTCTTTCACAGCAGCTTCGTGAGATCCGTAACCACCGCCAACCATATTGGTCATGGCATCGTAACCTTCGGCTACCGAAATAATCCGGGCTGTCAGTGGAATCTCTTCACCCTTAAGCCCTTTGGGGTACCCCTGGCCATCCCAGCGTTCGTGATGGGCAAGCACTGCGTCAGCCAGATGCATGGTGTCATTAAACAGGTTCAGCACCCGGTAGCCGGTCAAAGGGTGGCGATTCATTTCATGCTGCTCATCGGAGTTTAGTTGTCCGCTTTTATTCAGGATTTCAGGGGCAAGTATAATTTTGCCGATATCATGGAAATAACCGGCTTCAGAGGTGCGTCTGACAGTTGCTTCTGATAGCTGCAGCTGCTGGGCAATACCTTTACTGATACGGGATACATTCTGGCAATGCTGGCGCTCGCGGGTGCTCTTGGCAAACAGAGATTCCATAATGCTTACCAGCATATCCAGATTGACAGCTTTGCTTTCCATAGTTTTGGTTTTGTACATTCTGGTTTCTGCTTTATCCAGAACTTCAGCGAGCGAGCGGCTGTGGTCATTCTTCATTGCCAGGCCAATTGCCACACTGCCTTTGATACCGCCGATATTTTCATTAGCCAGACGCGATTTTATCTGCCTGACCATAGTTTCTGCTGTTTCCTGATTGGTTTCAGGCAGGAATGCGACAAATTCGTCACCGCCGATTCTGCAGACGGTGGCATTTGGGCAGCTCTCTGACTGCATGATGTTCGCAACAGCCCGCAGAAGTTCATCTCCCTTTTCGTGACCCATTATATCGTTCAACAGCTTAAGGCCGTTGACGTCACAAAATATAACAGCCAGCGGCAGATTATCAAGTGCGTCCAGGCGTTTGCTTTCCTGCTCAAAGAAGCTGCGGTTATAAATCCCTGTTACCGGGTCATGGTTGCTCAAGAAAGCCATATGCCTTTGCGCCTGCCGTTCAGCGGTTACATTGCGGAAGGTAACTACGGCTCCAACATATTTTCCGTCCATAATCTGCGGATAGGCACGATACTCCACCTCGAAGGAAGTTCCGTCACGCCGCCAAAAGAGCTCGTCACTGCTATTTACGCGAGCGCCCGAGCGTATGGACTGATAAATTTTACATTGGGAAATCGACAGAGGATTGCCCTGAATATCCGTATGATGAATCATTTCATGAATATTCTTGCCTAAAAATTCACTTTGATCCTCATAACCCAAAAGCGAAACAGCGCTGGCATTGCAAAAAGTGCATTTACCGCTGGTATCCAAACCGTAGATCGCCTGCGCAGTTGAATTGAGAATCAGCTCAAGCTTATTCTTGCTGTCAGCAATTTCCTGATGCGCTGTCTGTAGTTCTCGCGTGCGTTCCTCCACCCTGGACTCCAGATCGTTCAACAAAACAGAAATTGTTTCGGCCATGCGATTAAAGGAGCTGCCTAGATAACCGATTTCATCATTGCGGGTTACTGTAATACGTTGTTCAATATCGCCGGCAATAAACTTTTCCCCGCTTTCAATTAGAATATTGAAGGATTTACGCAGTTTGTGGAGAAAATAAAAATAAAAGAACAAGACCACTGATAAAGCCGCAAACGCAATCAGCAGGAGATGGTTCAGATGGTAATTGAGTACCGATTCGAAACTTGCGTCAACCAGTTCAGCTGGACTGTTAAATAAGATCAAAACAGCTATAAGAACTGCGATAATTGTAACAATTATGAATGTAAGCGGAATAATTACGAAAATAGAGGCGCTATTAAATTTGGGGTGTTTCATGATCCTCATATCTCCGTCAATCTATCTTAAGATTATTGTTTATTATTTATTGACAGCAATCTGCATTATTCTTCAATAGCTCGATAGCTTCTGCCTTCGGCACCGCTTTACTAAAGAGGAACCCTTGAATTTTATCACATTCATATTCTAATAGGTAGTCCCTTTGCTCGGACAATTCGACTCCCTCAGCCACTGTCTCCAGCCCCAGCCGATGCGCCATCGAAATAATGTCGCGCGTAATAGAGGCGTCTTTTTGCGCCTTGCTGATGTCGTTGATAAAGTAACGGTCAATTTTTAAAGTATCAATATTTAACTCTTTTAGCCGATAAAAGGAAGAGTAGCCGGTGCCGAAATCGTCGATTGAAATCCTGATCCCGTTTGCCCGCAGATCCTTTAGCCGTTCATTGACAATACCGTAATTTTCCATCAGGATCGTTTCGGTTATCTCAAGCTCCAGATTATGCCCGTTCACACCGGTTTCGTTCACAATGCCCAATACATGAGCAGTAAAATTGTCTTGCAGTAAATGAATAGCAGAAATGTTGACAGCTACGCTGATGTCGCCAAAGCCTTCTCGTGTCAGCTGGCCAATAAAAGCGCAGGCTGCCCGCAGCATCCGGTTGCTCAGCTGATTGATCAGCTGCTTGCGTTCGGCAATTGCAATGAATTCGAACGGCGATACCTGGCCCAATTCCTGAGAATACAGTCTGGCCAGCAATTCAAAGCCGGTAATTTTGTTGCTCTTGGTGTCAACTATCGGTTGAAATTCGGGATAGAGCTGAGCAGATGGTTCATCCCGCAAGCCCGCTCTAATATCATCTTCAATACGCTCTTCGCGCTGCAGCTTAAACTCCATTTGCTCATCGAATAAATGGTAACCAACAGTATCGCTGGGGCCGGAATAGTTTAAGGCCAGAGTAGCGTTTTGCAACAAGCCGCCAGCTGTCTGGTTGGGATCCGTGCACTCAGCTACTCCAATTTTTATCAACAGGTGTTCGCTTTCAAGGCCAATCAAAAGCGGACGTTCAAACAGATATTTAATTTTCGCCAGTGTTGCCACTAGCTCAGTTTTATCCTGGTAGTTTTTTAAATAAACCGCAAAGTTATTGGCTGTGAATTTGAAAGCCCTGATATTCCTGTTTTCAAGCATTTTCAGGCGGTTGGCGATTTCTCGAAAAACCAGGTCGCCGTACTCGAAACCGTAGACAGAATTTATCAGATCCATGTTCTCACATCGAACCATGATTACAGCCCGTTTGTGCTGGCCTTTTTCCATATCACGTTCCAGCACACCCAGCAAAGATATTCTGTTCGGAAGCTTAGTCAGAGTGTCGTTGTAAGCTAAATTGTAAACACGTCGATTATAAAAATAGTTCGCGATCATCCCGATCAAAAGAGCTAAATAGACTATGCTTAGCCCTGCCAGGCTGATGTAGGTAGTTTTGCGAATTACCGGGTTTATCGGTTCCAGGGAAAAACTGACAGCAACTACTCTGGCATGTTCTGATTTATATTGCAGCGGCACATAAATCTGGTACACATCAGCGCCGTCGACCGTTTTAGTTTTAATAGATCCATAAATCTTGTTATTTTCAAGATGACTTATTAATTCTTTGTCTAAAATGCGATGGTTAAGTATTTCGCTGTTTGTGCTCGCCGAAATCTGATAAAGATTATTGACGGCAAAAAGTTCAACAACATCATCATCAATATTTTTTTCCAGTAAAGACTGTAAGCGGAACGATTCCAGCATTATTTGTACAGTTTCCGCCAAAATGCCGATCTGGATGGTACAACCGTCCGGGGCTTTGATGTAGCCATATTTGTAGTACAAATCACTTTCGGAATCCTTACGAATTTCTTCTGTCATCGATTCCTTGTCACTGTGCATAAACTCGTAGACAGGGTGCCCGGGATATGTCTGCCAACCGACGTACTTGCCGGAGGCGGAATATTCAACTATTCCGTCGGTATTATAAGCATATACTTCGTCTACAGCGAAAGCAGCTGCCAGCCCGGCTAGCAGCTGCTTATCGAGAACGTTGTGATTTACTCCAACAGCCTTGGCAGTAGTAAGCAGCTTATCATTAAGCAGTTTGTTAATCAGATCAACAGATTCTCCAGTGTGGGACAAGTCGCTGGAAATGCTTCTGCTGATATTTTCCGCTTCGGATATTTTAAGGTTGTAAAAAAAATCCTTTAAACTTCTACTGATAAAGACAGTAGTCACTACAAAGACTACTGTCAGAAAAATAAATAAAGTTTTTAAATAAATCAGCCGGGCGGTTCTGCTGCGAAATTTGCGCATCTTATGTCTCGCTCAATCTTGTTTGCCACACCATGATGACCTGAACCAATCGTTAAAATGTTTCAATCTTACCGATATTAACACAGTATTTAATATTTATACAATTAATCTGTACTTTTATGCTTAATTTTCGGCAGCAGCCTCTACAGGTTCCTCACTCGAGTAGCTTTTAGCATAAAACTCCTGATGCAGCCGGCGAATCTCCGAGGCTAAAGCCGGAGCGGGGCCATCAACTATTGTATTGCGAATAACCGCTTTAATCGGCAAATTGCGTACCCTGCCCAGCGGTACATTCATTTCGGTGAGCCACTGCACCAGCTGCTCGGAACTGCTGGCATACACTATCCTGCCTAAACCCACCCAGCCGTGGGCAGCAGCGCACATCGGGCAATGTTCGCCGGAGGTGTATACGGTCGCTTTGCTTCTTTCCTCCGGGCTCAGGTTAGCAGCGGCCCAGCGTGCCAGCGCCAACTCAGGATGTTGGGTGTTGTCGCCGCTTGCTACATGATTGTGATCTTCCGCCAGTACTTCCCCGTCAGCCGAGACCAGAACCGAGCCAAACGGTTCGTCTCCTTCTGCTAATGCTTGCGCGGCCAGTTGAACACAGCGGCGCAGGTGCTTCAAATCAGTTGTACTTATCATTAAAAAGTCCTCCTCTGTGTGTTCGCAGGCGAATATTAATCCATGTTTTCTTCATCGATTATTTCAGCGATAATCTGCTCGACTTCCGCTTGATCGGCCGGGATATCAATAAACGTCTCTTTAAAAACTACTTTTATACTTGCCAGTTGTCCGGCTTCTGTTTTGGCGGCATTAAGATCGCTGCGCTCGAGCCAGGCCAGGTTGGCAAATTCCCAGGTGAAGAACCAGAATAGGATCAGGATTAATTCCTTGATAGAACCAATCAGGTTGATAGAGCGCAATAACCAGATAACGCCTGCCAGCAGCAGTCCGAAAAAAAGCAGAACCATCGATTTGCGCAGGTTGTCACTCAGCGCCAGCTGGTGATCCCCAAGCTTAAGACTGTAATAATCCGCGATTGTTTCAGTAACTGCTGCCTGCTGTTTGTCCGTCAGGCATTCACCGCAAATCTCCAGCACAATTGGATATTCAACCGGAATATAGTGAGCGTTCGTTTCCAAAAAATGGGCAAACTGGCTGTTCAGCCACTCATAGCCTTCAACCGAATATTTGTCGATGATGTCGTAGTAATCTTCAATATTGCAGGAAATGTATGCAAGCCCGTTTTCCAGATAAAAATCCTTAACGTACTTACTATAATCAATCCGTTTTCGTTTAAAAATCTTGAGGCTTTTTCTCAACCGTCGGCTGCGGCGTTTCTTTAACATAGGGTCCTCCGGTAATTGTGTATGAATCTATATTACTAAACGCTGTACTTTTCCTCCAGTTCTGCCAGAAACAGCGGCAGCTCTCGGGTCAGTTGAATGTTGTAAACCAGCGGGCTGGCATATTGTTCTTGTTTTACGGGGTTAAGTACGACACTCTCCAGGAGCTCATCACTGTAAGGAACGAAATTTGCTTTGGTTTTACTGTATTGCTGAACCGATTTGCTCAGCAGGCTTTTATCCAGCCCCCACTCCCGGGCAAAACGCCCGACTTCTTCCGCCTGCTGTTTCTGCTTCCAGGCTGCGAAAGCATCATCAAAGCTGACTGAGCTCGGAATCAGGCCAGTAATCAGGTTAGTATCAACGAAATCTCTTAAGAGCAGCGCCTGGCGGTAGTCACCCATATTACTTAGTTCTTCAATCTGCTCGTAAATGAGCCGCAGGGATTCTTCATCAACCGTTTGAACGTCTTTTTCCTTGTTGATCTTGCCTTGGATCAGTTTAAGAATAAAGGGCAGGTCAACCGGGTGTGAATCGATCAGCATTGTCTGGCTGATCAGCTCCCTGATTTCGTCATCAGGAACTTCACCGCCAGATCCCTGCAAATTCCTGTAGGCACCGACATATTGCAGCCAGGTGTGTTCATCCAGGCTGAAGCGTTCATTGTCCCAGGCAAATTCGTAGTACTGCCGGACACTGTTAAGCTGTCTCATTGCAGCCTTAAAAGCAGCAATAAATATAAGCTCAGCTTTGCTGCCCTTAAGCTCCTGCCAGCGTGTCGGATTCTGGAGTGTAGCGCGCATTGCTGTCATTTCCGTGGCCAGCCTGAGGACGGCGAGATCGTAGGTTTCGACAACTGCGCGGTTGCTGCTGCCGCCACTGCTGTATAATGCCAGCGCTTTTTCCACAGCTGCGCGCGTCAAAGCCGGGAATTGAAAATTAACAATAGAACCAAACTCTTTACTGGAATCCAGAATTCGGTTGGTTCTGGAATAGGCCTGAATTAAGCCTTGCAGCTGTAATGTGCGATCTACATAGAGTGTATTGAGAAACCTGGAATCGTAGCCAGTTAACAGCTGGTCAGCAACAATAATCAGATCCACATTCTTAGGATTATCTTTACTGCCGCCATTTTTAAAGCGCGAAATCAGGTTGGAAAAATAAGCATCTTCGCCATTGCGCTGGTCTCCCGGAATAAATTTGATGCCGGTAAAGCCAGCATAATCCTCGAACATCTCCGCCACAATTTCAGTGGCAACCCGCTCCGGATCGTTATCGCCGCCCATGCTGAAGGTCATGGCGATATTAAGAGTTTCGCCTCTTGCGGCCAGTTGCTTTTTGAATTCATGGTAGTAAGCAACAACTCTTTCTTTATACGCACAGGTTAATAGCGCATTGAATTTCCGCCTTTGGGACTGAGCTTCCCAACCATCCAGAATTTCACAAACTACCCGGGGGATATGAGTTTCATCCTGATAAACAAGGATATTTTTTGCAGCAGCTGCCTGCTCAATCTCGGCATGAGTATAGTCAGCCAGCGCGCGCTGTACTTCTCTTTTTGGTTTTTCCGGGTGTTCCAGTAATTCCCACTCAACCAGCTCTGCTTTCAGCTGCTCGTAGCTTTCAAACTCGCCTGTGTTTATATAATCAACATGGAAGCCCAGCACATTGCCATCTCGAATCGCCTCATCAATCGTGTATTCATGCAGTAAGGGTCCGAACAGCTTTTGCGTGGTATTTATCACTTCGCTCTTCTGGTTTACCATGCCGGGTACGTTGTTTTCGTCGAAGATAGGCGTGCCGGTGAAGCCAAAAAAGAGCGAGTTATTTCGGAAGTAATCCTTTATTGTACCCATCATCTGACCTAATGTGGTGCGGTGCGCTTCGTCGATAATGAAGACATATTTCTTGTTTTTCAGGCTGTCATTATTCTTTTCGATGTATTCCTTGACCAGCGCATTCAGTTTGAAAGTAGTGGTAACCACAATGCCTCTGGCTTCCGATTTAAACTGTCTGTCCAGCTGATAAGTGGTTCTAGTATCGTCAACCATTACAGGTTCATATACGGCATACGATTTGAATTTTTCCGAGGTGTTCTTGTCCAGTTCGCGCCGGTCGACGAGGAAAACCACTTTATCGAAGCCGACTCTGGTGGAAAGGAACAAAGCTGTTTTGAAGCTGGTGATTGTTTTGCCTGAACCTGTAGTGTGCCAGACATAACCGCCATGCTTTTCTCCGTCTTCGTTGTCTTTACCAAAAGCCGCACCTTCGATCGCGCGCAGAGCATGTACCTGATACGGCCGCATAATCATGTGGCGCCGGTGCTCGGGGTTTTCGGCTTCGTCGATAATCAGGTAGTCGCCTACCATCTGGTGAGCCATCGGGACATAGAGGAACTGCTTGCAGATTTCGCGCCAGTCGTTGACAGGCGTATTGTTTTTGTCTGACCAGTGAAATGCGAAAGCTTTATTAAAGCCAGATATCGATTTAGGGGTGGCGAAGTATCTGGTAGCTATCTCCGAGGTGGTGATCATCATTTGCGAAAAAGCCATGAATTCGTTACTGAACTCACCGGCGGCGTAATAGCGTTTGAACTGCTGATAAGCGAAATCCAGAGTCTGGTCCGAACGTTTCTGCTCAATGTTGATCAGCGGCAGGCCGTTAATCAGCAGAACAAGGTCGAAGCGATTGCCATACTTCCCTTCAACTTCCCGGGCAATGCGATAGGATGAGTCACCGCCGGAAACTTCGGCCTTCTTGAAAATTGTCAGGGTGATCTGTTCCCGCTTGACACGTGGGTTTTTACTGCGGAAGATTCCGTCAATTTTGCCTTTACTGTCCTCTATCGCGAGTAGTTTCGCTGCCTCATAGCTGTTGTTCAGCTGCTTGACCTTCATCATTACCTGCTCAAACTCTGCGTCTGTCAACGGCACGCCTTCCAGCTGATCCGCGTTAATCCGGTTAAGCTCTGAGCGCCAATGCTGAATAAGATGCTCCACAGTAACCTTGCGGCTGTTGCCGTTTAGTTCTGCCGGTGCCTCCCACCTGTACTTCATTAGCTCTTTAACGAAGTTTTCCTGAAAAGCTCTTTCGGAAGCATCTTTAGTCACATTACCCATTGGCCGTCTCCTACACAAACATCTCGTTGAGGCAGGCTTGCTTAAATGCTTTTAGTTTATCCAGCTTGCGCTGATGCAGGGTGATTAGGGTATCGAGTTGAAGAAAGAAGTTTCCTGTTTGATGTTGTTCCTTCGTCGAGTTTGGAAACATAAATACAGTATTCGAAACAAGATTCCAATCTGCACGAGGCATTTTTGTTCCTGTTGACTGGTTCGCAACCACATCAAAAGCACTAGTTTGAATTAGCGAATAGACGAAGCTATTATCATTTTTATCATTGCGGAGAACCCAGAAATCACCGACCGCAATACCAGAAAAGCCTGCAAATAGCCAATTTTTAAGATATGGCCGAAGCTTTCCAAACAATACATCATTCTCTTTAAACAACACACCTTGTTTAGTACTATTCTTTTCATAAAGATTTTTGTTGAGAGTTCCCTGCCCAGAATTGATATCCTCATACTCAACTCGTGGCAGACCAATTTCAACTGACTTTTCCGAAACACGGTAAACCACATCAGAAAGCTTACGTCGTTCCCAAAAATCAGTAAATCCTGGAAATCTCCTCTTTGGTTTCCGCTGATCTTCTGCTGGAAACATTTCTACCAGACAAGACTTTTTGAATTCTTTAGCTTTTTCCAACTTGAGCTGATGAAGAGCGATGAGGTTGTCCAGGCTGTCAAAGAACTGTCCGATTTTGCGTTGTTCTTCCACTTTAGGTAACGCCACTTCTCCCATGCAAAGTTTGTCATAGTAGAAGTACAGGCGCACTCCACCTTCTTGCAGTTGAATAATAAGATTATGGAAATTAGGGGACTTAAACCAATGCCAGAGAAGACGATCATCGACGTCCTCTGTTGTTTTAAAAACCTCATAAAGTGAGCTAACTATCACATTTTTAGAGGTATTCTGGTATCCGATAGAGCCTACATTTATTCTCGCCGGATTATACGCAAATGAATTTGGGCTGACGATATAATACATTCGTTTATCAGCTTCACGCATAGTTCCACCGTTCCCAAACTTTTCATCCTGCGGTATAAAACCGTGTTCGTTAGTAATAGAATAGCTCTCTAACGGCAGGTTTTCTCTATTCTTTTCGCCCGCTGGATATGTTATCTCCGAGAACTTACGCTGTTCCCAAGCGTCAGTAAATCCAGCAAACCGTCTTTTGGGTACCAGCTGTTTTACCTTACACATAGGTGACCACCATCTGTGCCATTAATTCGGCAATTTCGCGTTCCAGCACAGTAATCTGTGCGTCAATATCTTCAATGGTGTCCTTATAGCGATCTTTTAAAATAGCCAGGGTGTTGATATCTTTGTTCAGCGGTTCCTGCAGCAGGCTGATCATCTTTTCAACTGTTTTGCCAAACCATTTTTCCTGCATCAGTCCGTCAATTTCTGATTCCGTTAATACTGGAATCCGGGCTTCAACATTCTTATCAAGGGTTTTCTTAGCCTCGTTGATATCCCGAGCGACCTGACTCTTTTCCTTGATCAGATTATCAACAAGTTCCAACAGCTTATAAGCTTCAGTGCTTTTTTCTGCAGCTTTTAGTTCAGCCTTAACAGCTCTGGTTTCAAAAGAATCGCCTGGTTCATCATCGGCATTTTTCTTCAAGGCTTCAAAAAGGGCATTATTCTCTTCAGAATCCTCAACCTTGGCCGCTTCCACAAGTTCGCTCAGCTCTGCCTCAATTTCAGCAATCCTTTGCTGCTGTTGCAGAATTTTGGCGCTTTCCTCCTGATAGAAAGTGGTTTCAATCAATTCGTTCGGAATAATGCTGCCGACCCAGCCAGCCTGCTCCTGTCGCTTGCTGCTGCCGCTGCCTTTCGTAACCATGTTTGGTTCCAGTTGTCGGGCAGCTTCATAAAAGCCAAGTCTGGAAATAAGCTCCAGATCATGCGAAATTGAAGCTTGCCAGGTTTCCGCGATTATTTGATAACCATCGTATACATCAATAAAGTTAAACTGACTCAACAGATCTTTAATTTCAAGCAACATCTGTTCCATTAACTCTGGCACTTCAGTTTGTTCGTTGACGCTGTTGAGCCGAGGCCAGTATTTATTTAAGTAAGCTGTGATTTTTTGTTCCAGCTCCTGTGATTTTGCTTTAAACTGCGGATGCGCAAAAACCTCCTGGCGGAGCGTTTCTATCGGCTTCTTTAATTCATAATAACCTGGCCGAATTAATTCCAGAGCGGATTCGAGAATATCAGGCACGACGTTTGCCATGACTTTGAGCTCCGTAATATTGCTTTTGGGGATACCGCCCTGCAGATGCGCCTCGACGTCATGCGCAATTTCATCTTTAGCATAATTTACATAGCGCGGGATATTCAGGTTATATTCGTTCTCAATTATTTCTTCGCGTGTTGCCAAGTGGCTGTAGCCTTCTTCTTCCAGCCGGCCCATGTAGGCATCGACAATTTTCGCGATATCTTTTGCTTGCAGAGCATTCTGTTTGCCTTCTTTGACAAAAGCCCTGGAAGCATCAATCACCAACAAGGGTTCGTCAAGCGGCCGGTTCTTTTTCAACACTATAACAACAACAGGTATGCCGGTATTAGTGAACATGTTTGCCGGCATGCCGATAATTGTGTCTATCTGGTTTTTCTCCAGCAGGCGCTGGCGGATCAGGCCTTCAGAGCCGCCGCGGAACAATACTCCGTGCGGCAGGACAATTGCCATCGTCCCATTGGGTGCCAGATGATAAAGTCCATGCAGTAAAAAGGCATAGTCGCCTTTGGAATCCGGCGGTAAAACACCGACGGATTCAAAGCGGGCATCGCTGACGGTAATGCCCGATCGGTTCCAGTTCTTAAGCGAATATGGCGGATTCATGACAACTGCGTCAAAGAGCACGCCTTCGCTGGGGCGATCAGGATCTTCCGGCCAGTCCTCCGCCAAAGTGTCGCCGTTGCGTATTGTCATCTTCTGCGGTCTGACGTTGTGCAGCAACAGGTTCATGCGGGTCAGATTGAACGTGGCGGTATTTTTTTCCTGGCCATAATAATTGAGGTTATTGCGAGCGTCTTTATCCAAATGCCGGCCGACTGTTAAGAGCAAGGAAGCCGAGCCGACCGCTGGATCATAGATTGATTCGATTTTGCCGGACTTGGCGACGATCTGGGCCATTACTTCGCTGACTTGTCTGGGGGTGTAGAATTCCCCGGCCTTCTTGCTGGATTCCATCGCGAACTGGCCAATTAAGTACTCATAAGCATCGCCTAAAATGTCGCCGCCTTGTAATTCAACCATGTTGAGGTCGGCAAAGAGCAGGATTAAGGCTTTGATACTTTTGCTGCGCTCGTTCAGGTTACTGCCCAGTGCTGTATCGGCTAGATTTAGTGTGGAGTTGGCAAACAAGCCTTTAAATTCGTCAGCATCACCGGTCATGGAAATACTGTGCTCGAAGTTGTTAAAGCTGTCTGTCACTTTCTGCACTTCGAAATTGCCGCTGTTGATGTCGCGCAGCCAGGTTTGGTACAGATATTGCGGCTCTATACAGTAGCCTAAATTACTTTGAATTGTATCTGTAAGGACATCGCCAAGGTTGGCGTAATCTTTGAAATATTGTTCCAGCAATTGTTGCTCAGTCATTTTGTACTGGGCAAGACGCCGCAAAGCGTCCAGTGTTTTGTCACTCAGGAATTTGTAGAACATCAGGCCCAGCATATAGTCTTTGTAACGGCTGGCGTCCATTGAGCCGCGCAATTCGTTGGCGCCGTTCCATAATCTGCGTTTGATCTCCTCAGAAGTAATCATTATCCGACCCCGATTCTGACGATATTAATATAATTTGAATAACCTGGAATCTTTATTATAGCGAAAAAAATGAAGGCTGGGGGCAAGGCACGCCGGCTTTAGGCTGGAAAATGAATAAAAAACACGTTTTTGTTATTGACATTAAGTAACATGTTGCGTACATTGATCTTATATACGAGGAAAGACAGGTGGCGCGTAGTGGATGATTTGAAAAAGCAGGCGTACATTTTTGCCTCAATATTTAATTTAGCGAACAAGCTGCAGATACTTGGCGACGAATTTGACAAGAACGTGACTACCAAACAATGGCTGTTCATTATGTCAGTTTCAACCTTTGAAGAGCCACCAACCATTACTGAAGCAGCGAACTATATCGGATATTCACGCCAGAACGCTAAGCGGATCGCAGCTGATTTGCAGAAGAACGGCTATGTGGAGCTGGCGAAGGATAATAATGATGCCAGAGCCCAGAGAATTAAACTCACCCCCAAATGCATAGCTTACTTCAAAAGCCGTGACGGCCGCGAAATTGAATTTTTAGAAAATTTATTTAGTGGATTTGACACGAAATTAACCGATGGTTTTTACAAAGGAATAACTAAACTAGGGCAAAACATTCAAGAGATTATGGAGTAACAGTCGAGGTCGGATTAGTAGAGAAAATCACAAAACACCTCCGGCCTGCTTCCCTGCAAAAATATTTTTGAAAACTATTGACATAAGGTAATATGTTGCCTATATTGGTAACATATTACGCATCAACTGATTAACAGAGAATGTCATCCGACCGTAAGGCCAAATAATATCAGCCCTCAATAGCAAAAATGTCTGCTCTCACTGGCGTTTCTTACCCATTAAAGGAGTTAAAGAGATGAATGCCTTAACACCAAAAAAAGTTGAAATTAAGTATGTGATTTACGCTTATGGGTTATTTGCTCTGCTGCTTGTTGTTTTGGGCGGTATTGCGAATCTGCTGCTTAACGGAACCCCCTTGGTAATGAAGTGGCTGATGGCCATTACTGCCTGGACCCCAACTTATGTTCTTTTGTTAATGTTTCCAAAATTATTACCTAAAAGCTCGATCAAGAATTTTTATAAAGAAGCTTTCAGCGCACGGCTTAATTTCCGCCTTCTGGCCGTCACGACTGTATTGCAGGTTGGTGTTTTCAGCCTAAGTGTTTATTTAGCTTTTATTCAAAGAGGTGTTGCCACCGTTAACCCTGTAAACACATCCGCTCGCTTTATCTACCCTACAATTTTCTTCACTTTAATTCAGGGGCCAATGGGAGAAGAATCTGGATGGCGCGGCTACCTGCTACCGAAGATCGTAAACAGAATCGGAGTGGTTAAAGGATCCCTGCTCACTAGTGTTATCTGGGCTTTCTGGCATGCACCTGTCTGGTTTTTGGGCACGGATTATCACGGCTGGGAGCTTGCCCGCTATATCGTAATGTTTGTAATCTGCATCACATCTTTGGGGTTTGTGATCAGCATCTGTTACCTGCACTGCAAAAACCTGCTCGCCCCTATCTGGCTGCACTTCTTGTTTAACTTTATGAGCACAATATATGTCGGTTCAATGGTTAATCTGGTTACCTGGTACGCGGTCCTTTATACAGTAGTAGCTTTGGGTTTCTTTTTCTGGCACGAGAGGTCTTGTAAACGACAAAACTCAGCAACAGCAAACAGTCGCAACTGGTCAATTATCCATCAGAAAGCTGGTAATAAATCATGAATCCCGATCTTTTTCCATATTTCCTGTGAATAGAAACATATATGATGGCGCACATGAATATTGTAAGATTGAAAATATCAACGAAATGTATTTCCGGCAATCGAATTCTGCACAGAAGAAGTTCAAGCGGCAGAGAATATTTCTTAAAATTCAACAATTTATTCTGCAGCTAAAAAATTATTCTTAAACTTTTGGAGGTTGGTATGAAAAAAGGCATAAAAGTTTTGCTTGTGTTCGTTGCCATAGCTACGATTTTACTTATAGCTTTTCTGGTAATGTATAGCCAGATGAATAATGACCTGGCTAACTTGAAATTCCCTGAAACCAATTTAGAGAATTTGGCGAATGGAACCTACAAAGGCGAGGCCGAGACTTCATTGGTTAAGGTTGAGGTTGCAGTCCAGGTGAACGATCACAAAATAACCAGAATTGATCTGCTTAAACACGACAATGGCCGTGGTGCGATGGCAGAAGCAATTGTTGATGAAATGATCAACCAGAACACTTGCAACGTAGATGTAATCAGCGGGGCTACAGCCTCCAGCCAGGTTATAAAAAGCGCTGTAAGCAAAGCTCTGGCAAGCGGTAACGTGTTCTAAGCCTGCAAATCTTGAAGTTTGCACTTTTAACGACAATATAAACCATGCAAAATTATTAGTTTAAGTGGCTCTGTTAACTAAGAACGGGGAAAAACGAGAATTGAAATGTACCAGGAGGTATTCTGAATGACGAATGTAATGTTATACATTCTTACAGTTATTGCGCTGATTGTGTCATTTATAAAAAACAAACATAAAACAATGCTCGCCTTGAAAAAGGCCTGGAAGTCCTTTGAAAATATCCTGCCCCAGTTTCTTTCCATACTGGTGATCATCGGAATCCTGCTCACTGTCCTTACTGCCGAACAAATTTCCAGATTCATCGGCGTTGAATCAGGCTGGCTGGGAGTATTAGTGGCTGCTTTCATCGGCTCAATCACCTTGGTACCAGGCTTTGTCGCCTTCCCGCTGGCGGCTGCCCTGTTGCAGAACGGAGCCGGGTATATGCAGATTGCGGCCTTTATCTCCACCTTGATGATGGTTGGAATTGTAACGGCGCCTTTAGAAATGCAGTATTTTGGCAAAAAAGCTACTTTCACCAGAAATTTGTCGGCTTTTTTCTATTCTTTGTTTGTAGCCTTTATTATGGGATTGGTGATGTAAATGGAAAAAGCAAAAAAGTTCTTAAAGCGCTATAAATTATTTATTCTCCTGCTTGTCGTAAATTTTATTATCCTCATAGTAAAACCTGAGGTTGGAATTCAATCCTTTAAGCTAACCGGGAAAAACGCGCTGGAGATGTTATCTGTTATTCCGCCCATTTTTATTTTGTTAGGCCTCTTGGACGTTTGGGTTGAGCGGGAGTTAATGGTTAAATTCATGGGTGAAGGTTCCGGCATAGTTGGGATTCTGATTGCCTTTATCCTGGGTTCTGCAGCGGCTGGTCCGTTATATGCAGCTTTTCCTGTGGCAATTGTACTGCTGCGCAAAGGAAGCAGGTTCTTTAATGTCCTGATCATGATCGGCGCCTGGTCCACAACCAAGATCCCCATGTTATTGTTTGAAGCAACCTCAATGGGACTTAAATTCACAACGATCAGATTCCTGTTAAGCCTGGTTGGAATCCTGGCAATCGCGCTAATAACCGAAAAAACACTTTCGAAAGCAGAAATCGAGAAAATTCAAAATAACGCTAGAGAGATGAAATAAGCGCAATTGTTTAGATAGTATAGGTTTTATTGAGTGTTAAGAATTACAAATTCTGCAAAAAGGCTGCGAAAACTGGTTCGCAGCCTTGCTTTATTTTCTGCAGTTACTTGTCTTATCTGAACAAATCCAAAAAGCGCGACCAGATGCTGCCGGCAGCTGGTTTTGCTGGCTCTGCCGGTTTCGTGGCCGTTTTCTCAGGGATTGCTGCTGTCATAAGCACAAACTGGATTTGCGAAACATTGCCGTTTTTGGCGGAAGCGAAAGATGGCAGTTCTGTCTCGTATTGCATTTTCTCTTCCATGTCCTGCCTGACTTTGGCGGCCATTTCAGCTGTCATTTTTTCAATCTGGGCATCAATATCGAGTGTGCCTTCGTGCAGATCTTTGGTGCCGGCGGCCAGTTCATTGGCACCGGAAGCAATGGAGGAAATCCCGCCAGTGTAGCTGGACAAACCATCCCTATAGGCAAACATGCCGTCGGCAAATTCCGTAAGGCCGCCGCTGAATTGATGCAGACCAGCGCTCAGCGCCTTATTGCTGCTGGTGAGCATACTCACACCACCGGTATATTCATCGAGTCCGCTGCGGAAAGCATGCAGGCCGTCCGTTAATAACTGCAGACCATCAGCTAGCTCGCGTCCGCCAACAGAAAGTGTATCTGCGCCCGTTTTTAGTTCAGTACCGGCTGTCTGCAAAGGCGCAACGCCTCCGGCAAGTTGGCTTAATCCATTCGCCAGTCCTGCTATACCGGCAGATAAACCAGCTGACTGTTCCGTGCCGTTAAAGCCGTCGGCCAATTGTGAAACACCTGCAACAAAAGAGTTTAAGCCTTGATCAAAATCAAGATACGCAGCCGCTGAGCCTGAGAGCTCTGGCAGATTCTCCAGCAAATTGCCGAGACTGGCAAATTGCTGCAGCATGGTTGCCATAGCCTGAATTTCCGCATCGAAAGCGGCGTACTGGCTGGCAAGTGCCGCCAGTCCATCGGCCAGCTGCGGCAACGTATCGTTGAGGATTTTTGCCGGTGCCGGCTGCCCAGCCTGTTCCTGATTATAAAGTGCCCGTAGACCATTCAGCAGCCCTGTCTGTTGAGCCTGGTAGAAAGCAAGCAGTCTGTCTTCATTGGCCGGCACAGGTTCACCCCCGCCGGGAGGTAAAACAGGAACCACTGTTGCCGGGTCAATGCCCACAGCCAGCAGGATCTCTTCTCTGCTCAGATTGCCGGCTTGTTCCAGAATGGTGATCAGCTGGCCTAACCCCTGGTACAAACCGGTTGCAGCTGCTTTCAATTGGGCGAGGCCGCCGCTTAGCTGGTCGAGCGTATTGCGAATCGTAGCGGAGCCCGCGCTCAGCTGCTGACCAGCTGCTGCCAAGTCTTGTTGTGACAGCAGCTGCTTTAGTGCCTGAAGATCAGCATTGCTACCAAGCGCCTGCAGCTGCGCTTCCATCGCCGCCAGACTTTCGTAGATCTGTTTGCTGGCGGCAGTTAGTTGGGTGCCGCCGGTTTGCAGTCCTGTAAAGGCACTGCTCAGCTCCTGTGCTCCGCTCTGCAGCTGGGCGGCTCCTTGCGCTGTGCTTTGGATACCGCCAAGCACCGGATTTACTCCATCAACATATTTAGAAATGCCGCTGCCGTATTGTTCAATACCATCCGCCAGACCATTCAAGCCGGTTACTATTTGCTCGGCACTTCCGGGGACTGCCGCGAATCCGGCGCTGAGTTCTGTGCCGCCGGCGCCAAGCCGGTCAACGCCGCCAAGATAGGCATCAATGCCTTTGGTAATTGTCGCTGCTGCTGCGTCCAGCTCACGGGCGGCATTCTGCAATTGGGAAAACCCATTCCGCAGCTCGGGGGAGCCCGCGTCTACCTGGTCGAGGCCGTCTGCCAGTTCGCGCGCGCCAGCTGCCAGCTTCTTTGTGCCGTCTTGCAAGTCGACCAGTTCTGCAAATCCCGCCGGCAGTTCAATTTCCGGCAAGGTGAAGTCAGCAAGGTTAAAGGACATGGGCACCGCGGCAATCTGCACCGATGGCATGTAGAAGTTCTTTACAGTTGCCTTGATGGTCCAGGCGCTTGCCTCGGAACCCGGGAGCATAACGTAGGTTATAAGCTGATTCGAACCGGCCATAGCCAGCGTACCGCCTTCCGCGGATAACCCGGAAACAGATGAACCCGGCAGCGTAACGCTGATTTGCAGCATCAGGTTATCGGCCCAGGCCGAGTTTTGCGGTGTGATGCTGAGCGCGATTTCCAGCTCTCCTGCCGCGCCGCTGAGTGCCGGTGCTGTAACAACCTCGTTGTTGAGTTTATAGCCAATGATGACACTCCAGGGCAGTGTTGTGGTTTTCAGGTTCCCCTGATAAAAAAACGGCTCTGAATCGCTCGCACTGGCTTCATAGCCAGCTGCTGTCTGCAGCAGCTCACCTGTCATAGAGAGCAGTTTGACCCCGGCATAATCGCCGTGGTCCAAAACTCCCTGACTGCCTGCCGGAACGCGGTTAACAACGTAGATATTCTGCGGCTGTCCATCTGCGCCCAGTTGTGCGTAAACAAACTCGCTTCTGGCTGAATCCAATGTGGTTTCTGCAGTTTCTTCGCTGCCGGCAGCAAACGCAAAGAAAGAATCTTCCGCTGTTCTGGTTGGATCCTTGACAGTTGGCCCCGAACAGGCGGTCAGTATGGAAACCAGCATTACACTTATCAGCAAGAAGGCTGTGCCCCGTGCTATTTTTATTTTTCGCTTAAAACTGCTCATTGTTCGACTCCTCAACAGGTAAAGGTTGCTTCAGAAATTGTCTGTTCTTTGTGGTTTTCTCAATCACCCGGTCAAATAGCATTAATAGCTGCGGCAACAGCAGCGAAACCATCAGGAAAGACAGGATTGCGCCTCGCCCGAGCATGATGCCCAGGTCGGATACAATTCGCAGCGATGAAATCAAGCCCAGAACAAAGCCAACCGCGGTCAAAATCGCTGCCGGCGGCAATATGGACGGGATTGCCTCCCGGGTTGACTGGATAACTGCTTCCCTTTTGGCATATTTCGTGCGGTTTGCCAGATAATGTTCAGTGTATAGAATCGCGTAGTCGACCGTTGCTCCCAGCTGCACAGTACTGATAATCAGGTAGCCGATATAGCTCAAGGGCGTATTTGTGAAGTATGGTATTGAAAGGTTGATCCAGATCGCGATTTCAATTGTCAGTACTAGCAGTAACGGCAGCGAAAAAGAACGGTATACAGCCATTATTGTCAGCGCGATAGCCAGAATCGCCAGACCATTTACGATGATATCGTCCTCTTCAATTGTATTTTTCATGTCCAGCATGTTGGCCGGTTCACCCGCCAGCTGATAAGCATCGCCGTAGTAGTTGTCGGCCAGTCGGCGGATTTCTGCAGTCATGGCAAACGCTGCAGGCCCTTCGCCGCCGCCTTTTGCTGTAATTATGAAGAGGTTATATTTTTTCGACACCAGCATTGAAAGCTGGTCGTTGTCTATAACCTCCGGCGGAATCACGGGGTCTACAGCTGAAACGTAGGACATGACATTAGTCACGTTCGGCGTTTGCTCCAGTTCTGTCTGCAGTTTAAGCTCAGCCGGTATGTTACCGGTTGGTACCATCAGTGCCATCTGAACCTGTTTCCCGAACAGTTCATCAACAAAATCTCTGTCCTGCTGAAAACGTGATTCCGGTGGGTAAGCCCCCATGCCATAAATGTATTCGTTGTTCCTGCTGGCCAGGAAGCCCGGCACAATCAGGAGCACTACGAGGAGCAGGATTCCCCAGCGGGCTTTAACCACAAACCTGCCAAAGCCGGACATGTCCGGCAGGAAGGAACGGTGCTGTGTTTTTTCGATCCATTTGTAAACCATCAGAATAAACGTCGGCATGAAGATCATGACTGTGATAAAAGCAAGCGCAATCCCTTTGGCCATGACCAGACCAAGGTCAGCTCCCAGCCGGAAACGCATGAAGATTAACGCTAAAAAGCCGACAACCGTGGTTATACTGGAAGAGAAAACCGCAGCCAGCGATTTTTTCATGGCCTTTTGCATTGCGGGAACAGGTTCATAGCCCTGCTCTCGAAAACCATTGAAACTGTGCAGCAGAAAAATCGCGTAGTCCATAGATACCGCTAACTGCAGTATTGCAGCTACAGACTGAGTCAGGAAGGAAATTTCCCCCAGGATCAGGTTGGTACCCATGTTCAATAAAATAGCGATACCGATCGTGATCAGAAAAACCAGAGGCTCAAGCCAGGAATGGGTGCTGAGCAGAAGAATGATAATGACTATGGGAATCGCGTAGGCAACGATGCGGCCAACCTCATCCCCCACTGCAGTCTGGGCGCTTGCCAGATCGACCAGGCTGCCAACAATATGTGCTTCGGGGAATGTCTGCGCCAGCCGGGCTAAAACCGCGGCAGCGTTATCCGTATCGGCAGTTACCTGATAAAGCGCGTAACCGTCTTTGTAGAAGCCTGCGACGATCTTCTGATCTGCCAGTTCCAGGGGTTTGGCGATATCCAGAGTATCGTCCAGCCAGAGAACTTCTTTAACCCCCTCAACCGCGGCAATTTCCTGTTTTAAGCGCAGCGCATCGCTTATATCATCAACCCGTGCCGCTATACTGGCATTCGGCAGCGTCGTGCCGAAATTTTCCGTCAACTCAGCGATAGCAAGTGTCGAAGGCTCATCCTTGGGCAGATACGAGACAATATCATAGTTTACGTTTACGCGGGCAGCGGCAAAAGCGGCGATCACAGCCCAGATAATAAACACTGTAAAGACCGTACGCCGCCGGCGAACTATCCACTTAATGATTGGTTCCATTTTGCCTCCGCTTACCTCTATCTAAAATCGTCATTTTTGAAGCTATGTAATAAGAATATCGAGGATTGCAAAAGCGTGTTATCATAAAGTTGATTCATAGTGTTGCCTACGCGACACACTGTCGAAAACATGTCGCAGATTTTGCCAGTGGGAGATAATCAGATGGAAACCAATGATCCCAGAACTGAAAGAGCTTTACTCGCCTACCGCGAGGCACTGACGGATCTTTTGCATAGCAAGCCGCTGGAGCAGATTACAGTCTCAGAACTCAGCAAAAAGGCCGGTTACCACCGTTCCACCTTCTATCGGCACTACAATCATGTGGCAGAGCTTTTCGATGAGATTCAAAAAGAGATGTTGAACGAATTTGAAAAGATTCTGGCGCGGAATCCGGGGCAGAAAGATCAGCTGGCGGGCTTCATGGGCAATGCTGAGGCTACAATCAACATACTGGCTGAAGCCTTCCGCATGATCAAACGCAATTCAACTTTTGCCTCAATAATTCTCGCTAACCCTTCGCAAAGTCAGCTGTTGCGCCGACTGCTGGCAAGCGGCCGCCACTATGCGTTGGACAGTGCCGGGACAAAACTTCACCAGGAAGACGCTGATTATCTGGATCGCTATTATACTTTCATCACCGGTGGCTTTATTTCCACAATCCAGCGTTGGCTCGAAGAAGACATGAAAATGAGCCCAGCGGATTTAGCTGAGCTCTGTTATAAATTTATCTCGATGGGAGCCTGAGTCAGCATCGTTGCGGGCGCTGTTGCTTATGTGTTGGAAATAACTTTGTTATATTAGAAATAATTTTACTTTGCTACAAATAACTTTACTTTGCTACAAATAACTTTACTTTGCTACAAATAACTTTGCTTTGCTAGAAATGACTTTGCTTTAGCGGGTTTATACTGTAAATTGAAACTAGCAACATTGAATTAAAGACTGCATCCAAAATCCAGGTCCTGAGAAATTGAAGTATAAAAAGCTCAGTGAGGAGAAAACCATGGAACGAAATAAAAAGTATCTTGTCACTATTATCTTGTTCGCTTCAACTTTGGTCGTTAACATGCTTGGGGCAATTGGTGTTATTAATGGTCTGAGCCAAAAGGAAGTCTCGGACCGCTACCAGACGCTGATCACGCCCAGTCCTTCTACTTTCAGTATCTGGGGTGTTATTTACAGCTTGCTGATCATCAGCTTGATGGTTCTCTACCTGAAAAGAAACAACAGATACTACGAGCAGGCTTTGGACGAGCTTGCAGTTCTTTTCTGGATTTCATGTGTACTTAATATCGCCTGGATCATCACCTTCTCTTACCTCTTAATAGAGGTGTCCACTATCCTTATTTTTGCGTTTGTAATTACACTGGCCTTGATTTGCCAGCGCCTGCTTAATCTGCAGGATCGTAAGCACTGGTTGCTGCCGGTAACTTTCGGCTTGTACACTGGCTGGCTTTTTATTGCATCGGTTGTAAACACAGCCGCGATGCTGGTCAAACTCGAGTGGAATGGGTTCGGTATTTCCGCTGAATTCTGGTCCATCATAATTCTTGGCATCGCCGGGCTGCTTGTGATTCTGGTTATGTTGAGCCTGCGTAATGCTGCCTTTCCCTTGCCGGTAGCCTGGGCGTATTTTGGCATTTACTCGAACCTGCGTTCACCGCAAGGCTTCAACGGCCAGTACAATCTGCTGCAAATCGTCAGCCTCGTTGGCGCTGTGGTTCTTATTGGTGCCGCGGCGATTCAGCTTTACCGTAATAATTTCTCGGTGGTTCCTGTATATGAGAAAGACCCGCATATCCGTTGAAAATATTCGTCAGCGTCGTCTTTACAAGGATAAACCGACACTGACGAATATTTCTTTGTCCGAATAAGACGGGATCTCTTCCGCGATTTAATTTCGTTAACTTAATGTTTGAGCAGCTGGTTTCTCCGCTTCTTTTGATGGAAACCAGTGCTTGGTGTTATTGGCGATCTTAACTAGAATCAGCATCACCGGCACTTCGGTCAGAACACCAACCGTAGTGGCCAGAGCTGCTGGTGAGTTAGCTCCGAAGACTGCGATTGAAACCCCGAGCGCGAGTTCAAAAAAGTTCGAGGCACCAATCATACCCGCGGGAGCAGCAACATCAAAAGGCAGTTTGGCCTTCTTGCTCAAACCATAAGCGATGAAGAAAATCAGGAATGTCTGCAGCACAAGCGGAACTGCGATCAGCAGAATGTGCTGCGGATAAGCAATCATGACTTCTGCCTGTTGGGCGAAAATAAGCACGAGCGTCAGCAGTAACCCGATCTCGGTGATTCCGTCAAATTTCAGCAGGAATGTTTTCTCAAAATATTCCAGGCCACGTTTTTTTGTCAAATATTGTCGGGTTAAAATGCCGGCAGTCAAAGGAATAACCACGTAAAGCACGACAGATAAGATCAGGGTGTCCCAGGGCACGAAGATGTTGCTGACGCCCATCAACAGCTTCACAATCGGCACAAAGGCGATCAGGATAATCAGGTCGTTCGTCGCCACTTGAACCACAGTGTACGAGGGATTGCCTTTGGTCAGCAGACTCCAGACAAATACCATGGCCGTACAGGGCGCGGCCCCAAGCAGAATGGCACCGGCCAGATACTGCTGTGCCAGTTCCGGAGTTATTTGATTTTTAAATACCACGTTAAAGAAAAACCAGGCAATGCCGAACATGGTAAACGGCTTGACCAGCCAGTTGACGATCCAGGTAATGTACAGACCTTTAGGATTCTTCTTGACATCTATGACGCTTTGGAAGTCCACCTTCATCATCATGGGGTAGATCATCACCCAAATCAGAATTGTCATGGGCAGAGAAATATTGGCGTAACTAAGGCTGTTTAAAACCCCTGTGACCTGAGGGATGTAATGGCCGATCAGAATGCCGGCCCCCATACATAAGAGCACCCAGACCGTTAGATATTTGTGGAAAAAGCTGATTCCTGATTGCTTTTCTTTGCTCATAATTTCTTCCTTTACTTCACTGCTTCAATATAATATGAAGCGACATAATTCTCTATCTGCTTTCCTGGCTGCCAGGATTGTAATATTTCTTTGCTGTTGTCCTTAGGGGTCAAGCTGACCTTAGTAAACCCCGCGGTCTGTAGCATTTGTTCAATAACACCGACATACTCAGCACCGGCATAGCAGCCTGAAAGGCCGCGTAAATCCTCTTTCAACTCGGCGGGCAGTTCAACCGTGGCTACTATGTCAGAAATCGCAAACTTCCCGCCTTTTTTCAGTACGCGATATGCTTCCTTAAAGACTCTCTGCTTGTCCATGGACATATTAACCACGCAGTTTGAAATAATGACATTCACAGACTCGTCGGCCACCGGCAGGTTTTCAATTTCGCCCAAACGGAACTCAACATTTGTGTTGCCGCTCTTCTCGGCATTAAGACGGGCTTTGCTTACCATCTCCGGTGTCATATCCACGCCGATTACATGTCCCTCTTCGCCAACCTGACGACTGGCAAGAAAACAATCAAAACCGCCGCCGCTGCCTAAATCAAGCACTACATCACCTTTTTGCAGGTTTGCAATCGCAAACGGATTGCCACATCCCAAGCCCATGTTGGCGCCGTCTGGGATTGCCTCCAGATCCGTATCCTGGTAGCCAAGTTGACGGGAGACATCTGTAATGTCGCCTTGTGGTTCAGAGCAGCCGCAACCTGTGGCGCAGCAACCAGTCTGGGTTTTCCCCAACGCGATTTTGGCATAATTCGAGCGTATGTGTTTCCTTGCTTTCTCTTTATGTTCCGACGTATCTGTATTAGCAAATTCCGGCGTATTTTGTTTAGCGTCTTCTGTTTTATTCATTGCAATTTCCTCTTTTTAATGAGATTATCGCCATGTGCGCAATCCTTATGGACAGTTCATCTCAAGTACATCAGCTTCAACCTTTTTCAGATCAGCCACATCTTCTGGAATCTGTTCCAGGATTGACTTAATAAACCCATAATATTTACTGTCAGTATTCAATGAATAAAAAATCCATTGTTTGTGCGGATCTTCTTTCACCAGGTCCAGATCTTTCAGTTTACGTATGTGTTGGCTGATCGCGGATTGAGAAATATCAAAAAGATCAGCAAAAAGGCAGACGCAGCATTCCGTTTGTTCTAGTATCTTTAATATAGATAGTCGCGTCTTGTCGCCAAGCAGCTTCAAAACATCTGCATAGTCATTTACTGTAATATTTTCGGCATTTATCATGATAGCTATTCACCTCCAAGCATGAAATATTAACTCTTAACCTTTTGCTTATATAGCACTTGCTTATTAAGCAATTACTAATGTATAATAGCATTTTGAAAAATAAATTCAAGAGGTGAGAGCTCACAATGCAGGTATTAAAAACGCTCTGGGACTTTATCCAGAATCAGCTACTAGGTATGAAATGGCTAAATGACTTAACAGGCAGGGGGCTGTCCGCATTAGGCCTGGATATTGGCAATCGCTGGGTTGCCAGTGCTCAATTTTTTATCTACGACACAATCAAGATTGTAATTTTGCTTTGTGCTTTGATTTTCGGTATTTCCTATATTCAGAGCTACTTTCCACCGGAAAGAACAAAAAAAATTCTGGGACGGTTTCATGGCATCGGTGCTAATACCATCGCTGCATTGTTAGGAACGGTAACACCCTTTTGTTCTTGTTCTTCCATTCCGCTGTTTATGGGCTTCACTAGCGCGGGGCTGCCATTGGGGGTAACTTTTTCGTTCCTGATTTCTTCTCCTATGGTTGATTTGGGTTCATTAGTACTTTTAATGAGTATTTTTGGAGCAAAAGTGGCTATTATTTACGTAGTGCTCGGTCTGGTAATAGCAGTTATCGGCGGCACCATCATTGAAAAACTAAAGATGGAAAGATATGTCGCGGACTTTATTTCCAAGGCCGGAAATGTAGATATTGATTCTCCCGACCTAACAAGGCGCGAACGTATGAGTTTTGCCAAAGATCAGGTAGTTGACACCTTTAAAAAAGTATTTCCTTATATATTGATAGGTGTCGGCATAGGCGCCGTTATCCATAACTGGATTCCGCAGGAGTGGATCGTGAAGATTTTAGGAACCGGCAATCCGCTGGCCGTTCCATTAGCAACAGTAGTTGGCATTCCGATCTATGCCGACATTTTCGGGACTATTCCGATTGCCGAAGCCTTACTGGCTAAAGGAGCACAACTTGGCGTTGTTTTGGCCTTCATGATGGGTGTTACCGCTTTGTCTCTGCCGTCGCTGATCATGCTGAGCAAAGCAATAAAACCAAAATTGATGGCCCTCTTCATTGGTGTTTGCACTGTTGGCATAATAATAGTCGGGTACTTTTTCAATGCAATCGCCCCGTTTATAATCTAAACCGTTTATTATTAAAAGACTACCAAGCAAGAATAAAAATGATTAGAACATTGAAATGTACAAGGAGAAATCAAAATGGCACTTTTTAAAAAGAAAAACCCAGAAAAACAAACACCGGCTTGCAGCTGCGGTGGTGATATAGATTCAGACAGCCTGGCGAAGGCTGCATCAGAAAATGCTGCGGGCGCAAAAGTTAAGGTGCTAGGTACCGGCTGTGCCAAGTGCAACGCGCTGGAAGCAGCGGCAAAAGCTGCCTTAGAGCAGCTCGGAATGGATACAACAATCGACCATGTAACTGATTTTGCCCAAATTGCAGCTTACGGCGTAATGACAACACCTGCTTTAGTAGTGGACGGGAAAGTTGTTTCCTATGGCAAGGTTCTTAAAGTTGATGAGGTTGTAAAGATTTTACAAAAATCAGAGGCGTAAAAACTACTCTGATTCGACAGTTTTCAGGATGTATCAATTTATCACCCAATCGAATCCTCCATTTTGGGGCGATTAGTTTGGGCGATAATAATTTTTTTGGACGAATAGCCGTAGAGATGGATACACGGATGAGCTTATAGAAGGAGTACACGTCAGTCTTAGATGTATTATCCGAAAATATTAAGGCGATAGTACATCCAGTGCTTTCTTCAATTCAGGAATATCTTTAACTAAGGTGTTAAAGACAATAGATAAATCAACATTGCCATAATCATGCACTATCCTATTTCTTAGTCCATACATCTCGAACCAAGGAATACTCTTATGTCTGGCTTTAAAATTATCGTCAATTCTTTTTGCATTTTCTGATATTTGAATTAAACGGAACATCATCGAATCCAGGAGAAGCGGGTTTTCTCCAAACTCTTGTTCTCTGATAAGGCTCATCTGTTTCATAATGAAGTCAATATCTTTTAGTATTTTATCAATGAAAAAATAAGCTTCTTTACGATTTCTCATAGATTTTTATGCCCTTTCTAAGAACTTCATCAACTAACTCCAAGTTATCACCCAATTGCTGTAAAGCAATGAGGTCAACCCGCTTACGCAGGTTTTCGCGCAATTCCTCAATTAGGCCAAAATATTTTATTCCTGTTAGTTCTGTAGAAATAAATAAATCTACATCGCTGTGCTCATTGGCTTCTCTACTGGCATATGAACCGAACAGGTAGCAATAATCAACTGGATAGTTCTCAAAAACCGCTGTACATATTTTGATAATATCTTCTAGTTCTAATATACCGTGTTCCTCATCAATATAATTCAACTTTTCAAGTTGTTCCAACATGTACTGATACTTCAGCGTTCCTTCTTTGCGGGGATCGTTTTCATAAGTTTTATAGGAGCGAACTGAAACTTGCAGAAAATCTGCTGCTTCTTGCTGTGTAAGTTTATTCATTTGACGTGCCTGCTTTAATTTGCTAATCATGAGGAAGTCACCTCCTTACTTTATATCATATCTGATTTGCACTATTCCGACAATAGCATGTGCATATTTTGCCCATTCGATTAATTGTGTATGCAATTTTTACACTTATTGAAGCAGGCTGTGCAAGTTTTGCCTTCGCAAAAGCCTGTGCGTTCATTTACAGCAAGAGCCATAATTCTTTTGTTAAGCCTATGTAAATTTGCTATACTTCATGATACTAATTGTGAGGGGCTCGTATGACACACAAGGTTGATAACGCAATCATCATGGCTGCAGGTCTCTCCAGCCGCTTTGACCATTCAGCGCAGGGGAAGCCGAAGGCGCTGGTATCAGTAAAAGGTGAAATCCTGCTGGAACGTCAGATTCGACAGCTGCTGGAAGCCGGTATACCTGAGATCTATCTCGTAATCGGATATAAGGCAGAAATGTTCTCATATCTGCAAGACCTTTTCCCAGTCCATCTGATTCATAATCCTGATTACGCGGAACGCAATAACAATGGCAGCATATACGCGGTCCGCAAGGTGCTGCGCAACAGTTATATCTGTTCGGCAGATAATTATTTTGTAAAGAATCCTTTTGAACCGGAAGTCGCCGAATGTTATTACGCGGCCGTATATGCTGAAGGCCGGACCAAAGAATGGTGCCTCCTGCTTGATGAAGATGATTATATCCGCGGTGTCACGATCGGTGGCAGAGACAGCTGGTACATGTATGGGCACGCCTATTGGGATGAGGATTTCTCCCGCCGTTTCGTCACTATCCTGGAAGAAAACTATGAGAAGGAAGAAACCAGGCAGCTCTTATGGGAATCGATCTATTTGAAAAATCTGGACACGCTGAAAATGAAGATACGCAAGTACCCAGCCGATATGATTTATGAATTTGACACTGTCGATGAACTCATGGCTTTTGATCTCGCTTACCGCAACTCTTAAACCAGCCTGCAGCAGTCTCTTGTAGCAATAAAAATAAACGTGAGAGTAAGATATGTATACAGATATGTTACGAATTATTGAAGCTGATCTGCCGCAGATCTATAAGCTGACTGAAATGGCTCCAGAGGTTACGGCAGTAACCAGAGAGATCAGTGCTATTCAGCGTCTGGGCGGGCTCACCAATCATACCTATCGTGTCTCTTTGGTTTCGGGAAACGAATATGTAGTACGAATTCCCGGACCTGGTACAGAAGCACTGATTAACCGGAGTGATGAGAAAATCAGCACAGAACTCGCCAGCCGCCTTGGCATTGACACAAAACTGCTCTACTTCGGCGAAGATGGCAGCAAACTGAGCTGCTATATCAAAAATGCGATAACGATGACAGCGGAGCTGATGCGCAAACCTGAAGTAATCCCACAGATTGCAGATGTGCTGCATAAAATCCACTACAGCGGTGTCAACACTGGAGTCAATTTTGATGTTTTTGACATAGCTGCCAAGTATGAGGGAATCATCAACGAACACCACGTACCTATGTTTGCTGATTATAACGAGACTAAACAGGCTGTCATGCGGACAAGACAATGGGTTCAACAACACATCCGTACGAAACTGCAGCCTTGCCATAATGATCCTTTGTGTGAAAACTGGGTCATGGGCACAAACAAGCTTTTTCTGATTGACTGGGAGTATGCAGGCATGAATGACGGGATGTGGGATCTCGCGGCTGTCTCGATCGAAGCCGGTTACGATGAGCACTGTGACCAGCAGCTCCTGGCTGCTTATTCAGGCGCAGCCAGTTCTCTCGAATCCTTACATTTTCTGGCGTCAAAAATCTTTGTGGATTACTTGTGGACCTTATGGGCTAAAGCCCGTGTACCTTACAACAGGCAGGCGATGGAAGACTGGGCGGCTGAACGCTACAGCCGCTTAAAAAAATTCTTGAAAAATTTTGCTGAAGAGCTGGCTCTATGATCAATATCCAAATGCTCGCTTTTTCAGGTCCGCTCCAGAATCTCCTGTCCCGACTTCCCTGCTTCGCTCTCTACATTGATCCAGGTACGGGAAGCATGCTCTTCACGATCCTTCTCGCAGTCATCGGAACTTCCTATTATTCCCTGCGAATGTTATTTCTAAAACTGCGGTTTCGCCTGAGCAGCGGCAAAGTAGAAGTCAGCGGGGACATGCTTGATTTTGTCATTTTTTCGGACGATAAGCGCTACTGGTCTGTATTTAAGCCAATTTGTACTGAGATGGCTCGCCGTGGCCGCAAGGTTCACTATTTCACTGCAGACACAGAGGATCCGGTGTTGTCTTATGAGAATGAGCTGGTAGACGCAGAGTTTATCGGCGCAGGCGACAAAGCCTATGCCCGCTTAAATCTGTTGCAGGCCAAGGTAGTACTTGCAACCACTCCCGGCCTCGATGTTTACCAGTGGCGCCGCTCTCCTAAGGTTAAGTACTATGTCCATTTACCCCACGCAGCCAGCGAGATTGTGCTCTACCGCATGTTTGGGCTGGATTATTATGATGCCGTTCTTTTATCCGGCGAATTTCAAGCCACAGACACACGCGCGCTGGAGCAGCTGCGTCATCTGCCGCCGAAAAACCTGCATCTCGTAGGGATACCTTATATGGATGAAATGAAAAACCGCCTGCTGCAGGCGCCGCCTCTTCCTGCTAAGCCTCGCACCGTTTTGCTTGCCCCTTCATGGGGCCAAAGCGCCATTTTCGGAGTATACGGCGGTAGTATTATCGCGCGCTTGCAGGCAACTGGCTGCCACGTTATTGTGCGTCCACATCCGCATTCTTTTATCGCTGAAAGCGAATTGATGGCAGAGCTCATGTCAGAGTATCCGGAATCTGAACAACTGGAATGGAACCGGGATCAGGATAATTTTGACGTCTTGCGTCGTGCTGACCTACTGATCTCGGACTTTTCAGGTGTAGTTTTTGACTTTGCTTTGGTTTACGATAAACCGGTTATTTACACCAACCCCAATATCGATTTGTCTGTCTATGATGCCTGGTGGCTCAAGAAACCTTTGTGGACGACAACTGCTCTCCCGCGTCTGGGTCTGGAATTGTCTGAGAGCAATCTGTCTCAGTTGGATTCGCTCATAGAGCAGGCGCTGGAAGACCCTGGATTCGCGGCAGGGCGTGAAGAGGTACGGCAGGAATGCTGGGTCTTTCCCGGTGAAGGAGCCAGACGCAGTGTCGACTTTTTATTGGATAAAATCGACGAGTTCACGGACAAAGTAGAAGAAGAAGATAGGAAAGCAGCACCATGTCTTTTGGAAAATTTTTAGATACTCTTTTTCTCGCGCCGATCCGGCTCCTGTTTGAGCTGATCTTTGGTCTCGCTTATGGAAACCTGGGCAGCGCTGGCTGGTCAATCATCGCCCTCAGTCTGGTCATGAATTTGCTGTTGCTGCCTCTTTACAGACGGACCGATAAAATTCAGCAGGAGGTACAGAATAAGGAGCACTCACTGCAGGACGGCGTCAGGCACATCAAGAAAACATTCACCGGCAAAGAGCGGATGATGATGCTCCAAACCTATTACAGGCAAAACAATTATAAGCAGACGGACGCTTTACGTGGCTCTGCCGCGCTGATTCTGGAGATCCCCTTTTTCATTGCAGCCTATCAGTTTTTGTCCAGCCTTAAGTTGCTAGAGGGCAAAAGTTTTGGTGCCATCACAAATCTGGCAGCCCCGGATGGTCTGCTGAAGATCGCCGGCTTTCAGGTAAATGTCTTACCTTTGCTGATGACCGTCTTCACAGTTTTATCGACGCTCATCTATACCAGAAAAGCCAGTTTGCAGAGCAAAATTCAACTTTATGCCATGGCTGTCTTTTTTCTTGTTTTTCTTTATTCCTCCCCCTCAGCCCTGCTGCTTTACTGGGCTTGCAACAACCTTTTTTCACTGTTAAAAAACTTACTGACATTTAATCCTTTGGCCAGAAAATGGATAAATAGACATACAACACAGAAAGTCGGGGTGAATTCAGGAGGCTCACCGCTCGCCAGAAATAAAAGCCATAATCAAACAGCAGCCAAGCCTCGCGCGCTCTTCCTGGCTTCAGCGCTTTTCCTGACACTTCTGATCGGGGTCCTGATCCCCTCTACCTATATCGCCGCGTCACCACAAGAGTATGTCGACATCAACAATTTCGAACATCCTGCCTTCTTTGTGTTGACCAGTTTTCTACTTGCTGCCGGTGTTTTTCTCGTTTGGCTGTTGGTGTTTTACCGGCTGTCAACTGACCGGGTCAAGCGTTTTTCAGGCCGGCTGCTTTTCATCCTCAGTGGAACGGCTCTGGCGAACTACATGTTCTTCGGCAAAAATCTGGGAATTATCTCGCCTACCCTGCAGTATGAAGAGGGCATCTTTTACCAGACGCGCCAATTGCTGCTCAACTGGCTGGTCATGTTGCTTCTTGCTGTCGTGCTGTACCTGTTGCCTAAACTGATCGGCAAGAGAACTATAAGTCTTTTGGTTGTCGCGTCGCTTGCACTCAGTGTTATGTCGGTTACTAATCTCGTCACGATCAACAATTCGATGAATAAGCTTGATTTAGCTGCGAGGACAAACCTTGCTTCCGGAGCAAAATCACAGCCGAATTTTACTCTCAGCAAGAAGGGCAAAAATGTCGTTGTCCTGATGTTTGACCGCGCTTTGGGTTCCATGCTGCCTTATATCTTGAACGAAAAGCCCGGGCTCGCCAAGCAGATCGCCGGCTTTACCTATTATCCCAATACGGTCTCCTTCGGTAACTCAACTAACTTCGGCGTGCCGCCTCTTTTGGGCGGCTATGAATATACTCCGGTAGAGATGAATAAACGCAGCAGCGAAAAACTGGCGGATAAACATAATGAGGCTCTGAAACTGATGCCGGTTCTTTTCGACGAGAATGGTTTTGACGTGACTGTCTGCGATCCGCCTTATGCCAACTATCAATGGTATCCGGATCTGAAAATATATCAGGACTATCCGGAAATCAAAACGTATATCACTAAAGGCTGGTTCAATCAGGAGAACGGAAATGCAAAAAGCCTGTCCAAAAACCACCGCAATTTCTTTCTTTTCAGCTTGATGAAAACCATGCCTCAAAATTTCCAGCCGCAGCTCTATGAACAGGGCAACTACCGCCAACTGCCAACTGGACAAGTAGAATTCGACTTTACTAATCAGACGCATTGGTCCATGTCCAAAGCTCAGGGCATCGGCAAAGCCTTTATGGATTCCTATAATGTTCTCTTGAATTTACCGACGATGACCAAGATCACGGAGAAGGAGCAGAATACCTTTCTCTTTTTAGCAAACGAAACCACGCATGAGCAGACGTTATTACAAGCGCCTGAATACAAGCCGGCCCCGAATGTAGACAATAAAAATTACGATACCGCGAACGCGCAGCGCTTTCAAAACGAGACAACCGGACGCGAATTAAAGACAGAAAATTTCGAACAAATGGCTCACTACCATGTAAACATGATCATGATGCTCCAGTTGGGACAGTGGTTTGACGATCTGCGCAAAGCGGGGGTCTATGATAATACGCGCATTATTATTGCCTCGGATCACGGCCGGGATCTGCAGCAGGTCAAAGAAATGATTCTCCCTTATCCTGGCAAAGGTACCATCGACATGGAATCTTACTATCCTCTGCTGATGGTCAAAGACTTCAACGCCAAGAAGTTCAGCACGGCCAATGACTTTATGACGAATGCTGATGTACCTACTCTGGCTCTGTCTGGTCTGATCGAAAATCCGGTGAATCCCTTCACCGGAAAGGCGGTTACCAATGAAGAAAAGTACAGTCACGAACAGTTTATCACCCTGTCACGAGTCTGGCAGACTGACAAAAACAACGGCACTACTTTCTTGCCTTCCGCCTGGGCCAGCATAAAAGACGATATCTGGAAGGCAGAGAACTGGACGTTCTACCCCAAGGATCAAGTACTATCGGCAAATCGGGCGGACTGATTAGAGCAATTTAAGCAGAAAGTCCGTGAAAAACTTATTCCCAGGCAACAAAAAAAGACTGCGAAATCAAAATCGTTTCGTAGTCTTTTGTTTTGGCGAGCCTAGCAGGACTCGAACCTGCGACCCACAGCTTAGAAGGCTGTTGCTCTATCCAACTGAGCTATAGACCCGTGTGCGGCGGCTCATTGGATGTTGCCGCCGTTTGCAGTTTTGGAGCGGGTGATGGGAATCGAACCCACGCGATCAGCTTGGAAGGCTGAGGTTCTGCCATTGAACTACACCCGCGTCTTCAGTACGACGGCTTTTTTACGCAATTGCGGTTACCCTTGACTGCCCAATGATTCTACCCCATAGCTCATGGTTTTGTAAAGAACAACCGGACTTTTTTAGTTGAAAAGATAGCGTCGTCAATGGATTAATTGCTAGAATTGTTGGAACGCTCTATAGTATCGTTAAAATAATCAATTGCAACACTTGAATGGAGTAATGCCCATGAAACGAGATAACCCGCATCTGGATGCAATCAAAACAAATCTGCAGGCAGGTACGCCCTTGCTAGCGGACGGCGCCATGGGAACCTACTTTACAATGTTGACGGGGCGGCCAGCTTCCGAATGTGAACAAGCCGGCTTAACAGACCCCGATATCATCCGACGCATCCATTGCGATTATCTGAGGGCCGGGGCAAGGATTTTGCGTACAAATACCTTTGCCGTGCAGCCCTCCTTGTGCGAAATTTCCAGCAAAAATGCAGTTGAACTGGTAAAGGCCAACTACCGTCTGGCTGTTGAAGCTGCTGAGGCTGCCGAGGCTACTGAGGCCGCTGAGGCCGCCAAGACCGCGATGATCGTTGCCAACGAGGCCGACGCAAGCCGACAGATCATTGTCATGGCTGATCTTGGCCCCAATCCGCTGCTCGAATCCGCCGAAGCGCTGCAGGAATACGCGCTCCTGATCGACGCTTTTGTTGAATGCGGCGCCACATGTTTTTTGTTTGAAACCTTTACCGATACAGAACTGCTTCCCCGGTTGGCAGCAGCGGTAAGAGAGCGCGTTCCGGATGCTCTGATTACAGCTTCTCTGGCCTTCTCGCCCGATGGATTCACCCGCAAAGGGCAGTCGGTGGAATTCGCGCTCGGCGAATTGGCAGCTTGTCCTGACATTGATATCGTTGGCATGAACTGCGGCGTTGGCCCGGTTCATATGCTTCAGCTGCTGGAACGCTGCGGCGGCATCGACAAACCTCTCTGGCTGATGCCGAATGCCGGCTATCCCGCATTGGAAAACCAAAAATCTGTGTTTGCCGCCACTCCGGAATATTTCGCCCAGTCTGCTATTTTGTTAGCCAGAGGCAGCACCGCTGTAATCGGCGGCTGCTGCGGTACGACGCCGGATCACATCAAGGCTTTGGGGCTGGCGCTCGAGCAGCCGCGTCCCAGCTTTGCCCCGTTGGTAGTACGCAGCCAGACTGCTGCCAGGCAACGGCCGGGCAATCGCCCGCTGGCAACTGCGTTCAAACGCGAGCGCAAAGTTATTGTCTGCGAAATGGATCCCCCACGCGACAGCCAGCTCGAACCCTTAATAAAAGCTGCGCGTGTACTGCGCGCTAACAGCATTGACTTGATGACACTCGCCGACACGCCGCTGTCACGAGTACGTCTGGACCCGGTGGTCGCAGGCGCCCGGATTCAGCGTGAAACCGGCTTGCCTGTTTTGCCGCACTTGTGCTGCCGGGACCGCAACGTCAACAGCTTGCGCTCTTCCCTGCTCGCCTTACACAGCGAAAATATCCACCAGGTTTTGCTGATCACAGGCGACCCGGTTCCAGAGCAGGACCGCGGCTATATTAAACCAGTTTTCAACCTGAACAGTATTTCCCTGCTGGAACTGGCATCAACACTCAATCGCGAATTATTCAGCGGTGACGAGTTGTTGCTGGGTGCGGCTTTTGACCCAAATGTCCCGGTTCCCGAGCGGGCGTTGGAACGTGCCGCCCGCAAAATTGAAGCCGGCGCCAGTTTCTTTTTGACGCAGCCTGTTTACGCTCCGGAAGCAGCGCCCGTTCTAGACGCTTTGCGTAAACTGGGAGCGCAGGTTTTATGCGGCTTAATGCCGCCGGTCAGCTACCGTAATGTTCATTATCTGGCAAATGAGGTGCCGGGCATTCGGATTCCGGCGGAGGTTTTGGCCCGCTTTGAGCCCGACATGGCTAAAGAAGCCGCAGTCGCGGCCGGAATTGAGGCGACACTCGTCGCAGCCCGGGCTGTAGCTGATTATGTGGATGGCTTCTACCTGATTAGTCCTTTTAACAGGGCGGACATCGCTGTTTCGCTCAGCTTGCAGTTAGCTGATGCCGGGCTTTTATAAAGTAAGGGCGATAAATTCTACAAAGAGACTTTCACAAGCTGACCGGACAGCTTAATGAACCGGATTACAATAATCCGGATTATTATAATTCTGCGTATTCGGCTGCGAAATGCGGCTTGCGCAGCTTCAGCCATTCAATAACCTTGCCCTTACTGCGATTAAGAATCAGTTCTTCAGGGAAGTCGATTTCGGCAAGCAAGGCTTCAGCAAATAGAATACGGCCTACATGACGGGAAAAATGCGCATCGCTGCTGATGATTACTGATGCACCATATTGTTTACAGGCTTTTGCTATTTTGATGCAATCATCATGGTACTGAGGCCGGTCCAGAGTATGGTTATTGATTTCAATCATCTTGTTATATTGTTTGCACATCCTGACAATATGTTCATAATCAAATTGAAAATCGCCCCGTCCCGGGTGGCCGAGAATATCGATCAGCGGGTTTTGCACAACTGCTTCCCAGGCAGCTGTATGTTCGCTGCAGGTACCGGGCGCTCGGGTGTTTACATGAAAGCTGGCAATGCAAATATCCAGTTTTTTCAATACACCCTTGTTTAAATCAACCTTACCGTTGAAATCCAAAATGTTGACTTCGGCGCCGCGCAAGACAATAACGTCATTGATTTTGCGGGGCAAAGAGCGTTGATTGAGAAAATACAGGTCTACCGGTGCGCCGGGCATTGCGGGACCATGGTCGGTAACAGCGAAGCCGCTGATTTCCGTAGTCGAAACATAGGCGGCAAGTTCTTCGAGTGTGCTGTAAGCATGCCCGCTATTTAAAGTATGGGTGTGTAAATCAAAAGCAATAGACATTAAGATCTCCTTGGCATGAATTGAAATTAGTCCTCATAATGCTGAATACTGCAGAGTGAAAACGCTCTGCTGCTTCGCAGTAAAAACGATGAATTGATTAGCTGCTTGGCTTGTCATCACTGATATAAGCGGCATAGACGAAACCTTCTTCACCCGCTTCAGTTTCCACCTTAACCCAATCCTCATTTGTCTTTTCAAGCACGTAAAGCACGTCACCTACAGTCAGGGTTCGGATTAACTTGCCGGTTGTGCTGGCTTCGCTGCGCAGGTTAAGCCGGCGGGCAATCACATAGGACGGCAGGCGTGTTTTTGTTGTGGCAATTGTTGTAGTGGTTGTCGTCCGCCGTGTGGTCGGAACTGTTGTGCTGGTGGTTGACTCCGAAGGCAGGCTCGAGCCAGTTGTTACCGCTGAATCGTCGCCAGGACGCAAGAGAAAAACAGCCACAGCAAGAATAATTACTACTAATGCAGCAGCAACAATCTTAATTAACCTGCTGCTGTTTTTTGCCGATGCTTCAGCGCGGGAATTTGCCGCAAATTTTTCAGCATCAATGACAGGCAAGGAGTAACCGGGGTCATTAGCGGTATCGCTTTGCTTTTTTCGACTAGACCCCACTGAAAAGCCTGAGCGGTCAGTAGGTATGAATTTTGGCGTGACGTATAAAGCCTGTAAAGCAAGCCAGCCATTAGCAGGTGCAGTAACACCGCGGGAACGCATCTGCATAATCAGGCTCGACAAGCGATCCGGCAGTTGCTGCATCCCGTTAAGCACAGCTTCAGCCTCGTTATGCAGCGCAGCCGGTATCAGGCCGGAGGGCAAAATCAGAATCTGATCGTCTTGCTGAATCTCCAGCCGATAGTGTTGCCTGAGCTCTTCCTTGGGAGTTGTGATCTGCCCGACAGGCTGCATCTCAAGTAGTTCCTGATTACGAAACAGATAAAATTTGAAATCTTCCCTCAAAACAGCATTGAGCCGCTGTTCATCGATCGCCGCCAGCCAGACACAGTCAATCTCACCGTCTGCGCATAAACCGGCAACGGCATCGGAACCCTTGCGATCCAGCAGATCCATTATCCGCTGCATTTGCCAGCCCTGCATGCCTGTTTGCGTAGTCAGACTGGACCCCGACTGGCTTCGCGGGTAAAGGGTTGCCATATACAGCTGTACCGGCCGATGGCTGGTCGTTACAGACGCCTGGCTGGCACCCGCGACATCTAATGGCAAGCCGTTAGCCTGCAGATATAAGCGGTCTTCTTGATTCTGCCTGGGGCTGAGAATAACTGAGGTGCGAATCATTAAGCGATCCCTTCAAGATTTAAAATTACACACATGAATATTGTACCCCATTCAGAAGTGCTCAACAACGGATGCTGACGAACAACACTGGCAGCAACGAATGCTTTTAAGTCTATTTTCACTATGTTATACTCTCTAAAGTATGAAAATCGGTAGGCGCTTAAGCTGACCGGCAATATTGTATAGACCCAATTCAAGGAGGAAAGAATATGACTCAATTAAAAGGCAACTTGATTTTCGGTCAGTCCGGCGGACCGACATCGGTAATCAATGCCAGTGCAGCTGGCGTAATAATCGAAGCCCTGAAGCAAAAAGGAACTATCAATCGTGTTTTCGGTGCTGCTCACGGTATCGTTGGCATTCTCAACGAGGAATTCTACGATATGAGCGAAGAAGATCCCAAGGAGCTGGAGCTGCTCAAATACACACCTTCTTCTGAACTGGGCTCCTGCCGTTATAAATTGGCAGACCTCAGCAAAGACGACACCGATTATAAACGCATTCTGGAAGTTTTCCGCAAGTATGATATCCGTTATTTCTTCTACAATGGCGGCAATGACTCAATGGATACCTGCAATAAAATTTCCAAATACCTCCATCAGGAGGGCTATGAATGCCGCGTCCTTGGTGTTCCCAAGACGATCGACAACGATCTCTTTGGCACCGACCATTGTCCGGGTTTTGGGTCTGCAGCCAAATATGTAGCCACCACTTGTATGGAAGTCTATGCTGATGCGCATGTTTACGACATCCCGATGATCTGCGTTATCGAAACAATGGGTCGTCATGCCGGCTGGCTGGCCGCGGCTTCCGCGCTTGCCGCTTACAAGGGTAAAGGTCCGGACCTGATTTATCTGCCTGAAGTTGATTTCGATCTCGATCTGCTCGTCGAAGATGTTCGCAAAGTGTTTGATGAGAAAAAGCAAGTTGTCGTCGTTGTTTCTGAAGGCGTTTCCACCAAGGAAGGGAAATTTATTCCTGAGCTGGTCGGCGACGTCAGTGTCGACTCCTTCGGCCATAAACAGCTGGGTGGAGCCGCATCCGTACTCGCTAATTACCTGAAAGATAAATTTAATTGCAAGGTTCGCGGTATTGAATTCTCACTGATGCAGCGCTGTGCAGCTCACGTTGCTTCCGCTACAGACATTGAAGAAGCCTACCTGGCTGGTCAAGTTGCCGTGCAAAAGGCAATTGAAGGCATGAGCGACCATATGGTTGGCTTTGTCCGTGCCCCCGGCAAAGAATACAAATGCGAAATTAAGATGATTCCGCTGGCTGAGGTTGCTAACGCTGAAAGTGTTGTCCCCCGCGAATGGATCAATGAGGCCGGCAATAACGTCAATCAGGAATTCATTGATTACGCGCTGCCGCTGATTCAAGGCGAAACAGCTCTGCCGCGTGAAGAAGGCCTCCCCCGCTTTGCCCGCCTTAAAAAAGTCCTGGTTCAGAAGCAATAAATTCTGGCAAGATACAATAATTTCTGGTAATAACAGTGAAATTCTGACTCAAAAGTAATTCTGAACAGCAAAAAACAAATAACCAATTAAACGGCTTCAGTCTGGTTTTACCGCTGAAGCCGTTTTAAATTTCTTCTGAAGCCGTTATTTAATTTCTACTGAAACCGTTTTTAAATTTCTACGCTTGTGATTCGGTTCACTTTATACAAGCGGGCAAATTCTGCTAAAGCAGCTTCTGTTGATTCCTCATAACCCGGGATCACACTCATACAATCTTCCAGCAGGTAAAGCTTGCTTGTGATTTCAGGCTCCGCGGCAAAATGTCTGGTGAACTGCTCGATGCTGGCGAGCACACAGTGGGACTTAGCCTGACCTGCAACCAGAATGCGGTCGTAGGCAGCAAGCTGATTTAACAGCTGCTGATTGATGCTGCTTGCCGGGCCAACTTCCGGCCCGAATATGCCGTACATTTCGGTTAAGGGGTCAAAACCTTTTTGTACTCTTACCGGAGGCGACTGCCTGGCTACAGCATGAAAATAAACCATGTTGGCAAGCTGGTTTTCCATGGCAGCGCCGGTTGTGGCCTGCAGGCAATGATACGGCCAGACAACCAGTTCTTTGCGAGCTTCGCGCTCCAGCGCTTCAACGTATTGCAAGCTTCGCTCAGGCTCGTACACTGCAAGCCAACGGCCGGCAGCAACGTCTTGTGCACGTATTACTGTGTAGGGCGAAACCGGTCCGCCAGCGGCATCCGTCCACCAGCAGGGATGGAAGATTTGATAAGGGTCGTGATGGTCAAGCGAAATAAATATCTGACTGATTTTGTTGAGGTGCTGGTAGATAAAATTGATCGTGCGCGCCATATCCGCGTGGGAACCCGGGACTCCCAGCGAACCCTGCTCCATGAAATCTTGTTGAGGATCCACCAGCAGCAGAGCGACCTTTTCTTTATCTTCAACCGCAGAAGGCAAATTTATTGCCGCTGCTCTAAGCAATATTTCGTGCCTGGGCAGCGGATTATCGGCGCGGCCAATGGCGGCAAGCTCAACAATATTTTCAAGTGGTATATAATCCTTATTCATTTCAACACCTGCTTTCCAACTCATTTTACTTGACAAGCTGATTCTATTATCCATTATGCTAAGCAGAGAAACAATTGCAGGTAAAGTAAGTGTATCTGAAGTATTCCCGAACTCTGAAATTCGATTTTATTCTGCAATATTTGAAACATAATGTTTCATATGTTGCAATCTATGCATTAATTCTACCCAAATTTTAATGATCAATGAGCATCTTTTGGTATTTATGTCAGTAGGTAATATCAGTTCAACTGGTTGGGTTGCACAATTTTGCAATTTTGGTTTTAGTCAGTTTCCCGTTCCCAAGCGTTTTTTTCTCGACAGAGATAAGTTGGCACGTAATTTGCTAGGTATAAGAGTAAGACAGTCCTGTTCAGCAGGACAATAAAAAAATGGAGGATCTTCATGAAAAAGCGCATCACCATTCTAGTCGCATTACTGATTGTTTTTGCGGTGCTGACCGGCTGCGGCACAACAGCCACAACCACAACAGCAACCACAAAGGGTACAACCGCCGGGACGACCGCCGGTACAACAGCTGGAACAACCGCTGGTACCACTAAGGCAACCACAACTGCTGCCCCTGCCTGGCAGCCCGACACAGAAATTGAATTCGTAGTTCCTTCAGCGGCCGGCGGCGGTTCCGACCTGAATGCCAGAACAATTTCTGACATCGCTTTCACCAATAAATTCTCCCCAAAGAATTTCAAAGTCAATAACATGCCCGGCGGATCCGGTGCAACAGCCTTCTCTTATGTAGCACAGAAGAAAGGCAACAACACCACTCTTATGGTTCTCCATAATGGCCAGGTTATGTCAGCTCTCGTCAACAAGTCGCCGATTAAGGCTTCTGATTTGACCGATCTGCAGGTAGTCGCCTTTGATAACCTGACACTCGGCATCAATGCCAAAACAGCCAAATACAAAACCGTTGAAGAACTGGTTACTGCCGTAAAAGCAAACCCGGGCAAAGTCACCATCGGTGGCTCACAGCGCGGCAACACCGACCACCTTGCTTTCGAAATGATGAACAAATACATGGGCGTTGAATTCTCCTATGTTCAATTTAACAGCTCCGGTGAAGCCATGACAGCCCTGCTGGGTGGTCACATTGATGCCGGCATCTTCAACCCGTCTGAAAGCATAGGCCAGATCCAGTCCGGTGATGTTACCCCGATCGCTGCTTTCGGTGAAAGGCGTGTTGAAGGCGAATTTAAGGATGCCCGTACCATGGCGGAAATCGGCTATAAAGACATCGTCGTTACCGAAGTCCGCGCTCTTTCCGGCCCTCCAGGAATGTCAGCTGAAGCCATTGCTTTCTATGATGAAATGATCAAGAAAGTTACCGAAACTGACAAATGGAAGAATGACTACATTGCCAAGAATCATCTGACAGCCACCTACATGACCGCCGCCCAGGCAAAAACCTTCTGGGAAGGTGAAGTTGAGAAATACACCAGCATTTTCAAAGAAGTTGGCGTAATTACTGATTAACCATCCGGCGCTCTCGCGGTCGCTGGTACGATCGCGAGAGCTGCTCCTGTTAAATATCTGGAGTGAGGTTTTCTGATCATGAAACTAAATGCGAAAAAGCTTATTTTAATCGGCTTAATTATTCTTGGCGCTTACTGGTGCATCGAAGCGCTGAGAATCGGACTGTGGGTCCGCAAAGGACCCGGCCCTGGCTTCCTGCCACTCCTTGCCGGCGGCTTTTGTATACTGTTAAGCCTTGCTGTTTTGATTAAAGATTTGAAAAAATCCGAAGGTGATAAATTTGACATTAAGGCATTACTGCCGGTTGGAGCTCTTATTGTCACTGTGTTGGCCAGTTATCTGGTTGGGGTCACGATAAGTATAGTTATTTTTGTTTTCCTTTGGTTATTCCTGTTTGAAAAAATGCCGTTGCGCAATAGCCTGACTGTGGCAATAATCTGGCCTGGAGTACTTTACGCGATATTTGTGCTCTGGCTTCAGACGCCACTGCCGCAGGGCTTGTTGGGCTTGCTCTAATAAGCAGGCAGCTAAGGCCGTTTCTTATTACGCCACGGCTGCGTTTGTTAATCCAAAAACAGGAGGTTCCATGGAAACATTACAACTATTAATGGAAGGTATAGCAGTCTCGCTAACTCCATATAATTTGCTTGCCGCTCTGGTCGGCGGGATCATCGGCTTGATTGTAGGTGCTATGCCAGGTCTGGGTTCACTGGCAGGTGTATCGCTGCTGCTGCCGCTGACCTTCAAAATGAACCCGACATCAGCTATTATCATGTTGGCCGCTCTTTATTATTCTAATATGTACGGCGGCTCTTTCAGTGCAATATTAATTAACATCCCCGGTGATTCACCGGCAATTATGACCGCGCTGGACGGCTATCCGCTTTCCCGCCAGGGCAAGGCCGGCAAAGCTCTGTTCGCTGCTAACATTTCCAGTTGGGTTGGCGGCTTCATCGGCGTGCTGATGCTGACTATGATTGGCCCTATAGCGGCTCGCTGGGGTTTAAAATTCGGAGCTCCGGACCTGGCCTGGCTGATTTTGCTGGCACTTACCTCAATCGGCTGGGTGCTGGGCGATAAACCTGCCAACGGTTTACTGGCTACCATGATCGGTATCATGATCTCCAATGTCGGGATCGACGCAGCACTGGGTATGCCTCGTTTCAGCTTCAATAATATTAATCTGTTCAGCGGCATTAATATGATCCCGATTGTAATCGGCATGTTCGGTTTTGGACAGGTTATCGAAATGGTTGTCAACCGGGATGCTTTCGCCAAAATAGAAACTACGCACATTACAATTAAGGAAAGCATGCTCAATAAAGAAGAAATGAAGGCTATAATGCCTGCTTCCATACGTCAGGGTGTCTTCGGCACCTTTGTCGGGGTCCTGCCGGGCGCCGGTGCGACGATGGCGGCTTTCCTTTCTTATATTATGGAAAAACGGATCAATAAAAACAGAGACATGATGGGTAATGGCGCACTGGAAGGTGTAGCCGCAGCCGAATCTTCCAATAACGGCGCGGCGATTGGTGCGTTTGCTCCACTATTATCGCTGGGTATTCCTGGTTCGGGTACATCTGCAGTTTTGCTTGGCGGACTCATGATGTGGGGCTTACAACCCGGACCACTGCTGTTCACCACACAAAAGGAGTTTGTCTGGGGTCTGATCGGCTCCATGTACATCGGCAATATAATCTGCCTTTTAATAGCGATTGCCAGCATTCCATTTCTGATGAACGTTATCAAAATTCCCAGCGGGTATATGATCCCTTCAATCACCGCCGTATGTGTTTTCGGTACGTTCGCAACCAATAACAATATGTTTGATGTCTGGCTGATGATCGGGTTCGGCGTCTTCGCTTACTTGTTGAAGCTTGCTCACATTCCCACAGCTCCCCTGCTTCTGTCGTTTGTACTGGCAGAAATGCTCGAAATGTATATCCGCCAGTCCTTCGATATGGGTGCGGGTAATATCGGGATTTTCTTCCAGAGCACTATCTCATTTGTCCTGATCGGTCTGATCCTGCTCTTTACGCTTGCACCAACTGTCGTCAATTATTTGAAGCGCAAGAACGCCATTAAAGGCGATGTGCTGGACGGCGGCTGATAGAAAGGAACCAACATGACTCAATTGAATATTCCCCGGCGCGTAGGTGCGGCAGACGACGCATCCCTGCCTGTTATTGCCTTTACACTCGGTGACGCCGCCGGAATCGGCCCCGAATTAGTTGCCAAACTCGCAGCCAGCGGCTTTCTGCAGCAGCAGGACGCGCGTCCTATCCTGGTAGGCGACCAAAGTGTGCTGGAAGCCGGTATGCGTGTAGCTAATGTTTCGTTTCCGTACACGGTTGCCACTTCCATTGAAGATGCCCTGGCCGCGGAGGGCCTGGTGCTTCTGCACACCAACACCATGGACGCTTCGACAGTACAAATCGGCAAGGTTTCACCTGAACTTGGCAGCGAGGAAGCTGGTATCATGCTGAAGTGCGCCGGCTTCTGTAAAGACGGTTTCATTGACGGTTTTGTTTTCGCCCCACTTAATAAGGCCGCGATGCGGCTGGGCGGATTCAATTTCGAAAGTGAACATGAGCTGCTGGCGGAATTTTTCGGCATTACCGGACCCCACGGCGAAATGAATGTGCTGGATGGTCTGTGGACTTCACGCGTTACCAGTCATATCCCCCTGAAAGCTGTCAGTGCCAACTTGACTACGCAACGGGTGCTGGACGCTATCAATCTCGCATATGAAACGCTTTACCGAGCCGGCTTTGATGCCCCACGCATTGCGATTTCCGCCATCAACCCGCATGGCGGCGACAGCGGCACCACCGGCCGTGAAGAAATCGAGGTTCTGGCCCCGGCAATTGAACAGGCCAATAACAATGGCCTGAAAGTTGTGGGCCCATTCCCTGCAGATACTTTGTTTATTAAGGCTTTTGAAGGTGAATACGACGCTGTTGTGACCATGTATCACGACCAGGGTCAGATCGCGCTTAAACTGCGCGGTTTTGAGCGCGGTGTAACAGTGGCGGCTGGCCTGCCTTATGCGATTACCACGCCAGCTCATGGCACTGCTTATGACATTGCCGGACGTGGTATAGCCAAGGTTGGGGCAAGTGAAGAAGCTTACCGTATTGCTATCCGGATGGCCAAACGGGACAAACTGATACGTGCAGCAGCTCAAAAAGTATAATTGCGTTGTAACTTTACTTAATCAACAGCTCCGACAATTACTCTCCGACGCCGTGATTCGTGCATTCAGCCCGGATCACGGCGTTTGCTTGCTGTATCAATCCCAAGTTCTGTACGGTATTTAGCAACTGTGCGCCGGGCAATCGAAACTCCGCGTTTTTCCAGAATATCGGTAATTTTCTGGTCGCTCAGGGGCGACCTGCGGTCTTCAGCTGCAATCAGGCGCTGAATCTCCGCTTTTATCAGCGCGTCCGATTCGCCATGCTGCAGGCGTGATGGGAACAAATCCCTAAACGGATAGATTTTGCGGTTGAACAAGTAGTAACGCTCGCTTATGGCCCGGCTGACTGTCGAAATCGCAATCCCGAGGTCAGAAGCAATTGTTTCCAGATTCAGCGGTACCGGTGGGGTGCCCGCCAGGAAATGGGTTCGCTGATGAACCGCGATCGCGCTGGATACAGCCAGCAAGGTGGAACGGCGCTGGCCGAGTGCCTGAACCAGCCAATTGGCCCGGGCAACCGCTTCGCGGATATATTCGGCGGCGGTTTCGTCATCACTGTCGCTGACTATACTTAAGTCGGTATAAGCTTCGTTCAGCTTGACGGTTGGCAATTCATTGTAAAGGCTGACTGACACCTGATGATCCTCAACCGCAAACTGAACCTCCGGTAATACCCAACGGACATCCTCGGAACCATAGGATTCACCTGGGTAAAGCCGCAAAGACTTGATTATTTTTAACGAGGCCTGGATTTGTTTTCCGGTATAGCCGCTTTCGCGGCTGATCTTTTGATAACGTTCATGCCCCAGGTCGTCTAGATAGTTCTCAATCAAATCCCGCGCGATCGGGTCTGGATTTTTCATCGCCTGCAACTGCCGCACGAGGCAATCCTTAATATCAAAGGCCGCAACCCCAATCGGCTCAAAACCGCGGATCACGTTGAGGACTTTATTAACGTTATCAGGCGTTGTCTGCAGCTGCGAAGCTATATCTGGCACTGTCTCTGTCAGATACCCTCGTTCATCCACACAATTGATGATGTATTCGCCGATTTGAACATCAAGGCCGCTGAGTGAGGAAACATGCAGCTGGAAACGCAAATCGTCCCGCAAACCCGGTGCGGCAGCACGGGTCAGATTCTCAAGTAAAGTCAGTCCATCGGCACGAGGTTCCCAAACAGGGAGAAACTCCAGCACTGGATTACGTTCAACTTCAGCCGCCACCAGCTCATGCAGGTCGGCTATACCAAGCGCCAGGATCTGGATCGATTGAATCATTTGCGGCGACAGCGTCAGCTGCTGGGCCAGTTTTTTACGGATTTCAAGAGATACGTTCAAAGGGGAAGCCTCCGGATTAATTAGGGTTATGTCAGGCAAAGCAGTTTGTTGACATATTTTCACTGCATCAATTGTAACGTCAGGATAGCGGATTTTTCTCATCCGGGCAATCTACGGTACGGCTTGGTAATTTTCCGCTATACTGAGGTTGCAGGCAAATCGGCTGTTGTTTGCAGACAATTTACCCCTTGAAAGCCGCCAAAACCAATTTTGGAGGGTACCATGACCAGAATTTCCTACATAATTCCCTACCTGAGTGACCAAGCCCAAATCAACCGTATTCTAGCAGGAATGGCTATTCCGGAAGATGTTCAGTTTGAGTTGTATGAGGCAACGGAAATTCAATTGGATGCCACCCGCGATTGGAACAGCGATATTATGATCGCCCGCGGTATGACTTACGATGCTTTGCGGAGGCATGCCCACGACATACAACTGATAGAAATTGCCGTTACTGGTTACGATATTATCAAAGCAGTTCAAAAAACGATCGATACCAAACACGTAAAGCGCCTGGCTATAGTCCTGACTCATAATACATTTGTAGATGTGAATTTTATTGAACGGGCTTTCCGAATCAAGATTGATTTTTTCAAAATCAGCAATGAAAAAGAGGGACAGGAGGCTGTGCAGCGGATTAAGGCCGGCGGCTGCCATGACGCCGTCGTTGCCGGCGGTACTGTTACCCGTTTTGCTAATGATGCCGGCGTGGAAGCGTATGTCATTGAAAGCGGCGATGAAGCTATTAAGAACGCCATTAACGAGGCGCTCGCCGCCATTTATGCCAGCCGGGCTGAAAAAAGGCGCAATGTATTGATTAATACGATGATTGAATCGATCGGCGAAGGAATTATTGCGGTCGATCAAAATCAGCAAGTTTTATTCATGAATAAAATCAGCCGTCGGATGCTGGATATTGGCAGTATTAACATTCAGGGGCGAAACCTGGAGGATTTTCTCGGTAAAGGCATACTTCCCGCTCAAGGTTCAGCAAGCCCCGGCGAGTCAACAGGTTCTGCCAGTCGTTTCGGCGGAGATACTGTAATCCGCAAGCTTGGCAACCGCATGGTTGTGGTACGGGCGCTCCCGATCAGTGTGGAAGGGGTTAAGGAAGGCGCGGTACTTATCCTGCAGTCTGTCGACCACTTGCAGAAGGCTGAAATAGCTGTTCGCCAGAAACTTAGCCAGAAAGGGCTGGTGGCAAAGTATAATTTTGAGCACATCGTAGGCGAGAGCAAGCCGATGCGTAAAGCTGTTGAAGCGGCAAAGCGCTACGCCCGCACTGAACACGATGTCTTGATCACGGGAGAAACCGGTACTGGCAAGGAGTTATTTGCCCAAAGCATTCACAACTACAGCAGCCGCCGTGAACAGCCATTCGTGGCTTTGAACTGCGCGACAATTTCGGAAAACCTGATCGAAAGTGAGCTGTTCGGTTATGTGGAAGGCAGCTTTACCGGCGCCTTGAAAGGCGGCAAGATTGGTTTGTTTGAACTTGCGCACCGGGGCACCTTGTTTCTCGACGAAATTTCCGAGCTGCCTTTAGCGCAGCAGGCTAAGCTGTTACGGGTACTGGAAGAAAAGGAGATCCGCAAACTGGGCGATGAGAAGATCATCCCGATTGATGTGCGCATAATCGCGGCTACTAATGTCAGCTTACCCCAGCTTGCCGCGGCGGGGCTATTCCGCGAGGATCTGCTCTACCGCCTTGATATCCTCAGCCTCACACTGCCGCCTCTGCGCCAGCGGCAGGAGGACATTGCCGACCTGGTACTGTTGTTTTCGGAAATAAACAACCGGGAAAACGGCCGTTTAGAAGCCATAACCTTCGAACAGTCTGCGATTGAAGAGTTAGCGCAACATGCCTGGAAAGGAAATGTGCGCGAGCTGCGCAATATCTGTGACCGTTTATTTGTGCTGAGCAGCAGTAATGTGATCAGCCGGCAGGATGTTCTTGATACTTTGAATGTTAATTTGGAAAAGCAGCAGTTACAGCAAGAAAAGCAGCCGGAAACGCAGTCGAAGCTGCACTCTTTGCTCAAGGACCGCGATCTGACCCGCGAGGAACTGGCCCGTGAACTGGGGATCAGCAGAACCACTTTATGGCGCCGCCTGAAAAACAGACAATAGCTTTATGCATTTTTGTAACGGAATGTTCACCAACTAAATATAATGTTTGTGGCAGAATGGAACTTGATTAAGCAAATACAAAAGTGTTGTGAAAGGTGTTATGAAGGACTGCCAAAACAACCGCTTTAATAATTCCATCAAGGCTAAGCGATTACAGGTGAGCACTACAGGGACAAATCTTAATAATGATAATGGTTTGCAGGAAAATACAGCGACAGATTTAGCGTCTGCGCTGGGGGCTATTAATTTTACCGATAAACAACTTCCCATAATGCTGGATTCGGTTCCTGCCGGAATTGTGATTGTCCGGGCTTCTGACCGCCGAAATTTGTATTTCAACAAACGCGCGCTGGAAATACTAGGCTACGACAATAACAGGACTGACATTGAAAGTTACGTTGAGCAAATCAAGCTGTTAAAGCCGGATGGCACGCTTTTCCCCGTTGATCAACAGCCGGTTAACTGCACGCTGGCCACGGGAAAAAGATTATATCACCAGGAACTTGTTTTGCAGCTTGTTGATGGCAGGAAAATTGACGTGATTGTCAGTTCTGCTCCGATTTTCGGCAACAATGGTGAAGTGACAGCAGCAATTGTAAATTATCTTGACGTTACACAGCAGCGTTTAGCAGAAAGCGCCCTGCGCGAAAGTGAAGCTCGTTATCGCGAACTGTTCAAAAACGTCCCTACCTCGATCTTCGAATACGATTTTCGTACAGACAGCTTTGTGTCGGTTAACGAAATTTTTGCTGAAGTAACCGGCTATAGCGTAGAAGAGTTACTTAAAATGCGTTTTTCGGATCTTCTCGCTAAAAGCAACATACCGATTTTCCAAGCCCGTTCAAACCAGTGGCTGAGCGGTGAGATGCCTATTACACATATCGACTATGAGCTTTGTACCAGGAACGGTGAACGTCTTTATTTGGCACTAAATTCAACTTTTACCACCGATCACGACGGCCGGCCGGCAGGCGCCACTGTAGTTGCCCATGATGTCACACAGCGTCGGATAATGGAGGACACTTTGCGGTTGAAAACCGCAGAACTTGAATTATCTAATCGAAACAAAAGCCAGTTTCTCAGTGTGCTTTCGCATGAGTTGCGTAATCCTTTAGCGGCCATCGTCTCTAGCCAGGAAGTTTTAGCTCACGTTTGCCAGAATGATGAGAAAGCCAGTCGAGCTGTCACTATCCTTAAACGCCAGGTTACTCACATGACCAAAATGGTAGATGATCTGCTGGAAACTACCCGGCTTAAAACCAATAAGATAAAGCTGCGTCAGACGCCGGTGAATATCAGTGAATTGCTTTATACTCTTGTTACAGATCTCAGGCCAAAGTTTGCCGCAAAAAAAGTGACGCTTGAACTTGATTTACCTGAAAAGCCTGTTGTGATGACGGCTGACGCTGGCCGGCTCCTTCAGGTCTTTGCCAATGTGATGCACAACTCACTCAAATTTACTCCCTGCGGCGGCCTGGTGAAAGCAGTCTGTCGCCTGGACGCTGCTGCCAACGTCGCACAAATTGAAATTATTGATAACGGTGAAGGTGTTTCAGCGGATATCCTGCCATTCTTGTTCGATTCCTTCTCTCAAGCAGAGCAACCTCTGGCACGCAGTCAAGGCGGCTTGGGCCTGGGTCTTGCCATCGCCAAAGGTATAGTCGATTTGCATGGCGGCTGCATTAAGGCATTCAGTGAAGGTATTGGCAAAGGAACCCGCTTTTTAATCCAATTACCGCTTGACACTGCTCCCTTGCAATGTATATAATGCTTGACGTGCCTGCAAGCGCCGGCAAGCAAACGGTGGGATTAGCTCAGTTGGTTAGAGCGCCAGATTGTGGCTCTGGAGGTCGTGGGTTCGATTCCCATATCTCACCCCACTTCCCCCTCGGTCAGGCGCCACGGCTGCACCGCAGGAACAGTCTCGATGGGGTGTCGCCAAGCGGTAAGGCACGGGACTTTGACTCCCGCATGCGTAGGTTCAAATCCTGCCACCCCAGCCATACGATCCACTAGCTCAGTTGGTAGAGCACTTGACTTTTAATCAAGGGGTCCGGAGTTCGAGCCTCCGGTGGATCACCACAAAAGCCCCGGGATACAAGATATCTCGGGGCTTTTTCAGTCCAGCATAAGTTAGGAGTTGTTGTTATATGGCTAAAGCCCGTTTACCGGTTAATCTGCCCCTGCAGGGCAAACGTGTGCGTCTTGATGCCTTAAACGAAGACGACCTGCCAGTGCTCAGAGGGTTCTTTCGTGATCCGGCTGCACTTTACTATTACGTGCCCTCCCCTGTTTTTCCGCGCACTCTGGCTCAGCTGCGCAAGAACATGGCGGACTGGCATGACAACCGTCAGTATTTTACTTTCGCGATTCGCACCGATGAACAGCTGGCAGGTTTGTTGCATCTGGATAGCGTCGATTACACGAACGGCAACGCCGAAATAGGTATTGCCATTACGAATACTGAATCGCGGGGCCAGGGTTATGCATCAGAAGCTGTCAGTCTGATGTTGGATTATGCTTTTGGCGAGCTGCGCCTCGAACGAATCACAGCCCGCATTATCGATGGCAACGAGCCTTCTCTCAAGCTGTTTCGGGGTTTGGGTTTTACTCATGAAGGCAGGTTGCGCCACTTTGTCAGAAGAGGCAACAGCTGGCATGACATGCATGTTTTCAGTATGTTGAGCTCAGAATGGTTTGAGCGGAAATGATAAAAAAAGGTAATGCCGTAGGTTTTGTCGCCGGCATTACCTTTATTGCTTTACTGCTTATTGCTTATTGCTTATTGCTTATTGCTTTTGTCTTATCGTTTTTTAGCCTTATTGTCTTCTTCTATTTGCTTCTCGGCTTTTTGCCGGGCAATCTGCGGGCAAGCACTTCCGGAGCGGCAACAGAATAGCCGTAAAACCCCTGCTTCTTCCCTATAGAAAAATATTCCCCGTGTACATAGGTAATAAGCCTGGCACGTTCAATATTCAGCCTGCCGCCAGCGTCCATCAGGCTGGCATCGGCAGTAACTGCCACAATTTCACCCTGAAATACGTCATGCGAATCATAATGCTGAACCGCAACTACCTTGCACCCCAGGGAAAGCGGGCTTTGCGCAACTGCCGGCGCGTAGGCGAGCCCTTCCATGGGCACTGCCTGCAGTTTGCAGTATTCAAATTTGTCGTAATCACGTCCTGAGCGGACACCGCAAAAGTCGGTGGCTTCGAGTAATGGCTCATTAACAACATTAACTACAAACTCACCGGAATCAGCCACCATCTGATGCGAAAAACGGCCCGGGCGGATCGAAATTGAAATCATAGGCGGATCTGAGCAGATCGTGCCGGCCCAGGCGAGCGTGATCAGGTTGGGTTTGCTATCGGCTGCAATTCCCTTGCACGATACGAGTACAACCGGAACGGGTGTCAATAGTGTTGCCGGTTTCAGCGAAATCTTTTCTAACGACTTCGGTTTGTCTTCTTTTCTCATTTGTTTTTCGTCTTTTGTCACTTGATTTTTCTTGACAGCAGGTTTCGGGCTGCCTTTTGCCGCTTGCCGCTTACCTGCTTTTTCCTGTTTTCTCTGATTTGCCATTTTTACTTCCTTCCCTGTTTTATACGCCGCCAAACAGTTCATGCTGTAATAGATACTCTTTATTTTTCATGCCACCGGAAAAGCCGGTTAACCGGCCGTCATGACCGATAACGCGGTGACAGGGCACGACGATTGCCACAGGATTGGCACCACAGGCACCGCCAACTGCCCGGCTGAGCGTATGGGCTCGCTTGCGGTCGCCATAAGTCAGCTTCACAGCTATATCAAGGTAGGTTTCTGTAGTACCATAGGGAATAGTCTGCAAAGCAGCCCAAACAGCCTGCTGAAAGGCGCTGCCCTGGTCCAGGTTCACTGTGAGATCAAATTCCTGACGCAAGCCGCTGAAGTATTCATCCAGCTCTTTAACAGCCTTACCTACCATTGCCGGCAAATTGTCGTTCCGGATCAGTTTCAAGCAGGTATCTTCCGCCAGAAGTTTATCGTCTTCAGTCAGCAACCCCCACATTCTGAAGACATCTTCGATATAACTGTCAGTTACAGATTCACCAAATATTTGAAAATCAATCGCTTCGATTTCTGTTTCAGTACCTTTTACGCTCATTATGCCGTATTTGTATGGAACCAGACCGACAGCAGGCTGACGGTTATTAGTTTTCGCTAAACTCAACTGATGAAAACCTGTGGCCTGCCTGAGGCGTGAAATATCGTCGGTAATAATATTATCTGTACGAAAGCCCATCTGCCGGTATGCGCGCAGTTGCATCGCCGGTGTTTCAGGCACAAGTGCCTCCAGCCGCAGGAACTTCTGCTCTGTAAAAGCAATTCGGCATACCTCTGCCAGCAACTCGGGAAAAATTTCCCAACTACTGTTAAGAATGGTTAAACGACCTACTTCCGGCCGGAAGGCATCCGGCAACAAGGAAACAAGTCCGCTGACCGATTTTTCTGCGGTACCGCCGCTGAGCATAAAAACGCCCTTATCGTTGCGGCTTAACAAGGTTCTAATCTGATCGCTTACTTCTTTGAGTGTTCCAGTGTAGATTCCGAGCCGGCGCAGCTCAGCAGCATCCGCCAGACGCAGGGGTTTGAGCTCATACGCTTTCTGGTTAGCCGTCGTTGTAGTTTTACTGTTGCTAGTATCGGGCATTTGAAAACCTCAACTTCCTCCAGTTAATGCCGGGTTCTGTCTGCAGGCTTTCCGGCATCAGCTGCAGCTTCAGGGCAGCGGCAAGGGTTTGCGGTTGCGATAGAAATCGTAGCGGTATGCTAAATTCTCCGTAAAATTAACTGACCCTTTCTCAACCAGTGTCCATTCAGGTTGTACGTCCAGATTAATCAAGCGTGTGTCAGCCGGGAAGATACTCAAAACCCGGGTTACGTAAGCGCCCGTACAGTACGGCAACAGCTGATTAAAAACATTACCGCCTCCGATGAGAAAAGGTTCCGGGTCGTTCAGGCGGCGCAGTTCAGCAAACATTTCGGCAAAAGTATGAACAACAACCGCGTTCTCAACCGTTAATTCCTGATTTCGGCTGAGAATTATATTAGGACGTCCGATTAATGGTTTGCCGCCGGGGAAAGAATTCAGTGTCTTACGACCGTAAACAATTGGATGGGTCATGGTTATTGCTTTGAAGCGTTTGAGGTCGTTCGAAATATGAAAAGGCAACTGTCCTTCCCTGCCGATATTCCAATCAAGGTCACAGGCAACAATCAGTTTAAAATCCATACAAGCCTCCAGTTAATTGCTCAGACAGCTACCGGTATGCGCCCGATGGAGCCGCCTGCCTGATAATCGAGCAAGCTGAAATCCTCAGGCGTAAAGGTATAATAATCGCTCTTCTCCGAGTTGATCAGCAATTTGGGCGCGGGATATTCCGGACGGGCGATCAGTTCCTCAACCATTGGTATGTGACGGTCGTAAATATGAGCGTCGGCAATTACATGCACCAGTTCTCCGACAGCCAGACCGCTGACGTGCGCCATTAAATGCACGAGTACCGCGTATTGGGTTACATTCCAGGAATTGGCTACCAGCATGTCCTGCGAGCGCTGGTTCAGGATCGCGCAAAGACGCCCGTCGATTACGTTGAAAGTCATGCTGTAGGCGCAGGGGTACAGGTTCATTTCATGCAGATCAGCATGATTATAAATATTAGTCATAATGCGGCGGCTTTGAGGATTATGTTTGAGGTCGTAAAGAACGCGGTCAACCTGGTCGAATTCGCCTTCACGGTATTGGTGTTTGATTCCCAGCTGGTAGCCATAGGCTTTGCCGATAGTGCCGTCAGGGCCGGCCCAGCTGTCCCAGATCCGGCTGTTCAATTCAGCAACCCGGTTGGATTTCTTTTGCCAGATCCACAGCAGTTCGTCGACTGCTGCCTGGAAATTGATTTTACGCAGAGTCAGGATCGGGAACTCGGCGGCCAGGTCGTAACGATTAACTATGCCGAATGACTTGCGGGTATAGGCTGGTGAACCATCCTCCCAATGCGGTCGGGTTGATCCCTCGCGCTGCTCATAGCCGTTATCTAGTATTTCGCGGCAATTGGCAATGAAAATCTGGTCAGCCTTACTCATCCTTAAGCTCCTTCAAGATGTTTATTTATTAGTATAGCAAATATCCGGCAGCAACAACCAGACAATAACTACCAGCTAAGCTTGTCGGTGATTGGCGCTTCGGCAATAACACAATATTTACTGACTACGGGTTCTAAATGAGCCATACTGGATTATTTTTGGTAGAATTCAATATAGTTTATCTATGGAGGGCCACCACTTGCTGACACTGAAACCCAGTTCACAAACTCTGCAAAAAATATCTTGTATCTTGCTAATTTTGTTGATTGTACTAAGCCCCGTCTCTTTCGGCTTTATCACAGCTGGTTCTGTCGCTGCTGCCGGCACAGACAGCATCGGTACAACAGCAACAAGCGTTCCGACTCCCTCAGCAGCCACTGGCACTGTGCTGGTGGATCCGGCGACATCAGCTGAGCTGGACATAAATGGCAAGGCTTACGTGCTTTATGAAGCCGAGTCAAACACCTTTTTGCTTGGTAAAAACGCGGATCAACCTCTTTCACCTGCCAGTATCACCAAAGTTATGACAATTCTACTGGCTTTTGAGAAGTTGGAGCTCAAAGATACTATTACGGTTACGCGCGAAATGTTCGAAACCATCCCCAATGATTACATGCGCCTGGGTTTGGTTGAAGGCGAAACGATAACTGTTGAAGATGCGATTCACGGTGCACTGCTGCTTTCAGCTAACGATACAACCATGGCTTTGGCGCTGAAGATGAGTCCTTCTGTTGCTGATTTCAGTGAACTGATGAATGCCCGCGCCAAAGAGCTGGGCTGCACAGCTACCACCTTTACCAACCCTTATGGCTTGGCCGAACCGACCAATTTAACAACAGCGCACGACATGGCGTTGATTATGGCCGAAGCGCTGAAGCATGAGGACTTTATCCGGATCAGCAGAACTAAAACCTATTTATTGCCGGCAACCGACAAAACCGGCGCCCGCGGCATGACCAACGGCAACCGCTTCATCAAAGACGCAAAATATGCGGCCTACACGCCTCACCTCAGCAGTAAGACCGGCTTCACAAACCTCTCCGGCAACACTATTGTTTCCGGGGCCCGTCAGGACGGCCGCACATTGGTGGGAGTAATTCTTGGCGCCACCTCTTCCATCCCGCGCTATGACAACCTGATTACTTTGTTCAGCCTCGGCTTTGATGACTTCCATACTCAACCGGTCGACAAAACAAGCTACACAGCAGCCAGCGACGAATTTGTTGCGGAAATCAAAGCTGAGATCAAAGCCAAAGACTTGAAACTGGAGATCGCAGCTACTTCAGTCAAGCTGGTGCCCTTTATAACCTCTACTAAAAGCCGCATGGCCTTAAGCAGTTCGGCAGTTGTCGGTACCCCCGAGGGAAACCTGACCGCACTGGCAAACATCCAGGGCGGACGCCAGCTTGAATACCCGCTTTACGCTGAATTCAGTGATCAAACCCGGATTTTGGCAGGCAGCCTGAGCATTTCCTTCCGTGAACTTGCCGCTATCGGCAGCAGCGGCTCAGCCTCTGGAGCTGGTTCTGTTGGCTCTATTGGCGGTTCAAACTCTGCAGCCAATCCCAACAGCGTAAATGCAGGCACTTTGATTCTGCGCATTTTGCTGATCGCTTTGGCCGGTTTGGCGTTAGCTGCTCTAATTGTTTATATCTTGATGCGCCGCGAAATTAAGCGCCGTCGGCGCCAGCGCATGCTTGCCAGCCGCTCCGGCAATTACGGAGTCAGGAAAGTGCGTTTGAAATAACACGCAAATACTGGTAATACCTTATAAGAAGTAATTATTTTGCTAAGAACCGTACAGTTTTTGCAGTTGAGGACGCAAAGGCAGATAAACAGGAGTAAGGCATGAATATTGTCATAATCGGCGCCGGTAAAGTAGGAGAAGAACTATGTCGTACCTTGTCGCAAAGCGGGCATGATATCGTTCTTATTGAAAAAGACGCCAAACGGCTGGAACAATTAATCAGTGTCGCTGACATCAAGGGAGTCGTGGGCAACGGAGCAATTTACGACACCCAAATGGAAGCTGGAGTAGACAACTGCGAGATTTTTCTCGCTGTTTCGCCGCATGACGAGACCAACATTATCGCGGCAATTACTGCCCAGAAAATCGGCGCCAAAAACACCATCGCCCGTGTGCGCGACCCCGACTTCAACCGCCAGATCGGCTTTGTACGCGAGAGTCTGGGCATCACTATGATGATCAACCCGGAAATGGAGGCAGCGCTCGACATTACCCGCATTATTCAATTCCCGTCTGCGCTTGGGATAGAACATTTCAGTAATGGACGCGTAAATATCGTCGAAGTGATAATTGGCGCTGAGAGTCCTCTGGCCGGCAAGCAGATTAAGGACATTCGCGACAAGAACCTTGATGTACTGGTTTGTATTATCCGGCGCGGCGAGACAATTATTGTGCCCAAAGGTGACACAATGATTTTGGCCGGCGACCATATCCATGTCACAGGCACAATTGAGAATCTGAACAAGGTATACATAAGTGCTAAATCCTATCGCGAAAGAATTCGCTCTGTCCTCATTGTGGGCGCACATCGCATCGCTTATTACCTGATACCACGCCTTATGCGGCTTGGCTTGCTGGTTAAGGTGATTGAGATCGATCCTGTTGTGGCAAGCGAACTGGCGGCCGAATTCCCGGAGATTGAAGTTATTGAAGGTGATGGTACTGACCAGGCTTTTTTACAGGAGGAGCGCCTGACCAATTATGACGCAGTAGTCGCGCTCACAGGCGTCGATGAAGAAAACTTGCTGCTTTCGCTTTATGCCAGCAGTCAGGGGGTAAAAAAGACAATTACTAAGGTCAACCGGACAGATTTACTTAAGGTTTTGGAGAAGCAGGGTCTGGATTCTATTGTTACTCCCCGCCGTTTGATCGCAGATATAATAATCCGCTTTGTCCGGGCGCTGGAAAACTCGCAAGGGTCGAATGTTGACGCGCTCTACCGGATTGCTGATAACAAGGTGGAAGCGCTGCAGTTTACCGTCACCAATGGCAGCAAGGTCAAAGATGTTCCGCTAATGAAATTACGTCTGAAAAACAATTTAATTGTGGCGGCAATTATTCGCGGCAATAAAGTAATTGTTCCTGGTGGACTCGATACGATCAGGCTTAAGGACCGGGTAATTATTGTGACGACGCACACCAACTTCAAGGATATTGACGATATTATTGCCTGATACAGAATTAACGAAGTAATGATAACTTGACGCCTGTGACAATCTTGATGGAGTTGAAAAATGAATTACGGGATGATTCGCTATATTCTGGGTCGAATCCTGATCGTGGAAGCTATACTGCTTTGCTTGCCGGTTGCAGTCGGTTTAATTTACCGTGAACCCTGGTTTAATATTCAAGCAATTCTGCTAACCATTTTTATTCTGCTGGCGGTTGGTATTCCGCTCAGCTGGAAACGGCCACGCAAAACAGCTTTCTTTGCTCGCGAAGGCTATTCAATCGTGGCCTTAACCTGGTTTTTAATGTCCTTTTTTGGTTCCTTGCCTTTTGTGTTCGGCGGTACTATTCCTTTCCCAGTTGACGCGTTCTTTGAAACAGCGAGCGGCTTCAGCACTACAGGGGCGAGCATTCTTACAAATGTTGAAGCGCTGCCCCATTCGATCATGTTCTGGCGCAGCTTCACACATCTTATCGGCGGTATGGGCGTTCTGATTTTCGCCCTGGCAATTCTGCCACAGGTGGGTGCCGATTCTGTTCATCTGATGAAAGCTGAGTCGCCGGGACCCAGCTTTGGGAAAATCATGTCTAAGGTAAGTCAGACGGCACGTGTGCTATATATCATCTATTTGTCAATGACAGCTGTGCTGATAATTCTGCTCGTACTTGGCGGCATGCCATTTTTCGACTCGCTGTTGCATGCCTTTGGCGCTGCCGGTACAGGCGGCTTCAGCATCAAAAACTCCTCTGTAGGCTTTTACGACAATTCGTATATTGAAGTGGTTCTAGGCGTTGCCATGATCCTCTTCGGAGTAAATTTCAATGTTTACTTTCTGCTGATGATGCGCCAGTTCAAAACGGCGTTTAAGAACGAAGAGCTGCGCTGGTATTTCGGCATCATCGCAGTCGCAATCGGCCTGATCTGCCTGAATGTTTCTTCTTTTTACGACAACTTCGCAGCAATGCTTAAAGACGTATTTTTCACCGTTTCTTCAATTATCACGACAACTGGTTTTACCACCAGAGATTTTGACAGATGGCCGTTAACGTCACATGTAATTCTTCTGTTTTTGATGTTTTGCGGAGCAATGGCCGGCTCAACCGGCGGCGGCATCAAGGTTTCACGTATCGCGATTTATCTTAAAACCAGTCTGCAGGAAGTAAGGCACATGATCAGCCCGAACCGTATCCTGCCGATTAAATTTGAAGGCAAGGTTATCGACAGAGATCTGCTGCGCGGGATCAGTTTTTTCTTCATGACCTACATGTTTTTCTTTAGCTTTTGCGTGCTGATCGTCAGCATTGACGCTCCGAATTTTGTCACAGCTTTAAGTGCTGTAGCCGCAACGTTAAACAACATCGGCCCGGGTTTGGATATGGTCGGTCCTGCCGGCAACTACGCCCAGCTGTCTAATCTATCCAAATTCACACTCAGCATTGCCATGATCGCCGGCCGTCTCGAAATATTCCCTGTGCTGGTGCTGCTAACCCCACGCACCTGGCGCCGGATGTAACAGGAGGTACACATGAGCAGTAAACAAACGCTCCCCCAGAACCTGACCCACGAAGAAGGGGTTGAACGTCTGACTGAGATGGTGAATCACTTCACCAATCTGGTCGGCAAGGTTTTGCCCGCGGACGTAACAGCCAAGCTCAAAGAACTGGCTGCCGAAGAAACCATGCCGATGGCCGCCATGATCTACGAAACAATGGCCAAAAACCAGAAACTGGCTGCTGAGCTTGATCGTCCTTCTTGTCAGGACACAGGTCAGATCCAGATTTTCGTAAAAGTCGGAACAGGTTTTCCTTACGCAAACGAACTGGCAGATGTTCTTAAAGAAGCGGTCAACCGCGCCAGCATCGAAGCGCCGCTGCGCCGAAACGCCGTTGAAACCTTTGACGAATACAATACAGGCACAAATACCGGCACCCGCTCGCCCTGGATCTACTGGGAGCTGATTCCCAACAACGACCAGCTCGAACTTTCTGTTTACATGGCCGGCGGTGGCTGCACTTTGCCTGGTTCCGGCAAAACACTGATGCCAGGCGAAGGCTATGAAGGTGTGGTTAAGTTTGTCCTTGACCTCATGACCAGCTATGGTCTGAATGCCTGCCCCCCGCTGCTGGTCGGCATAGGCATCGGCACCTCGATTGACTCAGCAGCTTACATGTCCAAGCTGGCACTTATGCGGCCGGTTGGCAGCCACAACAAGAACCCCAAAGCGGCTCAACTGGAGAATGATCTGGTCAAAGCCATTGACGCAATTGGCATCGGGCCGCAAGGGCTCAGCGGCAGCAAGTCAGTTATGGGTGTGAACATCGAAAACTCTGCTCGCCACCCGTCTGTCATTTCTGTCGCCGTCAACACAGGCTGCTGGTCGCATCGCCGTGGTGCTCTGACCATCAATGCGGATCTGACTTACAGTTCCTGGACACACGAAGGGGTAGAACTATGAAAAAAGTAATAACCACACCGATTTCAGCTGAAGACTTAAAAGACATTAAGATTGGCGATGTGATTTACCTTACCGGTCACATTGTTACCTGCCGTGACGTTGCTCACCGCCGTTTGATTGAATACGGCATGGAATTGCCAGTAGATGTTCGTAATGGCGCTATTCTGCATGCCGGCCCCATAACTCAGGAAACCCCCGGTCAGCCGGGCAGATACGAGATGATTTCCATCGGGCCGACCACCAGCAGCAGGATGGAGAAATTTGAATATGAATTCGTCAAGCAAACTGGTGTCCGCCTGATCGTCGGCAAAGGCGGCATGGGTCCGCAGACAGAAAAAGCCTGCAAGGAATTTGGCGCTATCCACTGCGTCTTTCCCGCCGGCAATGCTGTTATCGCTGCAACCCAGGTTGAAGAAATTGAGAATGTCCACTGGCTCGATCTGGGCATGCCCGAAGCCCTCTGGTACTGCCGTGTCAAAGAGTTTGGCCCACTAATCGTCTCAATTGACGCCGAGGGCAACAACCTTTTCGAACAAAACAAAGTAATTTACAACGAACGTAAAGAAAAAGAGCTCGCAGAGCTTTATCAGAAAGTAAGATTTATTAAGTAAGAGGGCGACAGCTGCAGCGTATGCAGCTGTCAAACAGTAATCACTAAAAGTTACAACAAATCCTTACGCTTTAGTAAAATAACTGCTATTACCATCAGCGCTAACGTCAGCATAAGCATATAGGCGAAAGCATTTGGATGGTCAAATAATGGCAAGCCTACATTCATGCCCCAGAAACCGGAAATGATTGTCGGTATCGTGATTATGATCGTGACTGAGGTCAGGACTTTCACAATGTCGTTCAAGTTGTTCTGGATAATGCTGGCAAATGTTGTGTCCAGCTGTTCCAGCATCTGTCTTGTTTGATTGGCCATTCTATCCGCCTGATGGTTTTCAACCAGAGCATCGTGCAGCCAGGCTTTTGCGATATTATCAACAGCAATAAATGGAGCTTTGGCCATTTCTTCCAGGATCGGCTGGTTTTCCGAGATAGCTGTGTTCAAAAAGATGATGCTTTTATCGAGATCTGCCAGCCGCAGCAAATGATCCGACTTAGTTGAGCCGCGCAGCTTCGCGTGAACCTTGTCCATTTGGGCCTGCACTTCCCTGCTGGCCAGCACAAAACCGCGGGCGATGTGCCAGACTATTTCGATAATAATCGAACTGATTTGTTTGACTTCAGAGATAATTTCAAAATCATTGTTTAAAATATCATTAATGAATTCCGGGTTATTGTGCAGGCAAGTCACAATTTTCCCCGGTAAAAGTATGATGGCGATTGAACGGTTATAATAGCTGCCTGGATTCTCGGCCGCGATCGGATAAAGCAGGAGGATAAGCGCATGATCTTCCAGGGTTTCCCGGCTGAGTCTTTCCGACCTGGAAACTTCATCAGGATCAAGCGAGGTATGCAGATAATCAAGTGGAAAACCGAATTTTTTTGAAATCGTCTGCATCTCACTTTCAGACGGATCTTCCAGATGGATCCAGGCTGCGCATTCCGCAGAATCAGCTGACTCAATCCTGGATTCCTCATTTATGCAGTAATAGCTGATCATATTTACACTCCGTTGCTCTCTGTTAGACTAATCAAGTGTTATATCAGCAGTTTACTCGATTAGAGTAAATTGTACGATACGAAAAACACTTAAGCTTTTGCTCACCGTTGGAGTCGCTAAATGCAATAAAACAGTCACATTATAAAAGGGTTAACTCTGTATCTTGCTGACACTTTCACGCTCTCGAATATTCAGCCAGATGTTTGCGGTTAAGATCATTAAGCCGCCAATAACGACACGCAGCGATACAACTTCGGCCATCAAATTACATAGGAAAATGCAGTTAGGTTGCGATTACTCCGGGGATGTACTGGTAGCTTTCAGCAAGAAACAGACCAACCCCGATGCTTAGAATCCCAATCGACAGCAAATAAAGGATCTGTAGTCCAGGTAGCCGGAACGGCAATTTTCTGCTCAGTACGTAAGCCCAAATCAGGCCGGCAGCGACAATAAAGCGAGAGGCCAGCAGAGTCTGTGACGACATGCCAACCTGAAAAGCCAGCTGAGCAACAACAGGCATCGTGCCGAACCCGAAGCTGGCAATGAGCACAGAGATAACGCCTTTTGTCCGCTGATCGCTCAATTTCACAATTGAATCCTCAAATTTGATGTACCCTGCCGTTAGCCATGTTAAAAATATTTTAGTGAATTTTAAACATGGTTTTTAATAAAGAAATCCCTGTCTCGGTTTTGAAAACACGATCCAACATATTGCGGATATTTGCTTCAGAATAATTGCTTTGGTCCGCGTTAACAAGGTAATCAGCTTCGACCAAAATCTGATAATCCATTCCTTCTATCCCTTCATATGTGTGATGATGGCCTACCAAAAAGGCTACACGTTCAATGAATTCCGTGGAATAGCCAGTGCCTGCAAGGAACTTTTTAACTAAAACAGGGCTTTCAGCTTCTTGATGTTTGCCGTTGGTATCTCCATATTTTTCGCGGCATAGAGGAATTGCAATGTCATGAATTACGGCAGCAACTTCAAGCACAGCCTGGGTGTTACTATCCAGCTTCTCACATTCGCCAATGGTTTTCGCATAAGCATATACTTTCAGAAAATGATTGATGTCATGACGGTTACCGTCCGCATAATTAATCATCTTGACGATAATTTCGGAAATATTCATAAGTAAAGCCCTCCATTACTATTTATATAGCAAAACCTGCCTGCGGTACACTCCCGAGATTTCTTTTGTGAACCGCATGTTGCAGATGTGAACAGCAAATTGAATTGAGTGTTACAATAATCATGGCAAGCGCATTGATGGTGTGAGAAAATCAATAAATAAGCGAATTTGGCATTAAAAAGCAAAAGCACCAATAGGTAAGAATTGGTACGAAATAGTCGAACTGATACGAAAGGATTGAACAGAAATGAAGTTTGAAATAATTCACAACAATTTTAATGTTTTGGACCTGCAGAAAAGTCTCGATTTCTATAAGGAAGCACTAGGCCTCCGGGAAGTGCGTCGCAAGAATGCAGAAGACGGCAGCTTTACCCTGGTTTTCCTCGACGATGGCAGAGGAGCACATCAGGTCGAGCTCACATGGCTGCGAGACCGCAAAGAACCCTACGATTTGGGAGATAACGAAATCCACCTGGCTTTCTCTACCGATGATTTTGAAGCCGCTTATGAGAAGCATTCACAAATGGGTGTAATTTGCTACGAAAACAAGAATATGGGAGTATACTTTATCGCCGACCCGGACGATTACTGGATAGAAATCGTTCCCAAGAAATGAAAATGCTTAGGGAATCATGCCTTGACAACATAAATGCTATCCGCATATAGCGGTTCTTTCACTGAACGACGCGCCTAGATTCGTGCCATAGAATCGGAGTTGGTGTAGATTTGGAAATCAACAAATTTTGCTGTGCAGATTTTCAATTTTCCAAACACAGCTCTTGCTTCTTCCCTTAATTGTAGCCAATAATCTGGGATTGCTGATTTATTGCTGAAGTCTATCGTATTTGATTGCGCAACCTCAACTTGGGCTTTCATGAGTGACGGACATTCGGCAAACAGATCCGGGCAAAAAGCTATACATGCATTGGTGTTTTGTTGGTTTTGAAATTTTATAAAAGAATGATACAAGATTCAGCTTAATTAAAAAGGTCTTTATTTGTCATACCACGAAAGGCGGTGCTTTCGTGTCATTGTATTATTTTCAAAAGGAACACGACATTGGGCACTACATTCTGATAGATACCCTTCGATACAGTCAACAAGGATGTTTCGTATAAATCTATTTGGGATTGATAATTCACACACCTCATCTGAAATTACATCGTTTGCGGAATCATATATTCTCCCTATTTCACAGTAATACGGTTCTTCAATTTTATAATCAGAATAGTGCCATGCCTCTTGCCCTAATCCTGTCATCTCATGTGTTACTTTACTGCGCATCCGATAGATTAAATTTATCAGTCGATGCTGCTTTGCTGTTTCTTCAGCAAATTTATGGTTCTTATTTAAAGCAAGGTAATTTAGTATCTCGATTGCTTTCTCAGAATCAATAATGTCTTTAACTAAGCGTAAATCAAGTTTTCCTAAAGAATCAAGAGATACCTCTTTTTCAGGCGGAAAGCCAGGAATTAATATCTTTTCACCTATTTGATCTTCAACATGATAAAACAATGTTACCGGTTCAACCTTACCCAAATAATTGTATCTGCTTTTAAGTGACAGGACAAAATCACAAAACACTTTGCAATTATTTGTGCCACCAGGGTAATTGGTCCGCTCCTGCGCCATGCTGTCAATCATTGAAAACATACCGACCAACTGCAACTTCATATCGCTGATGGAGTCAATTTTTTCCAATTTTCTGTATGCGTATATACGAAACTCTTTTATGGTCTTTCTGACATCTTCTTCATGATCATAGTTTGGGTCAATTTCAAATTTTCCGATCACTTTCTTTTTTCTCATAAATTAAACTCAACCCCTTGCACACGGACATGATGTTAAAGCCAGCAAATATCACTTTACTCTGCACTTTGTAGGCCTTTATCAAGATTTTATTTGAAGCTTTCGGATTACTTTAAGAATGCCATAGTAATTCACCGAAAGCCTCCATTAATTAATACGAAATAAACTCATTCAAAATCAAGGGGCTTTCATGCTAATTTAAAATAAATTCAGGATAATGCTTAACCCATGGAAATTAACACCTGTAGTTTTAGATCATTAATTGATTAACGATTCTTGTCACGCCGGACCATTTGATATCCGGCCAGAAGAAAGATGACCGCTATGGTCAGGCCAGGCAAGCTGGACAACAGGAATAACCAGATGCTGTCCGTCCCTGACTGAAACTCGACAAGATTGATTAGAAAACCTACAAGAGACACCAACCCCAGAAATAGCAGAATAAGCCCAACAATTCGTGGCTTCCCGGGGTTTTTAAGAATCGGAGTTTGCTTTCCACCCGTAAAGTGACCTGGATTGAACTGATTATCCTGCCATTCTTTCCAGTCACTTATGTAATCTGACTTCTTCGATTTCTTCATGATGTTTTAAGAAAGTAATATTCAATCCTGTCCGACATTATTGTGACGAAACAGCATTAATTAAATGCTTAGCTTTCTCATAATCCTGTTTTTTGACATAGATTATTATCTGCTGGTCAAGCTCAGAATTGCTTCTCAGATTGCTAGTATTACTTCTGACTGCTCCGCGACCAGTCCATTCTCCTTGATGACTAGCGAGCTTGATTCTGTAGTTAATTTCATGTTTAGAGAGGATATCCCGAATTTGAGCTGATTTTTTAATTGAACTTCCTAGATAGATCTCTCGTTTATTAAATAGAAACATGCAACGCCTCCAAGTGGGGTGATCTGGTTCTATCAGATGGAAAAACAAATTTGCAAAAATGTCAGATATTTATAATCATATCTCTAGAATCGACGAAAAGCCAGCAGTTAAATGGGCGCATAATAAAGATAGATTTGTCACTATTGTCTTTTCGTTGCAGAATGGTTTGCGAAGTTATATTTTTATATATTACCATCCCACGCTTTTTTAACATACTCAAACGCTTTTTGTATCCCCTCAATGCCTTTAAAGCTAGCTTCCTCAATACAGAGCCAGCCACCAAAGCCCGATGCTTTGAGGTACGCAAAGACTTCCTTTACTGGAGCCACTCCCGTTCCGATCAGCACGGGTGAGAAGTTGCCGAACTTTAGCATGTCGGATACGTGAATTGTCTCAACATCACGGATCACCCTTTTAAGAATTTCTAGCGCATCGCCGCCGTACGCCGTGATATTGCCAATATCAAAATTTATTTTAATACCGGTGTCCTTGATGCCTTCGTAAACCGCGAGAAAAATATCGGGCGGATAAGAAAAATCGATGTAATCCCACGCGCTTGGTTTCGCATGGTCTTCGTAGAGCAATGTTACATCGTATTTCCGGGCCGTCACACTGCTCTGCCGCAGACCCTCGATCGCGAGTTTTATGCCTTCTGCAACAGCAATGCCGGGATGCGCCTGCCCGGCCAGTACACGCAGATATTTTGCGCCAAGCTCAGAGCAGATCGCTATATCCCGGCGCACATATTCCAACTCGCGTTCGCGTTGAAGCGAGTCTGGGTGCGTAAAGTCGGGATACGTGGTGGCCATCACCAACGGCAGGCCTGCCTGCTTGATCTCGGTTTTAAGTTCCCTAAGGTAAGCGGGTGTATGATTTTTGACAAACGCTATACTGATGTCAAAGCCGTCAAACCCAATCTTTTTAGCCGTCTGCGCCCACTGTCCGACGGACATTTCGCCGCTATAAATCTCACGGAACAGGGATACCGGAATACAACTGACTTTCATTTAACTCCTTATCGGCTGAAAGCTGGAATTGGTCCTCGTGCCAATCCATGATCAGCCTCAATTGATATCAAAGTGTTCTGAAGCAAAATATGTCAAGCAAAAGCAGTGAATCTGATCAGCTGTTATTGTATCAGAAATCAAATGACAGGAGAAATCATCAATGCTAGAAAACATCTTCAAATTTGAAGATTGTACTGTTCCGATTCCGAAAGAATTTTCTGTCGTATCGTCCCAGATTTTTGGAATATCATCTTCATCAGATCCGAAAAAAGCATAATCCGGTTTAATATCGTATTCACTTAATTCTGTTAATGCTCTGTCACCAACCATTACTCAACTTCTGGTTTGTAGTTCTTCACCTGAAGACAATTCTATTGCTGATTTTTTAATGTTGCGAACATTTTTTCTTTTCCGTTATCATCATAAAAAGAAAATCAGACAAGTCCCACTCCAATTTTATTTTCGAAGTTGTGGCAACAGAAGTGTTTGTGGTTCGGGAAGTTGTTTTTGTCATAACGGTACCGCACTGAATTTCGCGTGCTTACCTATTTATGCTGCGGACACACTAAATAGTAACGAAGTAGCAGCATCGGTCGGTACGTCTGCATTTCTGGACACCGAGATTTAGAGACAATGCTTAAGATTTACACGCACGTTTCTGAGGAGGATAAGCTCAACGCAGTGCAGGTAATTTCTGCCTACTGCAACGCTACTGCAACAGAAACACCTGAAGACACAGATTCATGAAAATAGAAAAGCCTGGAGATCTTGCATTCTCTAGGCTTTCTTCTGGTCGGAGTGAGAGGACTTGAACCTCCGGCCTCTTGGTCCCGAACCAAGCGCTCTACCACCTGAGCCACACCCCGAAGCACGAAGATCATTGTAGATGAATTAAGTGGTTGTGTCAATGGCAAAACCAGTCGAAAGCAAGCCAAAAATAAGCGGAAAAGCAGAGCAAAATCAGGGTTTTGCAGCACAAAGCCTCTGTGATTAGCAGAGGCTTTGTGGCTGTTTTTATTAAATTTTTGTCCCGGCAATTAAGTATGCTGCAAGCCTTCAATTCTAATCTTTTATCGGTTCTGCTTCACATACTTTATCTTGCCTGCTTCTTTGACCTTAATGAGTTTGCTTCTGTGACTTTGATGAGTCTGCTACTTTTTACTTAGTCGTGTTTGCGGCTGGCAATTTCTTCCTGCATGCGTTGGATAATCTGTGCAATTGGCAAAACGCCGATGTCGCCGTCCTTACGGGTGCGAACAGATACAGTGCCGTCCGCAACTTCCTGATCCCCGATCACCAGCATGTAGGGAATTTTCTCCAGCTGAGCTTCGCGGATTTTTTTGCCGATTTTCTCGTCACGGGTGTCAGCTTCTACTCTGAAGCCTTGGGCTGTCAGCTGAGCACGCAGATTAGCTGCAGCATCAAGGTGGCGTTCCGAAATCGGCAGGATCCGCACCTGTTCCGGCATCATCCACAAAGGCAGTGCCCCGGCGTATTTTTCAATCAGCAGAGCGAGGGTACGCTCGTAGCACCCGATTGAAGTACGATGAATAATTGTCGGGCGCTTCTTCTCTCCGCCCCGATCGGTGTATTCCAGGCCGAAGCGTTCTGCCAGCTGGAAGTCAATTTGGATCGTGATCAGAGTGTCTTCTTTGCCAAACACATTGCGGATCTGAATGTCCAGCTTCGGACCATAGAAGGCAGCCTCACCATCTGCTGTTACATATTCAATATCCATATGATCGAGGATATTCTTCATTGTATCCTGAGCAGCATCCCAGGCCGCAGGCTCACCGATATACTTTTCTTTGTCATTAGGATCCCACTTGGAGAAGCGGTAGCTGACATCTTCAGAAAGGCCGAGTGTATCAAGCATATAGCGGGCCAAATCAACACAGCCGCGGAACTCAGCCTCAACCTGTTCAGGCGTTACAAGCAGATGCGCCTCGGAAATTGTAAATTGACGCAAACGGATCAGGCCGTGCATTTCGCCGGATGCTTCATTGCGGAACAGGGTTGAAGTTTCGTTATAGCGAATCGGTAAATCGCGGTAGCTGCGGGTTTTGGTCAGGTAAGCCTGAAACTGGAACGGACAGGTCATCGGCCTTAAAGCCAGGACTTCCGTTTCCTCAGCCTTTTCGGGATCGCCAATAATGAACATACCATCGCGGTAGTGGTCCCAGTGGCCTGAGATTTTGTAAAGATCAGACTTTGCCATCAGCGGGGTTTTTGTTAGCTGATACCCACGGCGCTGCTCCTCGTCTTCGACAAAACGAGACAGGATCTGCAACACGCGCGCGCCTTTTGGCAGCATAATCGGCAGGCCCTGGCCAATATAATCTACTGTCGTGAAATAACCCAGTTCGCGGCCAAGCTTATTGTGATCGCGCTTGCGGGCTTCCTCCAGCATTGCCAGATAATTTTTTAACATTTCTTTATCGGGGAAACTTGTGCCGTATATCCGGTGCAGCATCCTGTTCTTTTCGCTGCCGCGCCAATATGCACCTGCTGTCTGGGTAAGTTTAAAGGCTTTAACTTCGCGGGTATTGTCAAGATGAGGGCCAGCGCATAAATCGACAAAATCTCCCTGCCGATAAAATGATATTACCTCAGCTTCAGGCAGATCGTTAATTAATTCAACCTTGTATGGCTCTTCGAGCTCTGTCATCAGCTTTATGGCATCAGGGCGGCTCAATTCGAAACGCTCGATATCGAGTTTTTCTTTAATGATCTTGCGCATTTCAGATTCGATCTCGGCGAGATCCTCGTTTGTGAAAGGCTCTTCGCGGTCAAAATCGTAATAGAAGCCGTTCTCGATAGCCGGGCCGATAGCCAGCTTTGTTTCCGGGAATAGTCTTTTGACAGCATGTGCCAATATATGAGCGGATGTATGTCGGAAAGTATTCTGGTAGCCGACATCTTCAAAATCTTGCATATAAACCTCCATTGAAAGCCTGTTGCTGCTTACGCTTTATATAGTTTTAATGCAGAGCCGGGCGGTGTATCCGGGTCAGCGCGCCTAAGCAGCTTAATACCGGGCATCGGTTTCTGGCTGGATGAAGCGCTTGCGCAGCTAAATGCAGCCAGCTCTGTAACCTCATAATATTACAGAATTTATGACTTTATGTAAACTCATTGATATCGGTAACACAGCAGATTGACAATGCTTAGGTATGATTTTATGATTACTAGTGGACGAAAAAAATTCATGTCTTTACGCATCTGCTTAGAGGGGGCTGCGAAAAATGATCAATGCGCAATTGAAAAAGGGAGTACTGGAACTATGTGTTCTTTCACTGCTTTCAGAGCAGGACCGCTATGGCTATGAATTAGCGGAACAGCTTTCCCAAACCATGCATGTATCAGATGGTGCTGTGTACCCAATCCTGCGCCGGCTGGCGGCAGAGGAAAATGTTACAACCTATCTGCAAACATCCTCTGTTGGACCACAGCGCAAATATTATTCGCTGACTCCGCAAGGAATTGAAACACAGCAAAGCTTGTTAGCCGAATGGCAGGAACTTGTCCGCCAGGTTAACGCAATTACAGGGGGAGATCAGACGTGAATGAGAAGGATTTTCTAAATCAACTGAGGCAGGAGCTCAATCGGCATGGCATCAGCAATAGCGCCGACATCCAGGATATTGAAGCCGACTTTTCCGAGCATTTCGCAACTGGTCTTGAGCAAGGGCGAAGCGAAGAAGATGTAGCAGCGCAGCTGGGTGATCCTGCGGAAATAGCAGCTCAGTATGCTATGGCGCATCCCGTAGAAAAACAACCTGCCCAAACCACAGCGACAAATGAGCCCACAGCCAAAACCACAGTGGCAAGTGAGCCTATAGTGACAAGCTCAACCGCAACGGCAAGTCAACCCACAGCTGCAAGTCAACCCACAGCGGGCAAACGCTATGTATATGCAGAAGATTATACCGGCAAACCGCGAATGACAGCAACAGAACAAAAGTATAACGAACCGACAAACCAATCCTATAGCTCCAGGCCGTCAGGCCAGACAGTATCTTCTGGTCAGCCAGTATGGTCGGGCCAGCCCGTTTCGTCAAACCAGCCCGTGTCGTCAGGCCAGCCAGTCTGGAGCGATTCCCGCCGGCACGTAAGCGTAGAGCACAGTAGTAATAACGCTCTAAATGTAATTTTGCTGGTTTTACTAAACCTGTTTATCGCGATACCTGTGTTTCTGGTAATTATTTCGGTGCTGGTGGGTGTCTGGTTTTTTGGATTTGGAGTTGGCGCTGCCTCAATCGCCATGGTTATCGCTGCAGTCGCCGAGGCCGGAAGCGGCCTAATAACAGTAATTCTCATCCTTTTTGCCATTGCTCTGGCTGCCTTAACCTTATTGATCCTCATTGGCGCCTTTGGGCTGACTCGTTGGTTCGCCCGCGGCCTGAGAACTTATATCAATTGGAATCAGACTGTCGCTAAAGGAGGGCCTGCTAAATGAAACACAAAGGCTTACTCATTCTGGTAATTCTACTGGTAGTAATTTTCTTTTCTACACTGATAGCCGGCCTGGTTCTCACCGCGACCAATTTCAGTTGGACTGACATAAGCGACCGCCTGAATGTTGACCGTTGGACCAGTAGTTTTTTCTGGGATGGTTTCTCTTTTGGCCGTAGAACATATAACCTGGATGAAAACCATTCCGACGATTTAAAGGGAATCAAGACAATTGTCGTGAAAGCCGTCTCTGAACGAATTGTGGTAAAGGAAGGCGGCAATGATTTCAATGCACGGTTGAGCGGCAGCTATTCCGGTTACAGCCGGATCCGCTGGACAGTGCAGCGCGAAGGCGACCAGCTGGTTGTCAGCAGCCGCTACCCCTGGTTGGGCACGCATCGTACTAACCTGAATCTTGATTTGCAGATACCAGCCAGTTACAACGGAGCGGTAGACATCAAAACTGTATCCGGCTCGACCCTGATTGAAAACAGCGCGGTGACCAGTTGGCAAAGCTTGCAATTCAACAGCGTTTCCGGTTCTTTACTGGCTGAGCAGGCAATCTGGCCGCGGGTCAATTTAAATACTGTCTCCGGTGCATTGAGCGTTGGTGCTGTTCATGGGAAGCTCTCAATGAAGAGCGTTTCCGGCGCACTTATGGCTAGTTATGCGACAAGTACTGTGCCGGAATCAGATTTTGATACTGTTTCAGGTCACATAACACTCCTTGTGCCAAAACAAGCGCGCTTACGGCTGCAGTATAACACCGTTTCGGGTTCACTCAATGCCGAAGGTGTTCAACTGCAAATTATCAGCCAGTCCCGAAGTAAAACTGAAGCAACCATGAACGGCGGCGGCAATGAAGTAAGTGCGAAAACGGTTTCCGGCGGTCTGAGAATTGAGTTGAATAACAGGCCTTCAGCTTAAATTGACTTAACTACTGAACTCTGATCAGCGGTTCAAGCTGGGCATAACGGCTTTCCTTGATACCGCTTACCCGCATAATGTCTTCGATTTGTTTGAACTGTCCGTTTTTAGTGCGTTCAGCTATTATTGCTGCGGCAGTCGCAGGGCCGATTCCCGGCAAAGTTTCCAGTTCGGCCTGCGAAGCTGTGTTGATATTAATGGTTTTTTTATTGTTACTATCGCCAGTCGCGCTATTTGCGCCAGTGGGGAAACTATAAGGGCTGAACTGGTCAGTTGATTCGCTTTGGGTCGGAATGCGAATCATTTGATTATCGCTGAGTTTGAGGGCCAGATTTACAACTAAGGTGGCAGCTTCACTGGTCATCCCGCCAGCCATTTCTACAAGTTCGTAAAGGTAACTCCCCCGCTTGACTATATAAATGCCGGGCCGTGCAATCGCTCCCACAATATAAACAGGAATTTCGTCTTCTGAAGCAGCTTTTGGCCCAATAGCTGATGACTCCGAAGTCGCCGGTTCAGCAGCTCCGGTTGCATCAGCTCCTTGGCCAGCAGCAGTGCTGGTTGTGCTGGCTGGTTTGGTTGTGATTATGGTGCTGTTTGCAGAATTTGGGCCCTCGGCTGATGTGGGGTTGCCGAATAAGGACCAAATTAAAGCAATCGCGCCGGCGATGGCAAACAACGTTGCGAATTGGGCTAGACGTTGCAGCCACCGACGGCGGTTTTCGATTTTTTGCGTATTATTTTCTGTTGCCAAGCAATGATCACCTCTGCTTCCCACATTAGCATGTAAAGCGGGACATCAAAGTTCATGGCAACGGACAAAACAGGACATAACCTGTATCAGGCTTGGCGTGAAGCCTGCCAGAGCTTTTCCAGGCTGTAAAAGGCACGGTCTTCCGGGTGAAAAATGTGTACCACTACATCGCCGAAATCGATCAGGACCCAGCGGCTGGTAGATTCACCGTCAACACTTTTGGGCAGCATTTTGTATTCTTCTTTAAGCTGAAAAGTTACCTCATCAGCCAATGATTTCACATGTGTCACTGAGGTGCCGCTGGCGATAACGAAATAATCAGCCAGAATTGTTTTTTGTGAAATTTCAATTACCTCAATATCAATTGCCTTTTTGTCTTCTAAAATTCCTTTGATAATATTGGCCAGTTCTTTTGCGGTCATGTATCCGCCTCCTTTAAATCAGTTGTTGTGTTGCAGCCGGTTTAATCGCCGTTTAAGGTATTGGCCGCATCCTGTGCATATGGGTGAATGTCAAGGTTTTCCCGTTTCAAATAAATGTCGATTTCTGCCAGGCAGACTTTTAATGCTGCTGACAGGTCTACAGGCGCCAATCTGCGGATTTCTTCCAGATTCTGATAGGTTCGGGCCGGTTCTACTTTATCTGCAATAAAAATGATGCTGTCTAAATGCGTCATGTCAGCGGTTCCAGTGGTGTGGTACAGAATTGCCCGCAGCACTTCCGGTTGAGTCACCCCAAAATGATCACGCGCCAGAACCATGGCAGCCGGTCCATGCGCCAGCGGCGGAGCCAACAGCAGCGGATCTCCGGCACGTTCTGCCAGTCTCTGCACGCGGTCAAGCGGCAGATCCTTAGCGCAATCATGGAGTAGACCTGCCAGGGCCGCGTTCTCCAGCGATTCACCGTGGATTTTTGCCAGTTCAACCGCCAGGCGGCAGACATTCAAGCTGTGGAGCAGACGTTTAGCCGTCAACATCAGCCATAATTCACGTTCAATTTCACGCAGCCGCTGTTTAAAAACTGCAGGTAAATCCCAAACCGCTTCATTCTGGCGGTAGATGTCATGCTTATGGATGAACTGTATCACTTTTTCCGGCAACATGCCTGTAAGCGGCTCTCCTGCAGCAAGGGCATTCCTCACCATAGTCGAAGATAAATCGATGGTCGGAGCATCAAAAAAATCAATCTTGGCACCATATTCGCAGCGCATGCGCTCGGCTTGAGCTTTTGTTTTCGTAATAGATTCACCGCCGCGAACGGCCAGCAGCAAACTGGCTTCCTGGAGGATTTTGTCCGGTTGGCGCCAAGTGTGCATTTCATTCAAAATATCTGAGCCGTAAATCAAAACAAGCTCGTCTTCCGGACTACATGAGGACCTGAATACTCGCAAGGTGTCAATCGTATAGGAATTGCCCTGCCGCAGAATTTCCAGGTCTGAAACAATCACTTCCGGCAGGTGTTCGAATGCTTTTTGCAGCATCGCGTAACGGTACGCCGCAAATGCTGTCCGGTCGGTCGGTTTATGCGGCGGTATTCCGGCTGGCAGGACAAATATCCGATCAACCAGACCGCTTGCCTGTGCCGCTTCAACCAGAGCAATATGACCTTTATGTACGGGGTCGAAGGTGCCGCCAATGATGCCGATGCGTGTCATGTGCGTCCAATGTCCTTTCGATAATGCGCGTCTTTAAATTTAATTCCGGCTACGCCTTTGTAGGCACGGTCAATCGCTTCCGGCAGAGTCGCAGCCAGCGCAGTCACACCCAGAACTCTGCCGCCACAGGTTACAATCTCGCCTTGCTCGTTCCGTTTGGTACCGGCGTGGAAAATAATCACATCTTTTTGCTCAAGACCGCTGATCGGATACCCCGTCTGGTAGGTGCCCGGATAGCCGCCGCTGGCCATAACCACACAGCAGGCGCAGTCAGATGAGTATTCAATATTCTGCTTTGCCAGGCTCCCATTGCGGATTGCTTCCATGATATCAATCAGGTCGGTTTTTAGCCGGGGCAGAACTACTTGTGCCTCAGGATCACCAAAACGGGCATTATATTCGATTACCTTTGGTCCTTGCTCAGTCAGCATCAGGCCAAAGTAAATCACCCCACAGAACGGCGTTCCTTCTGCCCGCATGGCGTCGATTGTCGGCTGGAAAATCGTTTTTTGCATTAACTGCATTTCAGCTTCTGTTAAATCGGCACCGGGAGAAACCGCGCCCATGCCGCCTGTATTCAAGCCCAGATCGCCGTCCAGCGCACGTTTATGGTCGCGCGAGGTGACCATCGGCTTTACGGTTGTTCCGTCGCTGAACGCCAACACAGTTAGCTCCGGCCCGGTTAAACACTCTTCAATCAGGATCGTACCGCCGGCTTTGCCAAATGCCTGCTCGGCAAGCATCAGGCGTACGGCTTTTTCAGCTTCCGCCTTGTTTTGGGTTATCAGTACACCTTTGCCCAATGCCAGGCCGTCCGCTTTGATCACCGCAGGGTAGCTGCAGCTGTCAAGAGCTTTCAGAGCTGGTTCCAGTTCGTTGTAAACTTTGTATTTTGCCGTGGGGATGTTATAGCGCTGCATCAAATACTTGGAGTAAGCCTTACTCGCTTCTATCCGGGCAGCTGCACGCCCCGGCCCATAAGCGGCAATTCCCGCTGCCTCCAGTTCATCAACCAGGCCCAGAGCCAGTGGATCGTCAGGTGCGACCAGCACGCGGTCAATCGAATTCGCACGGCAAAATTCGATAATTGTCGGAAAATCCAGCACGCTGATTGGCACCAGTTCGGCCAAGCCAGTCATGCCGGCATTACCCGGGGCACAATAGATTTTGCTGACAAGCGGACTTTGCGCAAGTTTCCAGACAATCGCGTGCTCACGGCCGCCGCCGCCGATAACCAGTATTTTCATTTAGCCCTCCAGGACTTGTTGATGTTCAATGGCGAAAATGACGCATACCAGTGAAGTACATTGATATTTCCAATTCATTGGCTGCATCGATTGACTCCTGGTCACGGATCGAGCCGCCCGGCTGAATAATCGCTGCAATTCCGGCCTTGGCAGCTGCCTGGACACAATCTGAGAATGGGAAAAACGCGTCGGAAGCCAGCACGGCGCCCTCGCACTTATTGCCGGCATTATTTATGGCGATCTCGGTTGAAGTAATCCGGTTCGGCTGTCCGGGGCCGATACCCACAGTCTGGCCGTCGCGCACCAGGACAATTGCATTGGAACGGACATGTTTGACGACTTTCATTGCGAACTCAAAGTCGGCAAATTGCTCGGCAGTGGCGATCTTTTCGGTTACGCGCTGAAAGTCCAGATCATTCCACAGCTGAGTGTCAGCGTCCTGAACCAGAAGGCCGCCGCTGATGTCTTTAAACAAAGGAGTACCGGCTGCGACAGGAGTATCGATATCACTGAGGCGCAACAAACGCAGATTCTTTTTTTCCATCAGCAGCGTGAGGGCTTCATCTGTATAACCGGGAGCGATAATAACTTCCAGGAAAATTTGTTTCATGGCAGCAGCAACTTCAGCATCGATCTCGCGGTTGACAGCGACAATGCCGCCAAAAATCGACACTGGATCTGCTTCATAAGCTCGATTATAGGCTTCGGCAATATTCTCGCCAATTGCTACGCCACATGGATTCGCGTGCTTTACAGCGACACAGGCCGGTTCACTGAACTCCTTGAGCAGCTGAATGGCGGCATCCGTATCGGCAATGTTGTTGTAAGAAAGCTCCTTGCCGGAAAGCTGCATTGCCTGTGCCATCGTGCCTTTTGCCGGCAATGCCTTGTTGTAGCGTACAGCCTTCTGATGCGGATTCTCACCATAGCGCAGCTCAGTATCTTTCTCATAGGTCAAAGTAAGTTGATCCGGCCAGACATCATCACCGGATACATTGCGCAAATAATCTGCGATTATGGCGTCATAAGCGGCAGTATGTTCAAAAACCTTGCGTGCCAGGCGAAAACGGGTTTCAATGTCAGTCTCGCCGCAGGCCTGAATCTGTTCTAAAACGTCAGCGTAATCCTCCGGATCGATCAGCACTGTGACATCAGCGTGGTTTTTCGCAGCTGAGCGCAGCATGGCAGGCCCGCCAATATCGATATTTTCGATACATTCCGCAAATGATACATCCGGCTTTTGGATTGTCGCTTTGAAGGGATACAAATTGATTACAACCAGATCGATTAACGGCAATCCAAGTGACTCTACCGTTTCCTGATGTGATGGGTCGTCGCGTTTTGCCAGAATGCCGCCATGGACAAAAGGGTGCAGAGTCTTAACTCTGCCGTCGAGGCATTCCGGAAAGCCTGTCAGGTCTGTGACATTGCGAACAGGCACATCATTTTGCTGCAGCAGCTCGGCTGTGCCGCCCGTTGATACTATTTCAATCCCGGCCGCGGCTAACTCGCGACAGAAATCCAGAATACCGGTTTTGTCAGAAACACTAACCAGAGCACGTTTTATCATTTACTTTTCCTCCCTGAAACGGACTTTATTTCCCTCAATATAAATTCTATCTGCGGCGATCAGGCGGATCGCTTCCGGCAGGATAACCTGCTCACATTCCTGCATAACCCGCAGCTGCAGGCTTTCAGGTGTATCATCCGGCAGAACCGCAACGCACTTTTGCAGGATAATCGGACCTTCATCGTAGTTTTCATTCACAAAGTGAACAGTTGCGCCTGTTACCTTAACTCCGCGGGCTAAAGCCGCTTCGTGCGGCCGCAGCCCATACATCCCCGCGCCACAGAAGCTGGGGATCAAGGCAGGATGCACATTGATCAGCCGTCCCTGGTATTCAGCAACCAGGCGTGGTCCGAGCATCGATAAAAAACCGGCCAGTACGATTAAATCGGGCGGACCGGCAGGAAAAGCTGCCAGCACGGCCAGCATCCTTGCGTCATATTCTGCAATTGATTCCTGGTTTCCACGGGTAACGACCTCAACCGGTATACCCGCCCGGCGAGCGCGTTCTTCGGCAAAAGTACTCTGGCGTGAAGCGATTACGCCGATCACAATAACCCCTGGCAGGCTGCCGTCATTAATCCGGTCAAGAATCGCCTGCAGATTCGTGCCGCCTCCAGATACAAAAACAACCAGTTTAACAGGGTCTGGTTCGGTCATCGTGTCTGATTCCATCTTAATAATCAGCGTTCAGCTTCTGCTGCAGCAGTTGATTGCGTTGTTCAACTGATTCAGCCAGTTTTTGTTTAGCTTCAATAAGGCGCTGCCTGAGTTCGCTGTCGCCGACGGCCAAAATCTGTGCTGCCAGGATAGCAGCATTGGCTCCGCCGTTGATAGCAACAGTTGCTACCGGGATGCCGGCAGGCATCTGGACAATTGCGTAAAGGGCATCCACACCATTAAGCGCACCGCCGGCGACAGGAACACCAATTACCGGCAAAGTTGTATAAGCCGCCAGAACGCCCGGCAAGTGTGCGGCCAGGCCAGCCGCGGCAATTACAACACCATATCCATTCGCAATCGCGTTGCCGGCAAGCTCAGCCGCTTTTTGCGGGGTCCGATGGGCCGAGCAAACTACGGCATCAAATACGACGCCCAGCTGTTTCAGCTGGGCAAAACACGGCTCCATAACCGGATAGTCAGAATCACTTCCCATAACGACGAGGACTTTTGGCATGAAAATTCTCCTTACGCCACTAGAACTTACTTTAATCTTACAAGAAAGCTGATGGATCGACAAGCACGCCCGCTATTCTGTTTACTGAGTTATAACGTCTGATAAGCCGCTAAAATCGCCTGTACTGCGTGAGAATAGGAAATACCCGCCCTGCCGGCCAGTGCAGCCACATCCTCGTACTCCGGATGAGCCTTTGTTGTACCCTGCCAGTTAGTAACTTTAACCCTGGCCTCGCCAAATTCAGTCATTACTTTCACAATTTCACGCTGCATAGTGTGGCGCTGCACCAGCTGCCGACGAACTCCGATTGTCCCGGTTTCCGCGAACAGAATTTGCACCAGTGCCTGCTCAGTTTGAAGCGGAGCTACCACTTGAAAAAGCGTGCCGGGGCGATACTTTTTCATGAAAACAGGAATCAGACTGACGTCGAAAGCACCAGCCTGCATCAACAGTTCTGCAGCCCGGCCAAGTTCTTCGCCAGTCGAATTATCGATTTGGCATTCAAGCAACAAGACTGTGCCAGCATTTGACGGTTGCTCCACTGCCGCCGGTTCGCCGATAAAAACCCGTAAAGCATTGAGGCGGCCGATTTCGCGCTGGCCAAAGCCATAACCGACAGAATAAATCCGCATAGCCGGCATCGCGCCGAAACTGCCGGCTAACGCTTTAACAATTCCCATACCGGTGGGTGTTATCAGCTCAGTAGGAATGTCGCAGGTGCTAAATGGGATATCCGCGTCTTTTAGCATGCGGGCAACTGCCGGCACAGGCACAGGGATAGTACCGTGCTGGCACAATATTGTGCCGCTGCCGTCTACCAAAGGCGAGCAGACAATTTGACTGATACCTAAGTCGGCAAGCGCCAGGGCTGCTCCGACAATATCGACAATGGAATCGATCGCTCCGACTTCATGGAAATGAACATCTTCTATTGCAACGCCATGGACAGCCGCTTCAGCCTCGGCGATGACCGCAAAAACAGCCAAAGCTGTTTGCTTAACTTGATCCTCAAGCGCCGATTGCTCGATCAGCGCCCGAATTTGCGCGTAACTGCGGCCGTGTTCGTGGCCGTGGTCGTGGTCATGGTCGTGGCCGTGGCCGTGATCGTGGCCGTGATCATGGTCGTGGCCGTGGCCGTGGTCGTGGCCGTGGCCGTGGCCGTGGCCGTGGTCGTGACTATGCTCGTGATCATGGTTGTGGCTGTGTAACAAACTAAGCTTGTGTACTATTACATCAAAACTGGTGCCTGTTATCCCCTGGCGCTGGCCTGGTTCAGAAACCAGAGTAAATTCGTTGTCGAGTCCCAAGAGTGAAAGGCCAGCTTTGATTTTTTCCAACGAAGCACCTGCGTCCAGCATGGCTCCCAGGAACATGTCGCCGCTGATGCCGGAAAAACAATCTAAATAAAGAATTTTTGGGGTTCCTTCAGTCATTCCTGTTACCTCTTGCCAGTTCAAGCTGACGTCCGATCGTCGCTGCCATATAGCCGGCACCAAAGCCATTGCCGATGTTAAAGACGGAAACTCCGCTGGCGCAGCTGTTAATCATGGCAAGCAGCGTGGTGATACCGCCATAATTTGCTCCGTAGCCGATTCCGGAAGGTACAGCGAAAACCGGCTTATCAACCAGCCCGCCCAAGACGCTAACGAGTGCGCCTTCCATACCGGCAACAGCAATAACAACATCGGCAGCTCTGATCTGGTCGATCACAGAAAGCAGCCTGTGGATGCCGGCAACTCCAACATCGTTGAAGCGGTCTACCTGACAGCCAAGCGTTTCGGCGGTTACAGCCGCTTCTTCGGCAACCGGATGGTCGGCTGTGCCGGCTGAAACCACCGCCACCCTGCCGGCCGGCAAGGGCGACTTTTCAGCAGCCGTTATGATGCGGGCAGTGGTATGGAAAACAGCGTTTGTCACCGTTTCTTTAATGGCGGCATAATGCTCCGGGTTAGCTCTGGTTGCCAGCAGCGCCGAACTGCGGCGCATCAGACTGGCTGCGATCAGGGCACATTGTTCAGGTGTTTTGCCTTCACAAAAAATAACTTCGGCAAAACCATTGCGGGCGGCACGTGAATGGTCAACCCGCGCAAAGCCCAGGTCTTCGCAGACCTCAGCCTGCAGCTGGTCAAGCGCCGAAGACGGCTCAAGGCTTCGCAGCTGCGTAAAAGCGTCATCGGGTGAAAGACTGCCGTCACGAATGCAGGAAATTATGCTTTTGAGTTTTTCATCTGATGAAGACATCAACAGTTATACCCCTTATATATGTACTTCCATACTGCCGGTGCGGTAGCCATCGAGATCAATTGTCGCGTAAGTGAAGCCGCTTTCGTGCAAAATCCGGTTCAAAAGCTGGATGCGGTCAGCACTTAAACCGTCTTTTAGAAGCGCGGCAGGCAGCTCGACTCGAGCCAGGCCCTGGTGGTCGCGTACCCGCAACTGGCCAAAGCCCTCAGCCCTTAATCGGCTTTCAGCTTTATCGATGCGATCCAGGGCTTCTCTAGTAATTGCTACTCCGTGCGGGATTCTTGTGGCCAGGCAGGCCATCGCAGGCTTTACTGCAACATTGGGGGCATAAGTTTTAGCCAGTTCGCGAACCTCGGCTTTAGTTAATCCAGCAGCGGCCAGCGGGCTGATTACGCCCATTTCCTTGAGCGCCTTCAAACCGGGACGGTACTGCTGTAAGTCATCAACATTGGTTCCGTCGCAGACATATTTAATTCCGCGTGCCTCAGCCGCGTTAAAGATTTGGTTAAATATCAGTTGTTTGCAGTGGTAGCAGCGATCCGGCGGATTTTCACGAAATACAAAATTATCCAGTAATTCGTCACCCGTATGAATAATCATGTGTTCTACGCCTGCATTGCAGGCAGCTTCTGAAGCATCGCTGTGGTCAGCTGCCGGTACCAGAGGTGCGGCTACCGTCACAGCCAACACATTTTCAGCACCCAGAATTTCAGCAGCAGCTCCCACTAACACGGAGCTGTCGACGCCGCCGGAAAGCGCGACCGCTATCCGGCCGAGTGGCAGCAACTGTTCGCTCAAGCGTCTCAATAATTTTTCATTTATGTTATTGCGAGATGATGTCATGATGTCTCCCTGTGGTTATTTTTCGATTTTAAGGCCGGATAAATAAGCATTTATGAAACCGTCAAGGTCTCCATCCATGACACTGTCAACATCAACAACTTCGTAACCAGTACGGTGGTCTTTTACCATCGTGTAGGGGCAGAACACATAGGAGCGGATTTGGCTGCCCCAGGCAATATCCAATTGATTGCCCTTAAGGTCGCCGATTTTGTCCAGCTGTGCAGCCTGAGCAGCGGCGAACAGCTTGGAACGCAGCATGTTCATCGCTGTTTCACGGTTTTGGACTTGCGACCGTTCGGTTTGGCAGGAAACAACATATCCGGTTGGCAGATGGGTTATCCGGATAGCTGATTCAGTTTTATTAACGTGCTGACCGCCGGCGCCTGAAGAACGGTAGGTATCCACACGCAGATCCTCAGGCCGGATATCGATTTTGATCGAGTTGTCGAGTTCAGGAATAACTTCCAGCGAAGCAAAAGATGTATGTCGGCGCCCGGAAGAGTCGAAAGGCGAAATCCGTACAAGCCTGTGCACGCCCATTTCGCTTTTCAAATAGCCGTAGGCATTTTCGCCGACAACCATAAACGAAACTGACTTGATGCCGGCTTCGTCGCCTTCCAGATAATCCAGCAGTTTAACTTCAAAACCATTAGCTTCACACCAGCGGGTGTACATCCGGTACAGCATTTGTGCCCAGTCCTGGGCTTCTGTGCCGCCGGCACCGGCATGCAGAGTCAATATGGCATTGTTTTCGTCGTATTCACCGGTAAAGAGTGTTTCCAGCCGCAGTTTTTCCAAGTCAGCTTCAAACTGCTTCAGTGTCTCCCCTACTTCAGCGGCGATTTCAGCGTCGTCAGCTTCTTCACCAAGATCGTTCAGCACTGTCAGATCATCAAAATCGCTTTTGAGTTTGTTGTAGCGGTCTACCTTGTTCTGCAGATGCTTCATTTGGGTCTGGATTTTTTGGGCGCGTTCCACATCGTTCCAGAAGTCAGGCTCCTGAGCACGCTGTTCGAGTTCTGCTATTTCGTCGCTGACATGGTCAATGTGTAGAGCCGCGCGCAGCCTGATAAGTTCTGGTTCCAGGGTTTGCAGTGTTTGGCGGTACTGGTCAAATTCAATCATTAGTTCTCCTGGTTAATTAGACGCCCAACAAATCTGTTCAGGCGAAGCATGGCTTCACGGATGTTTTCCATCGAGGCGGCATAGCTGATGCGGACATAGCCTTCGCCACAATCACCAAACGCGTTGCCGGGTACAATCGCCACTTTTTCTTCTTTCAGGAAGCGTTCGCAGAATTCGGTAGAACTCAAGCCTGTGGCGGTAATATTAGGGAAAGCGTAAAACGCTCCCAGTGGTTCAAAAGATAACAGTCCGGCCTTGCGGCAGGCATCAATGACAAAACGGCGGCGCTGGTTGTATTCGTTGCGCATTTCCACAACCGCTTCGTCGCCGTTGCTGAGCGCTGCTGTGGCGGCATGCTGGGCCGTTGTGGGTGACGACATAATCGCGTATTGATGAATTTTGTTCATCGCGGCGATAATCACCGCAGGGCCGGCAGCATAGCCGATACGCCAGCCTGTCATGGCAAACGCCTTGGAAAAACCGTTTATGACTATGGTGCGGTCACGCAGATCACCGCACTCGGAGATCGAGCAATGTTCTTGCGGCGGATACGTCAGCTCCGCGTAAAGTTCATCTGATAAAACAAAGATGTCGCGGTCACGCAGAACATCAGCGATCCGTTCCAGATCCTGCCGTGACATGACTGCACCGGTAGGGTTATTGGGATAACCCATGATCAGCAGTTTAGTTCGGGGTGTGAGCGCGCGCTCCAGAGCCTCGGGAAGCAGTTTGAAGTCATTTTCAGCCGAGCAGGAAACCGGCACCGGTACACCGCCAGCAAGTAATGTGCAGGCTTTGTAGGCAACAAAACAGGGCTCGGGGATGATAACTTCATCCCCGGGGTTAATCAGGGAACGGACCGCCAGATCAATGGCCTCACTGCCCCCGACAGTCACCAGCACCTCACTGCGCGCGTCGTATGACATGTTAAAGCGGCGCTTCAGATAGGCGGTTATAGCCTCGCGCAGCTCGATAAAACCTTGGTTGGGCGAATAATGAGTATTCCCGTCTTCCAGTGAATAAATGCCGGCTGAGCGCACATTCCAGGGAGTGACAAAATCCGGTTCGCCGATTGACAGCGAAATAACGCTGCCTTTCATCTCGTTGGCCAAATCAAAAAAGCGACGGATGGCTGAAGGCGGGATGCTGTTAACCCTGTCGGAAAGGAACTGTTCCTGATTCATAGAACCACGGCCTCCCGGTCGTCCGATTCGCTGACTTCAAGCTCGGTTCCGTACAACTTGTATTGCTTCAGGATAAAGTGGGTGCGGGTGGAAATCACATTATCAAGCGGGGCAATTTTCTCGGAAACAAATTTAGCGACATCCTTCAGGTTTTTGTCCTCAATAATTACCATGAGATCAAAACCACCTGACATCAGGTAGCAGGATTTCACTTGCGGATAACGGTAAATGCGGGCAGCGATCCGGTCAAACCCCTGGTCGCGCTGCGGCGCTATTCTGACTTCAATTAATGCAGTAACCGGGTCAAGTTCTGTTTTGTCCCAGTTGATTACGGTGTTATACGCCAGGATCGTCTTGTTTTTTTCAAGAGCGGCGATTTCCTGCGCGACCTCGGCAGCATCGAGATTCAGCATTACCGCGATTTCATCTGCCGATAATTTTGCGTTTTTTTGCATCAGGGTGAGAATATCTTCAGTTTTTCCCATTTTGTGTTCCTCCGGAAAGCCTCCGAATTTGGAATTAATGCGTCAGGCGTTAGTCTTTGATGTTAGCACAATCGGCACTTTTTTGACAAGGTTAAGGTACAGCAGGCCCATCAACCTGCCAGCCATCATTGTGCGGGCGCCAATAAAGAATCCGGAAAGCAGAACAGCGCCGAGACCGCGTAAATCGAACAAAGCCAGAATAAAGTTCTCGGCCAGATTCAACAGCAGCACCAGCAGCGTGTTTTGAAAAAATATAATGAATTTCATATTTTTCGTAGCGTTATAACTTGATGAAACAGCGTCGGGCAGCTTCATTTCACCTAAAATCAGGTTTAGAGGCAAGAAATACATCATGGTCGAGATGATGATCAACGGCAGCATCAAAGTAAACAGCGATAAGATTGACGGTACGATCATCAGAAACAGGGCAAGTCCCAGAGAAGGCAGCGAGCGGACTACGCCCCGGACTGCGTCTTTGGCAGTTTTTTCGCCATACTCACCGGCGTATATTGACGCGTAGGTAAAGAGCAGAAGCAGGTTCAGTAAAGAGGACACCAGCAGTAAACCCAGAAAAACTAAGTTGCCTTGCGTAAAAGTTGGCACAACAAAATTACTTTTGGCAAGCTCGTTTAAAAAATAGACTAAACCTGCCAGGTCAGGATCGCTGCCGGGGATAAAATAGGCTGCGATGTTGACGAGATAACAAACAACAAACAGGATGCGGATTTCTTTTTCCTGCTTGATTTTGTGAATTTTCATCGACTCCAGCAATAGTGCAAGGTTCATTGTTCCTCCAGTATTTCAGCGGCTGTGCAGCCGCTATAAAAAGTAAAACCCTGCCGGACGCGATTTGTGAGACGTCCGGCAAGGCAGTATACACGGCAACACTCAGGATTCAGGACTTGGCGGCTGTCTCGACAGCTCCGATTGTCAGATCCTGGCAAACCTGGCCATTAACCAGGTGTTCGGCAACAATGCGGCGGGCTTTATTGGCATCAAGCTGCACATAAGTTACTTTACTGCCATCTTCTTCGAGCACTTCGGCGATTGGCTCCAGGCGGCACATTCCAATGCAGCCGGTCATAGATACGGTGGCATCAGTCACGTTACGTGTGCGGATTTCTTCAACAATTGCGTTCATCACCGGACGGGCGCCGGCGGCGATTCCACAGGTGGCCATACCAACAACAACGCGACGGCCCCCTTCAGTACGGGCTGTCAACTCCTGTTTAGCCTTCTGGCGGATTGCTTCGAGTTCAGCTAGGGATTTCATACAGAATACCTCCGAAAATATAGCTTTGCTGCTCGCGGATCATTTCACCAAGCCACTGCAGCACGGTGGGATCATTGAGCGGGACATCGATGAGCTCCCGGCGAACTTCGCTGAAATCAAGTTCAAACTCACGGTCGCCGGCCTTAAAGACCAGTAGATAGTCAAGTTCCGGAGCCGACAGGACCAGGCCGGTAAAGGTGTCAGCCATGTCGCCCAGTGGGATACGGTCAACGCTTGACATCACGTACTCGGCAGTTACGGTGGTGCCGATGCCCGGCGCTGAATCGATAGTAAAATCTCCTCCCGTAATCGTTGCCGATTCACGAAAAAGAGGGATTCCCAGCCCGATGGAACGGGTTGTGCGCGTGGTCACAAAAGGATCTGTTACTCCGGCCAGAAATTCTGCAGTCATCCCGCGGCCGTTATCTTTAATCACAATTATGAGCCTGTCCTGCTCTGGCTGGGCTTCAATCCGGACTTCAATGCGGCTGGCGCCGGCTTTGAGCGAATTCTGGACGATATCCAGCAGGTGCAGGGATAAATCACGCATGCGTGCCTTCCATCTGTATACTGCGGCGGGCAATGCCCTCTACAGAAGTTTTACGATCCAAGCTATTATAGCACTATGGCTTAATGACCTGCAATGCCTGAATCACCTGCTGAACTGTTGGCTTTTCCGGTTTTGGGGAGCGTTGGCAAATGTCTGCAGCTGTATCCTTCAGGGCATGAGCTGCCATTGTTTCCAGTGAATGGGCATCCGAATTTACCAGATACTGGTACTTGCACAGCTCGGGGTGCTTGCGGAAGAAAGATACAGGTTCTGCCCTCTGCGACAGCTCAATAACCCCGGTCGGAAAATCCGGCGGCACAGTGCCCAGGCTGACCAGCATGCTGTTGGCTTCCCTGTCCAGATGGGCCGGAATGCAAACGCCGCCGAGTGAAATAGCCAGCGCGGCAATCTGATCGCAGGTAAATGAGCTTGGCAGCAGCAGCATCCTGCTTTCTTCGCTAACCTTTTCGTCATTTTCGTCCATAACCCATTGCTCACCGAAAATATCTACCCGGTTCGGCAGGAACGGCATTGAAGCACGGATTTCAGCTTCACAGGCGCAAACAGATTCCAGATCCGGGAAAAGGCATAGCAAATGAATTTCTTCGGCGCTTTCCACTTCCATGCCGGGAATTACGAGCGGTCCGGACATAGCTTCGGAAATCGCCATCACAGCCGCACAATTGCCGCAGCTTTGATGATCGGTAACAGCGATCAGATCCAGCTCCAGCAGCATAGCCATGGAAACAATATTACCGGGCGTCATTTCCCGTTCAGCGCAGGGGGACAAGACTGAATGGATGTGCAAATCGGCGCGCAGGCCGCGAAAGATCCGGTGAGGTAATGCGTATTCAGCCGTCATGTCCGCTGCAGCAGGCATTAGACCGAACCGGAGTTATGCAGCAGCTCGTTCAACCTCACACAGGCCTGATATGTAGTTAACTGCGTTGAGAGCACTGTTACACCCTGGGCTACCGCCCGGTCGATAACCGGCTGCTCCATCGTGACACCTTCGGTCAGGATAACCAGCGGACAGTCCGCCAATACTGCTACCGCAACTACATTCATGCTGTTGAGGATGGTGAACCAGGCCTGGCCCGGCTTTACACCTGTCATCACGAGACTCAGCATGTCGCAGGCATAGCCGTCGCTCACTGCCACAGCCTCGTAGAGTTCCGGGTCAGGCGGGGTAAGGCTGACAGCCGGCAGCCCGGCGATGATCTCGGCAACATTCATGGCGCGTCCTCCGAGCCGTTATCACTTGGCAACGGCGCGTGCCTGCTCATCTCGTTTTCAAGCTCAATCATCTCTGCGGCTACAGCGCGGATTCTGTCTTTAAGTTTGAATATGCAATCGGTTTCCGTAGCCAGGCCGCGAACAATATCTTCCGCCAGAGAAGCGCAGGTAGGAGCGCCGCACGCTCCGCAGTCAAGGCCGGGAAGCTTTTTAGCGACCTGCTCCATCTGATCGTATTTTACCAGCGCGTCGCTGATATTTTCAGCCAGATTCAGTGCTTTATTCGGTTCAAGCGGTACATCCCATTCCTCAAGCTGCAACTTATTGAGATTATGAAATGAGGCGGGCTCTTCAAACGCCAGTTTATTGGCTTCGCGCACATAAACACGTTGTCGCGACTTGGCTGAGAAGCGGTTGGAAACAGTCAGGGGCCCGCCAATGCAGCCGCCAATGCAGGAGTTGGGTTCAATAAAGTCGATGTCGCGCAAGCGTTCATTTTCAATCTCTTCCAGAATCGAAATTACGTTATGGATGCCGTCAACTGCCAGGTATTTGTCCAGATTAAGTGACATTGATTCACCGCCGGTGTATGCCCAGCGGATGCCGTCTGCTTTAGCCAGCTCACGCTTACGGGTTTCTTCAACCATAGCCGGTGAGAGCTTGTCGAGCTTTGCCAAAATCAGGGGATATACCTCAGCAAAGGAAAGAACCTTGTCGACTTGCGAGCGCAGGCGGCCGATCGGGAAATAAGTGGCAGTTCGCTTGGCCGGGCAAGGACTGATGAAGAATACGCCTATCCGGTCTGATTTCAAGCCGGTTTTTAGAATTGCATCGGCTCTGGCAAGTTCGGCAGTAACCTCCATGGGCGAATCGAATGGTACCAGGTTATCAATCAGCCCGGGGAATCGCATCTGGATCAGGCGCACCACTACAGGGCAAGCTGAAGAGATCAGCGGGCGCGGCACCTTTTTCCCGGTTTGGCGCAACAGACGAATTGTGTTTTCTGTTACTATGTCAGCGCCGATGGCAACCTCATAAACATCATCAAAACCCAGATTCTGCAAGGCGGACAAGACCATAAAGCGATTGGCCGGCGGTCCGAACTGTGCATAGAGCGAGGGAGCAGCCAGAGCAACTGTGTAGTCGTAATCAGCCATGTCTTCCAGGGAATCCATTGAGGCACTTTTGGCATGGTGAGGACAGGCTTTGAGGCATTCACCGCAATCGATACATCGATTATCAGCTATCTGAGCTTTTCCGTCACGCACCCGTATTGCCTCAGTTGGACATTTTTTAATGCAATTGGTACAGCCCATGCATAACTCATGGTCTAACCGGACGGAGTGGTATCTTGACATCTGCTATCCTCCCAGGGGCGGCAATACTTAGCCGCCAGCAGTTAAAAGTTTATTTTGATGGTTATTAATGTACCTTTGCCGACCTCAGTGTCGATCTGCATATCATCTGAGTTCTTTTTAATATTCGGCAGTCCCATGCCGGCTCCAAATCCCATTTCGCGGGCTGTATCAGGTGCGGTGGACCAGCCGGGCTGAAGTGCGAGCGCCACATTTGGTATTCCCGGGCCATGATCCTGGATCCGAATCACTATGTGATCCTGATAGATCTCAACCTGTGCTACTCCGCCATTAGCATGGATTACCGCGTTGATTTCAGCCTCATACATGGCGATAGCAGCTCGTTTGACTGAAGCGGGCGGTACCCCCAGACGCACCAGAGCTTTTTTTGTGCCGCTTGATGCTTCACCGGCATTGATAAAATCCTGTCCCCGAATTTGAAACTCAAGTTTTACGGGATCTATATGTCATTCCCCCTTGCCTTTAACACCAGACTTGTAAAGCAGCCCGCAGGCTGTAAACATAGGCAGAGGGGTACTGATCAAGCAAATTTCACGGTCGGCAGCCAGTTCGATCATTTCCGGCAGGGGCGTTTTGCCGCGCACAAAGACTATCACTTTGACATCCATCATTTCAGCGGTACGGATTGTCTGCAGATTAACAAGACCAGTAAGCATCATTTCGTTTGCATGGCAGGCAAAAGCCATTACATCACTCATCAGATCGGCACCGCAGGCTACTTTAATGTCATATTCCATGTCCACGGCAGGCACCAGTACTTCAGCCTGAAGAACCTCGACACAGTCTTTAAGCTTCATCTTTGCTCTCCTTGAAATGTTTTTATTGACAGGTTGAATGGAAGCATCAGTAATTATTGTATAGATTGTTGGTTCTAAAGCTCCAAAACACTTGCACACTTGTCATAATTATACCATTTATGCTATTATCCTGACAACGGAACCAGAATACAAGAGCCACTGCCCGATCTCTTTAATGAATTATTTCCTCAGAAAAAATCGGACCAATAGGCTTGAACATTCTAAAAGTCCGTAATTTTCTTGGAGGTAGGGATATGCCCGACAAAATGATTGTGTGCAGGGACTGTGGCGCGGAATTCGCGTTCACCGAAGGCGAACAGGCTTTCTACAAGGAAAAAGGTTTTGAAAATGAACCCGTCCGTTGTCCGGATTGCCGTAGAGCTAGAAAAGCGGCAAGACGTCAGCAGGAAGGTTACGAAAACCGTTACTGAAAAGCTGCATCTTCACACAGCCCGGGACCGCTCCAGCAACAGGGGCGGTCCTTTTCTTTTACAGGGCTATTTGAAAAATTCTTGACCACACAGGCATTTCAGCTAAAATAGCTGATATAGTGAATGACCAATCCCGGTTTAGAAAGAGGAACTGCATGAATCGTGATGCTTTTTTTATCGATCCCGACCTGCTTTATGTATTGCCGGCCTGTGATCACTCGCCGGATTCAATTCGTCAGATCCTCAGCGATCATCCGGAAGTCCAGTTTGTCTCGCTCGCCGGTATTGATCTGGCCGGCAACGATACAGATGAAAAAATACCCGTCTCGCTGTTCATTGAACACATAGAAAGCTACTTGCACGGCGGCGTCACAACCGACGGTTCGTCAGTTGTCCTGCCTGGCATAGCCAGACTGAATGACGGCAAGGTAGATCTGATGGCTGATAATGATGTCAACTGGTTTGTTGATTATAATTATGAGCATATCGACAGCCGTACAGGCTATCCCTGCGGAACTTTGCGAATTCCAGCCTTCCTTGAACACAATAACAGCCAGGTCTGCTCCCGCTCCCTGCTCAAAAGATCAATCGAACGTTTTGACCGGGAAATGAAGCAGCTTTTTGCAGCTCAGCCGGAACTTTGCACTCCCTGGGGTTTCAAGCCTGAGGATATTGAAAAGATTTCGCTGACTACGGCGACGGAGCTGGAGTTCTGGGTGCGTACACCCGACAGCTTTGTTGATCGCGAGCAGCTTTCTGTTTCGCAAGGATTAAAGGAACAATACTGGAAGCGCACCAAAGGAATTGTGCGGACAGCTCTGGAACGTTCAATCATGCTGTTGGAACAGTACGGTTTTGGCCCTGAAATGGGTCATAAAGAGGTAGGCGGCGTGAAAGCGCACCTTACCGGCAGCGGCAGCCTTGACCATATTATGGAGCAGCTGGAAATAGACTGGCGTTATTCCACTTCTATGCAGGCTGGTGATAACGAGCTTTTTGTCCGGATTTTTATTAAAGAAGTTTTCCGCCTGCACGGTCTTGAGGCTACTTTCCTGGCCAAGCCAATGGAAGGCGTCGCCGGCAGCGGCGAACATATTCACGTCAACGTTGTAGCTATGCTTAAAAGCGGACGTTGCGTTAATCTCTTCTCCCCCGCCGATTTCGACCGTGATTTTCTCAGCAGCATAGGCTGGGGCGCGTTGATGGGCTTTATGAAGCACTACGAAGCGATCAGCGCCTTCATTACCTCATCCAATGACGCTTTCAACCGCCTGAAACCCGGTTTTGAAGCGCCTACCCATCCGGTTGCCTCCGTAGGCAGGAACCTGCAGACCCCATCCCGTAACAGGACGGTGCTGCTGGGCTTGATACGCAACGCTGAGTCTCCGCTGGGCACCAGATTTGAAATCCGTTCGCCAAATCCGCATACGAACACTTATATTGCGCTCGCCGCGATTTTCCAGGCGATGCTGGCCGGTATCCAGGCCAACGCGATGCGCGAAACACAGGCGCTGCAAGCTGAGTTCTTTAAGAAAGCCGGCGAACCGGCTGAGTATCTGCGAGCTGACCGCGTTTATCGCTGTGAGGATGATATTTTTATCGACTTCACGGAGGAAGAACGCGACCGGCTGTTCGGCAAGCCCCCGGCAACCGTTTATGAAACGCTGCAATACCTGGCGTCTGACTATGAGAGTAAAGAAATGCTGAAAGCCGGCGGTGTTTTCAGTGACCAGATTGTCAATTCCTATGCCCTGGCTACTCTCGACATTTGGGAAATGGAACTCAGTGAAAGAATAATCGGCGAAAATCTGGAACGGATCCGGCACTGTGTGCTGCTACATGAGGAGAATCCCTACGATGACGCTTTGTGGGAGGAAATCGACTCTCTTCGCCAGCATCTGGCTCGTACGACTGAAGAGCGCATCAGCCTGTTTGATAAGGTTCGACGCTCATTGCGAGAGCGCGATCTCAAACGGGTTTCTGAACTGCAGTTGGAAATGGACGCCAGGATGCGTGAGTTGGAGCGCTTGTACCTTGCCTATCAGCATAACCAGATTTAGATAGCATAAATAACTTTTTTGCCTGAAAACAGCTGATCGGTATGGCTTACCAATCAGCTGTTTTTGTGTCTGGTTATTAACCAAATTTGATCAATGATCAGATTAAATTTTTTCAGTCAAAGGCCTGGCGCTTTCTTTGCGGTAGCTGATTGCCTTGGTTGGACAAACCTGCTGGCAGTTGGTACATTGCAGACAATCGGCGGTGTTGATAGTCGCTTTTTTGGTTTCAGGGTTGACCAGGATAGCTCCAGTGGGGCAAGGCTTCTCACATTTTTTGCAGCCAATACACGTGTCGTGGTTGACTCTTTCAGAGACAAAAGCGCGTTTGCCGAAGACTTTTTGCAGCGGCCCGAACGGGCAAAGCAGGTTGTGGAAAACAGCTGGTTTGTAGCGCAGCGTAACCACAAAGGAAACCGCCAGCCAGATCAGCAGTACGGGAATATTACGACCCATACGCCTCGTTATGAGCATTAGCCCCACGCTGAAAATCAGCGCAAACCAGCCGAAGTTGCCGGATTGCAGCCACTTTGGCGTCGAAGCAGTTTGGATTTTCAGTTTCTTGGCCAGCCATTCTGCCGGTTGCATGACGGTGTTCATCGGACAGACATAGCCGCAGTAGATCCGGCCAAATACCAGGGCCAGCAGCAGACTTAAGGCATATAACCCCAGCCACAGCATCATCTTACCGTTTTGTATCAATATTACAAAGGCAACCAAAAAGAATACGCGAATTAGATTAATCAGGATTTTCATTGTTCTCCCCTTTTCCTTATTTGCTAATAACCAAGTATGCAGGTAAACTTTGCCCAAGGTAGTTACTTTGGTAACTCAGGGAGATTTTTATTGTTAGTCGGGGAGGCTTTAATTGTTGAAATGGATAATATAATCGACCAGATTAAATTAACATCTTTGTTCGGGCAGCTGGATACTGAGACTATTCAGAATTGCCTTGAATCCGGCGAGTTTATAATACTCAGCTACGCCAAAAATGCCGTGATCCATTTCGAGTCTGAAACCGCCAATAAACTGGAAATTGTGCTCAACGGCAAAGTCGCAGTTGAACATATTGATGAATCAGGTGAACTGCTGTCGATCACTGAATTATTTCACAATGATATTTTGGGCGGCAACCTCCTGTTTTCAGACCACCCTGTTTATCCGATGACTATTACCGCTCAGCTGCCTACGGTAGTTTTGGCTGTTGAGCGAGAAGCTTTGTTTCGGCTGTTGAGCGAGAACCCGGATTTTCTCAGGATTTACCTGAGCAGCATTTCGGGACGCACGCAGATACTGGGTTATAAAATCAAAAACTATACAAACAAAACCATTCGCCAGTGCATCCAAAGCTATTTGGATTATGAAAGTAAACGCCAAAACTCAAAACGGATTCTGCTAAACATAACTAAAAAAGAACTAGCCGAAAAATTCGGTGTCCAGCGTACTTCGCTCTCGCGCGAGCTTAATAAAATGAGACAAGACGGCCTGATTCAGTTCGACAAAGTCTCAATCACCATTTTGGATTAATTAATATCAATTGGCTTAAAAAAAGCAGCCCAAGTAAGGCTGCTTTAAAATCTGTCCTCGTAATTCCATTTATTCTATTAAAGCAGCTGAAAAAATTTCCAGCGTTTTTAATTGTACAGTCTTAACCGGCTGATCAGGTTGCTTTCCAGCGGGCGTAGAACTTCTGCCAGTTTTCCTTCTGTCAGATTTCCTTCTTTGCCGACAATGTAAGCGCATTCATTTTCGAACAGACTTTCAAGCTGCTTGAGACCGTAAGGCTTAAATGCTGCCTCGATAACCCCGGGATCAGCTTTGCCTCGGAACCGCAACAGAACCTTGGTTTTACTGTCGTTGTGATCCAGCAGCAAGTTACGGCCATTGTCCTCCCAGCTGACCTGATGCGGAATCCGTTCAATGTGGACTGCGCACTCGATTACGTCGGCGACAACAGCGCTGGCTGTAGGCAGGCGGCCTGCACCACGGCCGTAGAACATCGCTTTACCCAGGGCGTTGCCTTCTACCTCAATAGCATTAAAGACATCTTCCGCCACAGCGACTGGGTCAGTGCTGGCGACCAGCATCGGTGCTACCATGACGTTGCACAAATCACCTATCCGCTGATAAATTCCCAGCAGTTTGATTTTCCGGCCCAGCTGGCTGGCATAGGCGATATCCTGGCTGGTGACAGCAGTAATGCCTTCTGTATAAATTCTGGTTGAGTCAATGAACTCACCCCGGCAGATACTGGCAAGAATCGCGATTTTTCGACAAGTGTCATAGCCTTCAACATCGGCAGCCGGTTCCTGCTCGGCATAACCATTTGCCTGTGCTTCCTTGAGCGCAGTCGCAAAATCAATGCCGCCGTTTTCCATGCGGGTCAGAATGTAGTTGGTAGTACCATTGAGAATACCGGCGACGCGGGTAATCAAGTTTGCAGCCAGGCTCTTGTGGAGTGGCATAATAATTGGAATACCGCCGCCGACACTGGCTTCAAAGCGGTAGCTGACACCGTGGGCAGTAGCCATCTTAATGAGTTCGGTGCCATGCCTGGCAACAAGTTCCTTATTTGAGGTGACCACGTGCTTGCCGGCAGCAAGTGCCCGTTTGGTCATTTCATATGCAAAAGTAACACCGCCAATGGTTTCAACAACCACAGAAATTTCCGGGTCATTGATAATCAGGTCTGCGTCGCGAGTGATCCGGTCAGCAAAAGGATCGTCCGGGAAATCCCGAATATCGAGAATGTAACGGATGTCGATAGTGCGGCCTACCCGCTCGCGGATAACAGCACTGTTCATGCTGCAGACTTCAGCAACACCGGCGCCGACCGTACCATAACCAAGAATCGCGATTGAAATCATATACTGACCCTCCTTCAATCCCTTGCCAGAATCCTGTGAGAACGCACACCCGGAATCCGGCCGAGTTCATTCAGCAGCGTTTCCAGAGGAACATTCATCATGTCGGTTTCGAGCGAAATGGACACGTCAGCGAGCCCATTAATAGGAATATTTTGATTAATCGTGAGAATATTTGCTTGCGCGCGGGCAAGGCTGAGGATAATGCCGGATAAAATGCCCGGAAAGTTCTCGACAGCGAAAATAAGCGTAACCATGCGGCCTTGCGATGTTTCGTAGAAAGGCAGCACAGCGTCCTTATATTTGTAATAAGCGCTGCGTGAAAGACCGACTTTTTGTACAGCCTCATTGACAGAATCAGCTTTACCGGCATTCAACAGGCGCTTAACTTGCATCACCTTAATAAAAACTTCCGGTAAGACTGAGGATTTTACGAGAAAATATTCGGATTCAGCCATGTTTTCCTCTGCCTAAGTATTGTCCTTGTGACAAAAACATTCGTCCACGAACGATACTATAGCACATGGTTTTTAAGTTGGTCAAGGTAAAAGAATCTCACGCAGTTTTGCCAGTGCCTGGCCACGATGGCTGATCCGGTTTTTCTCTGCGGGATCCAACTCGGCCATGGTCAAACCACGTTCCGGCAATAGAAAAATCGGATCGTAGCCAAAGCCATTCTCACCGCGTGAAACCGGCGAAATGCGTCCGGCGACTTCGCCGCGAATGGTTTGTTCACGCCCGTCGGCAAAAATAACGGCGATCACACAAACAAAGCGGCAATTCCATTGTTCCGGCGGAAATGGTGCCAACAGCCCGTACAGCCTTTTGTACTTCTCCGGATAACCGGTATCTTCACCGGCAAAACGTGAAGAGTAGATCCCGGGCGCTCCGTCCAGCACATCGATGCCGAGGCCGGAATCGTCAGCGATCACAACTCCACCAGTTTTATTGTGCACAGCCCTGGCCTTAATTAAAGCGTTTTCTTCATAGGTATTGCCGTTTTCTTCGATTTCACCAACAAAGCCGGCTTCAGTCATTGTTTGAATATCTGCCCGCGGCCAGCCGAGAATTTCCACAATTTCATTAACTTTATCCTGGTTACGGGTTGCGAGTGTCAACTTCATTAACAGTTTATCTCCTCATCAAAAGCATCATTAAAAAAGAATTTTCAGAGCGTTGTTATAAATCCAAAAAGCTGCTGGCCTGGTAAGCCACACGTTTGAAAGCAGCTGGTTTGAAGGGTGACTCCAGGCCTGCCAGCTCGAGCAGCTCATTGAAGGTCAGCTCACCGCCGGCCGCACAAAGGGCGCTGTACTTCTCCAGAACTTTTTTCGGTTTGCGCCTAGCCTGAATCCAGAATTGCAGAGCACCGATTTGAGCCAGCGCATAATCAATGTAATAAAACGGCGCCGCGAATATATGCTCCTTTTTCTGCCAGGCTCTGCCGCTGGCAAAGTGCTCGTCCTCCCGGTATTCAAGCTCTGGCTGATACTTGCGCTCAAGTTCACGCCAAAGCTCATTACGTGCTTCAGGCGAAAGTTCCGGCTGGTCGTAGACATGGTGCTGAAATTCATCGACGAGACAGGCATAAGGCAGAAACAGCAGGCTTTGCGTCATATGCAGCAGCGTGTAGGCTTCAGCTTCTTCGCCAAAGAACTGGTCCATATAGGGGTAGGTTAAGTACTCCATCGCGGTGGAGTGGAGTTCACAGATATCAAGCGATGGCTGATGCAGTACGGTGAGCCGCCGTTCACTGAGGCTGGCGATGCTGGCGTAGGCATGGCCGCATTCATGCATCAAGGTAGTCACGTCTTCGTGCGTTGAACTGGCGTTCATAAAGATAAACGGCAGCTCAGCTGAATGGATGGTTTCGCAGTAACCGCCGCCAGCCTTGCCGGGGCGAGCCTCCAGATCCATAAAGCGCCTCCGGTCCAGACTGTATAAAAAAGAAGGCGATTTATCAAACAGCAGTCGGAAAACTTTGCCTGCTGTTTGCGCCAACTGCGCTGGAGCAACTTTATTCACAGGATTCCCCTGTGGTGCAAGACAGGGCAAATCGTAATGGTAGAGTCGTTCAACTCCCAGCCGGCGGCGCTGCAGACGTCGGATCTCAGTTGCCACAGGCACTATGTAGGAAACAATCAGCTCGCGGAAAGCTTCCACCTCAGCGCGGCCATAGTCGAATCGCTCCATGCGGAGGTACCCCAGCTCAGTAAAGCTGGGAAACCCGAGCTTTTGTGCAATCTCGGTGCGAGTATGAACCAGACGGTCAAACAGCTCGTCAAAACTCTCGGCCCTTGCCGCGTAAAAGCTGGAGACGGCGGCGTGGGCGCCACGCCGGATTTCACGATCCGGATCCTGCAGGTATGGCTCCATCTGTTCGAGATTCAGAAACCTGCCATTAAAGTCGACTTCAGCTTCTGATTTCAGATTCATGCATTCCGAAGCCAGGCGGTTTTCTTCAGCAATCAAGCCGGTCACTTCCGGGCTGGTCAAATGGCGAGCCTGCTGCGCCCGCTGCATCAGCATCGAACCGTAGCGTTCGCTTAAGGCAGCGCCATGTCTGTTTTTACTTAAGGCATCGTAAATATCGCGTTCCAGGTTTTGAACCTGAGCGTTATTTTCATCAAAGAAGGCTTGCTCCTTGAGGTAGAAAGGATCCCCAATCGCCTGGTCATGCCGGATCTGCACGATGGCTGCCAGTGAACGCCATTCTGCCAGCGCGGCATCAAAATCTTCCAGAGCACGGGCGGCACCGGTGGGATTGATTGCCAATCGCAGCATTAAGCGGCTGCGCCGGGTAACCGTGAGCAGATCCTCAAGAACCGGCCGTTCGTAGGGAATTTCCGAAAAAGACAAGCGTTTGATCTCGTTACTCATGGTTGCTTCGCAATCTGGCTCCGTTCTCCTACATTTGCTCAACAGGATTGATCCCGGCAAGTTCCATGCCGATATATAAAACATCGCACACAGCGTCTACCAGGGCAAGGCGCGCCTGCCGCAGCTCCGGATCAGCAGTGCTGAGCACCGGTTCGTTGTGATAGAACTTGTTGAAGGCGCGGGCCAGCTGGGTAATTTGGCGCACAACCATAAACGGCTCATATGTCTGTGCCGCTTTAACCACACTTTGCGGGAATGATTCGATCAGCTTGGCAATGGCGAATTCTTCATCTGTGTCAAGCCGCAACAGCGCCGCTTCGCTAACTTCAATGCTATACCCGGGTTCAGCGGCGGCTTTACGCAGAATGCTGCGGCCACGCGCGTAGGTATAAAGTACATACGGTGCTGAATCGCCTTCAAAATCAAGCATTTCCTCATAGGAAAAAACAATATCGCGTTCGCGGCTGTTTTTCAGGAAAGTATAGGTAACAGCGCCGATGCCGACTTTTTCAGCAATTTCGCTCATTTTTTCTTCTGTCAGGTCGAGCGAACGCGCAGCCGCGTTAGCGCGGATAACTTCGTGAGTTTTGTCGACGGCTTCCTGCAGTAAATCCTGCAAATAGATGACGTCACCGCTGCGGGTGGAAAGTTTACGGTCGGCAAAACGTACCAGCCCGAAGCCAACGTGAACACAATCGTCTGCGAAATCAAAGCCGGCTTTTTTCAGCACTGCGAAAACCTGGCGGAAATGCAAGGCCTGCGGTGTGCCGACGACGTAAATATTCTTAGCAAAATGCCACTGTTGGTAGCGATAAAGAACTGCTGCAATGTCACGTGAAGCATAAATCGTCGTGCCATCGGATTTAAGAATTATGCACGGCGGCAGATTGAACTCGTCAAGACGCACAACCTGCGCGCCTTCACTGCTTTCCAGCAATCCCTTTTCAGTCAGAAGATCGACAACTGCCGGGATCTGATTGCTGTAAAAGCTTTCGCCGTTATAATTGTCGAAGCTGACGCCGAGGCGCTCATAAACTTCCGAAAATTCTTTCAGACTCAAGTCGCGGAAGCGGGTCCACAAAGCTTCTTCAGCAGCCTCGCCTGCTTCCAGACGACGGAAACGCTCGCGGGCCTGCACTTCCAGCTCCGGGTCCTTTTCTGCTTCCGTATGGAATTTCACATATATCCGCAATAATTCCTTGATTGGTTCTGCCTGCAGTGCTGTTTCATCGCCCCACATCTCATAGGCCACAATCAGCTTGCCAAACTGGGTGCCGTAATCGCCAAGATGGTTCATGCGCACCACGTTGTAACCCAGATGCTTGTAGATGCGTGCCAGTGAATGGCCAAGAATTGTTGTGAATGCGTGGCCGACGTGGAATGGTTTGGCAATATTGGGCGACGAGTATTCGATAATTACAGGGTCTGCGGTTGGCGCTTCAGCACTGCCGAACTTTGCGCCGCGGGCTCTTACATCCATTATCGTCGATGTAATGAAGCTGCTGCGACTAATGAAGAAATTAAGATAACCGCCTACTGACTCTACCCGCTCAAAATCTGTCAGCTGCCTGCCCAGTTTGACTGCCAGTTCCGCAGCTATCGCCGCCGGCGCTTTGCGCAGCGTTTTCGCCAAGACAAAACAGGGGAAGGCGTAGTCGCCCAAAGTAGGTTGTGGTGGTATTTCAATAAGTTCATCTATCTTGTCAATGTCCAGGCCGGTCTCCTGATTGATTGCCTGAACCAGCTTCTGTCTTTCGTTCATCTATGATCCTCCCCGATGGTAAAAAATCTGCAAGCATATTTTAGGTACGCATTTTTATCGTGAGATTTAACACGATTTTTTGCAACTTTATTTGCAATCTTATGATTATAACGGATATTTCAGCTTAAGTGTCATTATCCAGTGAGTCATCTGTGACAAACGGACTTACCGGCAATGACGGATCATCGCCAAATACAGGCTGGAAGCGGATTTCCGCTGACGCCGCCTGCAGTTGTTTGTTTTGCAGCCTTGCTTGTTCGATCAGGGCTTGCTGGCAGTCGATAACTGTTTTGCCCCTTCTGTCCACCGGATGGTATACACCTTCCGGATCCATAATCCGCGAGCGTTCGGTGTCACTCAACTGCAGTTCCAACAGTTCCATCAGTGTATCAAAGGCTGTTTTATCCTCAATCGGGAAAAGCAGTTCAATGCGGCGGTCAAGGTTGCGCGGCATTAAGTCAGCACTCGAGAGGAAAAGGTCGTTCTGGCCGTCGTTGTGGAACAGATAAATGCGGGCGTGCTCCAAAAAGCGGCCGACAATCGAGCGGACAGTAATATTTTCTGACAAACCCGGTACTCCGGCGCGCAAGCAGCAGATCCCTCTGACAATCAGATCCACTTCTACCCCGGCGCGTGAAGCGCGGTAAAGGTGCGAAATCATTTCCGGATCAACCAGCGAGTTGATTTTTATGACAATCCTTGCCGGCCGGCCAGCCGTGGCATGCGCCGTCTCCTGCTCAATCAGGCGCTCAAATTCACGTCGCAGCCAGAACGGCGCTACAGTGAGTCGCCGCCAGCTGAGCGGCGCCGAGTAGCCCGAGATCATGTTAAAAAACTCGGTCGCGTCGGCAGCTATGCTTTCCGAGCAGGTAAGCAAACCTATATCCGAATAGATTTTGGCTGTCTGATCGTTGTAATTACCGGTGCCCAGGTGCATATACCGGCGAATTCCGGTCTCTTCTTCCCTGACGATCAAGGTGATTTTGCTGTGGACTTTAAGGCCAACCAAGCCGTAAATAACGTGGCAGCCGGCCTGTTCAAGCCGCCGCGCCCAGTTGATGTTATTCGCTTCGTCAAACCTGGCCTGAAGTTCCACCAGCACCATGACCTGTTTGCCGTTCTCAGCCGCCTGAGTAAGGCTGTGGATGATGGGTGAATCACCACTGACCCGGTAAAGTGTCTGTTTGATCGCCAGCACCTGTGGGTCGGTGGCAGCGCGGCGCAACAGCTCGGTGATCGGTTCAAAACTCTGGTACGGATGATGCAACAAACGGTCACCATCGCGAATAGTCCCAAACGGATCCGACATCAGATCCGGGTCAACAGGCGCAGTAAAAGGTTCGAAGCACAAATTTGGATACCCCTCAAGCGCGGCAATCTTGAACAAAAATGTCAAATCGAGCGGTCCATTTATTTCGTAGATATCTTCGCTCTGCAGCTGCAGCACTGAACAAAGCTGAGTCAGCAGATCTTCCGGCAAATTCGATTCAGCTTCGAGGCGGATAACTTCACCCCATTGGCGCTTGCGTACCTGCTTTTCAATTTCATTCAACAGGTCCGCGGCCTCTTCTGTATCAATATCCAGGTCGGCGTTGCGCATTATCCGGAAGCAACCGGCTGAAAGTATGGCAGCGCCACGGAACAGTTCGCCCAGGTTGCGTTTGACTACCTCTTCCAGCAGCACGAATTCACTTTGGCCGTCACCGCTGCCGGGGATAGAAACAAGCCGTGAAACGCCGGCCGGCACCTGGACAACCGCGATACTGGGCTCCTCGTTTTCCGGTTGCTCGGGCGGACGCAGCTTACAGATAATATTTAGCGACCGATTGCTGATCAGAGGGAACGGCCGTGACACGTCAACTGCCAGCGGTGTAAGAATCGGATGAATAAACTGTTTGAAATAATTATCGAGATACTTCAAACCTGCTGAATTTATTTCAGAAACAGGCCTGATATATATTCCCGCTTCCTTTAATTCACCGAACAAAATCCTGCTGTAAGTCGAATATTGTTTACGCACCATTTTATGCGTTTTTTTGGCGATTGCTGTCAACTGCTCCTCTACGCTTAGTCCGGCCGGGTCAAGTGCTGTATAACCCGCGTGCGCCATATCTTTAAGCGAGGCCACTCTGACCATAAAAAATTCATCCAGATTGGAACAGCTGATAGCAAGAAATTTCACCCTCTCCAACAAAGGATTTTCCCGCAGGCGTGATTCATCCAGAACCCGGTCATTAAAATCGAGCCAGCTCAACTCACGATTGATAAAAAGATCCGGAACCGGAATCTGTTCCCTGATTTCATCTCCTTTTTTCCCTTGACGCTCATTCCGCTTCTTGCCGGATCCTTTGCCTGATTTATCAGACGCGTATAGGGGGGCGCTTATGTACTGCATTTTAATAATGCCTCCTGCGAATTCGAATACCAGGTTTTAGGCCAAATACTGTATGAAATAACTGGCCGCTTCGGGCTAAAGACCATTGTTCCAGCATAATGTCACGACTGGAGCTGACAACCAGCGTCATTGTTTGAGCACTGATTTGAATTTCAATGTCTTTAATTTTCTGTTGGTGACCTGTATCCAAAGCGTTGGCAAGCTGCAAAATAGCCGCCAGTTTGGAAATTTGAAGTCTTTCCGGCTCCGCCAGCGCCATGAAAAGGCTATCGGTAACTAAATCTCTGTACCCACTGTGAAATCGTGCAGTAAAAGCAGCTATTCGCCGCTCTTCCGCGGATAATCCGATTAATTCAAGCGACATTATAATATTGTACGACCTGATGTCATGTCTTGACATGTTAATATATTTACCGCTGTCGTGCAGGATAGCGGCCAATTGTAAGAGCAAACGTGAGCGCGAGCCCAGGCGATGAAGTTTTGTAGTGGCATCAAATATAGTCAGAGCAGCCTTTTCCACATATTCAGTATGCTTGGGGTCGATCCGGAACCGGTTGGCGACCTGTTGGCAGTCAGAAATAATGTCGCGGGTCTGGTCGTATTTTGGCCGATAATCAGCCTGTCTCATTGCCATGTCGATCAACAGGCCATCACTCAATGAAATCGCAGGCATGTGAAAACCAGAAGCTCCGGTGAACTTAAACAGCTTACGAATTATCATGGCTGTCGGCAGCAACAAAGTAGCATTTTCGGCCGGAATATCAAAATCGATTGTCAGACCAAGCGGCTGGTCCGTTAGCAAGCGCTGATAGACCAGTTCAAAAGCTTCCTTGCCAAGGTAGTTTTTCACCGGTTTATTCGGCATCAAAGCAGTCGCCATACGGGCAATGTAAGGTAAATCGCCGCAGAGAATTACCATGTGTTTGTACGACATGTTTTTGGGTTCAAGCGAGCGGTAGTTATCGAGATCGCTGGAAATATATTCTTCCAGCAAAGCAGCATAATCGGAGGTCAGCCGCTGTAAATCCGCCAGCAATTCCCGAATCCGCAAAGAACCAAGCAGCATGTTCTGACTGAAGAGGAAGTCTCCGCGGTCATAAGCTGTTGCCTGGACACTGCCAGAACCTATATCGACAATCATTGTGCCCTGACGAATCAGCTCCTCGAACTCCGGCATCAGCTCAGCCAGCGCGATTGTATGAAAGTATTTTTCTTCGGCGTTTGTCAGCACCTGTACTGAAATGCCGGTATGCCGATGAATCTGATCAATTACAAAGGTGCTGTTTTCAGCTTCGCGAAAAGCGCTTGTAGCTACCGCATGCACCCTCTGGATATTGTACTCGCTAAATTTTTCGGTAAATCCACTAAGTATTGAAATGCATTCGCTCGCCAGTGACTGGCTGATCGCCCCGGAACTGTAGGTATCAGAGCCAAGAGACAAGGTACGTCTGACTTTTTCCACAACCTGCGGCAGCGAACGTTCCGGCAGTTCGGCAATATAAAGGCGGATTTCGTGAGAGCCGACATCAATCGCGGCATATCGTTTCCTTCGCCCCATGTCCCTTTACCTCCCAAAACAATCAACCATATGCAGTACCGCCAGTCTATGATCCAAATGAGCGCCGGCTGATGAGCCTGTACATACTCTAGATCAACGTGATTTTAGCGGCTTAGGCGGCACATCGCCAAAAGAAGTCCCAATGGCACGGGCACTGGCGACAATAGCTGAATCAGGTGGTACCAGCTTTAACTTCCCTGCTACTTCGGCAAGCGGTACGGGCTCGATATCGTAGCCATGCATACCAACCATGAAACCATATTTTTCTTCATATACCAGCTTTGCTGCCGCAGTGCCAAAACGGGTAGCCAGAACCCGGTCATAAGCTGAGGGATGGCCGCCACGCTGAAAGTGGCCGGGAATAGTAACCCGGATTTCCTGCCCGGTTGCGGAACTAAGCTGGGCAGCCAGATCATAAGCAAGTGAAGGATACTTGCTTTTTTCACGCAAACGCAAACGTTCTTTTTTGCTCAGATCCGCGTTTTCCTTGCTGACAGCGCCTTCAGCAACAGTAATAATTGAGAAGCGTTTGTTTTGCTGAGCTCTGCGCCTCAACGCTTCCGTAATTGCATTAAGGTCGTAAGGAATTTCCGGTATCAGGATAATATCAGCACCGCCTGCAACTCCGGCATACAAAGTAAGCCAGCCGGCAGAATTGCCCATTAATTCAATTATAAAAACCCGGCCATGCGAGGTTGCTGTGGAATGGATACTGTCAATAACGTTGGTCGCGACGTCAACAGCACTGTGGAATCCAAAAGTGATATCTGTGCCCCACAGGTCGTTGTCAATAGTCTTGGGCAGGGTTACCACCGGTACACCGTTTTGACTTAGCAGATTGGCTGTCTTATGAGTGCCGTTGCCACCGAGAATTACAACGCAGTCCAATTCGTGGCGCTTGACAGTTTTGATCATAAGCTCAAGCCTGGTGGGGCCGTCTTCTTCCAGCGGCAGCTTCATTGAGCGATGCGGCTGGCGTGAGGTTCCGAGAATTGTACCGCCCAAGGTTAAAATGCCAGAGAAGTTGGCAGGCTTCATTTTGCGGAAATTATCTTCGATCAGACCCTTGTAGCCATCAAGAAAACCAATGATTTCAAGGTTTGGTACTGCCTCATAAAGGGCTTTTGCCACACCGCGCATTGCTGTGTTCAGCCCCTGGCAGTCTCCACCGCTGGTCAGCATACCGATCTTTTTCATGAAAGGCCTCCTAAATTGCGAGTTTTAACAGCCGTCTGCGGACGTCAGCAGGTCGGATCGTCGGTTGTTTACTGTGCTTGTCTAAACAAACCTGAAGATACCAGTTGATAAAACTATTTTAGCCTATCGGGTGCAGAATAAAAAGCGCTGCCTGCTTGTGTACAGCAGCGTTCGCTTCCGTTATAGTTAAGTAAGATAAACCACGACCAACGGTTAGCAAAACAGATCAGGTACACTCGCCGCAGAGGCGAGAAGGAGTAATTTAATGGCAGCCGCGAATGAAAACAGTATCAGTGATGTACGCCTGGCAGTATTAATTGACGGCGACAATATATCTCACCAAAACATCAAAGCAATGATGGAAGAAATTGCTCGCTATGGCAATCCGACCATTAAACGGATTTATGGTGACTGGACACAGCCCAACCTGGCAGGCTGGAAAAATATTCTGCTTGACTATGCCATTACACCAATGCAGCAATTTGGCTATACTTCGGGGAAGAACGCGACAGATTCAGCGATGATTATCGACGCGATGGATATTCTTTATTCTGAGCGGGTTGACGGTTTTTGCCTGGTCTCGAGTGACAGTGACTTCACCCGTCTGGCAACACGCTTGCGTGAGGCCGGTAAGGTTGTTTACGGCATTGGCGAGCAAAAGACGCCAAATGCCTTCATCGCAGCTTGCGACCGCTTTATTTATCTGGAAATTCTGGAAACGCCGGTGCAGGATGAAACACCAGAACGGGATTCCGGGCAAACCGGGCAAAAACAGACAAAACCTCAGTTGCCGACACGCAAGGGCGGTTTCCGCAAAATCAATCGAGAAGTAATTGCGCTGATCGATGCTACCATAAGCGACCTGGAGGACGAAAACGGCTGGGCTTATCTGGGCGAAGTCGGCCAGTTGCTGCTGAAAAAACAGCCTTCATTCGATTCTCGTAACTTTGGCTTTGCGAAACTGACACCAATGATCAAAGCGATCGGCCGTTACGAAATAGATGTACGCGAAGCACCGCATTCCAGTTCCAAGCATATTTATATCAGGATTAAAGGATCTAATTGAATTAAGGATTTTACTGAATTAAAGGATCTAATTAAGCTAATTACATTTCGGTAACCGCTGTTTTCACAGCGGTTTTTGACTTTGTTTCAATGTTCATTAAATCAGGAATAAAGAAACAGGCGATCCCCAGCAGCCCGCTGATAATTCCCGGAATATAAATCAAGGGCATCAAGCCAATTACTTCCGCCAGAGGGCCTGCCAGAATAAGGCTGACCGGCATTGCCAGCATGCATAAAGCACTGACAATCGACATGACTCGGCCCAGCATGTCCGGATCAACCTGCGATTGCACAATCGCCATGGCCGGCGCGTTGATAAAGCAAGACGAAATACCGCAAACCAACATGCAGAACATAAAAGGCACCAGAGCATCCGGCCGCAGGAAACCGGCAACAGTCAAAGCCACACCACTGATAACCTGTCCAAAATTTATATTGAGTATTCTGCGCTTGAAACCTCCCCAGGCAGTTATGGCAAGGCTGCCCAGCAGAATCCCGGCCGCCAGCATCATCTCAACATAACTGTATTCCAGAGCACCGCCATTAAAATGCTTGCTGACAATCAAAGCCATCAGCGTCACGAGTGGTGAGAAGAGAAAATTAGTAAAAGCAAAAATCAGAATCAGAATGCTTAGCCCACGCCACCGCCTGATATAGCGCAGTCCTTCCCGCATATCCTGTAAATAAACCCGCAGAGTTGGCGGTTGTTCCTCTGGCTGTCGCACATCCAGAATTTGCACAGGCAGCAGCAGCGCAATAGCAATCGCGGCTGTAATAACGTCGACCAGCAAAATCAGCTGCAAGGAGAAGTTTTCGATCAGAATAGCACCCAGCAGCGGTGCCGCCAGATTAACTCCGGAGCGAATGAACTGCAGTGCCGAGTTGACACGCACCAGATGCCTGACCGGCGCGATTTGCGGCATGGCAGCTTCAAAAGCAGGCTGATGAAAGGCATTACCAGCAGAACGGAGCATCATAAACAGGTAAACCAGCCAAAGCTGAAGCATCCCGTAATGAAATAACACTGCCATCAGTAATGAAATAAGAGCTACAAAACCGTCCGCCACCATCAAAATGGTTTTACGGTTGACTCTGTCCGCTATCGCCCCGGCGAATGGCGAAATTAAAATCATCGGTAACAGGCCGAAAATTGCCGCGGCCGTGAGCACAATAGCCGAACCTGTTTCACGGGTCAGCCACCAGATAATGGCAAACTGGACCAGGCCGGAGCCAAGCAATGAAAACCCCTGCCCCACCAAAACCAACATAAACTGTTGCAGCCATAAGCCTTTTTGTTTTGCTTTTGTCATCCGCGCACCCGTTGCCAACCACAGAGTAACAACTAATTTAAGTAAGATTCTTAATATGTACATATTTATTCGCTTGATTATAACGCAAGCGCCAAAAGACTAACAGAGGCAGATTGCGTTTCCAGAGAATCTGAATTATAATTAGCAGGCGCTCAAGCGACTGCTTGAGCAGATTGCTGTAGAAAACTGGCAAATATCCCAGTTAACCAGACAGCAATCACCAATTGAATAGATTTCGAGGTGTAGCGCAGTTGGTAGCGCGCCTGCTTTGGGAGCAGGATGCCGCAGGTTCAAGTCCTGTCACCTCGACCACACTCAAACCCCTGATAACACTACGTTTCAGGGGTTTTGCTTTTCACTTTCTCCAAATTTTAGTATTTTTTTATTTTTTAGAAAACTGTGTTGACAAGTGTTGCTCCTTGTATTATTGTGGTATTGTATTAATCGCCTAATACAATAATACTGTGAAAGGAAGGTCCTGTATGGCAAAAGTTGAGTTTGACAACAGCCAGCCGATATATCAACAGCTTATGGATGTGTGGCGCCGCAAAATTGTCAGCGGCCGCTGGCAGTTAGGTGAACGCGTACCCAGCGTCAGAGATCTGGCCGCAGAGTACGGGGTTAACCCGAATACTGTCCAACGTGCCCTGGCTGAGTTGGAACGCGAAGAGCTCTTGTTCAGCAATCGTACCGTGGGACGCCTTGTCACTACTGATGAAAATCTGTTGCTGCAAGTGCGTGAACAGCTCGCGAAAGCTCTTATTAAACAATTTGTTACTGAAGCACGTGGCTTGCAGTTGAATGATAATCAATTGCTGAAACAAGTCGCCGCTGCTCTGGAGGAAAAGGAGGAAGCATAATGAATGCATTTTCTGAAGCAGTCAACCAAACGCCGGGAGGAGCAAAAACAACGAGCCCCCTGTTAGAGACTGTAAATCTGACCCATCGCTATCAGCGTACAATAGCTCTGCAAAGTTTGAACATGAAACTGTATCCGGGACGCATAGTAGGACTGTTAGGTCCAAACGGCAGCGGCAAAACAACTTTATTGAAAATCCTGGCCGGTGTGCTCAGCGAGTATCAAGGAGAAGCATTAATCAATGGCATGAGACCTAACGCCCAGACCAAAGCAATCGTCTCTTATCTACCCGACGTGCCGTTCCTTGATGACCGTTTGCGGGCAGGTGAGGCTCTGCAATTATTTGCCCGTTATTATACGGATTTCAATATGGGAAAAGCCGAAAACCTGCTGCGTCATTTCCGGCTAAGTCCCGATCAACGGATTCAGGCGATGAGCAAAGGCATGCGCGAAAAGCTGCAAGTGGTTCTGGTTATGGGCCGGGACGCCAAAGTATATCTGCTTGATGAACCGATCAGCGGAGTTGATCCGGCTTCGCGTGAAGTAGTGTTGGATGCCATCATCAGTGGCTATAGCGAAAACTCGCTGATGCTGCTTTCCACTCACCTGATTCAGGATATCGAGCGCTTGCTGGACGATGTGATTCTTATCGATCAGGGCAGTGTCAAACTCGCAGGTGAGGCTGAGGCTTTGCGTCACCAGCATAATAGCAGCATTGATGAATTATTCCGGGAGGTATTCAAATGGTCAGAAAATTAATTGCCGATGAATTTCGCAGCATCTGGCGTCAGTGGAGAAGCATATTGCTTCCCGGCCTGTTGGTGCTATTCATTTCCTTGATAACAATCGCCCTTAGCCTGCCAATCATCAGCACGATAGGCCAGTTGACCAGCACGCTTGCAGCTGTTGTGATAGTTGCAGCAGTTATTATCCTGCCAATCATCAATTACTATAGAAAGCTTTATGGCAATCAAGGCTACTTGACTATGACTCTGCCCGCCAGTGGCAGACAGCTTTACTGGTCTCGCTTCTGGACAGGAGTGTTCTGGTTCCTGATCGCCGTTGGCTCAGTGTTTATTATCGCCGGCCTCTTCTCCCTGACGACAGATATTTCCGAGGGACGTCAGCTATTTACCGGTATTCGCGGCGCCTGGCAAGCCTTCCTGGCAACTAACGCTCCATTCTATGTGCGTCTGCTGCCTGTGGCCGCAATTCTTTTAGGAATTTTCAGTACAGTGACTCAATACGCTTTTGTGATAACCAAAGGCAGCGAAGCCAGGTTCCATGGCATGGGCCGTTTAGGCGGACCAGTTATCGTTTACATCATCACTTACCTGCTGTCACAGGCGGCCAGCATCATCGGCCTGCTTCTAATCCCTCTGGGTGTACGTTTTTCACTTGGCAGCGACGGCGAAACCATAACCGGGATTCAGTGGGTTGCTGAGTCAAGCTGGAGCAGTCTGCGCAACGCAATCCTGGGTATTGAAAAAAGCACGTTTACTCTGGGACTGGGCTTCGTTCTGACTTTGGTTGTGCTTTATACCGTCTACATTTTCCTTACCATCCGCTCTATTGAACGGCATACAAGTTTGCGCTAGAAAATGAAGTTAAAGCAACAATTATCATCTAACCTCAAAAACCCGGTATGTGCCATAAAAGCAACGTACCGGGTATTTTTTTCACCCTGTCTGTCAAAACGTTCTTAATACCTGTTGTCAAAAATCCGCTTTGATTTCTTTTCACTGCGCGGCAGCTCGCCGATCGCGACCGGCACAACTATTACTGAAATGCCAATCTGGTTTTTGAACTCCTGCTGGATTTCATTTGTTGCTTCTTTTTCCGGGCAATCCGGACAAAGCTCAACAAACAAGCGGCACTCATCACGGCCGTTAAAATGATCCAGCATGAATTGATATTCGCTGGAGGCAGCAATAATATTTTTCAGGACTGCTTCTATCTGACTGGGGAATATGTTGACTCCCTTCACTTTAACCATGTCATCAGTGCGGCCAATTAATGTGTCGATGCGGGGGTATTTTGAACCGCAGGCACATTCACCGGGCAGAAACCGGGTGAGGTCATGGGTGCGGTAGCGCAGCAAAGGCGCGCCTTCCTTGCGCAGAGTTGTGATCACCAGCTCGCCGATTTCACCGTCCGGTAGGACTTTACCTGTATTCTGATCAATAATCTCGCAGTAAACGTAGTCGTCCCACATATGCATGCCGCATTCATGTTCGCAACTCATGCCGATCCCGGGCCCGTATATTTCTGTCAAGCCATAAATATCGTATAACTGTACGCCCAGTTCACCGGCTATGCGCCTGCGCATCTTTTCGCCCCAGCGTTCAGAACCGATAATGCCCTTGGTTAAATGAATCTTATCCCGGATGCCGCGTTTTTCGATTTCTTCCGCCAACAGCAAAGCATACGATGAGGTGGCGCAGAGCACGGTTGATTTTAAATCCATCATCATGCGCAGCTGTTTGTCGGTGTTGCCGGGGCCCATCGGAATAGCCATAGCTCCGAGCCGCTCGGCACCGGCTTGAAAACCAATTCCTGCTGTCCACAGCCCGTAGCCGGGAGTGATATGAACGCGATCTAAAGGTGTAAGTCCCGCCATTAAATAACAGCGCTCGAACATTATCGCCCAGTCTTCAATATCCTGGCGGGTATAAGGAATAATTACTGGTGTGCCGGTGGTTCCGGAGGAAGAATGGATGCGGACAATCTGTTCGTCAGGCACGGCCTGTAGACCCAGCGGATAAGCTTCGCGCAGCTCAGCTTTGTCTGAGAAAGGAAGCTGCTCAAAGTCAGCTTGCGATTTAACCGCAGCCGGATTGTATCCTTTCAATTTCTCCCGGTAAAAAGGCGAGGTATGTGGCAGGTTCTGCAGTTGTCTGCTGATTAGATCAAATTGATAATCGTTCATTTTCATAGCTTTGCTCCTAGCCCTGCTCCCCTGCCTGCTTCCTCTGCAGAATTTGCGTTGACAGCAGCTTCGGCGCCAAGCTGTAAAGCAATTTTATTGGATTCAAAGTATTTGGCTCGTGTCTGAGCGCGGATAGCCGCTTCGATTTGTTCGAGGCTGAAGCCCAAAGCACCGCTGGCAGCAGCAGCACCAAGCAGGGCGATGTTAGCTGCCCGGTCTGAGTCGGCGGCGGCACAAATAGCCGGAGTGTCTACGATGTAGAGATTTTTCACTGTTGCTCTGAGATGTTCCAGCATTTCCTCGCCTGTATAGGCCAGATTTACCGGTGCCGGGGTGGCCGGCTTCACAGCTTTGCAGCTGACGACAACCGTACCGCCAGGTTTTAAATAATTCATAGACCGCACGGCTTCCGCCGGTTCCAGAGCGATGATCAGATCCGCTTTGCCCTGTGGCACCAGCGGTGAATACGCATGCGCTCCTACCCTAACGTGACTGACAACGGAACCGCCGCGCTGGGCCATGCCGATTGTTTCAGCCGTGAGAACCTTTTCCCCTATTTCCAGAGCAGCCGCGGCGATTAAGCGTGAGGCCAGAATTACCCCCTGGCCGCCAACGCCGCAGATTAAACAATTCATATTCATGCCTGCACCTCCACAATGGCTTTCGACGGACAAATTTTGGCACACAGGTCACAGCCGGTGCATAGCTCGGGTTCAATCTCCACATTTCCGTCCTGGATCATGATCGCCGGGCAACCAAGCTGCTTCAGGCAATGCTGGCAGTTGGTGCAGTCTTCCCGGATAATCTGGTGCCGTTTTGCCGGTCTTTCCAAAACAATGCAGGGAGACTTGAAAATGATCGCGCGCACGCCTGTCAGGTCGAGTGCTCTTTTTACAGCAGCGATAGACGCGGTTTGATCGAGCGGGTCAATTTCTTCCACCGAGGCAACGCCGATTGCCCGCAGAATTTTTTCGATGCTGATTTTTTCGGAGATCGAGCCCATCATGGTTTCGCCGGTACCGGGGTGCGGCTGGCAGCCGGTCATGGCTGTAGTGTGGTTGTCGAGCACAATCAGAATCAGATCACTTTGGTTATAGACAGCGTTGACCACGCCGGGGATGCCGGAAGCAAAGAAGGTGGAATCACCGATAAAGGAAAACGCTGCTGTGTCGGGCTCAACGCGGCCGATCCCCTGGGCGATTGTGACGTCAGCGCCCATACAGAGGCAGGTGTCGACCATTTCCAGCGGCTTGGCGTTGCCCAGCGTGTAGCAGCCGATATCGCCGCAGTACACTGTTTTCTTGCCACGGGTTGCCCGCTTTATAGCGTAGAACGAAGCCCGGTGCGGACAGCCGGCGCAAAGCACAGGCGGGCGTACAGGCAAGGACGGACATTCAACCAGGCTCTCAGTCATGCCTTCTGAGTCTTGTTGAACCGAAGGACTATTCTTTGAATTTGCTGTTTCCAGATAGCGGGCAAGATCTTCAGTGACACTCTCCACGCTGTTCTCGCCTGCCTGGCGGGTATCGCCGCTGAGTTTGCCGCGAATTGTCACTTGCAAGTGATGTTTACCGACAAGTTGCAACAATGCGCGCTCAATAACCGGATCAAGCTCTTCCAGAACCAGAACCTCATCGAGGTTTTGCAGAAATTCCAAAGCAAGCTGCTCAGGGAATGGATTCGAGGTGCCTAGTTTCAATAACGGAACCGCTTCATTTTCAGTCAGAGCTTCCCGGACATATTCGTAGCTGATGCCGCCGGTAGCAATGCCGCGGCGTCCCTGACCATCGCTGATGCTGTTGTGGGGTGAGCGTGAGAACTCTGCGCCCAGAATCGGCTGGCGCGCAGCGATCTTCAGATGGCTCTGGTATGAAAGGCGCGGAAAGATAACCCATTTCGAGGGATCACGCACAAAGCCCTCCGGCTCAGGAATCTCCAGCGGCGGCAGCAGCTCAACGCCGGCACAGCCATGACAGACGCGTGTGGTCGGGCGCAACAGCACCGGTGTGCCATATCTTTCCGAAACCTCGAAAGCAGTCTCAAGCATCAGGTAAGCTTCCTCCGGGCTGGACGGGTCAAATACCGGCAAGTTGGCAAATTCGGCAAAATGGCGTGTATCCTGTTCCGTCTGCGAGGAAATCGGACCAGGGTCATCAGCGACAACCACCACCATGCCGCCCTTAACACCAACATAAGCGAGGCTCATAATCGGATCGGCAGCCACATTCAGCCCGACCTGCTTCATTGTCACCATTGTCCGTGCGCCGGCATAGGCGGCCCCGGCCGCGATTTCAAGCGCAATCTTTTCATTAACAGACCACTCGACATAAATATCGCCGGTATTTTCTTTGGCTACTGTCTCCAGAATTTCTGTTGACGGCGTGCCGGGATAGCCTGTGACTACACGTACACCAGCCCGGATGGCGCCCAAAGCGATGGCTTCGTTGCCCATCAGCAGACGGATATTTTTTTTGTTCTTGTCTGATTTCATTACTCTCTACTCCTGGGTTTTCTCGGACTTGGTGCCCGTTCTGCTTGAATCTATTAAAATATTACGGCCAAAGCTATTAAAATTACTGCCAGGATTCCAGCAGCCAGGTCCAGCCTGGTGAGTCTGTATTCATGGTAACTGGAGCCACGCTGACGGCAACTGAAGCCGCGTAGTTCTGCTGAGATCGCGCCCTGGTCAATCCGGGCAACCGAGCTGATCAAGAGCGGCACACACAGCGGCAGCAACAAGCGGATCTTTTTGAAAAAGCTGCCGGTATCAAACTCTACGCCCCGCGATTTTTGCGCCGCCATTATGTCCGCGGCTTCTGCCGTGAATATCGGAATAAAACGGATTGTAGTGGTCAGCGCAAAAGCATATTTATAGGGAACGCGCAGTTTTTCTACCAGAACACCCGACAAAGCCGATGCCTGGGTCAGAGACAGCATCAGGGTCAGCGGCATAGTAGCGGCCAACAGGCGCAAAACAAACAACAGGGAAAATGATACTCCCTTGTCGGTGACAAGTACATTCAGCGGCAGTGTCAGCAGCACATTGCCCTCACGGATAAACAAGAGTTGTACCGCAAAGAGCAACAGCGAAAATTTCAGCAACGCCCGCAACACTGTTAAAGAACGTTGCAAAATGCCGGCTGAGGCCGCCAGCAGCAGATTCAGGCTAATAATACTGACGATGAACACGTGATTGCGGCTGATAAAACAAGCAATGCACATAACAAGAGCCAAAACCAGTTTGCTCAGAGGATTCAGCCGGTGCAACGGTGTGGCGCCCGGCACATAATCGATAATTCCAGTCATTTGCTTACCCTCCCCGCAATTGCAGCGGCAAGTTCTTCAGGTCTGAATATGCCGGTAAACAGCGAACCAAAACGGCTTGTCAAGGCCGGAATCTGGGCGCTGGTAACTGAAGCGCTGCTTAACAGTTCTTCGTCCGTCATAATTTCTGTCATCGGGCCATCAGCCAACAGGCTGCCACCGGACATCACCAGCACGCGACTGGCGTAATCCTGCACAACTTCCATATCGTGGCAGATCATCAAAACAGTAGTTCCGGCCGCGTTGTGCTGTTTGATCTGCTCCATAATCCGGGTGCATTCCAGCCAGTCAAGTCCGGTTGTCGGTTCATCCAGGATCAGCAAGTCAGGTTCACGGGCCAGAACCGACGCCAGGGCAACGCGCTGGCGCTCACCACGGCTCAAATTAAAAGGATTACTGCGGCCATCAAGCTCCAGTTCAGCCAGAATTGTTGCACAGCGTTCTTCCCTGCGCTCTTTTTCCGGAATTACCATTTCCAGGCCAAACATGATTTCAGCGCAGACAGTATTCTGGCAAATCTGGCGGTCAGGATTTTGAAACAAAAAACCAATGTGACGAGCCAGCTGACTTGTTTTCGCAGTCCGGGTGTCAAAGCCGTTAACCTGTACACTGCCCCGGCTTGGTTGCAGCAAACCATTGCACAACTTGGCAAAGGTTGATTTGCCGGCACCGTTCTCACCAATCAGGGCCACAAACTCGCCGTGATTTACCTGCACGGAAACATTATCAATAGTAGCGCTGTACTCAGCTGCGTTTCGTCTGTCGGCATCGGTACCGGTTTCATATTTAAAGGAAACCTGATTAAACTTAAGCACGAGCCAAAACCTCCCGCACCATCAACTCTGCCTCAGGCAGTGAGACCGGAACCGGCCCTTCATAAAGACCCCGGTCCCGCAGGTTTTCTGCCAATGTCGCAATGCGGGGAATATTGACGCCGAGAGCACGCAACTCTGCAGCATGGGCAAGAACCGAGCGCACTTCGCCAGCAAAAGCAATTGAGCCGTTGTGCATTACTATTAAGCGGTCGACGTATTCAGACAAAAGCATGATTTTCTGTTCGACGACAACAATTGTCATTCCCAGCTCGCGTTTCAGTTGCTTCAACATTTCAAAGATCAGACGGCTGCTGTGCGGATCAAGCTCAGCAGTTGGCTCGTCAAGCACCAGAATGCGCGGTTTCAGGGCGATAATCGCCGCGATCGCGACTTTTTGCCGCTGGCCGCCGGATAATGTCGCTAAACTACGATGGCGCAGATTCGAAATTCCCACCATTGCTAATGCTTCCTGAACCCGGCTGGCTATTTCGGCTCGCGGCACGGCGAAATTCTCCAACCCAAACAACAGTTCATCTTCAACTACAGAGGCAACCATTTGGCCATCAATGTCCTGAAATACACTGCCAACCAGCCGGGAAAGCTGCGCAGGCGTGCTGGTGATTGTATCCATTCCTTCAATTTCCACGCTGCCGTAAAAATCGCCGGTGAAATAATGCGGAATTATCCCGTTCAAAGCACGGGTAAGAGTGCTTTTACCGGCCCCGCTGCTGCCGATTATGCCTACGAATGAGCCGGCAGCGATATTGAGATTAATGTCGCTTAAAGCCAAACGTTTGCCGCCTTTATATTGAAAACTTAAATCCTTGATCGCGATCATGCTGCTGCCTCAGGTTCCAGTTTCAAAGCTAAGCGCAAAGGAATATGCAAAAGCTGGACAATGACAGAGTTAATCAGCGCGGTGCCCAGGATAATCACCAGGAAAGCTGCCAGCGGCGTGGGTTTGATATCGGCGCCGCTGTAATACATCAGGTACATGATGCCAACAAAGGTGAAGCCGCTGGCCAAGGTGCTGATGAAGGTGGCAACAACAGGTTTAAGCGAAAAGCGGCCCAAACGCAGCGGCAGCAGGCAAAGCAGTGACATCACGACTGCGCCGACCAGCTCGCTGGCGAAATTGATGTAGGGCTGACCGGGGAAAAACTGGCTGATCGCGCCAGCTAAGAGGCCGATGATCGCCGCTTCAGGCAAACGTGGTTTTACCAGAAGAATGATCAGGCAATACATGGCAATGATGAAGTTTGGCTTCATGCCGAAGTTGATAACTGAACCGACAAAGAATTTGAGGACAGCGCCGGCTGCCAGCAGTACGCCAATCAACAGAATGTCACGGGCTGTCAGGCCTTTGTGTTCTTTAACAGCAACTACACGCTTGGCAACAGTCCTTTTCTGACCTGAAATCAGTTCCTCAGGCTGAGCGTCTGTCGTTATATTCATTTTTGTCGTTATGTTCATTTTTGATTTTTCCATTTTAATCCCTTTCTGCTTTTCTTGCTTTACTGCACGAGGCAGCGCGTGTTCCAATTGGAAACGTCGGCAAGTGCAAAGGATTTGGCCACAAAAAAAGCCTGTCCTAAAATAAGGACAGGCCATAACCTGCGGTACCACCTTAATTGGCTCGCCGCGAAGCGAACCCACTTTACCGAAAATGCCAACACATTTTCTGCCGTTAATGCCGGCCTGCATCCAGGATACTCGGCTCAATGCCTTTCACCAGGCCCTCCGTGGTCCATTTACCAGGCCGCTTCTCCGCAGGATTCTCACCATCGCCTGCTCTCTGGGGGCGCGTCTCCGTGGTTTTATCTCCACATCATCGGTTTAGGAATATATATTTCGCTTAAGATATCACGTTTGCGAGAGCAATGTCAACTCCAGCAAACCGATCAAACGGCGCTTGCTTCGGCAACAGCGCAGCAAATTCCAGGCGCTCTCTCTTTGTGGGATGCTCGAATGCCAGCTTCCAGGCGAACAAAGCCACGTCGCCACGGCCGCGGTCGCGCGGCAGGCCGTATTTCTGGTCGAAGACAAGCGGCCAACCGGCGTACGCAAACGAAACCCGGATTTGATGACTGCGGCCGGTGCCAAGCTGGATTTCCACCAGGCTGGTTTCGCTGGCAGCGTCAAAGGCCAGCAACCTGTAGTGTAAAGTCGACGCCAGTCCAGCCGGGTCGACTCGAGTAATATTGGTTTTTTTATCCTTCAGTAGATTGACGTGAATATCGCCCGATTCCGCTTCTGGCCGGCTATGGATTACAGCCAGATATCTGCGCTCCAGCCGGTGTTCCCTCACCTGCTCACTAAGCCGTGAAGCCGCTTTGGAAGTGCGGGCAAAAACCATAATACCGCTGACTGGCTGATCGAGCCGATGCACTAAACCCAGAAAAACCTCACCGGGTTTGTTGTATTTTTGCTTTAGATAAGCCTTGAGTTCAGTCAGCATGTCCGGTGATTGACTGGAATCGGCCTGCGAAAGCCAGCCGGCTGGTTTTATTGCCACCAACAGATGGTTGTCTTCATATAGAATAGTCGGAATTTCGCGTCCAGAAGTGTCTCCGGCCATGCTCATGGTTCCCAGCGTCCTGTACAGCCGCAGGGCAGCAGAAGTTTTCTGGCAGTTGCAGGCAAGCAAAGTTCCTCGGCAACAGCCCGGCCGCCGCGTTCTTCCACCAGAATCAGGGAAAGCATATTCGCGACCACTGTCGGTGCCAGACCGGTAGTATAAGAATTGACCAGGAAAAAGAGCGGCTTTTCTGTCAGCAAGCGGCTCGCTTTTAACAGCAACTCATACAAAGCGTCTTCCAGCTTCCACAGCTCGCCGCCCGGCCCGCGGCCGAACGAAGGCGGGTCCATTATTATGCCGTCGTAGGTGCGGCCGCGGCGCTGTTCGCGCTCTACAAACTTGATCGCGTCGTCCGCGAGGCAGCGTACATAGCGGCCTTCCAGCCCTGAGGCGGCCAGATTCTCACGCGCCCTGGCATTCATGCCCCGGGCGGCATCAACATGCACAACTTCGGCTGCTCCGGCAGCGGCGCAGGCAACTGTGGCCCCGCCAGTGTAGGCAAAAAGATTGAGAATGCGCGGTTCACCGCCGGCAGCAACAGATTGCTGGATTTTGGCAGCGCAATAATCCCAGTTGGCGGCCTGTTCCGGGAACAAGCCTGTATGTTTAAAGCCCATTGGTTCAATAATGAAGGTGAGTTTTCCGACAACACTGTTGTAGCTGATCTGCCACTGTTTGGGATACGGCCTGAGCTGCTGCCAATAACCACCGCCGCTGCTGCTGCGGTGATACACAGCATTTGCCTGTTGCCACTCGCCGCGCGGCCAGATCGACTGCGGATCAGGACGCTGCAAAATTACATTGCCCCAGCGCTCCAGCTTTTCGCCGTCGCCGGCATCAATCAATTCGTAATCCTGCCATTTATCAGCCAGAAACATTCATTTGCTCCAAATTCTTGCCAGATTTTCAGGTAATTATAGCACACAGATAATATCGACAGAAATTTCGAACAATTGTGGCAATACTGACCTTCATCGAAAAGATAAGATATAATTGAATCAGGCAGATCCATCTATATTCCGGTCTGCAGGCAAACTTACTTTTTCGAGGTTGAACTCATATGACTAAAATCCCCCATATTCTGATTTGCGACGATGATCCTGTAGTTCATGAATCGCTTTCGCTTTATCTTGACGCAGAGCGTTTTTCGCACTCCTCCGCTTTCAATGGCGAAGAATCTTTGCAGAAGGTTGAAACTGACCATCCCGATCTGGTAATCCTCGATGTGATGATGCCGAAGCTTTCTGGAACGGATGTTATCCGTGAAATTCGCCGCACCAGCCGTTTGCCGATAATTATGCTGACGGCAAAAGGCGAAGAGATCGATCGTGTTCTGGGTCTTGAACTGGGTGCTGACGATTATATCGTTAAGCCGTTCAGTCCGCGCGAGGTAATTGCCCGCATCAAAGCTGTGCTGCGTCGTCTGGGTGAACAGCAAACCAGCAACACCAATCTGCTGCGCTTTGAAGGTCTGGAGATCAATATCGACAACTACCAGGTTAAGGTTGACGGCGAGGTTGTCGCCTTTACTCCCAAAGAAGTTGAGATCCTGCATTTTCTGGCCTCACATCCGGGCCAGGTTTTGGGACGCGAGCAGATTCTGTCCAAAGTCTGGGGCTATGATTATTTCGGCGATACCCGTACTGTGGATACACATATAAAGCGTATCCGGCAGAAAATCGCTAATCCTGACGCCGCATACGCCCTGATCACAGTATACGGGATCGGTTATAAATTCGAGGTCACACACTAAATGCAAGATAGTATCATTCTTAGACGAATGATGATTCTGCTGCTTTTGGCAATTTTTCTAACCGTATCACTGACGTCCCTCTTTTTTGGTGTGATTTCGCGTGAAATTCTCACCCGGATTAAAGTCGACGAGATGCGGCCACAGGCAAATGCGATTGCGGACCTGGCCTACGGACGAATACCGGCGCTCGATCCCGGTCTCGACAACCTGATGAAATCCGCCGTGTCGCTGTTCAACTCCTACATATTTGTTTACGACAGTTTCAGCGGCACAATGCGCCACACTTCTCTAGAAGAAAGCCCCAGTTTGAATGCGCAGGCGATAAATGACCAGATAACTGAAGAGTCCGGCCCTCTGCTGAACGGTGAGGCTTCTTCGCTTTGGTTTACTACTAATGTCGGTGTCAATGTCGGCAATTTGCTTTACATCGGTGTCCCGGTTCTAGCAAGCATAAACGGGGTCGACACTCCTGTTGGTGCTGTCTTTTTTGTGCGGCCGATGCAGGAACTTAACGCCAGCCTGCGCAGTATGTACTTCGCGTTAATGCTTTCAGCTTTGGCAGTTGCCTTCCTGATGCTCTTCCCTGCCTACTTGGGAACCTATCGCATAATTCTGCCACTTAAAAGAACGCGTGATGTTGCTATAGCCATGGCGGCCGGCGACTTCAGCCAGCGGGCTGATACCGAGCAGAAAGGTGAGATCGGCGAGCTTGCTGCTTCCATTAACAACCTGGCTTCTGACCTTTCAACCTTGATTTCCGAGCTGACGCTGGAGCGCAACCGTCTCAAGCAAGTTATTGACGGCATTTCTGAAGGAATTGTCGCAGTTGATGTTGAAGGAAAAATATCTTTGATAAATCAGGCCATGATCAGCCTCAGCAACTATGAAAGCAAAAAGCGCAGCGATGCGCCGGATCAGCCTGAGTTGCCCGATGATCTGCCTATCGGCAGTGGCTTGGGCGATTTGTTTTTAACAGTAATCCAGCGGAATGAACCGCGTTTTCGCCTGCTGGATCTGGGTGACCGTCTGCTTTCGGTCACGATTACCCCGCTGGAAGGCGACCAGGGCCAGATAGCCGGCGCCGTTGGCTTGTTCCGTGATGTAACAGAAGCAGAACGTCTGGAGCAGACGCGTAAAGACTACGTTGCCAATGTTTCGCACGAGCTGCGCAGTCCTCTGACGGCAATGCGGGCGTTGATCGAACCGTTGCATGAAGGCATGGTTCATAACGAAGCCGATCGGGAGCGTTATTACGACATCCTGCTGCGTGAAACACTGCGCCTGTCACGCCTGATTGAAGACATGCTGGAATTGTCCCGGTTGCAAGGCGGCAAGATTTCCTTCACGCCGGTTAAGTTTGAGCTGGGTCAGATGATCGACGATCTTCTGTTCCAGTACGAACGGCGGGCTCAGGAAGCGGGAATTCGACTAAGCGCAGTGGAGAGCTGCATTAATAACTGTCCGCCGGTGTTTGCAGACCCCGACAGGATTGAACAGGTTCTGATAATTCTGCTTGACAACGCTTTTAAGTTCACTGAAGCCGGCGGCTCGATCACGCTGAGCTGTGATTGGACGGAAGAACAGGTACTGGTGAAGGTGGCAGATACCGGCTGCGGGATTATGCTTGAGGACGTCGACAGCGTTTTCGACCGCTTTTATAAAGCAGATAAAGCCCATAATCAGCCTGGAACCGGACTGGGCCTTTCCATCGCCCGCGAAATCCTCACTTTGGCCGGCGAAAAAATCTCAGTTAACAGTATCCCGGGCAAAGGTTCAACATTTTCCTTTACATTAAGACGTGCGAAAAACTGAATTTGTTGAATTATTGTCATACCGAATTCACAATCGAAGCTTAAACTATTAGTACACCCTGCACATAGCTAAAGACATTTGAAAGGAGCGACTCATGATTCTTGTCTGTGTCACTGATCAGGAATCCTGCGATCGTTTGATCTATGCCGGCAAACAGCTGGCGCACAACGAAGCCGAAAATCTTAAAGTAATTTGTGTCCGCCCCCGTAGCGAAGAACGCTGGCTGGCCAGCGATGAAATGGAGCACCTGTTTAACACCGCCAAAGAACTGCAAGCGGAAATGCTGGTATTTTTCTCAGATTATCCTGCTGACACTGTTGCTAAATACATTAAGTTGCATCCAGTTAAATATATCCTTGTCGGCGAACCCCCCGAAATGGAAAACAGCGTGTTTATCAGCACAATTGAGACCCAGTGCCCTGAAATACCGATTATTACCCTGAATCATACCGGAAACCTGCATTTAGTGCCAGTAAGCCAGGAATTTGCTGAATACTGATTTCAGGTGCAGAATAGATGCAGTAATAATTCAGATTTAAGGAAAGATTTGCTGTAAAATGAATGCAGCAATAAGCAGGCTTTTTGCCTGCGGGAGGTCATTCAAAGGCAATGGCAGAAGGAAACAGCGCCGAAAAACCGCAACAATATGCGATCAGGCTGAATAAATTCATCGCCGATTCCGGCCAGTGCAGCCGACGTGAAGCAGATGCCCTGATTAACGAAGGCAGGGTGCTGGTTGACGGTGAAATCGCTGTGCTCGGCCAGCGTATAGTACCCGGGCAGACAGTAACCCTTGACGGGCAACCGGTTGTTCCACTGGATCAGCCGGTTTATCTGTTGTTGCACAAACCGCTTGGCATAACCTGCACTACTGACCGCCGCCGCAGCGACAATATTATTGATTACATCAATTATCCCCAGCGGATATTCCCGGTCGGGCGCCTGGACCGCGATTCGGAAGGCATGATCCTTTTAACAAATGACGGTTCGATCGTCAATAAAATGCTGCGTGGTCATAACAAGCATGAAAAGGAATACAGGGTTACAGTTGATAAACCTCTGACACCGGAATTTATCCGCTGCATGTCCGAGGGCGTCGAAATTCTGGGCACTGTGACTCTTCCTGCACGGCTGATTCAGGAAAAACAGTGCGTGTTCCGGATTATCCTTACCCAGGGCTTAAACCGCCAGATTCGGCGGATGTGCGAAGCGTTAGGCTACGAAGTCAAACGCCTGGTTCGGATCCGGATTATGCATTTAACCATCGGTAAGCTGCCGTATGGTCAGTATCGGCCGCTGACTCATCATGAAACAGCAGAGCTTAAGCGCCTACTGGCTGATTCCAGTGGCGAACCAATGAGCGCGGAAACTGAAGAAGATTTGGATTTTGAAGAATAGAGAAACTTACGGCACCAGATCGCCGACACCCTCCAGGATAATCGACGGCCGATAAGGAAAAGTGTCTACTGTGGCGCGGTTGCTGACACCTGAAAGTACCAGTACCGTATCAATTTCTGATTCAATTCCGGCGACAATATCGGTATCCATGCGATCACCGATAATTACGCATTCGCTTCGTTGGACATTCAGCAGTTTCAAGCCGGTGCGCATCATCAGCGGGTTTGGCTTGCCAATAAAATAGGCATCCTTGCCAGTCACCATTTCAATTGGAGAAATCAGGGCACGGCAACCGGGTACAATGCCGCTTTCTGAAGGTCCGCTGACATCAGGATTTGTACCGATCAAGCGGGCACCGCCCAACACAAGGTTCATTGCCTTGCAGATTGAATTGTAACCGTAGCTGCGGGTTTCACCGATAATCACATAATCCGGGTGCTGATCAGTAAATCTGATCCCGGCAGCATATAAAGCATTCATCAAGCCTGAATCACCAATTACATAGGCAGAGCTGCCCGGTGACTGTGTGGCGACAAAATCTGCTGTTGCCTGGGCACTGGTATAAAAGTGTTCTGGCTCCACAATCAGCCCCATACCTTGAAGCTTGCTGCTCAGCTCCGCCGGGGTTTTCTCACTGCTGTTGGTTAGGAACAAGAATGCTTTGCCGCTGTTTTGCAGCCAGTTGACAAATTCAACCACTCCCGGCAAAATTCGAAGTCCATGGTAAATAACGCCGTCCATGTCACAAATGAAACCCGGCTTGGCGCGGATAGTATCAAGTTGTACTGCGTCCATTTTTGCTAAATCCATACAGTTGCAGGCTTTTCAGGCTTTCTTATTGCCTTTTTCGCAAGCACGGCGGAGAATCTCCTCTACCTGCTCGCGAGTAACGGCACCTTCGTGAATTTTTTTATCGTCCACATAAAAGGTCGGAACATAATAATAATCATGCTTGCGGGCTTCTTCAGCCTGTTCACGTTCGTCTATCAGCTCAATATTCAAAGCATCAAATTCCGGGTTTTCGGCACGCAGTTCATCCACATATTGCAGAGCTCTACGGCAATAGCCACAATAAGTAAGCTTGAATATTTTTACACATGTCTTATCCATATTTTCCATTTTGTCTTTATTTTCCATTGAAGTAATCCTTTCATTTGCAGTTAAAATTCCAGGCACAAGTAACAAAATCTGCTGGTTCAAATTTGCGATACACTTTCATGATTTCTTTTAGATATTATAGACTTATCTAGCAGATTATGCAGTACAACTGTTACCGCAATCGAGCTGCAGAGTTATTCCCTTAGCATCTTAAACGCAGAGGCGCACCGCTGAAACAGAAAGTTAAATCGGCCAGTTGTTCAACCTCGTATTCATCATGAGTGATCATAAAAAGCGGCCGCGTGCCGCGTTCCCGCTTGACCAACTTAATCATTTGCTCGCGCAGTGCAGAATCAAGTCCCTTAAACGGTTCGTCCAGAAAAAGTACATCCGACGGGAAAGCCAAAGCTCGAGCCAAGGCAACGCGACGGCGCATACCACCGGAAAGTTCGTCAGGATATTTAGCGGCAGCATCCGCCAATAAGACTTTGGGCAGCCATTCTGCTGCTGCTTGTTTCTGCAGCACCTGGTCCAGGTTTTCAGCGGCGGTCAACCAGGGCAACAGCCGATCTTCCTGAAACATGGTGGAAAATACCAGCCCTTCATGCCCTTCTATACTACCGCTGTCAGGTTTTTCAAACCCCGCAGCCAGCCGCATCAGTGTTGTTTTCCCGCCACCGGAAGGCCCTGTGAGGCAAACAACGCCTTGTAATGGCAAAGCAAGATCCAACCGGTCGAGCACAATTTCATTCTCATAACTTTTGCTCACTCGGTTAAAAATAATCTGCCGGGCTGGCTGAGGTGGTGCAGGTATTTGCCGATGTTCAGGATGAGAATCAGTCATCTTCAGTCTGCCCTTCCCCGCACATTGCGTTCAGCTAAAAATACCGGTAGATGAAAGTGGCGGCTGATACGTTGAATTAACTTCATAAAGCCTTTTTCGAGCAACACCGATAAAACTATGACTACTATGGTCAGCGCGAATAAATCGGCTGTTTCCAGATATATTTTCGATTCATAAATCCTTCCGCCCAGGGAGAATAAAGGTGTACTCAGCACTTCTGCGGAAATGCCGGCTTTCCAGGCAAAACCCAGTCCGCTTACGGCGGCGCTGAGGAAATACGGGGCAACGGAAGGAATATACAGTAACCGTAATCTTCTGCTGAAGGGCAAGCGAAAGGCATGCACCATTTCCAACAGGTCATGGTCGATATGTTGAATACCTTCCGAAATATTAGCCCAGACTATCGGTACTACCATTAGAAAAACGATAAAAACCGGTACTCTTGAGCCTTGAATCCACACTAAAGCCAGAATAATAAAAGAGGCAATCGGGGTGGCGCGGATTCCTTGAATTATCGGCAAAAGCATCATTTTAGCAAGCTCAAAGCGTACAGTCAGAATAGCTAAAACAGTGCCTGTCGTCATACCGGCAATAAAGCCCAGAACAATGCGCCCCAAAGTAGCTGCAGCGGCATAATAAAAGCCTGGCTCCCGGTGCAGTCTGACCAGGCTGCTTAAGATCTGAGCAGGTGAGGCCAGCAGAATATCCTGGTCTACCAGCAGGTAGAGCAATTGATAAATTACTAAATAAAGCAGCCACACAAGCGCTCGCTGCCATAAGGGACGGCGAGTCAGCCTGTGTGGCTGTTGCGACCGGGGGGTTGAGCCAGATTCAGCCAACCTGATAGTAGAAGTTGTCGTCTGGCAGCTTGCCACCAACCGACTGAGGCTTGGCTTCAAATAGAATCTTCAGCAGCGGTTCAAGGACGGGCTTCATGTCAGCGCCATCAATATAAATAATATTGCAGTTAGGAATAGCCTTGGCAGCGAGTTTGGCGTCAGCCATAATATTGTGCTTGACTGTCAGTTCGCCGGCTTCAGTAACGTTCTCATTCACCCATTTGGTTGAAGCTTCGTAGGCGCTGAGGAAGTTTTTAATGGCTTCAGGGTTCTTTTCCGCAAATTCGGCACGCACGGCAATACAGCCTTGCGCCAGCTCAGCTTTTTCAGAACCATCCACCTTACTCAGGGCCGAAGCAAATGCTTCAGTCAGATTAATTGCAATACGGAACTGAGGTGCTTTACTCAGCACTGTTGTCACAAATGGTTCCGGCAGCATAATCAGTTTTTCTTTATCGGCAATTGCCAATGTAGCAAGCTCAGCATGCTCCGCCATATAGGTAACGGCGCCAGCTGGGTCGATACCGGCATCTTTAAGCACAACATTGATGGCATATTCAGGGGTAGCGCCCTGTCCGGTAGCTGCAATTTTTTTACCTTTCAAATCAGCGACTGATTTAACAGTGTCACCGTTTTCCAGAATATAAAGAACACCGAGTGTGTTGATGGCAAGCATCTTAATACGGCCATTAGTTTTTTGATAAAGAGTCGCGGCCAGGTTTGTCGGCAATGCGGCAATATCCACTTCCCCGCTGCTGAGTTTGGCAACCAGGTCATCCGGTGCAGCCGCCAGTGAAAAAGTATATTTATCTTTTGTTTTTTGGCCAGCAGCGTCTTCCATTAATTTGACCATGCCAATGCCGGTAGGTCCTTTTAATGCTGCGATCCGGACTGTTTCCGCACCTGCCGGTTCAGTCGTTGCGCTGGTTGTTGATGATGTGGCAGCAGTTGTTGCGCTGGTTGTGGCAGCCGTCGTTGGCGCAGTTGTAGTTGGTGCAGTGGTCGCGGCCGTAGTTGTTGCAGCTGTGCCGCATGCACTTACAAGCAACACCAGGCAGGCTAACATAGCGATTACTTTGATCGATTTGGCTTTACGGGACATAGTAAACCTTCTTTCACGGGTTAGATATTTGGGGATTTCTTATTGATCCCTCAACTCGTAAGTATACCTTAACCTTATGTCGCAGTACACCTTGGAGATTATTCTTATCATAACCTTTTTGCCAAAATAATCATACAAGACACCGCCACAGCTGTGCAATGTCATGCAAATAACAATTAAATGTATTTGTTTTTTGCAGTTTTCGTTCTCCTCTTATTGCAAATTTGGTGTTTTGTCAGTATTAGCCAAAACAGCTTGCAGCGTGTGAAACAGCTTGTGTTGACAGGCATTCATGTGCCTACTATAATAGATCGAAATCAAAATGATATGCAGGATTCAATACTGTTTCTTGCGCCTTACAGCTAAGGAGGATCCGGCGATGCTGTCTTTCAGCAAAAAAAGCAACTTGCTTGAACAATCAGCTTACAGGTATCAATTACAGGATGCGGAAGAACCTAATTTATACCGTCAGCTTTTTTCTTATGATCAAATTCCGAAAATTCCGTTTAATCATCGCACTGTGCCGATGAATGTACCGGATGATATTTGGATTACAGATACCACTTTTCGAGATGGCCAACAGGCATGTTCTCCGTTTACTGTTGAACAGATCGTAGACCTGTATAAACTGCTTCACCGCCTGGGTGGGCCGAACGGGATGATTCGCCAGAGCGAGTTTTTTCTCTATACCGATAAAGATAAAGAAGCTGTTCGCCGCTGCCAGGAGCTCGGTTATAAATTTCCGGAAGTAACCAGCTGGATCCGTGCCAGCGAAAAAGATTTCCAGTTGGTCAAGGATATGGGGCTACGGGAAACCGGCATTTTGGTTTCCTGCTCTGATTATCACATTTATAAAAAAATGAACCTTACCAGAAGGCAGGCAATGGAAAAGTACCTGGGTATCGTGCGCAGTGCGCTGGAGCATGGCATTGTGCCTCGTTGCCATCTGGAAGACATTACCCGTGCCGATTTCTATGGATTTGTTGTACCTTTTGTCAACGAATTGATGAAGCTCTCCCAGCAAAGCGGAGTTCCCATTAAGATCCGTGCCTGCGACACATTAGGCTACGGCGTCTCCTTCCCAGGAGTAGCCTTGCCGCGCAGCGTTCCCGGAATTATCTACGGTCTGCAGCATTATTCCGAGGTTCCTTCGGAACAGCTGGAGTGGCATGGCCATAACGACTTTTATAAGGTCGTTACCAACGCCACCACCGCCTGGCTTTACGGCTGCAGCAGTGTCAACTGCTCAATGCTTGGTATCGGCGAGCGTACCGGGAATTGCCCACTGGAAGCAATGACTATTGAATACGCTTCTCTGCGCGGTGATACCAATGGCATGGATCTTTCAGTGATAACCGAAATCGCTGAATACTTTGAAAATGAAATCGGCATTGAAGTGCCGGCTAATACACCATTTGTCGGCCGCTCTTTCAACGCCACCCGCGCAGGTATTCATGCTGATGGTTTGCTGAAGGATGAAGAGATTTATAACATCTTTGATACTGATAAAATTCTCAACCGCCCGGCGACAGTTTCTGTTGATTCTCATTCCGGTTTGGCCGGCATCGCTCACTGGCTCAACGGATTCTTTAAATTGAAAGATGATTTGGCTGTAGACAAGCGTCACCCGGTAGTAGTTGCCATGAAAACCAAAGTAGATGAACTTTATGCGGAAGGCCGTAATACTGTGATGGGTGACGGCGAGCTGGAAAGCATTCTGCGCGAAGCCGATGAAGTATTTTTTCATTACGCAACCGATAAGCGCCTTTACAGCAAAACTTCGCATTCCAAAATAGACGCTGATAATATTTCCGACTAAAGCTTAAATAATTAGCAAACAGCTTTGTTTTGAATAGGACTAACGAAAAAGACTGCACCGAAGTTAACGCTTCTGTGCAGTCTTTTTAAGCAGATCTACGAATCAATTCTATCATCCTTTGTTTTCCTGGTCGTCCAGCCAGTGCGAAATCATAATCCAACTCTGCAGCGGATTCATTAAAAGTAGCAGTTTCTTTTAAGTTGAGGGCTGAAGAATTATTTGCCTCGCCTTCAGCAGACAAAGTTAGAAAGGCAGGAGTAGCTGCCGGCACAAGCCTCCAGCAAGCATCCTCAAATGTGTTGATATTATTTGCAGCAGCTAAGCCAGTGTAACCTTCAGCACAAGCTTTACTTTCCAATAAGGCGAGTTCTTTGTATGCCTTATCCTCCGCGCGATGTAAATCAAACATGATTGCGCCGACCGCGAAACCAGTCAGGATCAAGGCTGTAAAGAATAATATGTTAAGTAAAGTCATTTGAACCGCCTCCAAAAACATATGTTCGTTTTTCTTATTATATGGCCGTCAAAATCGGCTGTCAATACAATAGCGAACATTTGTTTTCTTTGTTATTTAATTGTAATTAAACTTTGCGAAATCAAAAAAAGCGCGACCCAATAATTGTTAAGCCAACAATGGTTCGCGCTAGTTCATGTTTACATTATTCTTTTTTCAGGAGCAAATTTTCTGGAATGCTTAAGCAGCTTAAAGCTTAATGCTAAATGTCCTCCAGCCGGTAGGAAATAACTAATTCTTCCAGAGTAGATTCAAGCTGGTGATAATTAACGCCAGCACTGTCCATCATGCGCTTGGAAGCTTTGACGCCGTCTGTCGCAGCATATTTATCGGAAATGAATATCACCTCGCGAATGCCGGACTGGATAATCGCTTTGCAGCACTCATTGCAAGGGAAAAGCGGCACATAGATTTTGCAGTTTTCCAGGTTAAAGCCGCTGCTGTTCAGAATAGCGTTAAGTTCCGCATGGCAAACGTATAGATATTTGGTTTCGAGCGGTTCACCTTCCCTTGCCCAGGGGAATTCGTCGTCATTGCAGCCTTGAGGCATACCATTATAGCCAACAGAAATAATTTTGTTACGGTCATTAACAATACAGGCACCAACCTGAGTGCTCGGGTCTTTACTGCGTTTAGCCGAAAGCAGTGCGATGCCCATAAAATATTCGTCCCAGGAAATGTAATTAGTACGTTTCGTCATCAGCTGAGTCCCCTTTGTTTGTTACTTATTTTGTGATTTGTGGACCAGATCTAGGGAAATAGAGCCAAAAGGTCTTGTAATGTTTCTTTTTTACGGATTAAGACATCTTTACCTTCTGATGTTATTAGCACTTCAGCAGGGCGTGGACGGCTGTTGTAAGCAGAAGCCATGGCGTAGCCATAAGCACCTGTATCCCTGACAGCGACAATGTCGCCAGGCTGAGGTACAGGCAGATGGCGATGATGCGCCAGTATGTCGCCGCTTTCGCAAATATTGCCGACAACAGTATATGTGTGCTTTGGTTCGTCCAGCAGTTGTTGATTATCGCGATACAATTCCACATCGTGATGAGAATCGTAGAGAATCGGCCGCATCAAAACATTAAAGCCAATGTCTGTTCCCATATAGTGAGTGCCGCCGTTTTCTTTCAGCGCGAGAACCCGACCCAGCAAGGTTCCGGATTCAGCCGCAATATAGCGGCCAGGTTCAGTTTTGAAGGTAAGCGGCCGCGGGTACCAGGCAGCAAAATCACGAACCAGCTCCGTCAGCTGCTCACCCAGTGAATCCAGGTCAAGCCGCGACTCCCCTTCTGCTTTATGATAAGGTATGCCAAAACCGCCGCCAAAATCTACCAGACGCAAATCAGGAAAAGCTTTCGCCAGCTCGAGAAAATGACTGGCAGCCGCAATATATGGTTCCGGTGACATAAACAAAGAACCGATATGCTGGTTAATCCCAACAATTTTCAGCTCCAATTCAGCGGCCAAATCTATTGCTTCGACTATCTGATTTTCGGCTATACCGAATTTTGTTTTACTGCCGGCTGTGACAACCTTTTTATGATGGCCTGCGCCGATGCCCGGGTTAAGCCGCAAAGCAACTTCAGTCCTCGGTGCGATCCGGCCCAGCCGTTCAAGCTGCGAAAGCGAATCGATGCTTGTCAATATGCCGCGTTCGAGTGCATAGCGAAACTCGTCATCGTCCACGTTATTGGGCACAAAATATATCTGATCGGAACTGAATCCAGCCGCTTGCAACAGACAAATTTCGCCGGGCGACATAGCATCGGCGTAAAGGCCTTCATCACGCGCAATACGCAGCAAAGTGAGGTTGCTGTTGGCTTTAATTGAGTAATTGGAAGTAAAGCCGGGGTAGTCGATCAACTGCTTCATTTCCCGACAGCGGGCACGGAATATATTTTCATCGTAAATGTATAGTGGGCTGCCGTATTTTTCCAGCAAGTCCGAAAGTGAAAGGTTGGCAGTTGTAAAAGGATAACGGTTCATAAAAATTCCTTACTGCTGAGTTTGAAGAAGGCCGCCAGTTCTTGCGGACTGGCGGCCTTGTTTAATCATGTTGTCGGGATAGTTGGTCAGCCTTCTGCTTTCCAGAGCCCATGGAGATTGCAGTACTCATAAACAGTAACAGGTCCATCATCGACAATGAAGTCGGCGACTGGCTGCTGGCCGGGTTTAAGATCAACTTGCTGATACTTATCGCCTTGAGCCACTGCGATCATAGTGATGTAGTGTTCAGGGATCATCGGATGGAGTGTAGTTCCGACTTCAACGTGGACTTTATTGCCTTCACGGGTTACTGCCGGAACATGTTTTTCTACGGCGGCGTCTGTCGTGTTAGGTACAAGAAGTTCCATTTCCTGATCACAGCAGGTAAGCGTACCACCACCGTTTAGAATTTTGACAACCATGTTGCCGCATTTTCTGCAAATGTAGTATTGTGTTTCCGAATGCATTTTTGCCTCCTTATCGCACATTTTTGCAATTGGTTTTTGAACTACTGCCATTATAGCATAATTAACATTCAGACTACTCGGGTTCCGAAAATTCATCCTCGGAATATTCGTGGGGCTCGCATTCACTGCTATGGAAATCGTCGTCCGACTCAGCGGAGTTGACTCTCTGCGGTACGGGGCGAGAGTGCAACGGCATGAAGCCGGCCTCTATACGGGCTTTTTCCCGGCGCTTATCGCGCAGCACAAGCAACAGAACAACAATCAGTGAGGCCAGCGAAATAAGAGTGCCCTCCAGCAGCATTGGCGGCCTGAAACGCAACACCAGCTCGTGTTCGCCGGCGGATATGTCAAACAACAGGAAGCCGTCGTCAAGTGCCTTAACTTCCACCGGTTCACCATCAACGGTCGCGGACCAGCCCTCGTCGAAAGGAATAGTCATCATAATTCTGCCGTTTTCGGGAGCTGTGACTGTTCCCTCAAGGCGGGTGTCAGAAAAGCGTGTAATATTGACAGTCTGTGCATTCAGCTGCTCTGAAGCGCGCTGCATGGTATCAGCAGCGAGACTGCAAGCAAACAAATCAAAATGACTCGATTCAGGACTGTCGCTCTTGTAACTTACTTCGACAACAATTTTTTCTGAGGCAAGACAATGGCCCAAGTCGATAATTGTCGCGCGTTTAGCATTAAAATCTATACGCCGGTCACCAACTGAAACATAGCCAAAGTCCGCAACGTTAGCAGGAATGTCTATGTACAGATAAATCTGCTGATCCTCATTATTGTATACGTTAACCCGGGCGATCGAATCGTTATCAACATTGTTGCGGCTGAAAGAGAAATTCTGATATGGGTTCCCACTGAAGGTGAGGTTTTGCGAGTCACCGGCTTCCAGAGTCAGCGACTGTAAAACTTCGCCAGGATCGCCGGTTATGCTGTTCAACAGAGAATTCTGGGCATCAAAAGGACTGCCGGCATAGCTGTTCCATTGTTCAATCTCAGCAGGAGCCCAATAACCTACGCTGGCCGCATAAGGGTTGCGGTACACCATCAGTTCATCAGTTGCGGCTATGTTTTCATGCAGCCGGTCATCAACCTTCTGGTCACGGTGGATCAGGTAGCGGATGTTAAAGATCGAATCCAGCAGAATTGTCGAGGCTTCATACTTGTAACTGTTAATGCTGTTGCTGTGAAAGCCAAGATTTTCAAATACCTTTACCGGTTTCGTTGGGACTGTTGACGCGAATATGGAAAGCCCGCGGAAGGTATACAGGAAAGAATCATTGATTGTTTTCGGGTTGAGGATTTCAGTCCGATAGAAACTGTCGTCTTGTTCCTCGATCGCCGCCAGTTGCTCGCGGATTTGGGTCACTTCCTTGCCGCTCAGATAGCCATTGCGCTCGGAAAGGTATTCAGTGCGGTCGACACGATGCATCATCAAGAAAGAATTCAGCGCCAGTTCAGCCAGCACCACGAGTAAAAAAGCCACAGCCAGCTCGCTTTGTGTCAAATGCATTATGCGGTTGACTGTCAGAACAGCCAGATAGATCACCAGAAAAGCGAGTGTTACATATAACGTTATTTGCTCTGGTTTTTTATCGTTGAGCTTTTGAGAGAGCAGAACCAGTAAAGCTATGAATGCGCCGATTCCCCCTATTTGTTTGCCGCTGAATTCACGCAGACTGCGGAATGCCGGTGCTGCCATGCTCAGGATCAGGAAAATGTACACGAACGAGTTGCGATAAGGCAGCTGATTAGGGAAATGCATACCATGCCAGATAAAATTCAAAACATTGATATTAAAGCTGAGAATCATTATAAAGACCAGCCCAAGATGCCAAAGCTTAGTCCGCAGTGGAATCGACCGACTAAGAAAATAAACCGGAATCAGGATCAGTACCACAAGGCCGGAGTACATGTTAGGCATGCCTTCGCGGATTGAGGGCGGAGTAAGCAAAAAGTGCTGGCCAATATAATCAAATAAATCAAAAGTATGGGTTATGTCACTTGGGAACCTGTCACCGGCTGCTGATGTAAGTCTCAAGGAGAAATACGTGGGTATCAGCAGTACCGAAGCGAGGCCGCCGGCAAGCAGTGAGGACAGGCCGAAGCGGACTGAAGTGGCAAGCAGATGGCCGGGACGCGGGCGCTGGCAAGTTGCCGTGAAAAGGGCTACTGGGTAGTAAAGCACAGTAAACAGGCAGACAAAAAACGCCATGTAGTAGTTGGAGTAAATAACCAGTGCCAGCGATACTGTATACAATAAGAACCGCTTTTCTCTGATCAGCTGGTAAAGCCCCAGCATAACCAAAGGCAGCAAATACAGGCTGTCAAGCCACATCAGGTTCCAGAAATAGGCAATTGTGTAGCCGGAAAGCGCGTACATGGTACTGAAAGCAACCGCGACGGCTCCGTCAATTTTATGTACACCGCGCAGAAAGGCCGCAAAAGCAGCGGCGGCAAGGCCCAACTTGCCAACAACCAGCACAAAAATCGCTTCAGTGACAAAGCTGGCCGGAAACAACACCAGAATTATATTCAGGGGGCTGGCCAGATAATAAGCAAAAAGCGACCAGAAGTTTGTGCCCAGGCCTCCATTCCAGGTATAGAACGGACTGCCAAGGGTTACCAGCTTCTCACGCAGCTCGACCATAAACGGCGCATACTGATGATAAAGGTCAATTGTAAGAATATTGCGGTCCCCAAAGGGAAAGACAGCGCGGCTGAAAAATGCTGCTGCCAGAATTAGTGATGAAAATAAAAAAGACAGGAACAGCGACCGGTTCTCGTTGTAAAGCTGACGCGGGCGCGGCAAGTAGCGTGTTTTTGTCGGCATAGGTCTCCCCAAACGTCAATATATTTTGGCGACATCCGTTATAACGGACACTGACCGTTATTAGACGTCAAAAACTGGTGAAAGTTCTTAGCTTCAGATTATTCTATCACATGCTGCAAGTGGGCTGGCCAATGGGTTTGCCAGTATCGCCAAAGCGGCTTCAGTATCGAACAGCCAGCGCTGTCCGGCTTCACGGGTTAAGATCAGCGGCATCCGGTCATGTATTGAACTCATCCACTCACTTGCTGCCATGGTAATGATCACAAAGCGGTTGATGACCGCTTCGGTTACAGGTTCATCATATAGCTTTTCAGCATCGGCGGGAGATAAGCGTTCAGAGCGCCAGAGCCCGGCCATATAAAAGAAGTCGGCTCCCGGTACTCCCAGGCAAACCCTTGTTTTCCTTTTACTGTCCGGTTGTTTGCGCCATTCAAAAAAATTACTGGCCGGAACCAGCACGCGCCCCTGGCGAACAGATTGGTGAAACATTGGTTTTTCTGCCGCGCTTTCAGAACGGGCGTTGATAATTACTCTGCCAAAATCCCGGCTGAGCATGCCCCACTGCATAAGCTGAACCGATGCTGTGTCGCCCCTGTCAGGAACCGCGGCAACAACAGGCACCACTTCAGTAGGGAAAATCTCACCCGTTTTTAACTTGGAAGCCAGCGCCTTACCGCGGTAACCTTCATTCGCTGCGGCCAGAATGCGCAGCATCTCTGCCTGATCCTCACCATCATCAATATAATAACGTCCGCACATTACTGAATTTTCCGGTCTGTTTCCGCCAACTGGCTGCCCAGCGCAGTTATGCCGGCCGGATTGATATTTTCAATCCAGAATGATTCAAAAATCAGGCATTCAGCACCGGTAATCTCCGCTATTTCATGACATATTTCTTCGAATCTGGTTTTGGGATCAGCATGTGTAAGTACCAGCGAGAATCGCGACATCGATTTGCCGTATTTTTGCGTAAAAGACCGCAGCGGGCTGTTCATTCGCCCAGCCCAAACCGGGGCTACCAGCACAATGTGCCTGGGGTCAGGCACGAAGGTTTCATCCATAGTGATTTCGGGACATTTGCTCCCGCGCGCTTCCAGGGCAGCCCGGATAAATCCGAAGATGCCATGGCGAGGACGGAGGTCACTTATTCGAAAAAGCGGCACATCCAGCATTTCAGCAAGTTGGCGCGCAATTCTCTCGGCATGTCCAGTCAACGAGTAATAGACAATTTGCATCCTGCACCTCCACGCTGCGTAATACTTGCGTAATACTAATAAGGATATAATATCACGAATCTATACAGTCTAGTCTACAGTCTAGCGCCGGTTGTATATCGCTTGACAAACCCCAAGATCGATAGTACTTTCTTAAGTGGTCTAGTCGCTGCCGGCAGCACCACTTTCTGAAAAATAACGGTACTTGCGCCGGTTGAGCGCCTAATAACAGGAGGATACTGCATGAAACCGACTCAGCAAAAAGTCATCGGTTATCTGCCCGATGAAAAACCACCATTTTGGAAACTCATTGTTTTCGCCTTTCAACAAATTCTGGTCATGTTCCCCGCCACAGTTCTGGTTGCTCTTCTTACAGGTTTTCACGTTTCAACTACAATATTCGCCAGCGGCTTTGCCACAATCTGCTTTTTACTGATTACCCGCGGCAAAATCCCCCTCTATTATGGTTCCAGTTTCTCTTATATCGCGGCTGTAAGCTCAATCACAATGGTTGAGTTCGGCCAGGTAGCGCCGGATGCGCTTATCTCCAAAGCCCAGTTTGGTGTTATCATGTCCGGTCTGATCTCAATCTTGGCCGGTCTGATCATTAATTATTTCGGGCCCGAGAAAATCGAACGTGTTCTGCCCCCTACTGTCACAGGCTCCATCGCGATCGTCATCGGCATTTCTCTGGCAGGCTCAGCCATGACTCAGGCTGCCGGCAGCGGTGCTGTTGGTACCGAACAAAACGTTGCCTGGATCATCGCGCTTGTAACTCTGCTCAGTACAATGCTGCTTTCCGTGTATCTGAGAGGGACCTGGAGTCAGCTGCCGATCCTGTTCGGCATCCTGATCGGTTACGTCACGGCCTTGTTCTTCGGCGTAATTGATTTCACAACTATATTCCAGGGTGAGTTCTTCGCGGTTCCCCATTTTACCCTGCCCACACCAAATCTGGGCGCGGTACTGGCGATCATGCCGATTGCCATTGCTACCATCCCCGAGTCTACAGCTCATCTGTACCAGCTTGATATTTATGTTGACCATCTGGCCGAGAAAAAAGGCAAACCCAGCTACGGAATTAAAAACAAGCTCGGTCTTAACCTGATCGGTGACGGCGTCGGCGATATCGTTTCTTCCATGATCGGCGGCCCTGCCGGCACAAACTACGGTGAGAACCTCAGCACTATGGCGATTACCCGCAATTTCTCAGTTGCGGTGCTTGGTGCAGCGGCTGTCATCACCATGATAATTTCCTTCTTTACACCACTCTCAAAACTGGTCAACTCAATTCCCGGTCCTGTTATCGGCGGTGTCAGCATTTATCTGTTTGGCGTTATTGGCGCCCAGGGCATCGCTATTATGATCAACCGCAAGGTCGACCTTTTTAACTCCCGCAATCTGGCAGTTATCGCTACAATTCTGGTAGTCGGTCTGGGCGGCAACTACGGTTTCCCCAACGGCATGATCCCGTTCTTCGGTGGTTCTCTGCCGGCCATCGCAACCGCCGCCCTGCTAGGTATTGTGATGAACCTGATCCTCAGTATTGGCCGCAAATCCGAAAACGGCGAAAGCTGAGCAAACAACACTTCAAGTTTATTGAAAAGAGCTGTCTGAATTTTTCTTCAGACAGCTCTTTAAATTTGCTTAGGATTGTTTGCCAGCTAATCAGCTGACCCAGCTGGTATAGCTGAATAATCGATTTTTTCTGACGCCGGGTATCAGGCAAAGTTTTTTCGGTTGTGGCTTACCTGGTTAACCTGACGTCGCCCGCGCGGTTGCCTCATTGCCTTGGGAGTGGGTGTAAGTACCTCCATCGGCCAGTCGTGATCAGTGATCCGTGGAATCTGACGCCCGCATAGACGTTCGATATCGCGCAAAGCTTTCTTCTCATCAATATCACAAAAGGAAATCGCTGTGCCCCCATGTCCGGCGCGGCCAGTACGGCCAATACGATGCACATAGGATTCAGGCACTTCGGGCAAATCGTAGTTTATGACATGTGACAGCTCATCAATGTCGATGCCGCGGGCGGCGATGTCGGTGGCCACAAGAACTCGAGTCTCACGTTCTTTAAAGCTATTGAGAGCAGCCTGGCGGGCATTCTGTGACTTATTGCCGTGAATGGCTCTGGCATCGATGCCGGCCCGGCCAAGTTCCTTAACCAAACGATCTGCCCCATGCTTTGTCCGGGTAAATATTAGGGCAGATTCAATGGCCGGGTCACGCAGCAAATCAACCAGTAAATGACGCTTATTAGCTTTATCGACCAGATAAAGCGATTGGTGAATAGCTTCAACTGTCGGTTTTTCCGGTGTAATACTTATTTTTACCGGATCGATCAGCATTGAATCAGACAAGGCGACAATTTCGCGCGGCATTGTAGCTGAGAAAAACAAGGTTTGTCTTTGCTTCGGAACCAGTTCGATAACTTTACGTACATCGTGGATGAAACCCATGTCGAGCATCCTGTCTGCTTCGTCAAGCGTCAGGATCTCGACCTGCTTCAGATTGATTAAACCCTGGCCAATCAAGTCAAGCAGACGTCCGGGCGTCGCAACCAGGATATCCACTCCACGGCGCAAAGCTGTTTCCTGTGGCCGTTGTGAAACGCCGCCATAAATTACGCAAGTGCGCAAGTTTGTATAACGGCCGTAAGCGTTGAAGCTTTCGTAAATCTGCAGTGCCAGCTCACGGGTTGGCGTAAGCACCAGCGAACGAATCGGGCGCCTGGTCTCCTGATCTCGCTTACCGGAGCTCAGCAGTATTTGCAGTGTAGGTACGGCAAAAGCAGCTGTTTTGCCGGTTCCTGTCTGAGCACAGCCCAACAAATCGCGGCCTTGCAGAGCAGGCGGAATTGCCTGTAACTGGATAGGTGAAGGTGTTTGATAATTCTCCCGCTCCAAAGCTTTCAGAATCGGGGATACAAGTTTTAGTTCTTTAAATGTCATATAACTCCTTAATTTGCGGGTCATATATTTTTTGCATCAGCTGCAGCCAAACCGACTGGCAACTGTTGGTATTTGCCCATCAAAAAGCCACAATCCCACAAAGGGAATTGTGGCTCCGACCCGCACTCGATGCGGCAACTGACGAATTATAGCATGTTTTGGCGGATAATGCCAGAAAAACCCGATCAGCAAAACCCGATCACGTTACTTTGATCAATATCTATCCAACCAGGGACGCAGATGCGTAATAGCCTGCCTGGCAGCAGAATCGGGATCCGGGAACGGCAGAATTTCAACAGATGTCCAGCCTGTATAGTTGATATCTTTGAGAGCTTCAAACACTTCATCAAAATCAAGATGTCCCCAGCCAGGTGCCCAGCGGTTGGAATCTGCCAGATGGATATACTTAACATACTTCTTGTTGCGGCGGAAACTGTCGCCAATGCGGTCGTCTTCGATATTCATGTGAAATACATCCGGCATAAGGCCGATCAGCTGCCCGGACGGCAGTTTGTCAAGCAGTTCGCTGCCCTGGTCCAGGTTGTTAATGAAATTAATTTCATAACGGTTTACCGGCTCAAGTATTATCGTTACACCCTGACGTCCGGCATAAGTCACGATCTCCTGGTAGCCATCGAGGAAAAGCTTTTCGGCTTCCTCCCGCGTCTGACCAGGCATCACACTGCCGCGAACCCGGCCGAGATTAACCATCTGGCTGAAATCGGCGGCAATGTCCACCAATCCGTTCAAAACCGCTATAGTTCTCTTCCGGATTTCAGCAGAGGGATTGGTCAGACTCAGTCCCAGGTCAGCAAACACCTGTCCTGTGCTGATGCAGCTGACCTCAAGGCCGAATTCTTTTAGCAAGCGTGACACTTCAGCTGTGTCGATATCCTCTTTTTGCCGCAGCGCCAGTTCGACGCCGTCGAAACCCAGATCGGCAGCCTTTTGCATCGAAGACGCGAAACCGCGCCAGACAACGAAGGCACTGGGGCTGGCATTATCCTGGGCAATAGCAACTGAAAGTCTCATTTAAATCTCCTTATTTCGTAAATATTAATATTTATTTTTCTGTTTCAAAATTCTACTATTTTGAACGGCTGCCATGCAAGCCTTCAAACCGCATTCACTTCATCAAATCTGGTTTCCTGTGACTTAGAAAAGTGTTTTCGTCCAGCTCCTGGAAGGCCTGATTCAACTCTTCTCTGGTATTCATCACAATTGGCCCGCCCCAGGCGATCGGTTCGCGCAGTGGTTTTGCCGAGAGCAAAAGGAAGCGAATCCCCTTGGTTCCGCTCTTAACCCAGATGCGGTTGCCCTCAGTAAACAAAACAGCTTGCTTTTCGGTTATTACATCCGAGCTGTCAATGTCGAAGCGCCCTTCACCCTGCATAATGTAAATAAACATGTTTTCTTCCGGATCGTTTTCAAAAAACCATTCCCAAGCGGGGGCAACTTCCACATCAAAGTAAGTGGCAGGTACATGTTTACCCTGAAAGCCGCCTGCAGTACCGCGATACTCGCCGGCAATTATGTGGATTAGAGCCCCGTCCTCCGAAACTACCGGCACATCCGATTGTTTGATGTCACCATATTTCGGTTCGGTCATTTTGTCCCTGGCCGGCAGATTCAGCCAGATTTGAGCGCCAAGCATGCGTGGAGCAGCTTTGGGCATCTCCTGATGAATAATGCCGGAACCGGCTGTCATCCACTGGCATTCTCCGTCACGGATAACACCGCGGTTTCCCAGGCTGTCGCCGTGTTCAATTTCACCGCTTACCAGGTAGGTAATTGTTTCAATACCTCTATGCGGATGCCACGGAAAGCCTTTGGTATAATCCTCCGGATTGCTGGAATCAAACGCATCCAGCATCAGGAACGGATCAAAGTCCTTAGTGTCACGATGGCCCAAAACACGCACCAGGTGCACGCCGGCGCCGTCAATTGTAGGTTTGCCTCTCACAACTTTGAGAACTTTACGTAACTCACTCATATAAATCTCCTTCTTTTCAAAGCAACTGGTCTGTTTCATCATGTAATATTAATATTATACCCGACGGTGGTTACTCTTTTTCCGCCAACAGTTTTTCAATCGCGGAGCGCAGTTTCTCTGGACTGACAGAAGGAGCATGCCTGGAAACAGGTTCGCCTTTGCGGTTTATCAGAAATTTTGTGAAGTTCCACTTGATGGCGCTGCCCAGCACACCGCTGATTTCCTGCCGCAGCCAAATATAAAACGGGTCGGCATCCTCGCCATTGACATCTGTTTTAGCCATAATCGGGAATGTAACACCATAATTATCTGCATAAAAACGTTCAATAACCGGGTCGCTATCAGGTTCCTGTTCACCGAACTGGTTTGAAGGAAACGCTATTACCACAAAACCCTGGTCACGATATTCTTCGTAAAGCTTTTGCAGTGGTCCCAATTGCGGTGTGTAGCCGCACTGGGAGGCAGTATTGACAATTAAAAGTACTTTACCGCGCCACTTCTCCAGTGAAACGGGGTTGCCTTTGTTATCCTTAACAGTAAAATCATATACGGTCATGGTTAAATCCCCCTATATCCGACAAGCAGAGCTTCATCTCTGCCAGTATTTTTGATTATTTTCAGCCAGCGGTAACGTTGGCAGCCAAATGAACATTAATATTTTCGCACACTTGCAGGAGGCATTGCGAATACTTGCGTTACCGACAACATAAGCTTGATTTTCTCTCTTTATAGGCTAAAATCTCTGCAGTTGTATCCGCAAAATGAAGCAGTCGGTTGATATCGAGAAGATCACAACCGTCGAAGACTATTTTCCTACTTACCTCTTGCTGGCAACTATCGTATTGCTGATTCTTGCTTCATTCTTCCCCAACAAACCCAACGAAACCAATGGTTATATCTGCCTGACGCTAATGGTTATCGGGATTATCTACGACACAATCCGCTCGCGCAAAATAACCTCACTCAAACGGATTTTCCTGCAAATAGACTACTTCACGCTGCTGTTGCTCGCTTCTTTGTTCGTGGTAATTGCCGGTATCAAGGAAGCCGGGGTTATTGACGCTATTGCCGCGTTCTTCGTGCAGCTGGGCGGCAATTCCATATTCCTGATGTACACTGTCATTCTCTGGGCATCGGTGCTGCTATCCGCCTTTATCGACAATATTCCTTATGTCGCGACAATGCTGCCAGTGGTTGCCAGTATTTCAGCTATAATGGGTATTGAACCTTATTTGTTCTACTTCGGTCTGCTTTCAGGTGCGACGCTCGGCGGCAACCTTACTCCAATAGGTGCTTCAGCCAATATCATGGCGATTGGCATTCTTCGCCGCAACGGGCACGAAGTAGCCAACAAGGACTTTATGAGAATCAGCGTTCCCTACACGCTGGCCGCGGTAACCGCCGCCTATGTGATAGTTTGGGTTTTGTGGCGCGTTTAAGTTCATACAACGATTCAGGAGCAACTAACGCAAGATAAGTTGAATTATTCCAGGAGGGCAGGATTATGGAGAAAAGAATCATTATCTGCATCAGCCGCCAGTTTGGCAGCGGTGGCCATTTAGTAGGCGAATTGCTAGCGAAACGACTGGGCATTCCTTATTATGACAAAGAACTGCTATCGCTGACTGCTGACGAACATAATGTTTCTGAAGCAGTAGTCAAAGCTGTAGATGAAAAGCCGGTAACCTGGTCTATGCTGGGTTTCCCGCATGGTCTGCGCAACCCGTACCAGCCCAAAATTGACGACGGCCTCTATTATGTACTCAACGACAGTATCTTTTACATGCAAGCGGAAACAATCAAAAGGATTGCCGCAGAAGGCTCTTGCGTAATAGTCGGACGAGCCGGGGAAGAAATTCTTAAAGAGGATCCTGACATGGTCTCAATCTTTATCCATGGGACTTTTGCAGACAGAGTCCAGCGGACAATGACAGTGGATAAAATCGAGGAACAGAGCAAAGCTGAACAGCGAGTCCGAAAAATGGACAAAAAGCGCGCCAGTTATCACAACTACTATTCAAACTGTAAGTGGGGCGAAGCAGATTCGTACCATTTGTCAATTTCTACTTCCCTCTTTGGGATCGAGGGTGCTGCTGCAGCGATTGAACGTGTGATTTCGGGGATGAAATAAGAATTACTGCAAGTGCAAAAACAATTTCAAGTCCACCGAGCAGCCAAAACAAGTCAAGTAAATTGCTGGTAGTTCCGGCTATAGTAAAGACACCGGTTAAAAGCCTGCCAGTAGTAAGTGTTGCTATGCCGGAATTATAAGCGTTGAAGGCAAGGCGGTTTACTGGCCGATTCGGCTTCAACCAAAGCCAACGTACCGTAAACGGTACAGCTCCGCCTAAAAGCGGAAACAAGAACATCAGGTCCATAGCAGCAGAGCGTACCCCATGCCCGAACAGGTCATATATTTCCGGGAAAACTATACACAGCAAAGAAACCAGCAAGTAAGTCAATGCTGTCCGCCGAACTTGGGAAAGAGCCCGGTGGCGCAGTAGCTGGCGGCTGGTTTTTTGTTTTTTTCTGTCTTCCTCAGGGGTACCCGATGTATACAATGTCGCTGACCTTCCTTTCACTGGTAGTATTTCCATCTGCAGGTTTGTTAATCAGCTGCCCGCTAAACCACATAGTTGCTGAACCGCCGCCGTCCAGATTATATGCCACGCGGCAATCAAGGTCGAGGAACATCTGGGCCAGCTGAGGCAGCGTAAGGCCCCTGCTTTTAGAAGTACGGCCGTCGGCAACAATAAACAAATAATGGAATGGCGCGACCTGTCCCAGCGCGGCACGCGGATTGGGAAGCTTTGCAATCGGCACCGAGTTTACTAAATTATCTGGAATCAAGCCCTGATTAAGCAAAGCCGGGCCAAAGGTTAATATTTGCCAAGCATCAGCGGCCAGCGATTGTACTGATATCTTCCTCTCATTTATAATGGCAAAACTGCCGTCGCGGTTAATCAACAAGGCATCATCATTGCCCGAAGATCTTGCTGTGTCCCGGTACAACAGGCCATTGCGTAGTACAAACCCTTGATCACGCGCCCCGTAATAATCGCCGTTTATTGCCAGAATCGCTTTATTTTCAGCTGCTGTCTCCGAGGTTCTGGCCCGAATATTGCGACCATATTTACCCTGAGCAAAAGCAGTACGCAAGTATTCAGCACTGGCCAGATGGATATCGGCAATATATATATCTGTCTCGAACTGGCGGATTTTGTAGAGTTCAATTTGGATTTTTTCGTCTTTATAACTTTTAATCCGATTGCTTTCAGGGAAAATAAGTCCGCTTGTTGTTGTCGTGGGTGTAGCTGTTGGCGCAGATGTTGTTGTCAAACCTGGAACACCTGTTGTTGTCGAACTTGTTACACTTGTTGTCTCATTTGTCACAGTGCCTGTGGTAAGTCTTGAAGTTGCCCAGGAAGGGTTTTGCCCTGCGGACAGAGTTCCAATCGGCTCAGCGGCCCGTGGTATGGCGAAGGAATAAAGCAGGATGAATAAAACCAGGAGAATCAGGAACAGCGCATAAAAAACAGCCCAACTGTATGCGCGGCTGAAAAAGCCGTACCTGCGTTTGGGCTGTTTTTGCGTTATATTGGTTTTATTCGCCGTTGAATCTTTCACAAAACGGCCTCGCATTAAATGTCTTTAATCTTCCTTAAAGCGCTGAACCAAATCGTAAGCCTGTTTCATCAAGGCTGTGCTGTCAGACATGGCAACTACTAACTGATAACCGCGATCAAAGAGCTCTTTGGCTTGGTCATAGCCGCCGGCAATGGTGCCAAGGAATTTGCCGCTGCCTAGTACTTTCTTTTCAATACCACGAATTGCCTGCTGTACATCGGGATGACCGGGGTTACCAAGGTATCCGAGAGAAGTAGCCAGATCCATCGGGCCGATGAAAATACCATCAACGCCTTTAACTTGCAGGATTTCGTCCAGATTGTCGATGCTTTCCTGAGTCTCAAGCGCGATATAAAGCAAGAGCTCTTCGTTGGCGCGGGTAATATAGTTCTGCACGCTCATGCCGTAGCCGGAAGCACGGGGGCTGCCGGCGATGCCGCGGATACCTTCGGGTGCGTAGCGCATGGCGCGTACAGCTGCCTCAGCTTCAGCCGCTGTATTGACATAAGGTACGTGAACGCCCATGGCGCCAGTGTCGAGAGTGCGTTTGATCGTTACAAAATCGTTCCATGGTACGCGGACAATCGGCACTGCGGGATAACGGCTCATCGCCTGGATTTGGGACATCAGAACCATAAAATCACCCGGTGCGTGCTCCATGTCAATCAACAGGAAATCAAAACCCGCACGAGCCAGAATCTCCGTAGACATTGGGCTGCAAAGCTGCGCCCAGGAGCCCAGAAGTTTTTCTCCATTTAGTAAACGCTTTTTTACAGGATTTTCGAATTGTGTTCCAATTGGCAACATATAATTACCACCCTTCTTTCATTTGCATACCAGCAACAGTCAGATCATTCCGCTTGGCTGGAATCTGGTATACCATCTTTTTAAATATATCACTCCCGCGTCGGCGGGTAAATGAGCAAGATTATAAGGGTAAGTATATTCTGAATTCAGAGCCTCTGCCAAGACCCTCGCTGAAAGCACTTACCCTGCCGCCATGTAATTCGATCATGCCTTTGACAATTGAAAGGCCCAGGCCCAGGCCGCCTTTTTGACGGTCGAGCGTACTGTCAATTTGAGTGAATGGTTCAAACAGACTGTCCAGATCCTCAGCTGTAATCCCGATCCCACTGTCGCGAATCGCTATCACTGCCTCCTTGCCTTCTCGGAACAGCGAAACCCAGGTTGTATCACCCTCGTTACAAAACTTACTAGCGTTATGCAGTAAATTGCTGATACTCTGTGAAACTCTGACAGGGTCGCCGTCTACGGAAATATCTGCAGAAATATCCGCAACTAAATTGATGCCTTTCGTTTCAAATAGCGGGCGCTGAGCCTCCACTGCCAGCGTAACCAGTTCGCTTAGGTCAAACCGTTCAATTTGCAGGTTGGCTTTGTTGCGCATTATCCGGGTGACATCGAGCAGATCATCAACCAGACGGTTCAGCTGCTCTGCCTGGCGTCTGATTATTTCGATAGCACGCTCTTTCTTTTGCGCGCCGGGGGCCAGCTCATACACTGACAAGCCAGCGATAATTGCCGCAAGCGGATTTCGCAACTCGTGAGACAAAGCATTGATGAATTCATTTTTGCTTTGGTCGGCCTGCCTCAGGTATTCATTGCGGGCTTCAAGCTCAAGCGTTCGCTCGCGCACAGTATCTTCAAGATTATTAACCAGATCGTCAACAGTATCAGCCAAGTGATTATAGGCTGCGGCAATCTTGCCGATTTCATCCTGGCGCACAATTTCAACCCGCTGGGTGAAATCGCCCTGCGCGAATTTTTCAGTAGCTTCAATTAAGCTGCCAATTGGTCTCAGATAGCGGTTCGTCACGCTATAGTAAATAAAAAACGCTACCAGACAAACCAGTGCTGTCAGCAGCAGCGCTATGGTGATGGCGTTTTCAATTCCAGCCATAAAAAGATTCTGAGGGATAGCAGTAATTACCAGCCAATCTATCCCGTTTTTCTTGTAGTCAGTTAATTGAAAATAGTATTCGTCATCGGCGCCAGGCAGATGAAACTGATGCTGTCCTTCTTCCTGATAACGCTGAAAAGCTGCAGCCAAAGCGGAATTTCCTGTTTCCTTGAGAGTCAGGCGATTTACTTCACCGCTGTCAATTTTTGTGTAGTTGGGCGAGCCGAAAGAATTGGCAACCAGCTTGCCGCTGCCGCGTTCCACTATAACCGCAAGGCCGCCATGTGCTGCGACCTGCTTCTGTAGATGAGTGTCGATGCGGGACAGAATTATATGAGAGCCAAACACTCCGCTGATCTGCCCGTCAATATAAATTGGAGTCGAAACCGATAAGGCAAGGTCTTCCATCACAAAGTGCTTATAAATTGACGAAAATACCGGTTGACCGCTTTTAATTGCTGCTGTGTACCAGTCACGGGTTCGAGGATCAAACAGACCGGCGTCCATAACAAATGCATCGGCAGTCAGTTCTGGCGTAATGGAATAGTACCAGGAATGGCCGCCAGTTGATGCGTCATTAAGCATTATTTGAATTTCGTCATTAAAATTACGCCGAGCGCCATAGTATTCACCGGCAGCCGAACCGTAGCTGATGCTGTATATTTCAGGAGCCATTGACTCCAGCAGACTAATAAAAAACTTCTCCCGTTCGGTCTTGTTATCCAGGTCGACCACCAGGTTTTCCAGCAGGCTGCGATTGGCAGCATTCAGCCGTTGCGGTGAAGCTACAAAATTATCTATCTGACTGAAAATCTGGCTGTTAGTACTAGCTGCAAGGCTCATTACATTTTGTTCAGCTGAATTGAGCCAGTTGGAAAAAAGCACGTAATCAGTAAACCCTACGGCAGCAAGCAGCAGTAAAACAAAAATCAGGATGTTCATTTTTCGGAACGAAAGTGGTTTTCTTTTAAGCGTCAATTTCATGTTTGCTTCCTTATTGATTCCACCAGAACAAAGTTAGTTTACGATATATTAACGGAAATGAAAACATTAACCGAGAAAGGCTTTGCTGTACTTTATCTTGTTTCTGAATATTCAACGGTTTAAAAACCGGAACAAATCTGGTAGTCTTTGTGATGTGTGCTGCAACTAATCAGTACATATTGATTGAATGAATCAACACGCAGATTACTTCTGCCGATTGTTGTCCATAACAGGAGAATATGCCATGTCTTTCAGGTCCGAATCTCAGTTCAGCGCGAAACAAGAATCTGTTTTTGCTTTTACTCAAGAAAACTCAGGCAAGCTGATGCCACGAACATTTATAGCTACAATTAATATCAAATACTGGCGGCGCCGGGCAGCATCAGTAATCGTAGCAGGCATGCTGGGTTTTAGTCTGCTGCTTTCAAGCTGCGGGACCCCGGCGGATACTACCACAGCAGGAACAACTACTGCTGGTACAAGTACCAGCCAAAGTTCAGCAACAGGCGAAACCGGTGGTACCACTGGTGTAAGCCAGCCGAGCCAGACAACCGGCGGCACCACATTCCCCGGTACGGCTCCCGCCAGCACAACTGGGACCACAACCAGCCCCAGCGAATCTGTACCCACAACTACGGCACCCAAGGTATCACTGCCTCGTAATGAGCTTGTGGAGTCCTATTTCGGACCTCTGCCTGAAGCTAAGCAGGTAGTTCCGGTCCGGCACATTGAAGCGAAAGCCTTATACCTGGGAGCCGGAGCGCAGATTGATGCCGCTTTGAACATCGCCAGAAACAGTGAAGTAAATTCTGTTGTTATTGATCTGAAAGAATCAGATGGTGTCAAGTACGCTTCCAAAGTACCTCTGGCAGTTTCCAGCGGCGTTGTTAAGCCCGCCTTCAACCTGGCTAACGTTGTCAAACGCTTCCACGATGAAAATGTAAAAGTAATCGGGCGCATTGTTTGTTTTAAAGATCCGCTTCTGGCGGAAGCCAGGCCCGACTTAACCATAAAGGACTCCGCTGGCAAGCAACTGCTGTTTTCGCTTGAAGGCAAAAAACCGTTTGTCAGTCCTTATAACCAGACAGTATGGCAATACAATGTCGACATCGCACTTGAAGCAATCGCCATGGGTGTTGACGAAATCCAATTCGATTACATCCGCTTCCCTACCGGCGGTACTACTTCAGGCACAAAACCATATTTCGGGGCTGAGGGCGAAGTGCCTACCAGAGTGGAAGCGATTAACCGTTTCCTGCAGTTTGCCCGCATTAAAATTCAGGATGAAACCGGAACTCCTCTGGGTGCGGATGTTTTTGCTGCCATAATTCTCAGCAAACGTGACGGCGAAATTGTTGGCCAGGATTGGGCTCAGCTCGGCCTTACTGGCATCGATAATATCAGCCCGATGGCTTACCCATCCCACTTTGCTAATAGCTCAAAAGGCCACTACACCGGAAATGGCGTCGGTTCGAAAATAAATGGCGTACTTTTTGAGAAACCCGACCTTAAGCCATATGAGGTAATGTACCAAACCTTAATGTTCGGCAAACCGGCTGTGGAAAAACCAGGGTATACCTCTACGATCCGTCCTTACTTGCAAGCCTTCACCGCAGGTTATCTGCCAAAAGGCTACTACATGACCTATGACGCCGCCGCGATCAGTGCGCAAATCAAAGCAATTGAAGATGCGGGTTTTAAGGAATGGATCTGCTGGAACCCGCGGGCACAATATCCGGCTGAAGCATTTAAGTAAAAGGCCTGCACCGTCAGGCTCAAGTCTCGCAAAATGGTCTCTCCATTAGCCATTTTGCTGCGAATTCGCCTGGCTGGTGCAGGCCTTTTCGGAAAAGGACGACAGGGCGAAGACTAGCAAGGTCGCGGGATTGCAATCGGAAATTCAAGAAGATAACAGGACGAACAAGGTGACAGGAAGAACGTTGCTTTATTGAAAAGTAGTAAATAAGAGAAACAAGTCACATCGTTTTTGTTCAATAGGAGAAAATAAGTTGAATAATAAAAAACATAAAGCAGGCTCAATATTTGTTAATCGAATTATTCTGTTAGTTATTACTTTGTCGTTGGTGTTTGCGGCGGCAGGTGTTGCGGTTGGATGTAGGTCGAGAGCAACGTCATCAAATGCGGCTGATTCGACTACGGCGGGGTCGTCTGTAACGACTGCAACTTCAACTGCGACTAAGCCTGCGGCCACAACTGCAGCACCGACTACGTTGGCGACTACTGTGCCAACAACGGCTGCCGCAACGGTGGCGGCTGAACTGCCGCCAAGCAGCGAGAACCCTGTTATTGCGCTGACTTTTGATGACGGCCCTTCTCTGCGCGATACTGGCACGTTATTGGATTTACTGAAAGCTGAAGATGTTAAGGCAACATTTTTTGTACTGGGAAATCAGATTGCCGCCGGACGGGAATCATTTGTGAAGCGTGCTTTTGCTGAAGGACATGAGATCGGTAATCACACTTATTCGCATAAGACGGTAAAAAAACTGAGCGCCAGTGAGGTGCGTAAGGAATTCAGTCAGGCTAATGACCTGATCGAAGGTATTACCGGTGTAAAACCAGTTATTGCGCGTCCGCCAACAGGTGCCTATGACGATACAACTATCGCAGTCAGTAAAGAATTGGGCATGACTCTGGTGAACTGGTCGTATCAGAGCTGTCCTGAGGACTGGAACCACAGAGGAGAACCGGATTATATCGCTGATTTTGTTATTGAGAAAGCACGTAACGGGCACATTGTCCTGCTTCATGATACTAACAGCACTACGGTTGAAGCAATGCCCAAAATGATCAAGGGGCTCAAAGAAAAGGGCTTTCGCTTCATGACTGTCAGCGAGCTTTTAGCTTACGGCGGTGAAGGCGAGCCAGCAAAAGATAAGGTTTACTTCCAATTCAGTGTCAAGAAATAACTGCTTAGTAAATCACCACGCAGTTCAAGGTCAAGACAAAAACTGCTTTAGTTCAAGCCGGGTCAGCAAACGCGAACCCGGCTATTTAATTCAGCTTCTGGTTTAATCCAGGCTTCAGGCTATAAGCCAATCCGTGCCCGTTTTCATTCAAACGGGTCCGGCTGGTCGTCAGGCTCGGCCACAAACAAATCCTGGCAGTCTTCGCAGCGCAAAAGCATTTTGTGGGCGTACGAACAGCGGGCTGAAATTTTTTTGTTTTCTCGACGGGCCAGGTCGATTATTTTGTTAACCAACTTGCGGCCTATCCCCTGGCCTTGCAGTGTATCAGACACAAAAGTTCTCTCGATCACAAGCCGATTATCGCTGGTTGGCGTGTAGATTATCTCCGCGAGAACATTTTCCGGACTGTCTCCGATATAAAACTTATTTACTCCCTGTTTAATCGTATTCATAGTAATCTTCCTCCCAGCCCAATGTTACCATAACCAATATGCTGTTGCTCATCTACTGTCTTGCACAGGCTAGATTAAGACACAGGCTGACGCAAAGCGGATTTATCTGTATTATTGTTACTATCTTTGCTTCTCAGCTGCTTAGAATTTTTACAGAAACCAAGTATCTCGTCTAATGAGAAAATCTGGATGTTAAGAGGGGTTCTACATGTATCGTAAATTAGCAAATCTGGTTGTGTTCCGCAATATCGCGCCCAATAGTATTTTGTTTTGTCTGGCAGATCTGATTCGCGAATTTGACAGCGGCACTTATGTTAAGGAAGACCTGACTGCCGCAATTTATACCCAGATTCATCGTTTGCTTGATGTAGCGACTGTATACGGATTCGATAATAACTTATGGCATAACTACCTCGCCTATTTACTGGCAACCACCGAAAACCCTTTCAGCCTCTCATGTGAGAAAAAAGGTGCCCGTGACGGCAGTGTGAACTTGCTGGTAAGTAATGATTTCCGGATTTTCAAAGAACTGTTTGACTACGACTTCACCCCACTGGAACAGGCACTCGAGATCGATTGCTTTTCGATTATCAGTAACTACCGGGCATTACCTAAGGAGCAAAAAAAATACAATCACAATGTCAGTCAGCAGGTGCGAATGCTCAGCGACGCTTTAGCCGCAGCTGAGGATACCGAGGAAGTTTTCAAAGTGGTAACGGGGTTTTACCGAGATCATGGCGTTGGCATGTTCGGCCTGAACAAAGTATTCCGGATTCGCCAACCTGCTGACAAGCTTGAGCTTGAGCCGATTACAAATATTGTTGAAGTAAGGTTAAGTGACCTGATCGGCTACGAAACACAAAAACAAATGTTACGGGAAAATACCGAAGCTTTTCTGCAGGGGCATCGGGCTAATAACCTTTTACTATACGGAGACAGCGGTACCGGTAAATCAACCTGTATAAAAGCGATTCTTAATGAATACCACAGCAGCGGTTTGCGGATTATTGAATTTTATAAGCACCAGATGCAGGATCTGGCCACGGTTATTTCAATGATCAAGAACCGCAACTACCGCTTTATTATTTTTATGGACGACCTTTCCTTCGAAGATTTTGAAACAGAATACAAGTACCTGAAAGCCGTTATCGAAGGCGGGCTGGAGATTACCCCGGATAACGTATTGATTTATGCTACTTCCAACCGACGCCATTTAATCAGGGAAACCTGGTCTGACCGTAGCGACACGACCCGTGACGGTGACGATATTCACCACTCCGATACTGCAGAAGAAAAAATGTCGCTCGTTAACCGCTTTGGCGTCACCATTCGTTTCGGCAAACCGAATCAACAGGAGTATCTCGAAATCGTTAAAGGTATCGCCCGCCGTTATCCTGAAATTAAACTGCCGGAAAATATTTTAATGGAAGAAGCGCGCAAATGGGGGATGTGGCACGGCAATATCTCCGGCAGACGCGCTCAGCAGTTCATCAACCACCTCCTCGGAACGATGGATGATTCCGAATGAAACCTTAAATCCGTAACATGGCGCGATTGACCGAACCAGCAGGGCCATGCTACGGTTAATGTATTAATATCTTTGTTAACCGAAAGGAGTGGTTTTATGCCAGTACGTGAATCAACTGCTGTATGGAATGGAAGCCTTGATGAAGGAAAGGGAACAATGCGTCTTGCCTCCGGTGCTTATGAAGGTGAATTTTCCAAATATTCCCGTTTTGAGGATGCCCCAGGCACGAACCCCGAAGAATTGCTCGGCGCAGCCCATGCAGGTTGCTTTTCCCAGTTTTTGGCCGCGATCCTGACCGATGCAGGCCATACACCTACTCGTATTTCAACTTCAGCCAAGGTTCATCTGGCTCCTGGCCCCAAAATCAAACTGATTGAATTAACAACAGTTGGTGAAGTGCCCGGTATTGATGCCGCAACCTTCCTTGAGTTTGCCGATAAAGCCAAAACCGGCTGCCCTGTATCTCAGGCGCTGGCGTCAGTTGAGATGAATCTTAGCGCAAAACTCAAATAAGCTGCCTGCTACTGAATTCAGGAAACAGCAGCTAACGCAAAAAGTATCAGCAAAAAGCAAAGCCACCCCTGCTAAACACGTGGGTGGCTTTGCTTTTGTTAACAATAAAGGTCAGTAATATTAAAATTAATTAACCATTCTAATGTTTCAATCTATTCGAATAATTCAACTGCTGTTTTTAGCGTATCGATAACCGGGATATGCTGCGGGCAGACTTCTTCGCATTTGCCGCATTCAATACAGGCTGAAGCCTTGTTGCCCCAGCGGGTTTCGAAATTGTAATTGCCTTTGGCTAAATCGAAGGTATTGAATACCAGATTCCGGTTAATAGCTTTGAATATCTGGTAAATCGGGATACCCGACGGGCAATTTTTGATGCAATAGCCGCATGCCGTACAAGGGATGCTGGGCATTTTCTGCAATGCTTGTTGTACCTGCGTTAACGCTTGTCTTTCCGGATCTGTCAGCGGCTGAAAATCTTTCATGTACGACAAATTATCTTCCATTTGCTCAACATTTGACATGCCGCTAAGAACTGTAATTATGTTATCGAGTGAAGCGGCAAAACGTATCGCCCAGGAGGCGGTTGATACTTCCGGATTTGCTGTTTTAAGAATCTGTTCCAGATGCGGAGGCAGATCAGCCAGGTTTCCGCCTTTAACGGGTTCCATGATAATTATCGGTTTACCGTGTTTGCAGGCCACTTCGTAGCATTTGCGCGATTCAATCGCAGAATGCTCCCAGTCTGCGTAATTTATCTGCAGCTGGACAAATTCTGTCTCAGGATGTCGTGTCAGCAGTTCGTCCAGGCGCTCAGCCTTATCGTGAAACGAAAAACCAATGTGCCGTACCAGTCCCTTCTCTTTTTGCTCGCGGACAAAATTCCATAAATCGTAGTCATAAAACTTTTGAATGCGAGCGTCACCAAGGTTGTGCAACAGATAAAAGTCGAAATATCCTGCCCCGGTGCGTTCAAGCGAGGTTTGGAACATAGCTCTGGCTTCAGCGGCTGAATTGGCTTCCCAGGCGGGCAGCTTTGTTGCCAGCTGATAGGTCTCACGAGGATAACGTTCAACAAGGGCTTGTCTGGCGGCAATTTCTGATTTCCCCTCATTATAGCCAAAAGCAGTATCAAAATAGGTAAATCCGGCAGCCATGAAACGATCAACCATTGCTTTCACCTGCTCGATGTCGATTTCCCCATCATTTTGTGGCAGGCGCATTAAGCCGAACCCCAGTTTTGGAATATTCTCACCAAGATATGTCATTTATTACCTCCAAAGCGGCAGCAGCAAGCCGATCAAGCCACCACCCAAAATTAACCAGGTTGAGTTTACTTTATAACGAATAAGCAAAAAGGCGCTGACAATAGCAATTATTACGGCAGGTACCGACACCAGCGCTTCTCTGCCCAGTTGGACTGTAACTGCAGCCATCAGGGCTACCGAGCCGGCGTTCAGGCCATCCAGGATGTGCGATAACGTTTTTGAGGCGCGGAGCCGTTCCAGCAGAGGATTAAGGATCAGCACCAACAAAAATGAGGGCAGGAAAATTCCGACAGTAGAAACGATAGCGCCGGGGAACCCGTGGATTACGTAGCCCACAAAAGTAGCTGTTGTGAAAACCGGCCCCGGAGTAAACTGGCCGACTGCGACCGCGTCTATCAGTTGCTGGCTGGTAAGAACCCCGAAGCGCTCAACAAATTCTGTCCGTAAAAACGCGATTAACACATAGCCGCTGCCATAAAGCACAGCGCCAATTTTCAGAAAAACCAGAAACAACATCCCCAGCGATAAGGGTTCAAACGCGTGCAGCCGTGGCTTTGGCGTTGGTTTATCAGGTCGCCGGAGCAATCGGATTACCAGCATCAACGCTGCTGCTGCCAGTAAAAGCGGAATTTCCTTTACTCCCAGCATATAGGCCGTAAAAGCAGCCGCGGCAATTATCGCGGCATCTGCATTTTTCAATACTGTTTTTCCTAAGCGATAGACAGCCTGGGCGACTATCGCGATTACCACTGGTTTGATGCCATCGAGCATATGGCCAACTGAAGGCACGCTGCCGAATTTTTGATAAAGCACAGCAAAGAGCAAAACAATCAGCATAGCCGGCAAAATAAAGGACACACCCGCCAGCAGCAAGCCAAGCTTACCACCGTGGGCGTACCCAAGCATTATTGCCATTTCGGTTGAATTGGGGCCGGGAATAAGGTTAGTCAGCCCCAACATATCAACAAACTTTTCTTTGTTAACCCATTTGCGCCGATTGACGATTTCGTCTTCCATCATGGCAATGTGGGCTGCCGGACCGCCAAAGGCAAATAACCCGAGTCGCAGAAAAACCCTGATGATCTCCTGGTGTATCTTGCCTTTTGAGGCAGCTGGAAGCTGGTTGTCAGAAGAAGATTTATTTGTCATAACTTACGTTTTAAGCTGACGATTCTCAGCCATTTCTTTACGCCATTGTTTCAGCTCGTCCAGATTAACTTCGGCGTTTTCAGCTAAAGCCTTGCGACAGCCATTAAGGACAGGCATTTCCGCTTCACCTGCCTGGACACAGGCATCCGCAAGTTGTTCAGCAATTTCGTGCGGAATCAAAATTACGCCGTGGCGGTCAGCCGCAAGCAAGTCGCCGGGCTTCACAGTAACACCGCCGATTTCCACCGGGATGCCGTGTTCTTCAATATGAACGTAGCCATGCGAAACCAGCACGGTGCTGGCAAAAAAGCCGAAGCCAAGTTCTTCAACCTCGTTAAGGTCGCGCACACCGCCATTTGTAATGGTGCCGACACAACCAAGCGCTTTGTGACAGGTGGCGTTTACCTCACCCCAGAATGAACCGACCGGTTGAGGGTCTATATCCTGCAAAACAGCAAGAGACGGACGGGCAGTTGCCTGCAGTTTCGCAAAATAATCCATCCAGAGTTGCGGCTGTTCAGTAGTTGCCGGGGCCGCAGCCGAGATTTTTGCAGTATAGGCGTAACCTACCATTGTTTTGCCAAAAGGCAGAATACATTTGATCTCAGGGTTCATCACGCCTTCCAGGCGGCCACGGATTTTAAAAAACTCGATGGCATTGGCAATAGTAGGGGTGTCAAACTGCGCGATCTCGGCAATTTGCTCACTGGTTAGCTGTTTCATTGAATCTCCTCCTGAATTACGGCATGTTGCCAAATTATTAATTGGGGAATCGCGAACTATACATTGCAAAGCGTGCTTTTCAATGCAAGCACGCTTTCCGTGTTCTATTATCCACTATCAGGCAATCATGGGCAAACGCTAAACATGGATTTTAATAGTGATTAACTGGAGAAATCGAGCAGTTTACGCAGTTGCGCTTCCTTTTCGCTCCTGCCTCCCTCTTCTGGAATACGCTGTATTCAAATTATTTTTATACAACTTGTTACATTTTTCACAAGTATTTCTCAAATTAGTTATGCACCTTGACTATCTGTTAAGGCATTGCTAAAATATATTAATTTGAAACTTAAGGGGGAGGCCGGGATAACCGGTGCGACGACAAAATGATTGGACTAAATACAAAACTCCAGCGGCTCGAGGCTGAAGGCAAACCAATTAAAGTTGGTCAGGATGTCAGTAAGGACCAAGTGATAATCTACGACATGGTTGAGCTGGAAGATACTTTTATCCGCCGTCTCAGACAACAGCAGAATGAGCTGGTCTGGTAAGCAAAAATAAGCTGATTTGTTGGTTTTATCGGTGTAAATTTAGTTAATGAGCTTTCCATAACGATAGCGCGCACTTTTTCAAGTTGCGCGCTATTGTCATTAATCAATTATCCATTTCTGCCTGAATCAGCTTGTGCATCTGCCTGAATCAGCTTGTGCATGGTTTCAACGAAAGCTTTATCTTGTTCAGATGTCCGCTTTTTTGGTCCTTTCAGTCGCCCGCCGGATCGGCGTATGTTGCGGGCGGTGTGACGGGCATGCAATAAAGAATCGATATTTTCATTAGTAAACACCAGGCCATTCTGACTGACAGGAACGGCTTTTTTTGCCAGACTCATTGCAGCAAGACCGTAATCCTGGGTGATGACAATATCACCAGCGAGTAACTCGTTGACAAGCTTAAAGTCGACGCTGTCAGCACCAGTCGGCACAATAACTACACGCGCACCGGGCCGCTCGATGAAGTGGGCTGTATCGCAGAAAATAATGCATTCCAGCTTATATTTTATGGCGAGTTTGACGGCCGAATCAACAACCGGGCAACCGTCAGCGTCAATCAATATTCGCATTCACTGCTGTCGCTTTCTGTGCTGGTTCCTTATTAAAATCTGTTTCATGTGCTATGGCCTGCGGTTTTTTGAGCATGAGAATAATGGCGATTCCAGCCACGGCGGCAATGGCCGCGATCACAAAGGCCGGTGTCATCAGGCTGATGTCGTTGACGGCAATGTTTTTGTAGTAGCCGGCAATGTAGGAAGAGACCACAGCGCCGACACCAAATCCGATCAAGACCATACCATAATTAGTAGCCATATGTTTGCTGCCGAACAGGTCAGCCGTAAAAGCAGGAAATGTGCTCAGGAAGCCACCGTAGAACAAGCCGATCAGAGCAATGAGAACATAGATCATGTAACCAGTAGCCAGGTTTACCAGCAGTGACAGTGCTGCGTTGCCTGCAAGCAAGATTATTACGGTATTGCGACGACCCAGTTTGTCCGAAGCCCAGCCCCAGAACAACCGACCGAATGAATTGAAGAGCGAGATCATCAATACACCAATTGTCGCAGTGCTGGACATGCCCTTAGCAATAGCTATAGGTTTGGCAAAGCCGATCATCATCAGGCCGCCCATACAAGCAAGCATTAAGGTAATGGTAAGCAGATAAAACTGCGGCAGGCGCAAAACCTCACCGGGTGCAAAATCGCGTACAGCATTTTTTGAACCGGCAGTAGGCGGCGTGTAGCCTGCCGGCAGATACCCATTGGGCGGATCCTGAACAAACCAGCCGCCGATTGTGCAGACAACAGCAAAAATCGCACTCAGAACCATGAATGTCTGCAGTTCACCCATGCCGGTACCACCGAATCTATGAATCAGAGTTTCGATCAGGGGTGTAAACAGCACACCGCCAAAGCCAAGTGAGGCAACTATTAAGCCGGTTATGAAACCCCGTTTGTCGGGAAACCATTTCTGGGCGCAGGCGATCGTTGTCGAATAGGTAAAGCCCATGCCTACACCCCCCAGAACTCCATAAGTTACCCAAATCATCCAGGGGGAAGCGGCTGTTGTGAATGAAGCAGCAAAAAAGCCTAAAGCCAGAATCAGGCCGCCGGCCATGACAACTTTGCGAGGGCCGAAACGGCCAGTCAGCTTGCCGCCGATTGTACTGCCAATCGAAAGCGTTGCCAGCAAAAGTGAAAAAGTCAGCCCGGCGGCAGCATGGTCGCCGTTGAAAATGCTTTTGGCGATGCCGTTTTGGAATAAACTCCAAACGTAGGCCGTTCCCAGGCAGAGCTGAATAGCAATGGCAGCAATAACAGGAATTACACGATTATTTCGTTGTTGCATTGTTTCTCCCAGACCGGTATTGGTCACAAATTTTATTCCGCGACAGCGCGTTAGCATTAACTCTACTTTGCCGCCGGATTTACTGCAATCCGAAATAACAGAGTGAGGGTTACTAAACATGCGAAATACTGGCTTTTTCGTGCTGAGTTTCCGAAAGCAGCATTTAATGGCATAATTATTACGTTGCGAAAAATTTCAACTACCCAAGTATTCGACTTTTGAAAACGTTATGAAAGGCAAGGAAAAAATTTAATGCAAGGTTTTGAAAACATCACCAAGCCTAAGGTTCCAAAAATACCGCGGAATCTGAAAAGGTTAATAGCTGCTGCTGTCGTAGTAGTAATTTTATTAGCAATCAGCTCGTCCATGTTTTACACAGTATCTGAGCAGGAACATGCCGCGATTTTGACCTTTGGCGGCTTAACTCACGAAGAAGTAAATGCGGGTTTGCATTTTAAGGCACCTTATCCCATTCAGAAAGTAGTAAAAGTGCCTGCCAAACTCACACAGAAGGTTGAAATCGGCTTCCGGACATCACCTGATGGCACCATCACTTCTGTTGAAGACGAAGCGCTGATGATCACAGGTGATGAAAACATTGTTCATGCCGATGCAATCGTCGAATGGCGCATAAGTAACGTAAAGGATTACCTTTACAATATCTCCAATGGCGAACAGTTTTTGCTGAACGCGACCACTGCCGCAATCCGCAGCGTAATTGGCTCTGCCGAGCTGGATTATGCGATCACAGACGGTAAAACCGAAATTGAAGCGAATGCAACCGAACAACTGGTTGCACTACAGAATGAATACAAGTCTGGTATCCATATCATTGCTCTGCGCTTTCAAGACATCGAACCACCTAGCGGCGAAGTGCAGGCTGCTTTCAGAGACGTAACTAACGCGCGTGAGGAACAGAACACCAAAGTTAACGAAGCACGCCGCTATGAAAATGAGAGAATCCCGGTAGCCCGCGGCGAAGCCCAGGCTTTACTTGAAGCTGCTGAAGCTGATAAACAGGAACGAATACTGGCAGCTACCGGTGACGTAGCCAAGTTTAAAGCTATCCTGACAGAATACAAAAACAATCCGAATGTAACTCAACACCGGCTGGTAATGGAAACCTTGGAACTGATTTATCCAAATGCCAAAATAATAATTACGAATGAAAATGGCAACACGGTTCAATACCTGCCGTTGAATGAATTGTTAAATCCGACGCAAGGAGGTGCAGCACAATGAAAAAGAAAGGCACTAAATTAATCCTGCTTGCTATTGTAATTGTTGCAGCTGTAATAGTACTGCTTAACTCACTCTTTATAGTAAACGAAGGCGAATTCAAAATTGTGCTTCGTTTTGGCGAGGCAGTCACAATCCATACCGAACCAGGACTGAAAATGAAGACGCCATTTGTTGAAACAAGCGTCTCTCTGCCCAAGTATCAAATGATCTACGACAGCATGGCTACACCTATACTGACACTGGATCAGAAACCGATTATTGTCGATAACTACACAGTCTGGAGAATCAGCGACGTGCAACGGTTCTGGCAGACTCTGCAGACGGTGAATTCAGCTGAACAGCGTCTGGATGCGGCTGTTTACAACGCAGTACGCAGACGTTTATCCGCCACAGAATACGGTGACATCATCAGCGCTGAAACCGCCCGCGGCAATTTAAACGAAGAAATTCAACGCGAAGTTACCCAGGCCATGGAAGGCGGTAATACAGGCATCCAGATTGTCGATGTCCGCATCAAACGTACTGATTTGCCGGAGGAAAACAAAGAAAGCGTGTATAACCGTATGATTACCGACCGTCGATCGATCGCCGCCAGTTATCTTTCCCAGGGCACTGAAACCGCCCGCCGGATAACCTCAGCAGCCGACCGCACAGCCGACATTATTATTTCAGAAGCCGATGCTCAGGCTAAACAGATCACAGCCGAAGGCGAGCAGGAAGCAGCCCGTATCTACAACGAAGCCTACGGAGCAGACCCTGAGTTTTACAAATTATATCGTCAACTGGAAAGCTACAAAGTTTCCTTCAATGGCGAACCCGTTATCATGCTGCCGATCGAATCTCCCTACGGTCAGCTGCTCATGGGCCAGATCCAACAAGGGCAGACAACACCGTAAGGCAGTGGCATTGTAAGAAGAAAAATGGCGAAATCACAAGGCATTAAATAACGAACAAACCACGAAAAAGTGAACAAGACACGAAATAACTAAAGCGGGGCGTGACCTGGGAAAAACCAGCACGCCCCGCTTTTTTAGCTTTTTCTTCTTAAATAATCCCTCAGGAATTTCTCGTCTTCTTTTATCAAATCACGCTCTCCTGCCAGGGATTCAAGGTGGTGGATAAATTCATGCTTCAGAGTTTGTGCAAGCTGCTTTTTCAAAGCTTCCTTATTTAAATGGCCATATACCGCCATAAAGGAGCCGTAATATATAGCAATATACCGATCCATGTTTCCACCACTGTGATACTCTCCCAGGATGTAAAGATCGTTATTGCTCCCCACGTGATTCAGCTTCACTTCAGGAAGCAAGATAATGCCGCCGTTTAGTTTGTTAAAGAGCGGTTGCGGCAGTTCACTGGCAAGCTCCTCCAGGATTTCTTCAACTTCATCAAGTTTGAGCATAAAATGTCTCCATGGCTGGTCTTACTCCCACTCAATTGTGCCGGTTGGCTTCGGTGTCAAGTCGTAGCAAACCCGGTTGACGCCTTTAACTTCCTTGACAATGCGGTCGGTAATGCGGTCAAGCAGGGACCACTCGGGGTGGGCAATTGTCGCGGTCATGGCGTCTACTGTGTGGACAGCACGGACGATGACGGGAAATTCGTAGGAGCGGGCGTGGTCGCGCACGCCGACTGATTTGAAGTCGGGTACGACGGTGAAGTATTGCCAGACGGTTTTATCGAGGCCGGCCTTGTGAAATTCTTCACGCAGGATGGAGTCGGATTGACGCACAGCTTCCAGGCGGTCGCGGGTTATGGCACCAAGGCAGCGAACACCCAGGCCGGGTCCTGGGAACGGCTGGCGGTTAACCATTGCCTCCGGCAGGCAAGCCAATAAGGCCGCAGGTTCTGACTTCATCTTTATATAGATACTTGATTGGCTCTACCAGCTCAAATGCCAGGTCATCCGGCAGGCCGCCGACATTGTGATGCGCTTTAATTGCTTTGGCGGTTTTGGTACCACTCTCCACGATGTCAGGATAAATGGTCCCTTGCGCCAAAAAGCGGATACCTTTGAGTTTGCGGGCTTCTTCTTCAAAAACACGGATAAATTCCGTGCCGATAATTTTGCGTTTATCTTCCGGATCGCTGACTCCGGCGAGTTTATCCAGAAAACGGTCGACCGCGTCTACATAGATCAAGTCGGCGCCCAGTTGCTTGCCAAAAACCTGCACCACCTGCTCCGGTTCGCCTTCACGCAACAAGCCGTGATTTACATGTATGCAGGTAACCCGCTTGCCGATCGCCCGGATCAGCAGCGCCGCTACTACAGAACTGTCGACACCGCCGGAAAGTGCCAGCAACACACGCTCGTCGCCAACCTGGCGCTGCAGTTCCCGCGTTTGTTCCTCGATAAAGGCATCCATGTTCCAGCTGGCTTTGGCACCGCAGGTATTGAAGACAAAATGACGGACAACTTCAGGATCAATGTTTTCATTATTAATGTCTGCGAAATCCGCGCAATCGAAAGCAATCATGGGCAAGGAGCTGTTGTAGAGGTCCGGCGAAGGTGTGACCAGCTCACCATCTACCTCACGGTTACAGCCGCCATTGAAAATCAAACCCTTTACCTGTGGCATTTGCTGCAATTGCTCTGCCGGGAAATCATGCGGCTGAATTTCGCTGTATACGCCCATGCTGCGGATCTGCCGGGCCAGGACAGAATTTTCTGTACTGCCTAGATCAATTATGAGAATTGTGTCCTGTTGCATAATTTGCCTCCTGATTTTGTCTAAACTGTTAATGTAGTTTAAACTTTAAATGACCTGTTTGCGGCAATGAGCCAAGCTGTTATATTCTATCAAAAGCAGATTAAATTGTCGCTGTCGCACCGTTCACATTTGTTTGTTTATCAGCTACACTATTCGTAACTGATACGAATAAATCCAAATCACGGATACATACCCGAGCAAAGCGTGCCATGCAGAATGGGGAGGCTTATGATCCAGTTCGGTAAGTTGTTTCTGAGACAAAAACTTATGACCAGAGTTCTGGTCAGCCTGATTCCAATTTATCTCCTATCTATTTATTTATTCGGATTGCGAACACTAGTTTTGTTAGCAGTTGTCACCATTGCCGGCGTACTGTCTGAATATGGCATTATGAGGCTGATTAACGGCGAAGCCGCCAAGGTTTCAGAAGCTGTGTTTGTCTCTTGCGCCCTGTTCACGCTGACACTGCCGCCGGCGATTCCGTTCTGGGTTGCCGCAGTAGGTATTGCCTTTGGTATTGCCTTCGGCAAATGCGTTTTTGGCGGTTTTGGCCGCAACATTTTCAACCCGGCACTGGTTGGCCGCTGCCTCATCTATATCTCTTTCCCCCACTATCTAACGGTTCGCTGGTCAATTCCCTTCAGTGACCTGCCGGGCGGCTTTGCCCGTTTCAGCGGCGGCGTCGACGCAATCACAAGTGCTACGCCTTTGGTGGATACCAGCGTCACTTACAATCCTCTGGCTCTATTTCTGGGAACAATCCCCGGATCACTCGGCGAAACAAGCGTGCTCCTGATTCTTGCCGCGGCCGCCTACCTGATCGTCACTAAAAGCGCTTCCTGGAAAATTATGCTGTCCTGCGCAGTATCATTCACTCTGCTGAACGCGATTCTCTATGCGACAGGAGTAATTCAGCAGGATCCGCTTTTCCTGCTGATGACCGGCGGCTTCATGTTCGGTACAGTCTTCATGACCACAGACCCAATCTCCGCACCAGCAAACAACACTGCCAAGATCATCTACGGGGTACTGATCGGTTTGCTGACTGTGGTCATTCGCTCATTTTCAATTTTCACTGAAGGCATTATGTTCGCCATTCTGATCGCCAACTCCTTTGTGCCGTTGATTGACCGTCAGGTAAAAGAACTGGCACAGCGAAAGCAGGTGAGCACATGAAGCTGAAACTGACGCGCGATCACCTTTACACTGTAATTTTCATGCTGATTGTCAGCGCCGTCATTGCCTTGGTTCTGGCCAGCGCTAACGCCTATTACAAGCCCATGATCGACCAGAACGCTTTGGTGGCCGACCGCACCGCTGTACTCTATGTCTTCGGTCTGGATACCGGGGGCACTTCTGAGGAAATCCTCAAGCGCTATGAAGAAAACGTTAAACCCGATACCAACGCTGGTGTTGCTGTGCAGCGCCACGTCGGAGCTCAGGGAGAAACACTGGCTCTGGCTGTACCGTTTGAAGGTGCCGGCCTCTGGGGCCGCATCGAAGGGTATTTAGGCATCAGCCCCGATAAAAAAACAGTTACGGGCATTGTCTTTACATCCCAGAATGAAACACCCGGCCTTGGCGGCCGGATCGATGAGCTGGCCTACCGGGAACAGTTCCGTGGTCTGGAAATCGAAGCGGGGCGCCCGCTCGCCTATGGCTCGGCCGGTGGCGATCAAATAGACGCTGTCAGTGGCGCTACCCAGACTTCCAACGCGGTTTTGAGGATGATAAATGCCCTGATCGACAATACAATCAGCAGGCTGGAGGTGAAATAGCATGGCTGAATCCTTTAAAAGTATCGTCAAACGGAACATGTGGACCGAGAACCAGGTACTGCGTCAAATCCTTGGTATCTGCTCCAGCCTTGCTGTAACCAACCTGATGTCGAATTCACTGGTTATGGGCCTGGGACTTGTCTTTGTTACTACTCTCTCGAGCCTTACCCTGTCACTGCTGCGCAATTACATTCCACGGCGGATCCGCATGATCATTCAGGTTTTGATTATTTCGTTCTTTGTCATTCTGGTTGATATTTTTATCAAGGCCACAATGCCTACAATCAGTAAAGCGCTGGGTCCCTACGTTGGCCTGATCATCACTAACTGCATCATCATGGGCCGTCTGGAAGCTTATGCCGCCAAAAACCCGCCGATCGCTTCCATGCTGGACGGTTTTTTTGCCGGGCTCGGCTATACCGCCGTTTTGCTGGTAATAGCAACAATTCGTGAATACGTCGGTTTCGGAACCCTGTTTGGCTACAACCTGAACTTCCTGGGCTTTGAGACCTGGACGATCATGGTTATGCCGCCGGCCGCGTTTTTCCTCATAGCCGTTTTGATTTGGATAACATCCAATATGCTGTCCAAAAGCAAAACCGGCAGCGGCAAGAAATAAGGAGCAGGCATATGGGCGTCGCAGGAATTAATCCTTTCATCATCTTTTTTGCCTCGATTGTAACGAGCAATATGATCCTGGCCAACTTCCTGGGAATGTGTTCGTACATCTCCATTTCTACCGAATTCAAAACAGCCTCCGGTTTAGGTAAAGCAGTTACCATGGTTCTGGTTATCTGCAACCTCGTAAACTGGCTGGTCTACACCTACATTATTGTCCCGCTTGGTTTGGAATACCTGCAGACAATCATCTTTATCGCGATTATCGCCGCTCTGGTTCAAATTCTGGAAATGGCGATGGACCGCTTTTTGCCTGAGTTGTTTATCAAGCTGGGAATCTTCCTGCCTCTGATTACCGTCAACTGCGCTGTTCTGGGTGCTACATTATTCATGGTCATCCGTGAATACAATTTTGTGCAGTCAGTATTATTCGGATTGGGCAGTGGACTCGGCTGGTGGCTGGCTATAAGCGCCTTGGCTGCGATCCGGGAAAAAATGGCAAAAAATAAACTGCCAAAGGGACTAGAAGGGCCGGGAATCGCTTTTGTAATCACCGGTCTGATGGCGCTTGCTTTTGTCGGCTTCTCTGGAATTTTTACTATTCAGTAAAAAGGAATCAGGTGGTATAATATGGAAATTTTGCAAACTGTTATCAGCATCTCCATGATATCTGTTGGCCTCGCAGTTATCATTATGGTCGCTGAGCTGTTTCTCAATAACTACGGTGAATGCAAAATTGATATTAATAATGGTGAACGCGAGCACATTGTCAACGGTGGCAACTCTCTGTTGTCTTCGTTGGCCGAAAATAAAATCTTCATTCCCTCTGCTTGCGGCGGCAAAGCTACCTGCGGCATGTGCAAAGTTAAGGTTATCGAAGGCGGCGGCACGGTTTTGCCTACAGAACTTCCTTACCTGACACCTGAGGAAATTGAGCAGAATGTGCGTTTGTCCTGTCAGGTGAAAATCAAGAACGATATCAAAATTGTGATACCGGAAGAATTGTTCAATGTCCGCGAATACTTAACTACGCTTACCAGCATGACTGACGAGACTCACGATATTAAACGCCTGCGGCTGAGCTTCAAAGAAGGTGAAGAAATCACTTTCAAAGCCGGTCAGTATATGCAGCTTTACTCCAAACCTTATGCCAAAGTAAAAGAATCTGTTTACCGTGCCTACTCGATTGCGTCAGCCCCTTCGGAAAAGAAATATGTCGACCTGATTGTGCGACTGGTCCCACAAGGCATCTGTACTACTTATGTGCATACGGCACTGAAGGTTAATGACCAGGTGAAAGTCAGCGGTCCTTTCGGTGAGTTTTATCTGCGGGGCAAGGAAAAGGAGCTGGTTATGATCGCCGGTGGTTCCGGCTTGGCGCCGATCCGTTCGATTATTCTGGATGTACTCGAAAAACAGCTTGATTATAAAATGACTTTCTTTTTTGGTGCCGTCACTAAAAAGGATCTGTATAACCTGGAAGAAATGTACGAGCTGGCAGAGAAACATGAAAATTTCCGCTTTGTGCCGGCACTTTCAAAACCTGAACCGAGCGACGAATGGACCGGCGAACTGGGTCTGATTACTGAAGTTGTGGATCGCTTTATACCGGACGGTGAAGGTAAAGAAGCTTACCTCTGTGGCAGTCCGGGCATGATCAATGCTTGTCTGGCTGTGCTCGGCAACAAAGGTATTCCGCCGGAAAAGATCTTCTTTGATAAATTCTGATTAACCCAAGCGGGAGGGATAACCATGAAAGACGGCCCTGAATTTAGAATAATCCGCCAGAATATGCTGCCGGGAAAATTTTCTGCTGAAGGCTTTTTAGGCGACGATGACCGCAGCCTGGTCGACATCCTGCGGGATGATCAGGCGGTTGTTGAACGCCTTGGCCTTACTCATGTGGAAATCGCCCAGAAGATGAAATTATTAACCCGGCAGGGAAAAGCCGGTTTGGAAAAGCCGATAGTTGTTGATGATACTTACGAGGTTGTGGTAGAAGAGTTTATGGGGCGAATCCCCTGCCCTTATCGCGATAGTTGGGGTACCTACAAGCGCAACACCACAGTTAAGCGCCTCCGCGATGGTAAAGTGCTGAGTTGGTCCGATATGGCCATTCACCTGATTGCAGACCACGGGTTTTACCAGGGGCTGGGATCACCTTTCCGGATCGACCCTGAAGAGCTAGCCGAGTTCCTGGGCTTAACGTAGATTTCAGGTCTACTTCATTTACGTTAATTTCTTGTTGTTATACTTCCGGAATTTTTAATTCAGCGGTCAATTGCTTTTTGCGTAGTTTTCGATGCCTTGCGCAATAGCTTTCGCAATTTTGGTCTGGTTGTTTTTAACAAGCGAAAACTCCAATTCCTCCGAATTGCTTATAAATCCGGTCTCAACCATAATCGAGGCTAATGCCTGTTCACGCAATACCGCGTAGTTTCCCGTCAGTACTGCCTTGCCGGCGTTTGTGCCGCCCAGCTCCGGCACGGCACTGACAATCGAGTCATAAACAGCTGCCGCCAGCTTGCGGTTGCGCTCATTATCCCGCCCACGGTAAATCCTGTTTCCGGCAGGTTCAGTTTGGGTGGCCAGAGGCTCTGATTCTGCATTTTCTACAGTGTCATCATCAATATAAAAAACCTGGGTTCCGTGTAAATCACTGTTAGTACTGCTGTTCGCATGTATCGAAACGTACAATACATTTACACACTGCCTCTGGAGATCCAGTAAATCCGCCTGCAAATCACCAACGCCATAGCCGCCCATAAAGCCCAAACCGCCAGAAGACCTGGTATCACTATTAATCCGGATCGGCTCCTGCAGGGCAGCGCGCAAAGCTGCCAATTGTTTGGCCGTCGGCAAAATTTCTGGTCTGTCCAGGGCAAGTTTATCGAGTGAGGCAATGCCTGCCTGGGAAATCCGATTATAAAGTGAAACCCAGGATGCATCCTGCCTGGTCATTAATACTTCAATTCCAAGTTTTTCCAACTGTTCTTTTACCTGTTTACTTAAGGCCAGGTTAAAGTCAGCTTCATTCACCGTTTTACCGTCGGAATCTCTGGCCCGGGCGCCGGTGTCTGAACCGCCATGCCCTGGATCCAGAATCACCAACAGTTTTTCGACGTTAACTTTATTTGTTTCCTGATTATTTTTTCCTGGCAAATTGTTGCCGGTTTTATCTGCAGCTTGCAGCCAGCCAGGGAGCCTGGCCTTAATTGCTTTGGCCAGACTTGGTCGAGCAACTAAAGTAAGTGCAGCTGCTGCCAACATTAAAATAATGGTGAGAGCAAGCAGATTCAGAGTCTGACGCCGTTTTCTTTTTGCCCTGAGACGGTCGGTTTCCTGCTTCTGTCGTTCCTGACGCTGCTCTTTACTCATTTTTTCTCAAACCGTTTGTCGATCCAGGGTCCGATTATCTTCATCAGGTTCATCATGCTGATAACAGCAACGGCTGCTGCTATTACATTTGTTATGGCCGGACTTAAGTTAAAACTCAGCAGCAAGATAGCAATCAGTGAATAAATAACCGCAAATAACAGGACTGTGATAATATACTTTACTATTAATGAACCGTAATTAACTTTCTTTTCGATTTTCACCAGCTTTTCCTCCTCCACCGGGGGTACTTAAACAATCAGTGCTGTGCAGTCACGCTTTGTTTCTGCGTGTATCTACGTGCTGTACAAAGTCTAATTGTAGCAGACTTTTATTTGACTTCCTTAACAGATTAAAAGTTCTGCCTGTAACCTGAGCACGCATTTAGTTATAGATCACATGATATTCTTAAGTTAATCCGGTTAGCAACGCGTAAGCCCGTACCTCAACAACGCTTTTACGCTTTATCACAGGCAGTCTTGGCGTTAAGCCGAAGCCGAAATTCCATTTAAGGAGGCAGTCCTTATGCATAAGAGCGGTATCCCGATCGGTAAAATCTTCGGAATCAAAGTAAATCTCCATACATCCTGGTTCATTATATTCTTTTTGATTACCTGGACTCTGGCAGCAATCTACTTCCCTGCCTCATTTGAGCATTGGAGCCAGGCGATGACTATAGGCGCCGGTGTTTTGACCAGCCTGTTGTATTTCGGTTCAATTCTGATTCATGAACTTAGCCACAGTCTGGTCGCAATCCGGAAAGGTATTCCAATTAAGTCAATTACGCTTTTCTTCCTTGGTGGGGCCTCAGAAATGGGCGAGGAGCCGAAAAACGCACGGGATGAACTGCTGATGTCTGCTGCCGGTCCACTCAGCAGTCTGCTGTTGGGCATTATTTTTCTGGGACTGCACTTTATTTTTCGCGGCCAGCCATACCTGGCTTACGAATTTATTTCCGGTACTTCCCTGTACCTTGGGTTCATTAACCTGTTTATCGGTGTTTTCAACCTGATTCCCGCCTTCCCACTCGATGGCGGCCGGGTTCTGCGCTCGTTGATCTGGTGGCGAACCAAAGACATGCAGAAAGCTACCAAAACCGCCGCCAGAATTGGTCAGGGACTGGGCAATGTATTTATTGTCGTTGGCATATTCCTGGCTTTTACCGGTAATGTATTTAATGGAATATGGTTGGCCATGATCGGCTGGTTCCTTACTAACGCGGCAATAAACAGCTATTCGCAACTGGTGATTCAGGACATGCTCAAAGACCATGTTGCACTCGAAATCATGACGCAGGATTGCGCTGCCGTGCCGGCTGCAATCCCCCTGGATACTTTTGTTAATGATATTCTGCTGAATTCCGGCCGCCGCTGCTTTCCTGTTGTCAGTGATAGTAAGGCCGAAGGCATGATTTCGCTGGCTGACGTTAAAGCCATCGACCGCTCAGAATGGAGTACAATGCCTGTTCGCCAGGCGATGACACCACTGTCTGAAATCAAATCTGTTTCTCCACAAACTGATTTGAATACGGTTTTAAAACTAATAGTCGAAAACGATGTTAACCAAATACCGGTAATTGAAGACGGTGAAATTATCGGCATGATCGCCCGCGAAAATCTGCTTAATTTCATCAATATCCGCGCTCAATTGCAGTCTTGAGAACTGTCACCTGGCGACATTGCTTTTGTACGTCTGGTTACAGCAAATTTTTGCCTTCCCTCTTAAAATAAAACCACGGTTTAGTTTATTCAATTAGCTGGACCGCAGCGGTTTTTTATACCGCTGGGCTCTGACTCAGCTGCTGCGATTTGCGTTAAAGAAGCAGCGGCATCCGGATTGTTATCCGCAAGCTCAACGAGGTGAGTAATATGTTAAACGTACAAGCTGGGAACACTATGAGTGAGCAAAAGAAACAAATGGTTATTAAGCGGGTTTTTAACTCGCCGATAGGAACTGTATGGTCAATGTGGATAGACCCTAAGCATAGCAGAGCCTGGTGGGGCCCGCGAGGATTCACCGCTCCGGTTATGCAGATTGACCCAAGAAAAGGCGGTAAGTATCTTTTCGCACTGCGCAGCCCGGATGGCCAGGAATACTGGAGCACCGGTACCATTCTGGAATATGATCCACCGTACAAAATGGTAATGACAGATTCATTTGCAGACGACAAAGGCAATATTGTCAATGCCTCATTTTATGGCATGAGCTCAGATTTTCCTGAAATGAGTACATATGCAGTAACGTTTGAGCAAGATGGCGACAAAACCATTTTGACTTTGATTTCTGACGATGTTAATCAGATTCCTGATGCAGAACTGCGCGATATGAAAGCAGGCTGGCAGGAAAGCCTGGACAAGTTGGAAGAACATCTGGCATTGGTGACAAGCGAAATGGACCATCGGTCACATGACATGCTGAAAGACAGAGATTGCGCCTTTATTGATGAATCAGACCGCCCGCCCAGATGTGAATTCTAATCTGGCTTGGCTAAACAGGTTTTCAATGACTAACTGATTAAAGCCTGGTTTACTCGGAAAAGCAGCCATGATCAACATTATGCTGATCATGGCTCTTATTTATGAGCTTCACCAGATTCGGGAATTATTGTCAGGGTTTCAAACCAGAAGGTTGTACGCTCTGTCTCGCTGATTACACCATAGCGGACGGCATGTTGCTCAAAGATACTTCTGGCAATGGCCAGACCAAGCCCGGTACCAAGTGAAGGCACAGAATCGGATCTTCCGGAGCGGTAAAAACGTTCCCAGATTCTTTCTATTTCATCTGGCTGAATCGGCTTGCCGCGATTTGTTACTTCTACCCTGCTCTTTTTACCCACGTCTATTACCGCTATTTCAATTTCAGTATCCGGATAGGCATGATTTATGGCGTTACCGAGTAAATTATGGATTACCTGAGCAAAACGGTCGGGATCAAAGACAATATTCTGTTCAGGTGATTTTACTTTTATTGTCAGGCCGCGCCGGGCAGCCTCCAGCTCATACTGGTGCTGAAGCTGCTCCAGTACCTGTCTCACCGGAAATTCAACCAGATTCAGCTTCTCTACTCCGGCACGCAAACGCGAGTAGTCGAGAATATCTTTAACAACCCTGCTTAAGCGGGTGGATTCTTTAACGATAACGTCCAGCTGAGCGGTTCTTTTTTGTTCATCGGGCCAAGTAACGTCCCGCACTGTTTCTGCATAACCTTTAATTACACTTAAAGGTGCCCGCAATTCGTGCGATACGTTGGCGATCAGTTCCTGACGCAACTTTTCGGTCCGACCCAGCTCGACTCCCAAATCGTTTAGTGCCGTCGTCAACTGACCGATTTCATCCCTTGTTTTAACAGGCAGCCTTGTTTCAAATTTGCCAGCGGCAAGGTCACGGGCTGCACCGGTTACAGCCTGAATCGGCTTGGCCAGTGTTCTGGAAAGCAGCAAAGCAAGCAGACCGGCAGTCATAACCAATATTAAGGTGATAATCCACAACTGCTGTCGCAGTATCCGGGCAGCTTCATCCAGGTCAGCCAAGGAGAACACCGCGAACAAAAAGCGGTCGTCACCTTGCGGATAGCCAATCATTGCATAGCGGGACTTACCGGCAGCGGTCAGGTAATGCACGGTTCCATCTGCCTGGGACGGGTTAAGCGCCAGAAAATTACGCCCCATCATACCCATCATTGGCAATCCCGGCGAGCGGAAAATCATTCTGCTGTTTTTATCGATAGCGATCAGGCTGACATTCAACTCTTCGGCCAATACCGAATATGCCGTTGAATCTGCAGCCGTGCTTTGCTGCAGTGAACTGGAAACAGCATTTACCTTGCCCTTGAGGTTCGAGTCACCCATCAGGCCTGCCTGCACGATCCACAAAATCAGGACAGTCAGCATCGCCATGCTAAAAAAGCCGATGAATAACTTAGTGCCAATGTGTTTCATTTGCAGCCACCAGCCTCAAAACGGTATCCGGTGCCCCAAACGGTTGAGATTAAAGTCCGGCATTCACCCAGTTTATCCCGCAGGCTGCGGATATGAGTGTCGACTGTCCTGATATCACCGTAATAATCATAGCCCCAGACATGGTTCAACAACTGGTCTCTGGTAAAAGCCCGCCCGGGCCGGGAAGCGAAAAACACCAATAAATCATACTCTTTTGGCGTAAGTGGCAGAGTCTCGCCATTAATGCTGACGTTATGAGCCGCCAGATCCAGCTTTAAATTGCCAAACTCAATAGTTTGCTGCTCCGGACTTAGCGCACCTGAGCGTTTCAGCAGTGCTTTCATCCTGGCAATCAATTCCCGCGGGCTGAACGGTTTCCCAATATAATCATCCACTCCCAGCTCAAAACCAAGCAGCCGGTCATACTCCTCGTCGCGTGCGGTGAGCAGAATCACCGGCACCGCGTTGGTTTGGCGCAGCTTTTTCAGAGTTGCCCAGCCATCCAGGCGCGGCATCATAACATCCAGAATAACCAGCGAAAAATCTGTTTCCGCCAGTTTATCCAACGCTGCCTGACCGTCGGCGGCTTCTGTGAACTGCCAGTTTTCGGCCTGAGCGTATTCCCGGATAATTGTTCTGATATGAGGATCATCATCAACCAGTAAAATCTGGACCATGTCAGGCTTCCCCCTTCGGAGGCTTGCAGATGCTGGCTTTTGCAGAAACTAAAGTTTGAATTAAACAAATAACTGTTCTGATACCAGCATAATCAGTTAATCAATCCAATACAAGTTTAGGTTCAAATTGTGTTGAAATAGTGAAATCCAGAAAGTTCAGAACGCAACAAACAGGCGGAGAAAATTGAGGGACACACAAAATAATATTTGGTTCTCACAATTTCATCACACTTCGGCTTTATGATGAAGCCATACACAACAAAAGCATATTACGAGGCTTGAAAACCGGAAAACATAATATGCAAAAAGAAAGGGTGATTAAATTGAAAAAGAACAAATTGCTGCTGATGCTTGCTGTTATTACAGTGCTCGTAGTCGCAATCGCTTCAGTATCCTTCGCTGCTTCATTTAAAACGCCGGCCGAATTAACAGCCGGACTGACTGGTAAAAGCGTCGAACAGGTAACAGAGGACCGGGCAGAGGGGAAAACATACGGTGAGCAGGCAAAAGAAGCTGGAAAGCTGGAGGAATTCCAGGAAGGTCAGCTTGAGCTTTTTAAGCAAAGACTGGACGAAGCTGTAGCCAATAAGCGGCTGACACAGGAAGAAGCCGATAAGATTTATGAAGCCAGAAAGGCACGTCTGGCCGAATGTGAAGGCGACGGAAGCGGCGCTGGAGCAGGCTTTGGCATCGGTGGACGCATGGGCATGCGTTCTGGGCTGGGAATCGGGCCTGACGGTGAAAACTGCCCAGGCTTAGGTCAAGGCTTAGGCCAGGCTGCAGGACAAGGTATGGGAGCCCGGGGCGGCATGCGCGGTCGTGCCAACGCAGCGGGCAACGGTACAGTAACTTCCCAAAGCTAAAGACAAATACTCAGTAGCATTTGCATAAAATGGCTGTCAGACTTTTGAATCGTCTGACAGCCATTTTTTTGTTAATTTATCTGGCAGCCAAATTTTAGTTTACATATCTGGCAGCCATGGTTTTATTCAATGCGGAAAGTGTCCAGCATTTGATTAATCCGGGCTCGATGCCCTTCAGCTACTATCATTGTATAAACGTGATAGAAGTAATAGCTGCCGTTTTTCCCATCGCTGATCACAGCAAGATGTGCCAGTTCGCTTTTAATGCCAACATTATTTGCTTCAATTACTGCTGCCGTTGTCTTATCAACTCCGATACCAATTTCGTTGCCGCGATTGACTGTCTGGTACTTAGCTGTCATTACCTGTTGAATTTTCGTAATCGCGTTGTCAGTGTTAACAGAAGGAAAATGACCGATTTCAATATATGCATTCGAATCATTCGGTACTGCAATTTTAGGCTCGAAGCGGTCAGCTGTTATCGTGGGGTTTTCTTCGAATGAACTTGGTACCCGGCTGATTTTATACAATTGATTGTCATAATACATGCTATAGCCGAGATCACTTTCAAACAACATGGCTTTAATAGGTTCTTCGCCGCCTTCAAGCTTTAGTACCAGGGTTGTCTCTTTCGGCCGAGGCTGCATTGTGCCGGTCGTTGTTGTAGTCGGAACCGTTGTTGTAGTCGGAACCGTTGTTGCTCCAGTAGAAGCATTGGTTGTCGTCGCGGTTGTTGTACTCATGGTTGTTGTGCCGGTTGTAGTGTTTGTTGTGTCGGCACAGGCGGTAAGCGTCAGCAAAACTACTAGAGCAATAATTGAGCTTAAGCTCAGGAGCTTTAACCGGCGAAGCTTTTTGTTCATACTAAAGTTGCGCATCTTAATCCCTCCGATCAACTTGCGGCATAAGCCGCCTCAAGCCTCCTGATTGTTAATTCTTTTTTGCAGGTCAATAAAGCTTGAGTACTGATGCGTCAATGCCAGCTTAACAGAAAGCCCGGAAAACCTGTGTAACCTGAGCAACCTGCCTTGTTTACTCTTTTAGCCGGGTCTAAAATAAAAGAACCAAAGCTACACGCGAGCTTAATTATCAGCCGCGTGATTTACGCCTGACATTGCAGGATACAGTTGCCTGGTTGCTGGAGAATAACCGGATTTAAGCAAAAAAAGGCTGACCCTATACTGGATCAGCCTTGTTTGCAAATGTCAGTAAGCTTTAGTATTTAATGAAAGAATCACCAGGAGCATTGCAGATAACGCATTTTTCCGGTCTGAACTTCTCGATGTTGCCGCAAATCGGGCAGAGGTAATAACTTACTTCTTCCGTGTTATCGAGATTTTCCAAAGCTTCGGTATAAAGCCGGGCATGCACTTCTTCCGCTTTCATTGCATGGGTGAAAACAAGCGCGGCGGCCTTATGATCTGCTTCTTTGGCAGCAGGCATGAAACCGGGATACATTTCAGTGTATTCGTAAGTTTCGCCTGCAATAGCATCCTTTAGATTGTCAGCGGTTGATTTCACATTACCGGCAATTTCAAATTCTCTGAGAGCATGAATGGTTTCAGCATCAGCAGCAGCACGGAACAGCTTGGCTGCGTTCAGCTTGCCTTCGGCTTCAGCTTTTTTGGCATAGGCAGTATACTTCCTGTTAGCCATTGATTCACCAGCGAATGCGGCCATCAAATTTTCATTTGTTTTTTTCTGCATGTCGAAAATACCTCCCAAATTTTTTAACAAGGCAATTTTAAAATGATTCTAATCCTATTTTAGTAATCATTGCTTGATTCGTCAACTTCGCAAAAGGTTTCGTTACGATACGCACATGCGGCGATTTAGTTTAAATTTTTCTAGAGCAGGAAAATCGCCAGCAGCAAAGCGCCATTTACAACCACCAGAAAAATATAATCAACAGCTCGCAACGGGATTTTGTGAGCTGTGGATCGGGGTGCGTTGCCGTCAAAACCACGGGATTCCATGGCCATGGCCAGGCTTTCAGACCGTTCCAGCGCATGCACCAGCATGGGAAACATTCGTTTACGCGAGAATGGGCCTGCCTTCACCCCGCGCATCAGCAAAGCTTGCCGCACAATTTCATATTCACTGATAACAACCGGGAAGAAATGGTAAGCAGCCAATATTCCGTAAGCAAATTTGGGCGGCAGGCGAAACTGTTGCATCAGACTGATAATGAATTCTTCTGCATCCGTGGTCAGCGCAAACATCATACCAATACCGGCAAACGCCAACACGCGTGTGGCAAGCAGTAAAGCGCTGTTCAGAGAAGTGGCATAAAGAGTCGTCTGCCCGAATACACTGACGGTGATCTCACCCGCGCCCTCAGCCGGAAATAGCAAACCGGACATGAAAAGTCCTGCTGCAGTCAGCAGCACCGGCAGGAAAGCAAAAAACATTCGCTTTCTGTTGACGCCGGGTGTCAGAAGCACAATAGAGACAGTAACCGCGAAAACTACCGTATTGACGAGCGTCCGGTAGGTTAGCGATAGTAATAATGTCGCGATCAGGATAGTGAGAAACTTGTAGCCGGGATTAAGTTGTTTCATGACGCTCGTAACACCTCCGCGGCATATTGCTCAAATTGAGCCGGCAGGAGTTCCTGCAGTTTGCCGTCAGCCAACAGCAGAATGCGGTTGGCACAGCGCCTGGCTAAAGCCAGGTCATGGGTGGCGATTACCGCACTCAGCCCCTGTTCCACCTTCTCAGCCAGTAACTGCATTATGAAGCTGGTCGCCTGCTCATCCTGAGCATATGTCGGTTCATCCAGCAGTAGCAGATCCTTTTGGCCGGCTAACATGGAAATTATCGCCAACCGTCGTTGCTGCCCCTGGCTCAGTTCATATGGCGACACTTCTGCGTAATCTGCCAGGCCAAACCGGGACAGCATTTCATCAGCAGCAGCCCTTATCTCCGCAGCGCTCTTATCAGGTTCACATACCTGCAAGGTCATTTCCACTTCTGTTCGCACTTTCAAGGTTAAAAACTGAAAGCGCGGGTTTTGGAAGACAAGCCCCACCTGGCCGCAGACTTCTAATTTGCCTTTATGCTTAACCAAACCGGCTATTGCCCCCAGCAGTGTGCTTTTGCCCGAGCCGTTGCTGCCAACCAGCGAGGTAATTGAACCTTTCTCGATTGCAAAATTGAGTTCAGACAAAAAAGGCTTTTTGCCATAATAAGCGCTCAGATTACTTGCTTCAACAATACTTTCCCGCGGTGAAAGCACTACCGGCGGGGTAATTTGCTCCAGCCACTTGTCACCGTAAAACAAACCCAGGCTCTCGAACAAGGTTATATTCTGGTCCAGTTCCCGCGGTAAAATGCCATCGTTCAGCAAACGACCGTTGTTGTCCATCAGCAGAACACGGCTGAGAAACGGGCGCCAGTAATCCAGACGATGGTCGACAATAATCAGGGTAATGCCTGCCCGGTTTAGTTCAGCGAGTCTGGCAGCCAGCTGGGTACAGGCGGCAGGATCGATATTGGCGAAAGGTTCATCCAGAATTAGAACCTTGGCCTCAACAGCCTGGGCAGTCGCGAGCGCGATTTTCTGTTTAGTTCCGCCGGAGAGGGTATGAATTGGTTCTGACTTTAGCTCAAGCAGGCCTGAGGGATTCAGTAAATCTCTTAGACGCTGCTGGAAATCCCCTTGAAAATTGATGTTTTCCAGTGCGAAGAGCACCTCATGTTCAGCATTGCTCATACAAAACTGATTATCGGGATTTTGAAACATTATCGATATTTTACGGGCTCTTTGGGCAGGATTCATTACCTGCAGATTCTCACCGAAGACTTCGATGCTGCCTTCCAGGCTGCCGGCATACTCTGGGTAGAGCCCGGCCAGACAATAGGCCAGCGTGCTTTTGCCGCACCCGGATGGCCCCATGAGCAGCACCGTCTCCCCTTTTTTCACCGATAAAGAAATGTTTTCGAAAACCGGTGCTTCGTGCGGCTGATAGCGGTAGCGCAGACTCTGGCAGCGCAAAGCGATTTCAGACACGGCTCTTACCCAAAGCATAGCTCTTCAACAGACCGGTTTGAGCAAGTCCGTCACCCATAGCTGTGCAGATAAAGCCGGCAAAAACAACCGAGCTGATCAGCCGGACAATAAACATTACCACCAGCAGACCGGGCGCCAGGAGGCCGTACCCGGACCGGATGAAGCTCCAGACAAAACTGGTTACACAGCAGCCAGCAGCAGCCAGAATCATGGTTTTGCGATTAAACTTCTGATACCGGTAGAGCGCGAATACACCTTCAGCACCTGCTCCTTGAATGATGCCTGCAACAATAACGATTGGCCCGTACATATTGCCCATCAGGACTTCAATCAAGGCAGCAAGAACTTCAGCGAGAATAGCAGCGCCGGGTTTTTGCAGAATGTAGCCTGCTAAAGTGGCAGCCATGAACCAGACACCAAAGATGATCTCGTTACCGAACGGTGCCAGTCCCAGCGGAGTCAGGGCAGTTGTCAGAAAAGCGGCAATATACACGCCGCCAAGGTAAATCACACCGAAGACGATGCAGAGCATGGCGATCATGATGATATCGCGCAGTTTCCAGCCCAGTCTGTTGTCCGCTGCTCTGCTGCCATTAATATTATTTATGGTTTCACTGTTCATTTTTATACTCCTCTGTAAGTATTGCAGCGATTATTCAGCCGTCGGACTATTAACGGACAATGTGAAGTGCAGCACATAATGGGTGGCCGCGTCCTGCATCGTCTGGCAGACAAACTGCAAATAATCAAAGATTTTTGCGGCTGTCCCGCTGATTCTGGTCGCATAATGGATGCTTTGTGGGTTCAATCCCTGCCGGGTGGCTTCATGCACAGCCTCGGCTATCGAGTCGATATAATCACCGTCTCCCAGCGGGTACAGTTCAATTTTGGCCTGCACTGGGAAATCGCCATTAACTTTAGCGCGGTTTGGCGGCATACCAGTGGCTGCAAGAAATTTGTCGCCGTCGCTGTCACCGGGGCAGCCTTTTGAAAAAAGGCCCTCCAGCGCCATGTGGACGCCATCTTCACAGGCATTGGCAAACAGGCCATAAACAGCGTCAACAACGTACGGCAGCTTGCCGCGGTAAACAGTGGAAAGCGCGTCTGACTGGCTCCAGACATTACTTGTATCGGTCTTTTCCAGAGCGCCGAGAATAATCCGCACAAAATCCGAATGCATCGGATATAGTGAAAAACGGCAGCCCGAGATGTCGAGATTTGTGCCGCGACCTGCCCAAGGCAAGTCCGGCCTGTTGCATACTGGTTGATTACTCATGAAATGTACTTCCTTCCCGGTTTGAATTTCTTCATTTTTGTTAATGCATCAATGAATCAGCATTCGAACCTTTGGATCGGAAAACAAAAAGCGCTTTACCAGAGTAAAGCGCCTAAAATAACAAAATAGCTGTTTGCTAGCTTTCCTACGCTGGTTTTAACCAACAGGTTCAAAGGGTCAGGTTTTACCTTCTCAACTCCCAAGGAGTTCCCCCAGCCGATTCTTTTTTCAAGTTGCCTGCGAATATTTGTTCGCGACGTTTTTAACGTTACAAGGTTTATTGGCTGCTGTCAAGCCTGCGTTGCCATTGATGAGTTGTTACGGGCAATATATTGAAAGCGGGCATCGGGCTAAGGTCGTACTCCCTTTCCAGTCGCTGGAGACCCGGCCTTCAGGCTCAGCTGGCGCTTTGCAGTATCCTTAAACAGCGGATCCGAAAATATTGAATCGAGATCCTGGCCACTGTTTTGTTGCCAGTCAACAAGATTGTACGCGTACATGTTGTTAAATTTGAACTTTCCCTGTCCTGTACCTGCGAAGTAAACATTCGCGAAGAGGTGGATATTCGTTGCTTTATTGGTTGTATTGTGGGTGATCAGGTAATTATCGCCCAGAGAATAGACTATGTTCTTACTGATTTCAATATTGTCAGAATAGCCGATTTCGATTTCGTTACGGTTATTGAACAAAGTGTTGTTATAAATTTTCGTGTTAATTACCTGTCCGGTTCTCTCTCCGTCATAGCCGCCAACTCCAATGCCTAGTTTTGAATTATCATAGATAAAATTATCCCTGACTGTGATATTGCGTACAATTGCCCGGATTGTTGGATTTGTTTCATCAAAAGGATTCTCACATCCGACTTCAATTCCGAACATCGAGTGGTGGACTGTATTGCGTTCAATCACTATATCGCGGCCGCCATCGACGTAAATGCCAGCACAGGAGGCGTTAGGACTGTATATCTGGTAAATCAGATTGTGAGCGATACGACCGTTGCGGGCTTGATTCATTCCGGCAGCCGTCACATCATTGTCATAAAACCCGGCGGCATCAATAGCAATATTGGTTACATCATGGATTTTGTTATATTCGATTTTGAAACCATCGACGTTGCTTTCCATGGTTACGGATTCCGACCAGCCTGTATCACAATCATAAATTTCATTGCCGGAAATATTGACATTTCTGATAGGCACGTTTTCATTGCCGCGTGCAAGAATAATATGGGCATTACCATTCGATGCAGTTGTGCCGATATTGTGGAAAATATTGTTGCTTATAGTAACATTGCTGCTCGATTTTTTGATAATGACGCACTCAAGGTCAGCACCTTTAAAATCACGCACCTCGAAACCGCTGAAGCTGATATTCTGGCTGGCCGTTATCTCAATCAGGTAGCCGCTGTTAAAGTCCTGACCGTTCAGAACCGGCCGTTCTCCGGTTTGACTCTTTATCTCCAGATCAATGAGGTCACGAATAATCAGACGTTCACGGTAAGTGCCGGCCTTTACAACTATTGTGCTGCCCGCCGCGGCAGATTCGATCGCTTTTTGAATGCTTTTAAAGGGTGATGCGGCTGTGCCCGGGTTGGCATCGTTGCCACTGGGAGAAACATACAAAGATGCTCCGGTTTTGTTCGTTGGGGCGGAAGTAAGACCGCTGCTCTTAGTGGGAGCGGAGGTGGATGTTGTTGTGCTTACTGAAGAGGTGTCGGCGCTCGTTGATGGCGAGCTGCCGGACGACGATGGCCCGGGTGTTGCGGTAGCAGACCCGGTAACAGCTGCAGATGGAGTAATGGTAGCAGAGCCCGAACCCGTCGCTGATGTTTGCTCAGTGGAAGAAGAAGCAGCCGGAGACGTGATTGCTCCTGACCCGTTGATACCAGATTTTTGTGTGTTTGCTGAGCCTGAATTTGTGGTTACTATCCCTGACTGTATGCTGGTGGATGTTGTTGTCTGTGAAGTGCGGTCATTCCAAAGATTTCCCAGAATAAGTACAATACTGACCACAACAACAAGTGCTGAGCTGATAATTATAATGATTGATTTTTCTGATAGCCGCTTAATCAGCTTCATTTTGCGCACCTCACAGTTTTCGTGAATATCACTTACATCATGTACCGCAGAATTTCATGGAACCAGTGCATCTCATCTTTGGCTGCCGATTACCGCAGCCGCCTGTGCCAGCGGCTGCGGTTCAGTTCGGTTGATATCGTTTAACGCAGCGCCTTAATACCCAACAATGACTTCAGCAATAGCATGGTATTTCTTGCAACCAGAGTGGTAGCGATAGTCAGGCTGGTTCTTTGTGAAAAACTGCTGATCTGCATCGAATCCTGAAAAGACTGCACTAATTTGCCGAAAGCACTAAGCTTACGGGCGGGTGTTGTAAACCTTAGTTCATTGGAATAGTCACTGTACTCCTTGACATTATTTACCAGTTTGTAGGCTCGTACCCTGAAGTAGTAGGTCGTACCTTGAGTTAAGCCGGTAACGTCAATGTTGCTTTTGCTTACTGTTGAAAGCAGGGTGTAGGTGCCGCCTTCCCCGATCTTACGTTCCAGTTCATAACGGGTTGCACCTGAAACGCCCCTCCAGGTTAGTTTGGCACTAGTAGCGGTAATCTTGTTAGCTTTGAGACCGGTTGGCGTACTGAGTCTGGGAGTGGCTGAAACAATCGCGGAAAACTCACTGTACACATACGCTGGTGTAATTTCTGCATAGGCGCGGATTCTGTAGAAATATGTCCTGTTAGTTAACAGGCCGGTGTTAAGGAAGCTAGTTGTGGTTGTTCTGGCAACCACTGTGAAGGTGCCGTCTTCTCCGAGCTTGCGTTCAACTTCGTAGCGGGTGGCGCCCTGGACAGCGCCCCAGCTCAGGCTGATGCGGTCGTGTGAAGTTGCAATAGCGACTGGGTTGGACGGTGGTGTCAGAACCAACGGATTAGTAGTGAATACCAGTGCCGTGTCCGGTCCGAAGGGGTTAATTCCCTCGGCCGCATAACGCACCAGCAGGGTGTGTTCACCGCTGAAATCGAGCGCTGCGAAGGCTGTTTCATCATACCTGACGTAATCTGCCGAGCCGTCCAGCTTGTACTCCATTGCGGTTGTCAGGCCGGTTACTGTGTTGGCCTCGTCATCGTTAGTGACAGGCGGCGCCGGCGGTGTCACCGGTACAATTACCGGCGGATCGAGCGGATAATGTGCCTGCTGCCAGTCATACCATTCACTAATCGTCATTACGCTGACCTTGCCCTGATCCACATAGGCTTTAATGTAATCAATGGCCGCTTGCAGTTGAGCCACGGTCACATTTCCATCAACGTAATCAGGCAGCACCTGATTCATAAAAATAATGACTGTTGAACCGCTGGTGATAGCGGAATCAACGGCGTTCTTCACACCTTGCAGATCGTTGTATCTCGGGTCGCTCGAGAAGGGCTCGCAAGGCAGCTTGTAGAAGTCATTGTAATCGGTTATCGGGATTTCCTGATTCGCTTCCTGCGTTGTACGGCCGGTCAGCGTGCCGATCTGTTGAAGAATCTCTATCAGCTCCTGCGAGTACTTGCCGGAAGGATACGCAACATGTCGAGCTCCGGCGGAACCAGTCGCACTCAGGATCCAGCTCTGGTTTTCCTCATACTCAATGCGCAGTCTGGCCAGCGACTCCGGATCAGTTCTGTCTCCATAATCATAATGTTCCACCGTATGATTGCCGATATCCCAGCCGTTATTACGCAAAGTCAGTAAATCGGAGAGGTCCAGAAGATCCGGTTCATAGTTTGAATCGTTCAGGACAGCGTCCTTCATGACGTAGGTTGTAGCGGCAAATCCAGCCGCTTTCAGTATCGGCATCGCATAATCAAGCTGTCCGCTCCAACCGCCGTCAAACGTAAACAGCACCTTGGCCGCCGCGACGCCAGGGGTCGTGGAATTGGTTGTGAATACAAGGGTTTTGATCGGACCGGCCGGGTTGACTCCGAATGCCGCAAAACGCACTTCGAGCGTATGCTCGCCGGCAAAATCCAGCGCGTTGAAGACGGCAGGTTCGTATGCCACCCAGTCAGCGCTGTCGAGCTTGTACTCCATGCCGTGCGCCATGCCGGTCACAGTATTGTATACATCATCTGCTGTTACAGCCGGCAGCGGAGGTGTAATCGGCGCCGGTTCATTTTTGCCGGTCTGCTCAAAGTACCATTCGCTCATTGTCACGGTTTTAATTTTGTTGCGGTCAGTATAATATTTGACATAGTCGACCAACACTTGGAAATCTGCCACAGTTGTGATCAGGCTGCCAGGCTCCGGTTCAACCTTGTGCAACATCAGAATAACAGTTGTGCCGTCGTTGACAGCGTTATCAATTGCTGTTTTGGCACGGTCAATACTGCCGATATTGCTGCTGACTGATTTGTTTGTCAGCTTGTAATAATCATCTGGATTGGTAAGCGGTGTCACTACATTAGCCTGTACTGTCGTACGGGCAGTCAGCGCACCGATTCCCTTCAGGATTTCAATATATTCCGGCTGATAGGAACCGGAAGGGTAACATGCATGATAGGCACCGCGGGTTCCCAGAGATTCAATGATCCAATTCTGGTTATCCCGGTACTCGTCGGTTAATCTGGCAATGGTTTCGGGGTCAGTTTCCATAGTGCTGTCGTGCACCGTTGTGTGGTTGCCGATGTCCCAGCCATTGTTATAGAGTATTTGCAGGTCACTTAGTCGCATCTCAACAGGGTTAGTGCCAATTATTGAATCACGGTTGACATAAGCAACAGCACTGAAACCGGCATCGGCCAGAATCGGCAGCGCATAGGTAATCTGGCTCTTCCAGCCGTCATCAAAGGTAAAAATCACCCTGCCGGCCGGCTCAGTCTCATCTTTTGTGAAGACTAGCATCGCTGCGGGACCTGCGGGATTAATACCGACCGCCTTATAGCGGATGGCCAGCTGATGGTTGCCTGTCAGATTCAGATTATCAAAGACACTTTTGACATAGGAAACATAACCAGCGCCGTCAAGGCTGTACTCCATAGTCATCGTCAGCCCGGTTACTGTGTCGATAGCATCATTCACGGCTACAATAGGTGCGGGCGGAGTCACGGGTGTCAGCGGTCTGGCTTCGATCTGGTCCTGATACCACTCACTGATTGTCTGAACCTGAAGCGAACCGCTGTCGACATAGCTTTTGACATAATCGACCAGGCTCTGCAGATCCGCTGTGGTCGTGGTTGGACTGGAAGTGCCATAAGCCTCCAGGACGTCGTGCAGCATCAGAATCACAGTGCTGCCGTCTCTCACAGCTTTGTCGATAGCCGTCTTTGTTCGTACAATACTGTCGGCAGTCTTGCTGCTGACAGACTTGATCGGCAGCAAATAGTAGGTGTCAGGATTTTCGATTGGGGTCACCTGGTTCACCTGAACAGTTGTGCGGGCTGTCAAAGCGCCGATGCCGCGCAGAATCGGCAGGTAATCCGGTACAAACAGGCCGGAAGGATAGGCAATATGCCGCGCACCTCTGGCGCCGACGTTGTCAATGATCCAGTTCTGGTTGTTCAGATACTCATAAGTCAGTTTTTCCATCGTTGCAGGATCAATATCCTGTGTGCTTTCATGGGTTGTTGTATGGTTGCCGATATCCCAGCCCTTTTCATACAGAATCTCCAGATCAGCCTTACGCATAAAGCTGGCTGAACTGCCAAGAATAGTTTTACTGTTGACATAGGCCGTGGCTTTGAAACCGGCCGCTTCCAGGACAGGCAGCGCATTATCGATCTGTCCTTTCCAGCCGTCGTCAAATGTGAATAATACCCGGGCCGAAGGGGCTGCGGCAGCCCGCACCGGCCCGGCGGCCGGCACCGCAGCCAGCAACAGGCAGACCGTCAGAAACAGCCCCATAACCTTAAATAAAGCTTTGTATAATTTGCTCATTTCTATTACCTCGATGATTTGTCTGCTGCCTCATTGCCTTATTTGAGGCGCTCGGTCTTCGAAAATTGCTCCGCATCCGGTTCAATGACTACATACCGGTTTTATAATTGACCAGTGAAACATTGCTTACATTGGGTATTTCTGATAAACGGTTGACAAACATGTTCTTGTCGCTTTTTGTATCAATTTCTATTACCAACTCCATTTCGTTCTTGCTAATTACCTTGGAACGCAAAATGTAGCGCGTTTCCGCCAGCAGATCCTGCACTTCCTTATAGGCGCTTTTTTCAAGATTAATAATGACGATGTACTGGGTTTCCTTATCACTGATTCTCTTCATCAGAAAGAAAACGGCACTTATGAGTACAACTGCAAGGGCGGCAAATACGTAAAGACCAGCGCCGCAGACAATCCCGACAGTGATTGACCAGAAAATATAGGCGATATCTATCGGTTCTTTAATCGCGGTTCGGTAGCGGACGATACTTAGCGCGCCTACCATGCCAAGAGAAAGCACGACATTGGTCGCCAGGGTTATCACAATCACGGCGGTTAAGACTGTGACAACAACTAGTGAAATATTGAAGTTCTTGCTGTATATCACACCTGAAAAACATCTGCGGTAGGTCTGAAAAACCACCAGGCCGAAAAGTGTTGCAAAAAGCATCGTCAGTATAGCCGTCGGCAGGGACAGGCTCTGAACATTCTCGAGGAAAGCTTTTTTGAAAATATCCTGGAAAGTCATAAGACATCCTCCTGCCAGTTTAAGGCGTTTTTCGTACTGCGGCAGATCGAGTATTTTGAAATCGCCAGTTTCTGCTGCTGTTTCATTGCTAACAGCCTCCGGATAAACTCAGGCAGATAGTCATCGTACTTGACTTCCAGAATCATATCGCCGTAACCGGAAGGAGTCAGATACAGCTGGTTGGACGCAAACATGTCGACGCTGTTAACTACGGTGCGCAGTCTTTTATCGAAGGTGATCCTGACATTACAGCTCTGAAATATATATGGCTCACGAATATAATCAACAATTACGCACGGGCGCAGCCGCTCTAATTTGACCTTCAGGAAGAACAGACGCAGAAACGGATCCTTCGCCACTGCTTCATAAAGCAGCCTGTTTTGCAGTACAGCCTGGTATATTTCGGGATTTATGCGGCAGCTTGTTTTAGCCGTTGACTGACCAAACTTCTCCTTCAGCTCCAGACGCATCATGTCATTTTCGCCGTTATAAATCCTGATCCGGTACTTGGCGCGACGGTAATCTCCCGATTCTTTTTCATAAAAAGCATCGTTTTGCTGATTGTCAAAATACAGACTGGTGATTCTGTACTCACCAGAAGCACCGGCGTTGCCATCAAGCTTCATGGCAGCCGCCAGTCTTGGTCGCAGGCAGGCATACTCATATTCACTGATAGCGTACTTTAGTTCCTGACGAACTTGTTTGCCTTCAAAATACACAATTGCACCTCATGTTTATTTCACACTTATTTTCCTGATGCCGTAGATTCCCGTATGGATGTTGCGGTCTGCCGCGTTTTCCCAGTAGACATCAAAGGCCCGCTGGCGTTCTCCCTTACTGTCTGTGACAAATACGCGCCAGTAATATTCGCCCGGTTCAAGTGCAACTGTGAAAGTTGTGGCTGTAAGTCGGCTTTTTGTGTAAACAATATCCGTAAATCTGCTGTTTTTACTTATCTGTAATGTGTAACTGATCCTATCGCCCTGCAGATCAAAGGACGATGACCAGAAGAAGCGTGTACCATCAGTAGTAGCTTCAGTTTCGCCCAGAAAGATCGGCATCGGTTTTTCAATACTGGCGTAATACAGCTCGTAATTGTGCTGTACAATTGCCCGGATTGTGTCAAGATTTTCATAGAATTCGGCTGCGGTGAACTCCTGGCTGAAGCCGGGGTTATTCAGGTAGTACTGTTCAATCAGCGGCTGATATCTGGCAACAAGTGCATTAATCGCACCTTTTCCCAAGATGTTGTAAAGCTCGTCAAGTTTTTGGTTTAGTTCATTCAGGTTATGCGCTTGCCGGAAAACACGTGAATGCAGAACATTGCTCCAGTAATTGGCAACCCCGATCAGTTGGGCCGGGTTGCCGTCGACATCTTTAAACTGGCGGTAGACCATGCTGCCGTCATAGTCCCACGGCAGGAAATACCAGGTCAGAGAATCGTGGGGGCTGTAAAGGTAGTAATTCTGGGTCTGTGTGTCGTAATTGCCAACCAGGATATTAAAGGCAAGCCAGGCAAAATAATTGTCACGGCAAAAATGTTTATCCAGAATCTTATCGATATCAAGAGCACCATTATTGACATCTGCAATCATTTGCAGGAGCTTGAGATGATTCCTGCCGGCACCGATTCCCAGAATTTCATCAAATTTTGCTGCATCATAGTTTGGGTCATCGACATTTTTCAGTTGTGTAATCCCGGCATGAAATTCAAAATAATTGACCTTATAGAGATTGCCGTTTTGATCCAGTCCATGTGTCTTAAGAAATAATTCATTGCCCTGCTCAATCTGCGTAAATAATCCGTAATCAGTAAAGGTATCTAGGTCGGCTGTTTCTGAGAGGTCCAGAACTTGTAGATGCACAAAGCGGCTCTGCATACTGGTCAAGTCAGGGATAAGGCGCAACAGATCAAAAGCGATCTTATTGCGCATGCGGCTTTCATCATTGGGGTGCTTGTTAAGGTTTATGGTCATCTGCCCTTGCCAGGCCTTGGTTTCGGAGTTCAGTCTGATCTTGTAGGATTTCTTTTCCGAAGTCAGGGTTGAATGACCGCGCAATGTGATTGTCGAGTTGCCGCTGAGTGAGCCCGCGGCAAAATCCAACGCTTCTTGCCTGTCAGCAGTTGTAAATGCGTTCAGACGGGGCTTGGCTATTCTGTAATCAGTAATCGCGTTAAGATCAGAGAAAGTTACAGTTTCGCCATCCTCTGTCTTCGTTGGCAGAACAACTACATATAAAGGGAAAACCTCTGAATCGTCGGCGGCGTCGCCATATAAGGCCCGGTTATCAGTCAGCGGCTTAGCTTCCGCTGAAACAATACCAAGATCCCAGAGCAAATCAGCTGGTTTTTTGCTGGTTTCTGCCAGATTATCGTTCAGATCCCTGACCGCCCGCCAGCCCAGCAAAGAAAACAGTACCAGCAGAAACAGGATAATTTGCAATTGTTTTTTCATCGGACATCTTCCCTTCTGCTGAACAAGTGGAAATCGATCTGGTTCATTAATACTGAAAGGCTGCGGATAGCATAGAGCAGTGCCGCGAATGTACCCACAGCGAAGCCCAGGCCATAGAAGTTTTCACCAAGTGGCAAAAGCAGAAATGTCAACGTTGAGGTTGCGGTCAGAAGGAGTCCCATAATCCGGAAGCTTTCTTTCTGAGCGTCAAAATACAGCAATATCGTGACGATAATGAAGGTCATTAACGATAGATAAAAACCTAAACATAGAATCGGGAACAATTCGATTGTTTGTGAATCCATTCCCAACAGCGGCAGCAGAATTTTTGTGCCCAGAGTCGCAATGATCACACTGACGATGAACTGAACCTCGAATATGCTGGTCAGGTCTCTAGTAAGTACCTGCAGCATCTCGTCCCTTGCCTGCCTGATTCGTTGAAAGGTACTGCCTTCAGAAATTGCTTTCGTATAAATAATGTATTTCTCGTAAAAAGCTGTCTCGATTTTGATCACAAACAGAACCATAGCGGGAAGTACTGTGAGAATCGCGAAAAAAGATGCCATATCGTATGGTTGCAGGAATGTATAGGTGTTTTCCAGACGGACAGGATTATTCGAAAACAGCCAGAATATTATGTTGTGGGCAAAAAGTGCCAGGTTATAGAATAAGTTAGCGCAGAACAGACGCGGCAAACGATAGAAATAGCGCCCGAAGGCTAAGACTTCCTCATTCAATCCATGAAAATGGCTCTTGATAACACTCAACAGCAAAGCAATACTAACCATGAACCCAAGATTTATTCCAGCAATTGTCGTCTCCACAGGCGGTAGTTTAACAAACAGCAGCAGAATTACCGGCAGCAACGACAAGCCAAAGCCACTCGCGAAGGCAAGCGACACAGCTTTGTAGTTTTTGACAGCTGTCACATAAACCATTTGCAAATAGAGAATGATCAGTTCGATAAATAATAGATAAGCTGTAATTTTCTGGCTAAAGGGCAAGGGTGAGCCGCGTAGGAAAAAGAAGCCTGCAACTGCCCCGATTACGATGGTTAAAGCTGTCATTCCCAGAAGAGAGGAAAGGATACCCTTCCTCCGCCCGACGTAGATCTGATCGGCGATGAAACGGGTTACGATTATGGATGGTCCGCTGACCAGAATCAGCGCGAAAATGAAAGCGTACATGATGGTGGCGCTGATCAACTCCCGATCGTGAATGGAAACATCCGCCAGCCTAAGCAGCCGTCTTTGCGTGAATAGCATTGAAATGCTGATCAGCATTGGACCGGCTGAAACCATCGCCGCATACGAGTAACCCTGGACGCGGCTGATCACAGTTTGATTGCGGAAGATTTTTTTCAATTCAAAACCTATTCCCGCCATCAATTATACCCCCAGTCGCCTTTCTGGTATATTTCACGATAACTTGATATAAAGTCATCAAAAGCGTAAAAGGCTTGCACCCGCTGGTTGCCGGCCTCACCCATCTGCCGCCGCATGGTTTCATTTTCCGCGAGGTCCAGAATAGCCTCGGCGATCGCGGTTACATCCATAATCGGCACCACACGGCCGGCTGGTCCGAAGCTGTCACGTTGACCGGTAATCATCGTGCGACAGTCACCTACATCTGTGGCCACAAACGGGAGTGTACTGGCTAGTCCTTCCAGAATCGCCAGCGGCTGGCCCTCACTAATGCTGGTTAAAATAAGTAGATCCATGTCCTTCAGGTATGCCCGGATGTCAACAGTACCGGTAAAAACTGCATTATGCAGATTCAGGTAATCTTTGTAGTGCTGGCACTCCTGGAAGTAATCCGGATCCTCCTCAATCGGCCCCATAATATAAAAGCTGGCCTTCGGCAGTTTACGGCTGACAATCGAGAAAGCAAGCAGCATTGACTTGATATCCTTAACTGGGACAACACGGATAATAGCGCCGATTTTGATTTCCTGACGCTGCTCCCTTTCTCTGATCGCCATAGCAATCGGTTCAAATTGATTCAGCTTAATCCCGTTGTGGATAACCCTGGTTTTTTCGGAAGGACAACCCAGCTCCTTTTGAATTTCCGAATTACGCTCAAATAGTGTGATTACCTGACTGGCATTAGCATACGCGCAATCCGAAAGGATTTTAAAATAATCGATCCAGATATTTTTCAGAAAACCATGTACCCAGTCAGCCTTTATAATCTCTTCTTCTCTTTCTCGGGTATAGATTCCATGTTCAGTCAGAATATAACCGGCAGAATGTGAATAGGCTGCAAAAGCCCCGACAATGCCTGCATAGCCAGTGGAGACAGAATGATAAATCCCTGCTGGCGGGTAGTTCAGCAGCAACAAGGAAAAGACCAGCAAAAACATTGAATGCAGAGTCCAGTAAACCTGGGTGAAAGACAGCTGGGCATACTTTGTTTCGCCAAGTTCGCGAACCAGATCAAAATAGTCTTTAGACATTAAAATATCCATGGCCTGAACCCCGGATTCCCCCCAGTTGCGAAAAACAGTGAACAGCGCTTGCCAGTCTGGCACCCGACCGATCAGAAAGCCGCGCACCACGTTTGCTTCCTCCGCGGTCATATTGAAGCGACGGCGACGCTGACGGCTACGGTTCGGCAGCTCGTCAAGAAAAACATCGTGGAGAAGCGTGAGATTGGCAGGCAGTTTGTATTTGTACTGTTCGCGCTTACTGCTGTCAGGGGTAATCGCGATTACCTGAAACTCATGTTCCGGAATGTTGAGAACCAGTTGGTTGATCCAGCTGGAAACACCACCGGTAACATAGGGGTATGAACCTTCAGCAATCAGACAAATCTTCACGGCTGTACTACCTCCAGCAACGCCTGTGCTTCCTGAAGCGAAACAAGATAGCGGATAGAATCGACAGCCTGCACACTGCAGCCGGATACAGCTCTGAGCGGCTGTTTGCTGACAACCATGACTGAAATCTGGTCGGAAAAATGATCGCAAACAAGTTTAAGTCTGCCGTTGCTATTCTCGTAGTACACAGTAGCCTGCCTGATAAGTGCCAGCTTAGCAGCTGCAGTTGATACTGTATCTGAAGAGAGCCAGCTGTATTTTGTGACCATTTCCCCAAACAGTCTTTCGTATTCCGGCACCAGCTGTTCCCAGCGCAGTGATTTGCTGCGATAAGCATCAAAGATCTCATCAGGGTAAACCACATGGTTAATGATCCCATCAGTTGTAGCTGTGGAGGCAATCAGAAAACGTACCTCATCAGTCATAAACGCGCCGGAGGTGACCTTCGGCAAAGCAATTCCGTAACGTCCGTCAAGCCCGAATTCCTGAATGAATGCTGAGTTGCCATTGTCATAATAAGCGCTGCTGATGACTTTAATTGAAGGAACAGACTCCAACAGCGGCGGCAGGGCCTCTGGTTCCAACAGATCCGAGGGGGGTATATACGAAAAGAAGGTATATTTAGGATACATATTGCTAAAGAACGCAGTTGTCTGCTGAAGAGCTGCCGCTATTTGATTTTGATCAGGCCAGGCAGTATAGCCGTATTCCTGCATGCGAAGCTGGTTCAGGCTTAAGGGCTGATGGTTAAAACCATGTAGCGTTACTTCTCCGCCATCAGTCAGCAGGTCATTTACCAGGCTTATGGTTGACAGACATATTTCTTCATCCGCGACAAAGGGGGCTGTTACCTGGTCGGAATAACCGGCCACAAACGAACCCGTGAACTTAAGCCCGAAATGATTTCCAAGCTTTCTCATTTGCGGCCACCAGAGCTCCAGAATATAGCGTTGAAAATCCCGACCGTAACCAGTTCGCAGAATTTCATTAGTTGAGCGGTAATCGGCCGGAAAATCGTCAATACAGATCACTTTGGAACCGATTACCGGGTAAACCAGAATATCCAGCAGCTGACTGACCGCACCGGCCAGCAAACCGCGGATCTCTTTTCGCTCATAACGACCGGTGTTAACTACCATCAGCCTGCCATTAATAACTTGCTTTTCCCAGATCAGCGGGTTCCCGGTTCCCGATTCTAAATGCACTTTACAGTCAGGAGTGATATCGACATCAAGGCTTTCAAAAAACGGGAACGGCGCGATATATTCACCGGTGAATTCAAGCGAGCCACTGATTCCGCTTAAAAGCTCAGTTGAAAAGTAAACTGAATTTGTTTCCTCGACGCTGCCGCTGTGGTTAATGCCCCAAAAACCGGCCTGACTAAATAATAGATCCTCTTTACTGCTGCCATTTGCCAAATAAACCAGACAGCCGCCATCCCTGGTGTAAGCATACAGACTTTCTGGATCTGCCAGCTCAGTAACACCGCTGCTAAGTAGTGCTATCAGGTCATAAATCTGGTAATTCCTGCTTTGTGTCGCTGCAGGTAAAATATCGACAACAAAATTGAGCGAGTTTAAAGTCACCTTGATATTTTCCGTTCTCGCGAGGTCACCAGTAGCAATGACAAGTGCTCGCTTTTGCTCCAGCAACGAGACTTCTGTGCGCGACAGTGCGGTCGCCGGTTTGGCGAGGAAAGGCGAAACCATTGCCTGACCGGATGCGGACTGGATAAGGCTATCCAATCTGATTAGCTGAAAATACCCTAGAAGCATCCCGATCAAAATTAATATAATATATATACGTCGTTCAGTTTTCATAAAACACTCTAATTCATGTGTCAAAGGTATAAGCTAAAGCTCAAACCAGGTTTCTTACTATAGCTATCGGAAAGCGCCCAGCCACAAGCGGATTGTATTTAGCGTTTCATCTGAAAACCTTACATCTGATTCCCGGAAACGGTTGAATGATTGCTCAAAGTTTTCCTTGTCCTTCATCAGAAAATAGCTTTTCAACAAGACCAGGTATTTTGTTTCAGAGTCTGGGTAATCCGTCTGTAAAATTCTGCAATAGTGCTTCACTTGTTGATAGTTGCCGATCGAAAGCAATTGATCTATCAGGCGACTTATCCTGGTCAGATCTGTCTGGCGGACAAGCTGTTCCAGAATTCCTATGCTGATATGGATGTATTGCTGTCGGGTGATAACATCGAGCGGCATGGACGAAAGGTACTGTGCCAGCAAATCAGCATAATCAGCAGCGACCTTTGTATCAGTGGGATCTTCTTGCCAACGTTTGCTGAATTCCTGCAAACGGGCATCAAGTTTTTGGCGTACATGCTGCAAACCGGTCGCGGCGTAATGCACTGTTTCCAGATCCTCATTCTGCAGTGCAGTATTAATATAATTTATATAGGCCAGAACATCGGTTTTCATGATATCGAGCAGCACTTCACGGCGTTTGTCGTAATCTGCCACAAGAAGCATATCCTGCAGCGGCGCGATATTGGTTTCCTTATTTACATCCAGCATCTGCGGCAACTGATTTAACCCGAGCCAAATTGAGTCTTCTTCGTTTGCATTATCTTCGATTTCTGGTTCGCTTCTCGGCATCAGCAGCAAAGCCACCACGATACCACCGCCTGGAAAAGCGAGCATAATCAACCAGAAAGCAAGAATTCTACGACGCCATCCGGGCTTGGCCAGCCAGGCTGCCGCAGCTCCGATTGTTATCATTAGATCCAGCAGCAGCAGGATCTGAATCTCCCGGTTCATGACAGTTCACACCGGGATACCGCCAAATCAGCCATAGCGAGTCGTTCAGCAATTGTCTGTGCGTCTTCACCTGCAACATTAGCCATTAGTACACCGACTGACTTGTCACTGAGCAAGCCAATAACGTCGATCGAGCGTACCAACGGGTCTATTGTTCGGTTGATTTGTTTCAGACTAAGGGAATCTGAAGATATTCTTAATAGCAGAGATTTATAATCCGATGATTGCAATGCGGAAGTCACGCTTTTTTGTTCAGTCATAACACGTGCAAAATGTTCCTTACGCAGTATCCGCGTACAGCTGACGTATTTTTCCCTCTTCATAGCCTGATCCATGTCGATTGCTTTTTCGATAAAGAAACCGACTATTTGAGTGAGACTTCGCAGGGTATTCAGGTAATGCTGATTCAGCTGCAAAAAATCTACACCATCAAGGAAAACGAGTCCATAAACTCCATTGTTTATGCCGAGCGGAGCGCAGACAACCGGCAGTCCGGGCTGCATCTCCCTGTTAATCAAAATCTGATGCTGGCTGAGCGCCGGCTTGAAATATGTCAGTTCACTGACATTTATCGTTTTTTGATATCCTGAAGGACCGTTGGCACTGATAAACCGTAAATAAAATTCATTTTGAAAAGTCCGATAAACAGCTACTTTCGGTGTTTTAAGCAGTTCGCTGATCAGCCTGGCAGCTTTATAAATAACCATTGTGCTGTCGGTTTGATCGAGTTCCTGACAAATGTAATGGAATTTACTGAAGCCGCTTTCTGTATCGGCAATTATTGCCTGTAAAGAGTTTTTAACTTTGAGACTACTGGCATATAGCTCCGCGGTCTGCTCACTGGCAGTCTGTGATTGTGCGAGTTCGGCAGCAAGAGTTACCTTTGCCTGTCGGTTCTTGTCGTTAATGTAACCGATAACCGCGCCAGCAATAAAATAGAACGCAAGATAAACAGGTTTGTTGGCATCATTGAAAAAGTCGAACAGACTAATGTTTTCAACACCAAGGTAAAACCATAACCTGGCCAGAATTGCTACTGCGATCGCCATGCCTCCGGGGCGCAGTCCATAAAAAGCGTTAATCAGAATCACATACAAAAGCAGTAAATCAAGCCCGAAACCCAGACGGTAATTAAGCCAGAAAGAGAGCAGAACGGTGACAGTAAAAAGTGCAAGGTTCTCTACCTGTGGTTTTGTGAGCCATACGGTCAATTTTTGCCTCCAGGCAGCTATTGTTTCATTTTCGTTGGATTTCGGAGCTTCGGAAGTGTCTTTTTCTCGCTGAAGCAGCTGCATTGTTTTTCGCACACCTGCAACCAGATCGTATTTCGGAGTCCACTCCAGCTCAAATGCTGCTTTCGAATAATCCAGGCAATAGCCACCGCTGCCGTTAAGTGCCAGCGCAGGGATATGCACTGGCGTCCAATTTATTTTTGACTTATTGCCGTTTTTGGCAATCTGTTGTTCAGGTTCGGCCAACAGTTGCAGCACACTTCTTGAGACCGGCGAAAATTCCGTCTCAATTGCAGACCTTTCCACCTGACAGATCTGTTTGCTGATCGCCTGGATCGCAGCGGCATTGAACAATCTGCCTGAACCAATATTAAGTATCGGTGAAGTCTGATTTTCACCCACACGGATAATGGCCTCGATCAGATCGTAGATAAAAAGGTAATCGGCATTCAGAGCATTGCTGGCAGAAAACTCTTGTTGCACATCATTTTTTTGCCAAGATGTATTGTAGCCACTCTGTTTCGTGCCATCATTACCTTGCTGGAACAAAATCTGTTGCTTAACGAGATCATTATGCCAGCTTGGTGTTTCACCATAGATGATGCCGGTTCTAAGACTTACTACCTGCAGGCCCTGACGTCGATAAGCCTCGCAGTAGTCTTCCCGCATGACTTCCTGACGGCCGGTTTCACAATCAGGGTTAGGCTCTGAGTCTTCAGGGATCATTGGTGTCTGCTGTGTTCCATATATGCGATAATCGAACAAAACAATTACTTTAGGCACCGTAAATTTATGCGCGAGAAAAAGGATGTTGCCTAACGCAGCCAGATTTGCTTGAAGTACTTTACTGAAATTTTCTGATTTGAGTGACGGCAAAGGCAGGCAGGCAAGATGAACAACCAGATCATAGCTGGAATCAGCAAATACAGCCTCGCAGTGTGGATCTTCCGCTGGCAGAATGAAGCTGCGCGCATGTGGAAAAACAGTCTGCAATTCAGCTTTTGCCCGCACATCAATGATAGTGGGCCGATGGCGTTCTTGCAGATATCGTTCAACCAGGTGTGAGCCAATAAAACCATTCCCGCCTGTTACTAATATATTCACGCCAAATCACAACCGTTCAACTCCTGAAAATTCATCCTGAAAACACAAAACCGGCACAAGGCCGGTTACGCTGTTTGCTCCTGTCTGATCAAGCGTCCAGATACGATCAGACAATCAAAGCATCCTTCTTGATTCTTTTGATGGATCGCTACTGTAAACTAGCTCGTTTTTCAGGTTCGATGTATTAATTTCATAGTAAATAAATATTGTGACGTATTATGTGTTTATAAATCAACAATATTTTAATATAATATTTCAGAACGCAACAAAATGCTGCCTAACAGATATGCCGGCAGTGCAATGAAGTCAGGTGTCAGTCAAAATTTATTTAGCGGCATCCCCTTAACACCCGGCCGGTACAAGAAAATACTGCCGGCAAAAGGCTGTTCCATTCTCTGGCTTGGCGTCAGGCCAATGCTTGCAGTTGTAATATAAAGATCGCTATAATCCGGTCCGCCAAAACAGCAGCTGGTAACCTGGGAGCAAGGTAGCGAAACTGCTTCCAGCCTTTCACCGGTATCAGGGTCAAAGCGCGAAATTATGCCGCCGCCGAAATGCGCGACCCAAAGTTTCCCTTCGGTATCAATACACATGCCGTCAGGTACGCCTTCCGCCTTAGCTATGCGGATTATCTCCCTGCGGTTGGAAATCAACCCGGCCTCGACGTCAAAATCAAAAGCAAAGACACACTGGCTGGTGGAATCAACGTAGTAAAGGCATGTTTCATTGTGATTCCAGCAAAGACCGTTGGAAATTCCGACATCATCCAAGAATTTGGTGATTGTACCGTCCTTGAGCAGACTATAAAAGCTGCCGGTAACCTCGAATTTCCGACCCGGCTGATTTGCCGTCATCGACATACTGCCAAACCAAAGTCTGCCTCTGGAATCCACCTTGCCATCGTTCAGGCGGTTATTGCTTATTTCACGTTCAACGGTGCTTAACTCTGAAAGCGCTTCAGTCTTTAAATCGAAATAGTAAACGCCGTCCTGTAGTGCCAGCAGAACCCGCTTATCCTTTGTGGGAATGGCGCAGCCGATATGCTTGGCGATATGCCAGAATTTGTCCTGCCGGCTGGCCGGGTCAAAACAATGCAGATCGTTGCCTCTGCCAAATTCGGACAACCCGTCGATCCACCACAGACGTTGAATATCAGGATCCCACCAGGGACCTTCAGCCAGAACTGCTCCGGCATCAAGTATCAGTTCGGGTTTCTTCATCTTTCATCCTTTCAGCCGATGCGTCAAAAGCATAATATTTGGGGATTGTGCCAAACTCCATCCCACCGGATACATTCAGGCAGACGCCTGTTATATAGCTGGCCCAGGGGCTTAATAGAAATAACGCCGTTTTGGCGACTTCCTCCGGTGTACCGCCGCGCCCAAACCAGGAATAGTTGTTACAGCGTTCCGCGTAAGCTTCCGGATCCGCGACTTTTTTCATTTCATTGAGGAAAAGATCCGTAATGATGTGTCCGGGGCAGATGGCGTTGACGCGCACGCCATGACGTGCTTCTTCAATCGCTATAGTCTGGGTCATGCCATTAATTCCGCCCTTGGTGGCAGAATAGCCTGCAGTCTGCTCCTGCCCAACCTTGGAAAGAATGCTGGACATATTTACGATTGCGCCCTTGGTTTTGCGCAAATGCGGGATCGCGAACTTGCAGCCGTAGAATTGACCCAGCAGGTTGGTGGCAACTACATTCTGAAAGCTTTCAACGCTCATGTCACAGGCATCAAGATGAGCGGGTACATAGCCGGCATTGTTAACAATGGCGTCGAGCCTGTCGTATTTTTCCACAGTAAAGTCTACCAGAGCCTTAACCTGATCAGGGTCCGCAACGTCGCAACGGAAAAATACACATTCGCCGCCGCCACGTGCACTCAGTTTCTCAGCCGCCTCTCGGCCAAGCTCTTCCCTGCGGGCTGCAATTACCACATTCATGCCCGCGTCCACGCAGGCTTCAGCACAGCCATAGCCAATGCCGGTATTGCCGCCGGTGACAATGGCGATTTTTCCCTTCATTTCTGCTTCGATTGATTTCATGCCTGCCTCCTTGCCTTCGACTGTCATACTATTGGCGGCTCGTATTTAGCCAAAATAAATGCCATTACGATATTGTATCTGAGACTGCCGATTTTTTTGAAAACCGGCAGCTCAGACACGAATCACAAATCAGTAAATTGATCACAACAATTTTTATTTCAGAGTTCCACCCAGGTTTGCTTTTGATTGGAATCATAGCATTTGTCCAACCAATGCATTACCCGCACACCATCGTCAATATTCGGGTAGTAGGCCCCGCCCTCTCCCTTGATATCATCAATAAAAGGCCCATAGATGTTGGCGAAGCTGTAATACAATCCTTCGTGATGCCCCGCAGGCAAACGCCCTGCGCTGTCAAAGGGGAGTTCCGCTTTATAGCTGCGTCCCTTGGATATTATCATCGGCGGTTTGCTTTCGAGCGTAAGCTGGAAGCGCTCAGCATCTTCATTGCGCCACTCAATCGAGCCTTTAGTGCCATAAATGCGGATGCGAATGCCGTTATCGTTGCCATGCGCTATCTGGCTGGCCCAGTACATGCCAGTGGCTTCATTGTCGTACTTTAAGAGAATGCTGGAGTTGACATCTGTCTGATAACCCTCGTTATCCAGGACTGTACAGACTTTGGCAACTTCCAGACCTGTCAGGAAATTCACTGTGAACATTACGTGCGAGCCAATATCCGAAATACTGTTCATGCGCCCTGTGAAATTGGGGTCGGTCCGCCAGGGCGCGATGCCGGTATTTCCCGCCAGCCAATCCTGAACATATTCACCCATAACCATGATAATATCGCCCAAATCTCCGCGACGGATTATTTCCCTGGCATGCTGCAGAATCGGGTAGCCTGCATAGGTGAAAGTGACACAGAACTTCAGCCCCTTTGCAGCTGCCAGTTCCTGCAGTTCTTTGGCCTCCGCTTCATCAATAGTAACTGGTTTATCGGAAGAAACATTGATCCCGGCATTTAAGAAAGCTTTGGCCATTTCGTAATGAAAGACATTAGGTGTTGTAATAACCACGAAATCGATGCCGTCTTCCCGGGCACTTTCACCGACAGCCATTGACAGAGCATCGGGATAAATCCGGTCTTCGGCCAAGCCCCGAGCTTCACCGCTTGCCTTGTTATTTTCCGGATTACGGGAAAAGCAGCCTGCAACCAGCTTGGCCTTGTTGGTCGCGTCAATGCCACGGATGTGCACATCAGCAATAAACGAACCTTTGCCGGCCCCAACGATACCATACTTCAACATCGCTTTGGTCTCCTTGCTTTATTCCAGATAACCAGAGGCAGCGTCTGGTTTCCGCTCTCAGTCGGCACGATCTACGTTTGCCCAGGTCATTTCGCCCGCTTTTTCGAATATGATCACATTTTTGAGGAAGGCAACGGCTTTATCAAGACCTTCGTCCTGCGACATATAAGTATCCTCATGCTCTATGGATATGACATAGTCATATCCGATATCAACCAGGGTGGACATGATCTGCTTCCAGTAGAACTCATCATGTCCATAGCCGACAGTGCGGAAGAGCCACTGACGGTCAGCCTTGTACTTATTGTAGTTTTTCGCGTCCAGACGGCCGTTCTTTGCAATGTTGCGGCGGACTTCGATGCTGTCCTTGGCATGGAAATGGAAAATACAATCCTTGAGCTCTCTAAGTGCCGTAGGTACATCAATATCCTGCCAGACAATATTGGAAGGATCAAAATTGCAGCCGATAGAAGGATGTGTTGCGTTGCGCAACTTTAGTACTGTTTCCGGATTGTAGACAGAAAAGCCGGGATGCATCTCCAAAGCAACTTTTACACCATGATCAGCAGCAAACTGACCCATTTCTTTCCAGTACGGAATGAGTTCCTTTTCCCATTGCCATTCATAGAGCCGTTCAAAATCTTCCGGCCAGGGCTGGACAATCCAGTTTGGGTATTTACCGCCTGGCTCGCCGGGGCAGCCGGAAAAATTATTTACAACAGGAACACCCAGTTTTTCCGCCAGCAGAATGTTATTTTTCAGTTGGGTTGTAAATTTTTTACGCAGTTCCTCGTTGGGATGCAGAACGTTTTCATGACAGGCAAGAGCTGAAATTATAATTTCGTAAGGCTTGAATGTATCCTTGAATTTTTGCAGTTCCTGTTCATTGTTCAACAAAACATCCGGATCGCAATGAGCTGAACCCACAACCCCGCCGGCGCCAAGTTCTACTGCCTGTATACCCTTTTTATCCAGCAAAGCAAGGGTTTCGGCCAGACTTCTGTCACTGTATAGAGCTGTCAACACACCAAGTTTCATGAAATTTCTCCTTGTTTATAATGCTTAAGCTACAACATAGATACACCGGACAGATCGTTTTTGCACATCAGCTCTTTTAATTTTCAACAGCACTTACAAACTACATTCTTAATGATTTGATTTCTCCTTACCTTGCTTAAATAACTGGTTTCTAAAAAATAAAACCGCAAGCTTTATTCAACACTCGCGGCAAGCCGATGACATTCATTCAGATCTGGAAAACTTATTGTGACAAGGTGTCTGCGGGTTTCATATGGAGCGAGATTGATCATCTGCCCGCGTTTTTGATGCTCAGCCCGGCCGTCACCATAACAGGTGCAGGGTTCGATGCCCATCACATAATCGCCCGCAGCCCAGCTGTGCCAGTTGCACAGCAAAGGCAGTTCTTCCGGCGAAGTGCTGATTTTAACACCAAAACCGGCAGCTTCACTGACGCAGGCAGCAAAGGCATCACCGGATGAATTGCGTTTTTGTTTGTAATAAAAACAGTTTTCCGGCATCCCGGCAACAGGTTTTTTGAACTGCAGCCGCTGTGCCTCCCAGGCAGCAGCATTGGCATCTACCGGTTTTTCATATTGATGAGAAGTAAAAAAGCGGGCATTTTCAGTTAAGAACGGGTACCCCAAATTGAAATGGTACAGCATCATAATATCTTCAGGTAACGCTGCCAGATTTGTGATTTTATCCTCAATCTCCAGTCTGTTTTCACCATAAAAGATTGTCAGTGTGCGTACCATTTCCAGACAAGCGCCAAACAGCCGGCCTTCGTTGACGCGGCCGGAAATGCTGATATATGGTTTTTCAGCAGTCAAATCACGCTTAATTGATACAGAAGCGGCAGGGGTTTGCCCGATTCTGCCGTGAAAGCCGAATTCTTCGCCATCGGCAATATTGGGGAGTCCGGAATTGCGCAGACCGCAAGTCGTTAAAAAACCGGGCGCAAATGTGTTCAGCCCGGCCATGCCTTGTGGTTCATAGTAAGCGGCATTGGTAAAGCCGGCTTTGCTAAGGAAAGAAACGTTGATGCCGTTCAGGCTTAGTCGTCCGATATCGAGACAGCGTCCCGGTAAAACCCAAAAGCGAAGACCGGCGCCGTTATCCACATCAATAACATCAAGTCCTTCTGCCTTCCCTTCGCTTAAGCGCAGCCGCTGGGCAAAGAAGACCTGGTCAGGATTACCAGTATATTGGAGTATCTTTTTGAAATCTGCCGAAATCACAACTACTCCCTCAACTTGAGTCAGCAAATGATCTTAACTTAATTACATGATATCAAAACCGTTAAGAACACTTTTTGACTAAAATGTTAACTTTTCAATAACAACAAAAACCAGCCTCTTGCTGGATCCGGATCCGACTAAAGGCTGGCTGTTTCAGCTTAACTGTTTTAACTGTTTACAGAGCTTTCACTGTAGATTTTTTGACTTCGTAACCCATTTTGGTGATCGCGTCTTCAATGTCCTTGAGTGAGAGTTTCTCATCATCAAAATTTACTTTTACTTTGCTGGAGTTAAATAGCACATTCAGACTTTCCTTATCAATACCTTCAAGAGCTCTTACCGCGGCCTCGATTTTCTGGATGCATGACGGGCATGCCAGGGCTTCTAGTTGAATTGTCGCTTTTTGCATATAAAATCGCTCCTTTACTTTTGCTTCACGTTAATTCGCTTTACTACCATAATGATAGCTCATGGCGTTGTATCTTACTTTGATGCAGATCAAATTTGCTGTTTTCAGTTTATACCGGCTTAGGCGCGTAAGCGGTAACTCAGCAGCCTCATTCCGTTTAGAATAACAACCAGGATACTGCCTTCATGGACCAGCATGCCGATCGACATGTTCATCCAGTCACTGAAGAACACACTTGCCAGCAATACCAGCACGACGCCGACAGCTATTATGATGTTCTGCAGCATATTTCCGGCAGTTGCCTTTGTCAGACCCAGTGCATGCGGCAACCGGCTGAAGTCGGAATTCATCAATACCACGTCTGAGGTTTCAATCGCCACGTCGGTTCCGCTGCCCATGGCGATGCCAATATGGGCCAGAGCCAGCGAAGGACTGTCATTCACACCGTCGCCAACAAAAGCAACAATATGGCCTTTTTCCTGCAGATCCTTAATATAGGCTGCTTTGTGTTCCGGCAGCATGTGACCGTGCGCTTCAGTAAGTCCGAGTTCTGCAGCCACTAAGTCGACTGTACCCTGGTTGTCACCAGAGAGAACCACAAGGTTTTTAACTCCAAGTTTTTTCAGTTTCTGCAGGTCTGCTTTAACACCCGGGCGAATCTGGTCGCGAATTCCCAGCAGTGCTTTCAGTTCACCGTCGACCGAAGTCAGGATCAGCGAGTTGCCCTTAGCCTCAAAGCCGGCGATATCCGCTTTAGCCTGGTCTGAAAGATGCACGTTTTCCTTATCCATTAAAGCGACATTGCCTACAGCCACACGGCGTCCTTCGACATAGGCAACGATGCCGCCGCCTTTAACTACGTCGGTTTTTTCAACCGGATAATTCTTTACTTCACCTATATATTCAACAACTGCCTTGGCCAGAGGGTGGTCGGATTCCTTTTCAACACTGGAAACGTAAGCACGAACCTCGTCAATGTCATCCGAGTATATGACCTTGTCAGCGACTTTAGGATTACCGATTGTCAAAGTACCGGTTTTGTCAAAAACAATTGTATCAACCCGGCTGAAATCATTAATTACTTCACTGCCTTTAAGCAAAACACCATGTTTGGCGCCGTTGCCGATCCCCGCGACATTGGAAACAGGTACCCCGATAACCAGGGCGCCAGGGCAGCCCAGAACGAGAATCGTAATCGCCAGCTCAATATTTCTGGAGACGAGCCAGACAATAATTGCCAAAACAAGAACAGCGGGGGTGTAGTATTTGGAGAAGCGGTCAATAAAGCGCTCAGCTTCCGATTTTGAATCCTGTGCTTCTTCAACAAGTTCAATGATTTTACCAAAAGTTGTGTCTTCGCCAACCCTGTCAGCAGTCAATTGAAGAGTGCCGTTTTCCAGAATTGTACCGGCAAATACCTGAGACCCCGGCTCCTTGCTTACCGGCAATGATTCACCGGTAATGCTGGCTTCATTGATATGGCCTTCGCCGCTTAGTACCGTGCCGTCAACAGGCACTTTGGCGCCGGTTTTAACCAACAAGATGTCCCCTACATCAACTTCATCGACTTCCACCTCGACAAACTCGCCGTTTTCCTGCTGCTTCAAAGCGCTTTCAGGAGCCATTTCTGTCAGCTCCTTAATCGCGGAGCGAGTCTGATTCAAAGTCCGTTGTTCAAGATAAGCGCCGAACAGGAAAAGGAAGGTAACAATCGCAGATTCTTCAAAGTTCCGAATCAGGAAAGCGCCAAGCACGGCAATAGTCACCAGAACATCAATACTGACAACTTTGACTCTTAATGCCTGATAAGCCTGGATGGCGATCGGGATAACCCCCAGCACCGAGGCGATAATGAGCGCGATTTCAAAGAAAGCCTCATTTTTCAAAAACCATTTGCTTGCAAATCCAGCTGCGATTAATATACCGTTGATAAGTGTAATTTGATTTTTTCTGGTTAAGAAGAACCTTTGCATATCAACCATCCCCTCCCTATATCTTCTCTTTCTCATCTCCAAGCGGCTCGAATTGGTAACTTGATTATGACTGATATGCTTCGTCAAGCTCTGCCAGCATGTTGTATACGGCTTCATAGCTTTCGCAGACGTCTCCGGGTACAGTGTAGTTTGAGCTCACTTCTCTAAGCTTGCCGAACTCAGCCGCCAACTCTGGTTTAGTGTTTCCTGCGGCCTCAATTTTAGCTGCCATTGCTTCAAATTGATTTTTCACTTCATGAAACTCCGGATGATGCGCACCGTGTACACGGTCAACAATCGGTACAAACTGCTTCAAGGTTTTAAAGTGTTTTTTTACTGCTTCATTAAATGTTTTATCTGACATTTTTCTTCCCTGCTTTCTTTTATTTATATCGGATTTTTTATCCGATTTTTCAACCTGATCCAATTCTAACAAAGCTTCCGGATTATTAATTTGACCTGAATCAAAATTCGAAAAATGATCAGTTTCGCAAATTAAAATAAATATTTTGTTTTTGTGTATAATTAAGAGGTAATGCATAGGGTCACCTGATTACAACATACCTTGTTCTGGCTGATTATTCAGAACAATTTGTGCATTTTCGTTTTCACGCCGCTCCGGCACGCCGATAAGCGGACATCATAAAAAGCAAAGGAGTTCTTTTATGAAAGAAACAACACTATTAGCCCAAAACAGAACCGGAAAACCGAAACAGCTTCGCCGTGAAGGATTTATTCCAGGTGTTCTCAATTCGAGTGATACAACCTCATTTTCTGTCCAGTTTGAAGCAGGTCCTCTGAAGAAACTGGTTTCCCAGCAAGGTCCGAGTGCCAAGCTGCGGGTAAGTATGGATGGCACGGAATCTGTAGGATTTATCAAGGAAATCCAACGTAATCCTGTGGACAGCAGCATTGTTCATGTCGCTATTCAGCTTGTCAGGCAGGATGAATCCATTAGACTGGCGCTGCCAATCACTTATCACAACCGCGAGGATTTGGAATACAGAGACTTGCTGCTGACAATCGTTAAGGCTGAAGTTACAGTTGCCGGTAAGCCTGCTGACATGCCCAACCATATCGCTGTTGATCTGACCGGGCGTGAAGCTGACAGTACAATTACCCCAGAGGAACTTAATCTGCCTGCAGGACTTGAACTGCAGGATGCTGAAGATGAAATCTACGCTGTGGTCAAACAGGCTCGCCGTATGGAAGAGGCAGATGTTGAAAGCGAAGTTGTTGATGCTTCAGCAGTCGAAACTGTTGCTGAAAGCAAAGAGAACGACTAATCATCAACATTAGCTGGAGCAGCTGGTTCAAGCTGACTTGTTAAGAGTTAAAACAGGCGATTCGGTGCTGGCACCGAATCGCCTTTGTGTTTCAAAGCAGAGGTTAGCTATCCTATCCGCAGTTGCTGTTGTTAATCAGTCGAGATATTCCAACAGTCTGGCAGTATGATAACCTTGATGGACTGCGTCAATTACTTTCGCCGGTTATTATTCTTTTGATACAAGGGTAACAGACATTTTTTTTGAGCCATATTATAGTTTTAGTCAAATGACTGCGTCTGCGCGAAAGAAGGCGAACTACTATGGCTGATAAGAATATTGTTGAAATAATTGAATTTACTGATCCTGTCTGTACCTGGTGCTGGGGCAGCGAACCGTTGCTGCGCACACTCGAAGCTAGGTATGGTGAACAGCTTAAAGTCCGCTTCGTGATGGGCGGCCTGGTTGAGGACATCACACAGTTTTATGACAGCGCCCACCAGATCGGTGGAGACCCGGAGCGTTCGAATATTTCCATTGCCGCACATTGGCTGGAGGCATCTGAACGCCATGGCATGCCGGTTCGCGCCGATGGTTTCCGGCTCTTTTCGGCAGAACAACCGTCGACATACCCGCAAAACATAGCTTATAAAGCAGCTCAAATGGAGAGTCAGGAGTTAGCCGATAAATTTTTACGCCGGATTCGTGAAGCTACTGCTGCTGAGGCACGTCAGACCAATCAGCAGGAAGTGTTGATTGAACTGGCAACTGAAGTTGGTTTGGATCTGGGCAAATTTCTCGAGCGCATAGCTGACGGCAGTGCCGAAAACGCCTTCAGAAGCGATTTGTCGCTGGTAAGGCAATACGGAGTGCGCGGCTTCCCTACTTTCCTGATCAAATACGGAGTAAAAGAAACGCTGATCCGCAGCTACCAAAATTATGAATCTTTCCGCGTACTAATCACCACCTTGAGTGGCGGTATTGTCAAGGAATCTATTCCAGCAAAAACAGACAAGAACATTCTCGACTTCATTATTAAATATGGCAGGGTTGCTCCTGTGGAAATAGAAATGGCGTTTGGTTTAGTCGGATTTGAAACAAAAGCTATCATCGAACGGCTGGCTGCAGCCAGTCAGATAAAGCAAATACCGGTTGGTAACGGCAAGTTTATTGAACCCGCCGGCAAGCCGCTGGAATGTGACCCGGTTACCGGCGTATGCAAAGCCTGATTTAGCTTGCCGCAGGACTTTAAACGGGTTAATCGGATAAAACAGCCAGAAAAAGTAAAAACAATCAGCAAAAAAGCTGTAATCAGTCGCAGCCCTTGCCTTAACCGGTTTTGGCTGCGGCTTTTTTTACCCGCCAATGCACAATGTCAGTAATCAGTTGATGCTCTATCGGCTTATCCAACTGCAGTTGGATCGTGCCTTTAGAAACTTTATAATCTCTTAAACGTTCTGCAAATTCAGTGGTCGCTTCACCGCCAGGGAAAAGGCCAATGTGATTCTTGAAAGCGCCGAAGTGAATCAGATTCTCACCCTGCCAGAATGTTGGCAGCTGGTAAGCAATTTTCTCAATCGCCTCTGGGGCCGCCGCACGAATAACCGCGCGGATTTCCCGTAGTAAAGGTTGAATTTTTTCCGACTGCAGGGCGATATATTCGTCAATATTTGAAAACTTAGCTTTAGTAGATTCTGCCATTTCGACACGCCCCTTTAATCAGGTCAAATTCGCCGTTAAGCGCGCCAGAACCGGTTCCATGGCTCCAGCCCAGGCTGCGAAAACACCCTGTTCTGTCAGCATTTTTTTAACCATAAAGTTTGTGCCGCCGGGTGTGAATTCTGCAGCTAACTCATGCACACTTTGTTCAGGCGAAAGTATCGCTTGTTCATTCAGTGCCTGGAAAAATCCTGTTACATATTGAGTAGCCTGGTCTTCAGGCACACCTTTTGCGCTTGCCCAATTGATCAGGGTGCTCAACAAAGTAAAATATGGTGCCACTGAGCTGGTTACAGCAGCTAATACTGCTGCCTGTTGCTCTTCAACTTGCACCATAGTGCCGATCCCGGCGAAAATTTTCGCTGCGTCAGGCTGGGGTGGAGTCTGAATTATCGGACCGCTAAACACGGCGTTGTAGGTAACCGGTACCATATGAACCAGAACTTCGGTAGGACCAATCCAGGAGCGCACCTGTGCGAGCGACTTGTCAGACAACATATTTATTACTTTGTGAGTCGGCTTGAACTTAATACTGCGACAAACCTCTTCCCCGACAGAAGGCAACACTGCCAGTACCAGCCAGTCTGATTTATCGGCAACTTCCTGAAAGTTTTCAGCGACTTTGACACGATCAGGAAAAGCAGCTTTCAGAGCTGCGGATTTTTCCCGGTTACGAGGAGACAATACAATCGGATAAGGCTGTTCTGTTGCCCGGGAGCAAAACCCGGTAACAAGGGCGGTGGTTAAGGTACCGGTTCCGATGAAGCCAATTGTGGGCAGATTTTCAGTTCTATTATTCAATTTGTTCACCTCGCTCAAGGATGCTTTGCAATAACTATTCAGATCAGTTTACCCTTAATATTCTTTGCTGCAACATACGGATTATCAAAGGATCTGGAATCTATTGAAGCATCTCTATTATCACCCAGGAAGAAATAGCTGTCTGCAGGCACATTAAAGCTGCCACGATAAACACTGTTATTTACTACGTATGGCTCATCCAGCAGATTACCATTTATGAATACATCTCCGTTTTTAATTTCAATATTGTCACCAGGCAGGCCGATTAATCTTTTCACGAAGTCCTTGTTATACTCTTGAGCACGGAATACCAGAACTTCACCTCTTTGGTATTTTTTGTTCATTTTTTTGCGGGCGAACCTAAAATCTCCGGAACGGATGGTTGGGAACATGGAATTCGAAACAATCCTTAGCGGATAGACAAAAATTCTGACTAAAAGCAACGCGAATATTGCTGCTGCCAGTATAGACATGATTTCAATCCCGCTTGGCATCCCTGACCATCCCCTTCCAGTTCAGATAATAAATTTGCACATGTGTTTAATGGCTATGATGCCCGTGTGTATCATCATGGCTGTGACCATGATGTCCGTGAGCAGCTTCATGGCTGTGACCATGTTCATGTTCATGTCTGTGTGCATCGCCGTGATCGTGTTCTTCACCTTCTGCCATTTTAAAGAATGTCACGTAAGCATGAACGTAGGCTCTGGAGGCTTCCACATCATTTATGTCATAGTCTTTAAGCGCAATGGCTTTCTCGAATTTTTCTTCCAGGGCCTGATACTCTTCTTCCGTTACCAAACCTTTAAGGGGTAACATATCACCAATCTCAATGCTTTTATCAGCTGCCACAACTACAGGTTCCAATATAGTTCCGGCTGGTTTCAGGCCATCGTAACCAGCGCCTTCGCCTGCCCGGTGAATCCTTACGAAATTTTCCAAAAACCAGCGGTCAGCAACATCTTCAGCAGCTGAGCCTTGCTTACGCGCTTGCAAAGCCTTTTCGAAAATTTCTTTAAGTTCGGTTTCGTATTCTGCTAAAATCCATTTATATGCATAGTTGATATTTCCCGTTTCCAGTGCCTGTTTACCGTCTTTTACTGCCGGGCCATCCATCGTATCACAATGGGCGCTCACCTTTTTGGGGAACAGCATAAATGCTCCTGCCGCTACTGCTGCCACTACCGCTACTGCTAAAATTTCAAAAATCATTTTTTGTTCCTCCCATTTAGTGTTACCTGGATTATTGATCTTAGGCTAATAGTACTAAATAAAAACGAATAAATATTTGTCCAAAATCAAAATTTTAAAAGCCGCTCATATCGAGCGGCTGGCAACTACGGCAGAAACATGTGGGTACAAACGAGAAAAAGGAATATAATGAACGTAAGGATGGTCAGGGTTTCAACCAGGGAGGTTGGTATGAATAGCAATTTCTTTAAGGGACAACAGCTGACACTTAATATTCACTTCGCAAGAATAATTTTGATATTTCTAATCATTTCCGTAAGTCTGTGGGGCATAGCTGGTTGTGAACAAGCCAATACCACTTCAGGGCAAAGCACCACAACTCCTGTTTCTTCCAGTTCAACATCCAGCCCGCAGCCGAGTACAACCGGGCAGTCTACTACAACAGCGAGTTCCGTTTCAACAACAACTACTAAAGCAACAACTAATACTACAACAACGACTACAACCACAACAGCAACTACAAAACCACGGACTACTGAAAGCAGCCAGACTAATCAAAAAACAAAGTTTTCGCAGGCCGACTTAACGATTAATGGTGTACCTGTTAACGCAACTCCTGCGGAAGCCGAACTGGTGTTGGGAAAGCCCGAAACCACATCGACCGCTATGGATCAGTTGACCGGGTTGGATGTAATGACAAACAGCTATGATGGTTTGCAGTTGCTATTCATGAACGACGCTGCAGCAACAAATGTATTCAAGCTAAAATACGTTGAGGTTATGGACGAAAAATATACTCTGGCTCGCGGACTAAAAATTGGAATGTCCACTGAAGCCGCGTTACAACTGTTTTTTGCTGAACAAAACCCCCAAAAATATCAAATATATTCGATACTGTATGGAAATCCGGCGGAACTGGATCAAGAAGAAGCAAAAGGTGCATTGGATTTTGCCTACTATAACAAAGACGGCGCCAGATTCGTGCACATGGAACCGCCTTATATGTCCGGAACTGCAACTATTTACGACGAAATGGCGCTTCTAATCCTCAGCTTTGAGGACAATAAATTGGCCAAGGCTTTCTGGATGCTTGGTGCCGGCGCGGAGTAAAGGCAGTGGTTAGGAATTATTTCTCAGATAATATCTGGTTCTTACCTTTTCCTTTCGCTGTGTAGAGTTTGGTATCAGCTGAATGAATAAGTTCGGTTATCATTTCATTATTGTACTGACAAACTCCGCCACTGATGGTTATTCTCAATCCATCAATAAATGAATAGTCTTCAATTGCCTGCCTGATTCTTTCAGCTACTTTGCCAGCAATATGCAAGGGGGTGTTGGGAAAAATTATCATAAACTCTTCCCCACCATATCTTCCAACCAAATCAGTTTCCCTGATGAGTTTTTTCATAATTGAGGCAACGTCAACAAGAACCTGATCTCCATAGACATGGCCTTTGCTGTCATTGACTTTCTTGAAATCATCAATGTCAAATATGGCAATAGAAAGAGGCTTGCCTGTCCGGCTTGCATCTGCTGCTTCTGACTTAAGATGCTCGATCAACATTCTGTGATTGCCGATTTTTGTCAGACCATCAAGCGATGAAATTTCAGCAAGTATCCTGTTCTTCTGCTCAAGTTCCAGCTGTATTTCCTTCTTTTCCGTGATATCAAATACGATACCCGCAAGGAAAACGGGTTTGTTGTTATCATCATACCGCGTAATTTTTCCGCGATCATAATACCATTTGTATTTTCCGTCTTTCGCTCTAATACGATATTCAACTTCGTATACATCAGCTTTGCCATACAAATGGTCGCGCATCGCGTCCATAGCTTTATTAAAATCCTCCGGATGCAGTTTGTCGGTAAAAAACTGATAGTCTACATTCTCCGGGATCTCATTCTTATCATAACCAAGCGTAGTAACCTTCAGTGGGTTGAACGTTACTTCATTGGTTTGGACGTTCCAGTACCAATGCCCCAGGTTGCCTGACCAGGCGTACTCGAGCATGGTATCCTGTTCCTTTTCTTTAAGTAATTCCTGAGTCAGCAGCTCGAGACTTTCTATTCTCGCCAGAAGCTGTTCTCTTGAAAAATCTGAATAATCCAATCTATGACTTCCTCGACTTCTAATATTTAATAATTGAGCCTATAGCAGCATCGTTTTATCTTCACCCATGCCCATCATGCCGTCAAGTATGTATTGATGGCCGTCTTCATCGCGCACATAACCTTCAAGCTCGCCAAAAGCAATATAGTAATCCGCTTTGACAACAAGCGCGTGGATGTTCATAGCGTTAATGCCATAGACATTGAATTTAATGTTGACCATGTCATGGTCGTCTTTAATTAACCAGTTCGCATGGTCTGCAAAATCTTTTGACTCCGGACGGCGTGTAAATTTTACCGGCGGCAGCAAGCTTGTTTTTTCCTCAAACCAAATCAGATTTTCGTTAAAGGCTTCCTGGTCAATGCTTTGATTACGTGTGAGGTTTAATGCGAAAAATTTGCGTTCACCGTTCAACTCGGTGCGGCCCATTGTTGTAACCCAGTCATAATGTGCTCTGCGCGGATAATAACCCCTGTGATCGTCAACAACGGCGACACTGTCCTCGTCGCTGAACAGATTTTCACCATTCAGGGTGAGGGTACCCTCCGCTTTAAAAAAGTCCTTCTGGCTATAAAGCGGTCTGTTCCTGCCAAAAGGAATGCTCACAACACTCGGTTTACTCAGACGGGTCAGTTTGAAATCATATTCGATCGTTTTGCCATGCTTGTCTGCATGGCTGCCGTTCAGTAGACATTTCCCGTTACCGAAGTCGTTAACATATTTAACAAATCCATTGCCTGTCTGCGCTTGCGCAACACTGCCGTTAAGCAGGTTCGGGGCAATTGTAATATCTCTGCTTTTGAGATCAATATTCCAGCAGTATACCTTTTGAGTCCGCTTATCATAAAAAACATGAAGCAGCTTACCGAAAATCCCCATATCACAGACAACAGCCAGCAATACGCCTTCTTTTAGGTGGACTTCAGCAGCCTCCCAGAGCGTCAGCTTAAATCTGTTCATGAATTGCGGGGCATGTGTCGGCTTTTTCACTTTTAGAAGTTCCATCTTTTCAAATTCGACTTCAAACGTACCAAAACCGCACTGGCCATTTTCGTCAACCAGACTTGTCGGCGTGGGAATGGACCGCCTTTTCTCTGATATAAATTTGGCATATTCATCCATGAATTTACCTCGTTAAGTCTGCTTACAGTATTGAGACCCACAATACTATCATGGCATCATAAATGCCATGAGCAATGATCAACGAAAGCAGGGTGCAGCCTTTGATTTTTTCTCTGAAGACACAATAGATTAAACCCAGAAACGCCGTCACAAAAACCTGAATTATATTCCCGTTGAAGATGTGAAACAGGCCAAACAACATAGATGATATAACGATCGCAAACCACTTAGAGTCCTTGATTTCCAACAATTTGTGAAATATATAGCCTCGAAATACTAATTCTTCTGCAAGAGCAACTCCCATTATTGAATAGATGAATTCAAAAACAAATTGCCATGGTTTAGTATAGGATGAGTTTCCAACCATATCTTTAAAGCCGAGTAAAATGGGAATAACGGTCAGTACTAACGACATGGCAACAGCAAGTAATATCCCGATGCCTGTTTGCAACAAAACATTTTCTTTGGTAAAGCCCAAGCTGCTAAGTTTTTCCTTGTTAACAATCATTAATATCGCCGGCACAAGGAAAAGTAACCATTGCGTGACTATCATTAAAATCATGCGCAATGGTAATGAAAACGACCTCAGTAAATTTTGATTAAACATAACTAAGCCAAAAACCGCGATAAAAGTGCCGCAGATGGCTATAAGCAGCTGTACTACCGGAGATTTAGTTTTTTGCTTGATTGCAGTTGAGTTATTGTCCAAATTCATATCTGTATAAATCTCCGTCCTGACGAGATCACTCACTTAATATTACTCTATATGATAATAATAATCTTTCAAGATTTTTTACGTAAACTTCACAGACAAAACCATTGTTATCAATAATGAATTTTTGTGACGTGTTAAGCTTATTTCACATGCAGTCTTAATGAAAAGGAGAAAATGAAATGGCGAAATATGTCGATGGATTTATACTTGTAGTTCCGAAAGATAAAGAAGCTGACTATCAGAAAATGGCAGAAGAAGGGCGTGACCTGTGGATGAAGCATGGTGCACTTGAATACTATGAATGCAGAGGTGATGATCTCAAACAACAGGAAATGGGCGAGGAGAAATCTCGAGCTTTCACCGAAATGGCAGGAGCAAAGACTGACGAAAATGTTTGGTTTTCTTTCATTGTTTTTAGTTCCAAGGAACATCGCGACGAAGTAAATCAGAAGGTAATGGCTGAAATGAATGCACAATATGAGAATCAGAGTGATTTTGCATCGCCGACTGATATGAAAAAAATGGCATATGGCGGGTTTGTTGTGGCAGTTGAGGGCTAAAATTTAATAGTATTTTTCTATCCCGCCGTAGCCAATCAATTTATTTTGCTCAGTTTTCTTGATGAAGTTGTTCAGCCTTTTTGTGAATTCTTCGGGCCTGTTGCGAGCGCCATCAATATAGGCTACACGGATTCTCTGATAAGCTGGAGAGAAATTCTGGTAATTTTGCCACGCTTTTTTATTTGCCTGAATGGCCTCGATGATATCCGGGGGAAAAACGAATTCAATACTCAGTACGGTCTTGACAGATTCCACCACTGAAGGATGAATACAGCCTTCTGCAAGCAACCACTTGAGACGTTCGATATTTGCCTGAGAATATGTGCTGTCAGGCCTCCTGGGAGAAAATCGCTGCGCAGTTGAATGGTCGTCAAAACGTTTAACTGTGCTATCGATCCAGCCGAAAGACAAAGCTTCCTCAACTGCATCGTTGTACTCGATTCGCTTTTTGGCTGAGTTTTTGTCAGGATTTATCAGCCAGATTTCCTTGGCTGTTTGAAAATTGGCTTCCAGCCAGGCGCGCCATTCCCTGCGGTCGCTGACGTAAATTGTCTCCCCAATATCCAGTTTGTTTTCCTCCAAGTCAGGCTGCATCCCATCAATAGAACGGATATTTCTGTACATCTGGTTCTTTATTCAATGAAATCTTCTGGTGGATAGATAATCTTCTTCCCTTCTATTTTGGCAAATGGAGTCAACTGATGCGGCTGCCTGCGGCCTGCTCCAATGATGTGTTCAACGTTGATGCCGCGAATGAGCAAGGCATCGCCAATCAATGAACGGTGACAGCGCCAGGGAACCGCTTCGGCACACATGATTGCAACCAGTTTTTTCCTGGACAACTCAATCAGCTCATTAAGATATTTTTGGAAATCGTCTGTCAACATATAATCGGCATAGCCACGGAATGATTTATTTTTCCAGCCAGTATTCGGAGAATCCGATTTTGTGTGTCGAAGTCCGCCAAGGCCCGACATGTGCAGGTATTCAATGTTCGCCTTGTTTAGACCTGCCGCCAAAGTTTCTTTGTTATATTGAGGATTATGTCGTGAGCCTGGAATAGTCCTTACATCAACAACACATTCTGCATTGTTTTCCTGCAACAAGTGCACGAATTCCTGAAGCTCGCGGGTGGAATGTCCGATTGTCAGGACGAGTGTATCTTTCACTGCCGAGTCTGCTACGTGATTCATAATATCCGATGGTTTTTCATTTTTTATCATGGACAACTCCCCCTGCCTTTCTTTTTTCATGAATTATCAGACTGCTCCATTGAAACTAAGAATACGAAAATTAGTGACTCAATATCGTCTCTCTTGCTACATGTCTCGATCCGGTTGTAAAAGATTTGACACGAAAAATGTTCGATACTAAACTTGAGCTAAGATGTTGCTTTATCACTTATCACTTCATCCTTGCCGATAACCGCAAAGCAGTTGAAAGGCTGTGACGCAAAGCTAGAGGGTCTGCCGGGCATTTTCCCATGACAGCCAGCTGCCGAAAGAAGGAGATCAATATGAATCCCTTGATCCGAAAGTTATCACCTGTTGCCATTTGCCTTATATTGGCTGCCTTTTTGGTTTTTGCCGGTCCGGTTCAAGCGGCATTACCAGCAATAACCACTTCTACAGCTATCACTACAGCTACAACTGCTGCTACGTCTGCAATTACAGCAGCGGCCAGCACTAACACGGCTGCAACCTTTCTCAGTTCTACCAGCAAGACATACACCGTTTCACTTGACGTTAACCCAAGTATTGAATTCGTGGTGACCGATGGCCTGGTCACAGATGTGAACGCTTTCAATGACGACGGCGCGGCAATTATGCTTGCGGTTGACGTTGTTGGCAAGACTGCCGAAGAAGCCGTCAGACTGTGTGTTGCAGCCATGATCAATGAAGGCTATATCGCCGCAGGTGAGGATGAGCCTTACTTAATCGTCACAGTCAGTAATGGTGACCGGCTGGTAGTGGAAGACGCTGCCGAACTTCTGGAAAAAGCGGCTGAAGGCGTGCTTGGGCTTCAAAATATCGAATGCAAAATCCGCAGCGCCTATGTCCCTGACAGTGTGGCAGCTGAAGCCGCTGCACTCAATCTTTCCACGGGCCGTTACATCGTGATCAAAGTTGTCGCAGAAAAAGAAGGCTTGACTATTGAAGAGGCAATCGCGCTTTATGGCTCAACAAAGATCAATGTCTTGATGAAGAGCTTCCCTGAGGCGAAGGATGCTTTTAAAGACTATAACAAGTCAATGGAATTAGCTGACGATGAAAATGAAGCTGAAGATGACACAGGGATGACACCTGAACAGAAGGCTCTTTTCCAAGCAGCTCGTGATACTTTCCATCAGGAAATCAATGCTGCCAATGCTGCCTTCTTCCTGGCAAGGGACACCTTGAAAGCCAATCTAAAGAGTGATCTCGAAGCGCTGGAAAAGCCAAAAGGCAAAGACAGCAAAGAAGGCAAAGACGCCTATAATGAAGCCGTAAAGACTTTGCGTGATGCTGCTAAGGTTAGCAGCCATGAAGCAATTGATACCATGAAAGCTGCGATCAAAGCTGCACAAGCCAAATTCAGAGCTGCCAAGGTTGCCTTGGGCATTATTGGTGCAGCCGACGAAATCGTTGATGAAGCTGCCGATATTGAAGAATCCGATTCCGACATTGATGAGTTAATCGACGATCTGGTGGACGATGATGATAATGACAATGACGATGACGATAACGATGAGAACCGAAAAGACAAAGTTGATAAGGCCGAAAAGGTCATAAAAGAAAAGCAGAATAAAGGTAACCCAAAATCCGGAAAATGATATTTGACAATGAAATGGTCTGAAATGAAATGGGGCTTATCAAGCCCCATTATCTTTGTTATCCAGACGCCTTAAAGAGTGTCGCCAACGCGCCAACGATTACCGCAATGATAAATGTTCAAATAACTAGAGTTTAGTGAACATTTTCAGATTTATGTTAGATGTCCATTTACTACATTAGTCATTTTTATCTGAATTTTGTCTTTTATTTACGAAAGGTATTCCAATGTTTTTTGTGATATTTTTCGGGACATCTTTAATTCCAGTGTAAATACCTTTTGATACTTCTTTGTTAACTTTACCAATTTTGTCTATTGTTTCTTGCCTGTTCTTTTCTTTTTCATTCTTTAAGGACAAACTCTCCAATATCACTTCTTCATTGACATAGTAGAGCCAAATTCGATCGCCAGTTTTTAATTTTGAACCAATTTTATCATCATTTGGATAAGTGACTCTTGTAACCTGACCATCTTCTTTATTGACAAAACTCAAGCTGGGTTTTTCTAATTTTTCACTAACTTTCAAACCCAAGCCTTCAAGGTCTTCTCGCGCTTCAAAAATATTCAGTCCAACTACTCTTGGAACTTCGAATTCTCGAACTGCATTTTCAAGTAGCTTTTTGCTCTTATCAATTACTTCTTGAGTTAGATAGTAAATCTTGACTGTAGTACCCGGATTGACTCGCAATCCGAATCTTGGCTCAGAATACATCACTTCGTTTTCGCTTTCATCAGCAAACCCAATATTAGGATTTGCGATAACTGATGTTGGAGCCAAGTGAAGTTCTTCTTTAAGAATTCGTAAAGCTTCGTCAATATGAACATCCTTTAAATCAGGTATTCTGATTAGGGCTTTCTGTTGTTCATAAATTTCAGCGCCAATTTTTGCCCCAATTTCCAAAACATCCGGAGAAATCATTTTAGCAGCCTCTTTACCACCCTTAATTATTACCTTCTTCCAGCCCATGTATTTCGCCTCCGTTCTTGTTGAAAAACTTCTATCAAATATATACATTATATAGTTGTATGCTCTAATCAGCTACAAGTTGTTTTCGACTTACAATAACTCAACGCAACATCGATGAAATTATAATCCTCCTACTACGGAAGCCAAAAACCAGCCACTACGGAAATTGAAACCGCCAATTTTGAAACGGGTACCCAATCTTATGATCTTGTAGAACAACGAAGCAAAGAATTTCGGCTCTATCGAATTACAACTTTTTTAGTCATTCCACTTGAGGGTGCGAACACCTTTGATTACTTGAGCAGTGATTATTTTTTTCTTGCCACCACTACAAATTGACCGTTCTCCGTGAATATCACTACAAATTCTTTCCCAATTTGCGCTAAACGAGCACCCGATGGGAATCAGGAGGATCTCCCCGGGCAAGAACAATAACCTTGCCTCTTATCGTTGCCGGAGTTAGAAATTAGAACGGCTGTCCAGATACTTTGAACGTCCTGCTAGTTGCATCTGATGATAAAAACCTCTACTATAAAAAGAACATTAGTTCTATCTTTTGTGGCGAGGTATTTAACATGAAAGACGTTGACCGAGCTTATCTTGCAGGAATTATTGATGGGGAAGGCAGCATCATGCTTATTCGCTCTCATGTTAATAAATTTCCTTCTCCATGTGTTTCCATCGCTTCAGTATCACTTGAATTGCTTGATTGGACAAAAATGGTGACAGGAGTCGGCTCCATTAAAAGTAAGAAGAACTACCATCCCGAAAGACATATAACTTCATATACATATACGGCAAGATATCGTGATGCATTATCCATTCTTCAGATGATAAGCCCTTATCTAGTAATTGAGAAAAAGAAAAGACGAGCCCAATTTATTTTAGAGAATTATGAAAAAGTAACTAAGCGGAATGGAAGATATTCTTATTACGAGCTAATGGCAAAACATGCCTTTTACAATGAATTCATTAAAATCGTGTAGTATCCCAGCTATTAGTTAGCGGTTATTCATCACTTCTCTCTCAGGTCTTTTTATGTCCGGGGCATGGAAAAAGCTATCGGAGAGCTTGGCCTGAGCTTTCTGGTATACAACTCAAACGAACAATCAATTTGGTCGGAGCACCAGCCTTGGCAGTAGCCATGACCTGATAAAGTGGTTCTTTTTCTCTGAGTATAGACCTTAGTTCCGCAATATGAACTAACAAAAAACACCGGTCATCGGCTGAAATGCCCGATTTCCGGTGTTCTTGCGTCCGTCAAATTTAGTTTCGGACAATTTTTGGCAAAACTACCATAAAATGATAGAAATGCACACCCCCTCCCTACTGTTCAACGATTACAGGGCTGGGGGTGTGCAAAGTGGTTTAGGGGTGTGCAATTGTTATTTTTATTACAGCTTTAATTTCTGAACTACTTTTAATTTTCCTTATAATCGCATATTTCCACATCAACTCTGTACGGTTTGGCTTACTGGGCAAGGTACGGAAATTACATTTGCGAAAGAAGTCATGTTTAAAAATGCGTTGTCTTAACAAGCAATGAATTGTGATAGCATCCGCCCTCACAATTTGTGGATAGGGACAATTCCTTATGACCCTTTGCGCTAAACACGCTGTCGTAAATGAAATGGCGGCGAGGGGCTTTAGGGGATAATGTTAGTACACGACCTCAAAAACAAATCCTAAATCCTTTTTAAGGTTTAAGAACGCTTTGGCATCCTTGTAAGAGTTTTGTGAATCCGAAAGGTCAATACTGTGTTCCATAAAAGGCTGTGTTTTTGTCTCTGTAACAATAAAAGAATCTATCCCTAAAATTGTCAATCCGTTTTGCTGACAAATATTAACCAATTCTATGGCATTCTCATAATCATAATAGTGAGTGTTGCCACGAATTATTGCTTTTGATAAAATTGGATGTTCAATATTCAAACTCATTTTATAAAAACATCTCCCTTCAACAGTTTGATTGTTGCATCCACAACCCAATTGGGATCAAAACGATTGCTAATTTGAACAATCTGTTTTGTAATATTATCAATTACAACATACGCCCCTGAAGAAGTAAAATATGCGGTTGCAGCATTCCCAGTTGCCTTATTAAATGCCTTCCTTCCTACATTTTTCAAAATTGTTTCTTTAATTAATTTATTAGTCCATCCTCGTTTTACCATTTGATTACTAATTTTCGATGTAATTTTAAACGTACTGGCAAATCCTTTTGCGGTTCCAATAGTTGTGGCAGAGGCTCCGATTGCAATGCCTATGGCATATCCAGCAGCCGCTCCAATTGCTGCTCCGGCAGCTGCCCCTATTAATACATACTTCCATCTCACCTGATTGAATTTTTTATAAGAAATATATACTCCTGTGGCACCTCCTACCAGCAATCCAATACCAGCACCTATTAGAATACAGGTTAGTATAGCTATCTCTCCGGTTGGATCCACCATGTTTACTGGATTATTAAGGCAATAAGTATACAAATTATGCTGAATCAAGCTATTCTGATCTACCAATAGGTTTTCCGTTTTATCCGGACTTAACCACCGACCGATTTCCGGATCATAGTAGCGTGCGCCTACATAGAATAGCCCCGTCTCAGTATCATAGCGGTAGCCGCGATAGCGGTAGGGGTTGGCTGCACCCAGCGTCGCCGCCATGCTGCCGGTCGTCGAGAGGAGCTTACCCCAGGCATCGTAGGTATATTCGACGACCCAGTTGCCATTGCTGTCCACAAGTCCGACTATGTCGTTTTGGACATTTCTCGCATAGAAATAGTTCTGGCCGTTGTACTGCATGAGGAACAGATTGCCGCTGCCGTCATAGGCATAGTAGATCGGCGCGTTCGCGCCGGTCTGTTCCATCGTCACCTGTTCGCCGACGAGGTGATAGGCAGTCGTGATACCGTTAACGACCTTCTTCGTCCGAATGCCGCCGGCATTGTAGGTGTACTGGATGCTGTTGCTGCCATCGTTATAACTTGCCAGCTGCCGACCCATTGTCCAGGTAAGTGTCTTGCCAAGGTACGAAGTCGGATTACCTATCGCATCGTAAGAAATCGCCTGGCCTTTGAAAGAAGTGAGCTTGTCGCGCCAGCTGGTGTCATACGCATAGCTATCCGTTGAGAGCGGCGCGCCCAGCGTACCATTGCCCAGCGTGTAAGGGTGGTTCGCACGACTCAGGATATTGCCACCGGCGTCATAGAGGAACTTTCGGGTGTAGCTGGTGCCGCTGACCGAGTAGTTCTCACGAATAAGCTGACTGAGACCATCGTAGTAGTACTCGATCCGGTTCGTTCCTTGCGTAATTACCGAAATATTCCCCAGGCTGTCATAGCTGTAGGTTATCGCGCTTTTGCCGGTATTCGTCACCGACGAGATGCGCTTACTGGAGGTCGATACACCCGCCGCGCCCGGCGCATAGCTGTAGCTGGTAGTCAGTCGGTTTGTTCCGTTTACCTTTCGTGTTACCGTAGAGATACGGTCAATAAGCGCGTCATAGCCAAACACCTGCTGGTGGCTGCCCTGCCAGGTAGTTGTCGTCGGGCGTTCGTCGCCGTCGTAGGCGTATTCGGTCACGTAGGTGCTGCCGTTCAGAAGTTCCGAGAGCTTCGTGAACTGGCCAAAGCTATTATAGGTGTAACGCGCATAGGTGCCGTCGCTGTTTCTAATCTCGCTCAGGCGTCCGGCCAGGTCTTTGACTGTTTGGAGTGTACTGCCATCTCTGGCGTCGCGGATGTAGCTCAAGCTACCTATCGCATCATAGGCATATTCGTAGCGCAAGGTGCCATTAAAGCGGATGCCGGAAATCCGGTTCTCGCTATCATAGTCATAGGAAACCGTATGACCATTGCCATATTCGTCGCGCAAAACTTTTCCGGTATAGCGGCCGCCAACCAGTTCATACACGGTGGTCATCAGTGCCTGGTTTCCAACCTTGGTCGTCGTATGCCAGCCAAGCTCGTTGTAAAGGAAGCTGTAGAGGACATTGCCACCATTAGCTGTGTGCGAGATCGTAGCCAGGCGGTTGTTATTCTCATAAGTATAATTGTTCTGGTAGGTCTGGCCGCCGGTTGACGCACTCACTGAAGTCATCAGATCGGTCGTGCTGTCATAGCCGTAGCTGAACGTTTGGGTGGTCGGCAGTGTCGTGCTCGACAGCGTGCCCTTGGTCTCATTGTAGCTGTAGCTCGTGACCTGCCCGAACGGGTCAGTCATAGTCTGGAGAAAACTGCCGCTAACGGTATAGGACGCTTGGGTCTTGACGTTCGTCGTGTCGTTGCCTTCGCGTACACTCGTAGCATTGCCAAAACTGTCATAAGTCATCGTGATCGCTACACCGCTGGCCGACGTGGCACTGGTGGCATTGTGCTTCGTATCGTAGCCGAAGGTATAGTTTTGGCCATTCGGCAACGTCAGGCCTGTAAGGTCGTTGCTCGAGTTGTAGTTGACAGAACTTGCCGTGCCGTCACCAGACGTCTGCTTTTTGAGATTGCCGCTGGTGTCATACTCGTATGTGCTGCCGAACGCTTCCTTGAAGAGCTGAACAGCATCGAACTCGACCGAGTTGGCATTGAAGTTGTAGCTGAGGCGAATCTTGACCGAGGTGTAATTGCCATTGGCCGTGGCCGCACCGCTGACGTACTGCCAGTAGGTCGAGTCTTGGTTGAATTCGAGCGTCTTCCAGGTTTCGCTAGTGCCGTTGACAAAGCAGAGCTCGACCGCAAACCGAGTAGCGCCTGTGGCTGAAATCGGCACGCTTCGGCCCTTGGCCCAGGCGCAAAATACATAGGTGTCACCACTGACTCCCGAGACAGGCAGGCTCTGTTCGAGGTATTTGACCGCGCCCATGTTCCCGGTAATCCGGAAGCGCGACAGACTCTGGTCAGAGGGCTTGCCGGTTGTGGCTTCTGAGATCACGATGTCCGAGCCGGTCGAACCACTGGACCGGGTCCAAAGCGTCGGCACGCCGCCCGACTGTTGGTCAAAGTCGCTGTTCTGGATCAGGTTATAGCGATTGGCTACCTTTCCGGTTTCCAGTTGGAAGCTGTCAAACCAGGCAGTACCGGTCGCACCATCGAGCACGGCCGAGATTCGGACGGTATCGCTGTAGGCATTCGACGGCACCGTGAATGTCAGGGTTTCAAGAATGAAGTCCTGAGTTCCCGAGAGAGTCCGGCCGGAAATTGTCGAGAAGATACCGGCCATGCTTTCATAGGCAATATCGATCCCGGCACCGCGCCCGCCCGTGCTGACCGAATTGGTTGAGACATAGGCCGAGAGCGTGTAGGTCTGGCCGCGCTGCAAAGTCAGGGTCTGGGTAGCGGTATTACGGCCCGAAGCGGTGGTCTTACTGAGTTTGAGCGACCGGCTGCCGAGGTATTTTTTGTCGGTCGCATACGCGGCCGTGCCATTGGGAGCGCTGAACACCCAGTCGCTGGTTTGCTCGGCGCTGTGGTTCAGGGCAAAATTGCGCATGAACTTCTGCGGGTTCGAGACCTGAGAAGCGGTATGGGTCAATCTACCGCCATCGTTGTAGCTGGCAAAGCCCGCCGTGCCGTCCGGCGCGATCACGCACAGGGTGTCGCCTTTACTGCTAAACTGGTAATCAGTCTTTTTGCCGAGGTGATCGGTAACCGAGGTCTTGTTGCGGGAGTAGGAAAAGTCGAGATACCCGCCATTGACACTTCCGTTGGTTGCCGCTTCCGCAAGCCGGGTCACCCGGAACGGCGCTTGCGCCTGGTAGCTGACGCTGCGCCGCACACCCTCGGAATCGTTGGCTGTCGCGAGGTTGCTGTTGCCGTCGTAACCGAAAGCCAGCGTTCGTGTATCCGGGTACGTGATGCTTTGAAGCCTTGTACCGGAATAGCCCAGCGTCGTCGTGCGTCCGGCCGGGTCGGTGATGCTCTGAAGCTGGCCGTTTGCGGTACGGTTAAGCGTGATCTGCCGACCGGCTCCGTCGGTCAGAGCGCTGATATACAAAAGCCCTCCATACGAAGTCTGGGTCGCCGTGATCTTGTTGCCTTGGGCATCGACCATTTCCTTGAAGCGGCCATTGCCGCTAAGAAAGCTGATCTTGTTGTCCTGCTTGTCTCGGATCGTTAAGGTGGCTGTGTCGAGCGTAAGGCCCAGCCCGTCCTCGTCGACCCATTGCACTCCGTTGCTGTAAAAGTAGTGCTGGGTCCCGTCACCGTCGGTATAGCGATAGTACTGAACGCCATTGACCGTCAGCCACTTGATCGTCAGGTCATAACTCGTGCGCCAGCCGCTGCCGGCCTTGATGTTGTCGAGATTATCGTTGCGGGCAGTGCTGTTGAACACGAGGTCAACAGACAGAGGCATGCGGTTGCCGCTGGTTTCAGCGACCGGCACGGTCGCGACCAGGTTGCCGTTGTAGTCGTTGACATGCAGCGCCGCGCCCCGGGCCATCCCGACGCTGTGGGCGCTCCAGTAACTTTCCAGGCCGGCATAGTCGCTGTACTGGAACCGCACCACCGGCGGCTGGTTTGCGGTTGAATCGGACGACCAGTAGGTGTAGGCCGCACCCGATTCGTTTTCGGCTTTCAGCATCAGGCCATAGTTGATCCCGTCATGCATCCAGTCCTGAGCAATGCCGGTGATGTCGAGGTAATAGTCACCGAGGCTGGACTGGTTGCTGAACGTCTCGATCGCGGTTTCAAAGGCCGGCTTGTTGTTCCAGTTGATCGTGCCCGAATCCCAGTTCGCAAGCACCCGGTGCGCTTGCAGCCGGACCGCGTCGGTCGAGGCACGCTTGTAGATTTCCAGTTCGGCATAGTGTACTCGTTGAGAAGGCGTCAGCGTCGGCAGCGTCCGGTACTTGAGGTAGGTCCGGGCTACGCCGCGGGTCGCGCCTTTGCCGACATAGAGAATCGTCTCGCTCTGGTAGTTGGTAGTGGGCGTGCCCTGGAACACGCTCGCGTCACGGATCTCGACCGTATCCAAAGTCGTCTGTACAACAGGATCTAGAATGAGCGGGTATTTTGCGGTCTTGAGGTACTGTTCCGACGGCGTATAGGTGAAGCGGTAGGTGCCCTGATTCGTGGGTTCGATTGAAAGCTCCACATCGTAGGAGAACTCTTCGGTCTGGTCCAAAAGATTTGGCCGCGGCATGTTCATCACGGTCTCGCCTTTGTCGTTTTGCAGCAGCACCGTGCCGTCCGCTTCCTGTTTTGGTGTGAGGTTTTCAAGGCTCAGCTCAAGAACGACCGACAGGCGCGTGACGGGGCTGGGGATATGGATGTTCTCCTTGACGCTGGTCGGGCCAAGCGCGTATTCGAAGTTGAGCCCCGGCAAGAGGTTTTCGTAGGTCACCGAGCTGTAGAGAAGGTCGGTATTGGAGCGTTGCTGCTTCGGCGTCTTGGCAACGCCGTTTGCCTGAGCGAGGGCAGCCTTGGCCTCGGGAGTTTCCAGCTTGGCCACAACTTCAGAAGCCGCTGTTTTCAGACCAGCGCCCTGGACGACCGACGAGTCCGCCAGAACGCGCCATTTGATCCCGTAGCCGTCGCGGCTGAGGTCTACTAGCCAATCGCTAGTCTTTGTTTTAGCCGTCTGCGCCAGTTTTGCCCGATAGACCGCCGACTGGTTCTCATAGGCCGCCTGGCCGTCGAGCGCCGTAGCGCTCAGGCTGTTGTTGATATCCTGGAACGCTCCGGACGAGTCCTTGTAATGGACCGGAACCGGGAACATGACCGCTTCATAAAGCCCGTTTTCCAGAAGGAAGTGCTTGACGTTCTCCTCGCGCTTTTCCGGAAGCTCCTGGCCCTGAAGCGATTCGCTTGCAAACGGCTTTTGCTGCTGGTTGACCGTTTCGAATACCTGTTTGACGGGAAGTTTTTCTTCCTGCACCGCCACTACCGGCGTCACCAGCGTGATCAGCAGCGAAAGAATCAGTACAAGGGAAACGAGCGAACGACGGACTTTTCTGGACATACATCATCCTCCAACAGTCAATGGGTTGAATGGTTTGGGGTTGGTGGTCCGGGAAAGAGCCAGGGATTGAGATTGGGTCAACACGAGGATTACCAGATTTTTCGGGGTTCATGCAAAATCATTCAACCACGTCAAGTATCATTTTGAACAGCCGACAAAATAGCCAATATTCAGGATCAATTCGATACAGATTGGCCAACAATCATTAACTGCAGTGTCCAGTTGAAAAATTGTGTGTTCACCGGAGTAGAAAATATTTTGTCCATCAGTCCAAGTGTATCATCAGGCAATTTCATTTGAACCTGAAGTTCTCCTGATCCCTGCAGTACAATCAATGAACGATCCCTCATAAGACCATAAGCAATACCGTTCAGCTCAACTAATCTGTCAACAGTACACCGGTGCTGGTTATGAACCAAGCAAGCGATAGAATCTGCTGCCAGGTTTCCGGAAATGTCTTGCGAAAATCTTGGTTAGTCCGGCATTGTATCAATACTGGAGTCCTTTTGTGGGACCTTTAATCGGAATTAAACCATGGAGATTCTGTCATTTAATTGAAAATTCAATTGTTCAACGATTTGACCCAATTGTTCAACGATATGCCTCTAGAAATGCACACCCTTCCCTATTGTCAAACGATTACAGAGAGTTGGACAATCGAAAACCATGACATTGGCAAAAAATCGAGAAAAAAGCCAATTGCTATCGGCTCAGCATTCCGTTTTGAAAAACTCAAACGCGCTGATATCAGGCACTTTAAGGCAAACTAAAACCACCTTCTGATAAAACGAATTCTATCAAAAGGTGGTACTAGATTTGGTGGAGGCGAGGGGACACTTTCTTCCATTGTTACCAATGGCGCTGACTATGTCTTGAACTCTCATGGCAGAGAGTCCCCCGGCGTATTATGACAACCATATTATAGTTTTGAGTTGCCATCCGCTGAAGCCATTGCTCTATCAAGCTTTAGACCTCAGCTGAGTCGATACACAGCTGTTGGGCTTTCCCCACATACTGCTCGGCGTTGCCGTCTGCGTATCCGCAATTATGCTGATACCGGTGCGGTTTCACCGATCAAGCCGGGTTTTCACTTGCATGTCGCCACGCAAGGCGATTCGATTTGAGTCGAACCCCTGTCCGAAACCTTATCCTCTGGAGCATCTCCGGGTGCAGTCAATGAATGGAGTATTCCCCTTCTGCAGCGCTCATTGACAGGCTATGCAGTCCGGTAGCTTCATATATACAATTCAGCTGCAAAGCTTAGGCTGAACCGTTTTTACGCTTAACCTGCCTGCGTACGAGGTCTGCTATCTGACGCCAGTGATCCGCTCAGCAGATCGAGCGGGCTGACGGTAGCTAATTAAGCAGCTACGAGTGCCGGTTTATTGGCAATTATAAAGTTCCTCGTTTTTTTAAGAGGCCGACGAGGATCCTCTACCCGCTTCCCCAGTCTCAACGACCCCGTCGAAACCAGTACGCCCCCGTGTTACCGGGCTTGATCTAAAGAGATCACGCTTTGATATTTTACCACAATTCAGCAACAAAAACAATTGTTCCCTCTTGCCGCCTATTGTTGACGAGCACGTTATTACCGCCATAAAGAACAGGTGTATCCTTATATTTTCATCAGAAAAAACTAAGCGGCGGATATCATAATTCCAGTTTATTTTTCGGTTTGCAATCTGTGACGTTGCAGGTAAACTATTATGGAATACAACCGCCAGATTTGATACGAGGTTTGTTATGACTTATTCAGCTGATCACCTTTCTCGCCGACCTGCGCTGCGGTTAATAATTATTATCCTGATTGTCAGTATTTCCAGCTCTTTGCTGCTGGCTTGCGATGACAGTAATTCAACTGGCACTCAAAACAGCACTGGATCGAATCCAACCCAATCAGGAACTACACAGGCCACAACAAGCGGCACTACAGCTATGCCGACGCCGACGCCAATCCCTACTCCTACACCGATACCTACTCCAACACCACCAATTACCGACCCGGCCAAATTGTCGGTAGATTCATCTACCTTGCCGGGCTACGTCAAAGGCGAACGGCAAAATGACCGTTCGTACATAAAGAAGCTAGAGGACTTTGGTAATTTTCGCTGGTGGAACTTCGCAGGCAATAGCACCACACCGCTGGAAAAATACACTGCAGCTGAGCAGATTGCTTTCGGTGAACCTTCTACTTACACGGAAATTCCAGGCGTGCTCACCTTCCGCGGTAATCACTACCGCAATGCACCTTCCTACGGCACTGCTGACGTCAAGGAAAAAAAGCTGGAAGTTGTCTGGACCCAGCCGATCGGCGCGATCAGCGGCACTAACAGCTGGTGGCCCGGCGCCGGTTGGACAGGTCAGCCTTTATTGGTGAAGTGGCCGGCTGAAACACGTGCTGTCATGGGCATTAAAGATGAATTCAAAAACGATGAGAATTTTATTGAAGCTATTTACCCGGTTTTCGAAGGCAAAATCTATTTCCTCGATCTGGCCAGTGGTAAACAAAGCCGCGATCCGATTAAAGTCGGGTATGGATTTAAAGGAACTGCAACTGTAGACCCGCGCGGTTATCCGCTGCTCTACGCCGGTCAGGGTCTTAACGACACCAATGGCAAAATCGGCCCTTTCCGTTACCGGATTTTTGATCTGATTCAAAACAAAGAAGTATCCGGCTGGCCTGGGAAAGATCCGGTTGCTTTCCGTTCCTGGGGTGCCTTTGACTCCTCTTCACTGGTCAACTGGCAGACTGACACTTTGCTTGAACCGGGCGAAAACGGCCTGTTCTATAAAGTTAAACTCAATTCCAAATTTGATCCTGCAGCTAAGACTGTTTCTGTAAATCCAGAATTTACCAAGTGGCGTTATCGTACACCACTCACCAAAACAAACGGTATTGAAAGTTCGCAGGTTATCTACCGCAACCTCAGCTATTTTTCCGACAATGACGGTAATCTGGTTTGTTTGGATATCAATAAACTGGAACCAGTCTGGGCTTACAACGTCGGCGATGATTCTGATTCCACGATGACGCTGGAAGAAACAGAGGACGGAGTATTTATTTACCACGGCAACACCCTGGATAAACGGGGCTCAAGTGGTAAGAAGCTCTGTAACCTGCGTAAATTCAATGCTTTGACTGGTGAACTGGTCTGGCAGAATGACGTGCCGGTTGTCTATGAGTCTTATCTGAACGCAGGTTTGCTCGCATCACCGCTGTTAGGAACAGGCGAGCTTGAAGGCATGGTTATCTTCAACGTCTGTAAAACTACAAGTCACGCCGCCGGCACCATGCTGGCTCTCGATACCAAAACAGGTAAACCGATCTGGACACGCGCGATGACCGCTTACAGCTGGAGCTCGCCTCTTTTTATCCACAGTGATGACGGCGAAACATATGGCATCGTCTGTGATTCGGCAGGCGTAATGCATTTGTTTGATCCAAAGACTGGTGAAGATATCAGCACTGTTTCCATCGGCGCGAACTGCGAAGCCTCACCGGCGGCCTTTGATGACATGATTGTTGTCGCCACCTATGATCAGAAAATTTTCGGTGTGAAAATTTCGTAATATATTAATTTGATATTGTTTCAAAAGCCGTTCGCCAAAATAGTTTGCGAACGGCTTTTGCTAGTGGATTATTTGTGTGCGAACGGCTTTGGCAAATTACCAGCCTTACGTTATTTTCAGATTTCTTACTCTTCTTTGCGGCGCAGCTCAATTACAACACCCAGGATAGTAAATCCTTGCTTGATGCCGGATTCTACAACAGTCTCTTCCTCGACAGGGCAATTAAAGAACAGTGGTTCATACTCTGTATTTACAGGCTGGAAAATACAGGTATTGTCGCGAATCGTTGCCCGGCGGATCAGTGTTTGACCGCTTGCCAGTCTCAGAAGACAAAACTGACCGCTTTCCACTTTGTCTGTCTGTCGAATGACAAGCACATCGTCCGGCAAATAGCGCGGATACATGCTGTCGTCACTAATCTGGTATGAAAGCAGCCCCGTCTGCTCAACTGGAGCGCCTGAAAGGACGCCGCTGTGGCGGTCATTGTCAGCTTTATGTGTATCAATAAACGGCAAATTCGTTTTACCCAGCAAAAACTCCCCGCTTACGCCAAGAACCTGCCCCAGACAGTAAATTGTGCTGGCGCTTGGTTCATGGATGCCATTTTCGTATTTGGATATGGTGCCTTTATTTATATTAGTGCCAAAATCAGCGTTCAGCTTTTCAGCGACTTCTTGTAGTGTCATTTTGGACGCTTTACGTGTTTCACGCAAACGACGGCCAAATTCATTGTTGTCCGTGTGTCGGTAACGTAACATGGCTTTCACCTCCGGTGCCTTGATGAAGAATAAATTAGTGTCTTTGTGAAATCCAACAGCGTTCAGGTGCTGGTGTTGGCGGCCGCTGATATTCAAAACCTCTGCTGAGAGAACATTTTAGATTTATCGATAAATCTTCTTACAAATACAATGTTATAACAGAAAAGTATGAGTAAAATACGATTTTTTTATCGAATACGCAAATTATATTCTTTTCGATAATTGATTGCAACAACTTAAAGTATCATAATGCGACATTTGTCCAGGTATTGCGAAATTAAAGGATCTTCCCCCGGCAATCAAAACTGGAGTCAATAAGTGAACATGCTATAATGCTGCTTATGAGAAGTGCTGTTGAGATATACTTTGAGAGGTGCTTATGATCAGTAAAAGAGTTTTTCCTAAAACGGGTGAAGCAACTTCCCTGCTTGGCTTCGGCTGCATGCGGCTGCCAGAAGTTGACGGACGCGTCGATGAGGCAGCTGTAGCAAAGCTGTTCGACCGTGCTTTGGAGCTTGGCGTAAATTACTTCGACACCGCCTATGCCTATCATAACGGTCAATCAGAAAGCGTGGTTGGACGGCAGTTAGTTCAACGGCATCCACGCAACAGTTATTTTGTTGCTACTAAAATGCCTTACTGGCTTTGCCAGAAGACTGATGATTTTGACCGGTTGTTTAGTCATCAACTTGAGCGCCTGCAAACAACATATCTGGACTACTACCTTATTCATTCAATCGATGAATCTGAGTGGCATCGTCTGAAAAATCTCGGAATCAACGAATTTATAGCCCGCGAACAGGCTGCCGGACGTATCCGCCGGATTGGCTTTTCTTCACACGATAAACCTGAACGCATTATTAACATCATGGACGACCGTGACTGGGATTTTGTTCAACTACAAATAAATTACCTGGACTGGAAACAGCAGAACGCAGAGCTTGCTTACAACGGCGCAGTTGAACGCGGGTTACCGGTTATTGTGATGGAGCCTGTGCGGGGCGGCGGCTTGGCCACTTTGGCGACAGAAGCAGCAGCAATTCTGAAACATGCGGCTTCTGACAAATCGCTCGCATCGTGGGCAATCCGCTGGTGCGGCAGCCTTTCGCAAGTTCAGGCAGTACTAAGCGGTATGAACGAACTTACACAACTGGAAGATAATGCCGCGCAGTTTTCACCGTTAGAGCCAATAACCAACGCTGAGCAGAAAACCATTGATAAGGCGCTGGCTGCGATGGCCGACCTGCCGATTATTAACTGCACGGGGTGCGATTACTGCACTGTCTGCCCGGAATCAATCGCGATCAGTGACATTTTCAGCGCCTATAACAGTTTGATTCAACTAAATGATCCACGTGGCTTGACCGAATCATACTTAAAGTTCACATCGCCTGAACACCAGGCAGACCACTGCACTAAATGTGAAACCTGTCTGTCCTATTGTCCACAGCACATCGATATCCCCGGCGAGCTGGAGCGTGTGCATAAACGTGCGTTGGAGCTTAGCGGTGGCGGATAAAATTGGGTTTGCGTACCAGTTCAGCGAACTTGATTTCGTCGTCTTCAGCTAAATCGCTCACCCGCACAAGCACAAAGGCCAGGTTTTCATAAGTTCCCTGCTGTAATGCCAGTCGCAACAGACGTTGCGGCTTTACTGTTAAAGTTTCCGGTGCGTTCAATTGTTTCTCCAGTGTTTCAGCGTTGATCTGGCCGGTCAGCCCTGCTGTAGCCAGCAGAAATAAATCTCCATTTTCAAGTGCTAAGCGTTTAGGTTCTGGCAGTGAATGCAGCTTGCCCAGGTAGTTTGTCAGACGGTGGGGCGAAGTTTTTTCGTACTCAGCATCTGCAGTCAACCGGCTAAGCTTACCAGCATGCAGCCGATAGCAATGACAGTCTCCACAGGCAAAAATCCAGGCTTCATAACCGTCGAGGCAAAGCAATGTCAGTGAGGTTCCGGCATAAATTTCGGGGCTTTCACCGAACTTTTTGATTAATGCCTGATTTGCAGATTGAAAGTATTCGTTCACGAAAACTCTAATATCGGTTCCGTTGCCTGGCCTGATTTTCTGAACAGCCTTGCCCAGATTCTCCAGCACCATACAGGCAGCCTTGTCGCCAACCCCGCTGCCGCCGATTCCTGCAGCCAAAGCAAAAAACTGCAGAGATGATTCGCTGTGCAAGCCTCTGCTAACGGGATCAGAGATATAAGCAGAAACAGGCTCGCCCGTTATTACAGTATCTATAAGATAGAAAGCATTCGCGTCATGATTGCGCACGGTTCCGGGGTGAGTGAGACCAATCGCGATTGTCCTCGGCATTACAGCTCTCCTTCTTTTACCCCTTAAAAATACTGCTCAATACCATTTGGAAAACGGAAACAAGCAACGCAATCAGGAAGCTGGGCCAAAAACCGCCGAACGAGACGGTTGCTAACAGACTATCGGCCAGCATTACCATCAACGTATTGAGAATAATTGAGAAAAGACCAAGAGTCAGGATGGTTATCGGCAGTGAAATAACTCCCAGAATCGGACGGATAACGATATTGATCAGCCAGATTAAGGTACCCGCTGCCAGTAAACCACCGTAGCCGGCATAAGAAACACGGTCGGGCAAGATGTTAGACATAAGGAAAACCGCGGCAACACAAGCCAGCCAGTTGATAACATATTTCATAATAATCCTTTCTATAGCGGCACAAAACTTTAGACAATACCGATGTGAGTTTAGACAATACCGATGTGAAATGGAATCAATGTTTGACAAATCACTCTTTTAAACAAATCATATCAGAAAGGATAGCAATCATAAAATAATTAAGTGTTAACAGAAGGTAGCAAATGGACATAATACTGCAGGTTCTGATGATTTTTTCAGGATCTTCGCTGATTCTTAACTCGTTGATAAATGCCCGGCGGTATCCGATTAATACCGGCATAGTCATGCCGACTGTTTTGGGACTGCCGATGCTGGCCTGGTCTCTGCTGCGCGGGATCGCGGTAAGCTTGTTGCCAAGTTTCCTGATAAAATTTATTGATTACTCGCTGCTCGTTGCTTACGCGGCTTTCACCCTGAGTTTTCTAATAATCATTTGGCTGATCTGGCGCGCTCCTTCTCCTAAGGCACCTGCAGCAACAGATGCTCTTATAGTGCTTGGAGCCTTACTCAAAGGCAATGAGGTTTCACATACTCTCGATCTGCGTTTGCGCCGCAGTGCTGAAATCATGCGGCAACATCCCCGCCTCAAGGTTGTCGTCAGCGGTGGTCAGAGTGCCGGCGCCACCAGAACCGAGGCATCTGCCATGGCTGAGCATCTGGTGCGGATCGGGATTAACCCTGAGCGAATTATCATTGAAGATAAATCACTCAGCACCAGCGAAAACCTGAATTTTTGTCTGCCGCTACTAGAAAAGGAACTCGGGCACAAACCGCACCTGGTGACTATAGTCACGTCCGATTATCATGTTTTTCGAGCGCTGCTGCTTGCCAAAGCCAGTGGTTACAATGCTATCGGGATTGCCGCCCCCACTCCCCGGGGAATAATTTTCAATAACCTGCTTAGGGAATATGTCGCTATCATTCGCTACCTGCTGCTCGGTTATTAAAATTGACGTGAATGGCTGAACGCATTAAAATGAACTGGGTTTCAAAAATACACTTTTCAAGAAATCTAACAGAAACAAACCGATTATCTAAATAAATATTTGTTAACTAATTCGATCTGACCCAAGGAGAAAAAATGAAAAATAAATTGAAACTGGTGCCAGTGCTGCTGTTGATTCTGGCGTTAATACTGAGTACAGCTGCCTGCGGTCAAGATGAAACTGTGCCAACCACTATGGCAACCACGGCACCCACAACAACACAAGCACCAACTACGACTGCAACAACAATCGAAACAACCGCACCTACGACAACAGAAACAACGGCACCGACATCCGCGCCTGCAAATGGCGAACTGCCTGCCGCTGCGGCTGGTGAAAATATTCTGACCGGCTTGCCCTTGGCTGATGCTGCTCGCCAGAATGTCCGGCCGATAGCAATTATGATCAACAATATCAAGGTTGCCACGCCGCAACTTGGTATCAACAAGGCTGATCTTTACTATGAAATGGTGGTTGAAGGCGGCATTACCCGGATGATGATGGTTTTTGCTGATCCGGCTACCGTACCGGAAATTGGCTCCATCCGCAGCGCCCGGCATAATTACATCGATCTGGCCGGCGGCCACGATGCCATCTACGTGCACGTCGGCGGTTCCTATGCAGCCAACGAGCAAATCGCCCGTCAAAAAACGAACGACATCGACATGATGTCCTCCGGCTCCGCCTTCTGGCGCGACCCGACCTGGGCCCGTGAGCGAGGCCGTGAACACAGCGTACGTACAACAGGCGAGCGTTTAGTGCAAGCAATTGCCAACCGCAAATACCGTACCACACTTGAAGGTACCCCGCGTTCAGCTTTCAACTTTCTGGCGGAGGCTGCCCCGGCCGCAGACCCGACTGCCAATGCCGCCAAGGAAATAAGCGTTCGTTTCTCCAATTACACTACGGCTCGTTTTGTTTACGATGAAACGGCTAAACTATATACCAAACACCAGTTTGGCAAACCTCAAATCGACCTGGCCGACAATAAAGGTCTGTCCACCACCAATGTCCTGGTTCTGCAGACAACAATCACCAGCTTTGAGGGAAACTCCCTCCGTGACATCGACCTTTCTGAAGGTATCGGCTACTATGCTTCACTGGGCGGCTACAAAAAGATAAAGTGGAAAAAGGGCAGCACCAATGACCCGATTCTGCTGCAAAACGAGGATGGCTCTCCCCTGCAGATCAATCGCGGCAAAACCTTCATTGCCATACAAGACAAAAGTTCCAACCTGAGTTTTGGCTAAGGTGAAGTTGACAAAATAAATAGTAAATCTTATCACAAAAAATGCCGGCAGACCTACCGGCATTTTTTTTGACTAAGAAAGTCTGTTATTTGTCTTCGCGGCCTGGGTTTCTAGTCGTCGCGGCCTGAGCTTTTAAGACGACGTTCAATGTCGCGTTTTGTCTGCCGTTCAGCATCGCTTTGGCGTTTATCGTAGTTCTTTTTGCCGCGGCCAACGCCGATTTCTACCTTCACACGCCCGCGCTTAAAGTAAATTTTAGTGGGTACAAGTGTCAGCCCTTTTTGCTGGACGAGCCCGAAAAGACGCAAAATTTCGTGTTTGTGCATTAAAAGACGGCGAGTTCTTATGGGGTCGGGATTAAACCGGTTGCCTTGTTCGTAGGGGCTGATATGCAGGCCGTACAAAAAAAGTTCGCCATTACTTACGGCAGCATAGCTGTCGGCAAAATTAGCGCGGCCGGCGCGAATCGACTTAACCTCGGTGCCGGTCAGTTCAATTCCGGCTTCCATTTTTTCTTCAATAATATACTCATGATAGGCGCGGCGATTAACCAGAACCACCGGAGCCTTGTTTTTCTTTTCCATCAATTGCTCCTTCTCAAGCGAAAGTTTCTTCCAGATCGAGGCTGGAGCGGGCATTCAGCGAACGGTCGGCAAAACGGCCTGCCAGGAAATCACGATGCCCGGCCGCGGCAATCATCGCCGCGTTGTCGGTACATAGAATCAACGGCGGAACAGTCAGTTCCAGCTCTTCTTCGGCAGCCATCACGCTCATGGCACTACGCAGAGCCTTATTCGCAGCTACGCCGCCGGCAATAGCCACGCGGCGTACACCTGTTTCACGGGCTGCGGCTCGGGTATGCTCCACCAGGGTAGCAGCGATCGCCTGCTGAAAGCTGGCGGTAAAGTCAGCCAGATTGAAGCTTTCTGCAAAGTCTACACCGTCGCTGGCAGCTTGCTGGCGCAACTGATTCAACTGGTTTAATGCTGCCGTTTTCAAGCCGCTGAAAGAGAAATCCAGACTGTCCTGAAAGCGGGTTTGCGGAAAGCTGAAGGCATCGCTTTGCCCGCCCGCGGAAGCTTTTTCCAGTAAAGGACCGCCGGGATAGCCCAATCCTAAAGCCCGGGCAATTTTATCAAAAGCCTCCCCGGCCGCGTCATCGCGGGTCCGGCCCAGAGTATGAAAACTGCCATCCTCCTTGACCATAACCAGATGGCTATGACCTCCGGAAACCACCAGGCACAGGAAAGGCGGCTCCAGCTCCGCATCAGCCAGATAATTTGCGGCGATATGACCGGCGATATGGTGTACAGCGATCAGCGGTTTACCAGTTACTTCCGCCAATCCCTTTGCTGCCGACAAACCAACCAGCAGAGCACCAACCAGGCCCGGGCCGGCGGTAACAGCAATAGCGTCGATTTCAGCCAGGGTAACTCCAGCCTCGCTTAAAGCCTGGTCAATAACCGGAAGTACTGCACCGACATGCTGGCGTGAGGCGATCTCAGGCACCACACCGCCATAACGGCTGTGCAGGTCTGCCTGCGAAGCGATCACATTCGAACGAATAGCACGTCCGTTGGCAACAACAGCTGCTGCGGTTTCATCGCAGGAGCTTTCGATTCCCAGTATCAATACTTCACGATTTTCAGGTTTTACAGTCATATCCCATCCAGTTGGCAATCTCAGTTGCGGCTAATTTCAGTTGTGGCTAATTAATTTAATTCAGCTTCAAAAAATTCGCGGTTAAACGAGCTCAGTTCCATTGAATCAGGTGCAGGAAGTTCTGATCCAAAAGAACAAATATTCCGAGCACGCCGACATAAACTGCGCAGATAAACATGCCGCGGCGGGTCAGTTTTCGCAGCATAGCTTCCATCACAAACCAACCGGAAAAGCCTGCCGCGGCGATACCAACCAGAATTGGGCCGATGCCCAGCGAGGATACAGCTGAGCCGGAGCCGGTAAGCATGTCCTTGACGTCAAGCACAAAACCGCCAAGAATCGCTGGAATTGACATCAGGAAGGAAAAACGAATCGCTGTCTCACGTTTTACTCCCGCCAAAAGCAAAGCTGTTAAAGTTGTGCCCGAACGTGAAATTCCCGGCATAATGGCCACGGCTTGCCCTATACCTGCCGTAAGCGCATCACGCGCGGTTATCTTGTCGCGCTTTTTTGCTTTCCAGTCAGTCATCAGTGACAGCAACAGAATTATTGCAGTCAGCATAAATGAATAGCCCAGCCAGGTGCCGCCAAAGAGCGCATCCAGATAATCCCCAAGCAGCAGAGCAGCAATTACAGCGGGAATTGTGGCGATAATCAGGTGCCCGGTGCGAGGGCCCAACAGGTCGCGCAGGATAGCAATGATTTCTTTGCGCATAACAACAAAAACCGCGATCAAGGTTCCCATATGCAAAAGAGTAGTCAGAGAAAGCATCGCGGCTTCATCAATTTGTAACATGCGGCCGAACAGGGTCAGGTGGCCGGAACTGCTCACCGGCAAAAATTCTGTTATCCCCTGAACCAGGCCCAGGAGTAATGACTCAAGCAATGTCATCTTTTTAAACCTCCAGCAAATCTCAGCATATTGTACCGCGAGCCCCCAACGCCCGCAAGTCGCGGCAGTATTCAGCCCGCCAGTTCAGGCCCTGCCTGTGTTATAATGCGCACGTATCTGACCAGCCACAAGGAGCTCCCAACGCTTATGTCTGCCAAACAACGAGATGGTATCCGAAAAGTCCCGACTAAACCTCGCCTGCCCCGAATTCTAAGGCAGCTGGCGCTGTTTTTTTCCGTTATTGCTGTCCTGATAGTTTCTGTAGGCTTTATTGCTTTCCGTGAAGCAGACAAAGTGATGCGGTTTGAACCAGTACCTTTGCAGACAATCGCCAGCAATATCATGCCGCGTTACTCGCTGGCCAGCTTTATGTCGATTGATGGTCAGACTTCACTTTCAGGCTGGCTGTTTCCTGCCCGGGGAGAAGCACGCAGCACAATAATTATGGTTCATGACATTTTGCAGAATAGGCTGCAGTTCGGTCTGGACACTCCATATTTATTTGAAGAGCTGACTGAAAGCGGCTTTAATGTTCTGGCTTTCGATCTGCGCCACAGCGGTCAATCAGCCGGACCTCTTTCTGGTTACGGTTACGCTGAATGGGAAGACGTTGTCGCAGCGATTTCTTATGTGCGTAAAAACACTGCTACTCGTGACGTAATTTTGTATGGATTCGGCAGTGGCAGCTCCGCGGTTCTGTTGGCCTTGGACCACCTGCCTGATCCTGACGCCGAGCAATCCCGCCTGCCCCTTAAACTGCAGGAGCTCGGCTTTGATAAAACCTACGTTAAGGGAATAATGCTGGACTCGCCTGCGGCTTCAGCCGACAGTTATATCAGCGCACTCTATAAGCAGGGCAACCTGTTTGACCGGGTACTTCTGAAAAATACAGTGCCTTATGCTGTTCGCATGTCCGCAGGCAGCGACAACCGCAGTCAGCTGACAACAGTGCTCACCCGGCAACAGTTACCTGTATTTATTTCTTACAGCAAGAATGACAACCGGATCGGCTCTGAAAGTATTGAACCGCTGGTACGTGAGCAGCTGCGCCTGCATCCTGATACAACCTTAATTCACAAGCTGGCTGAACCCGGTTCAGTGGCAGGCTTTATGCTGGAGCGCGAGGCTTATCTGGCCACAATCGCCGATTATTTCCGCCGTTTTTTCGACTAAGATCGAACAAAGATTGAATTAAAACAGGTAAGCGACACAATTCAAATTCGGCCGCCAATCAATTCGCGGTTTAAAACATATCGCGTTTAATCAGCCACCACACGGTCAAGCCCGTTATGCCTAATGAAAGTGCGACTGCAATCACAAAAGGCACGAAGTTTGTCGCAAACTCCGGATCATAAGGGAACGTTACGTTTTGGCCAAAGAAACTACTGATCACAGTAGGCACTGAGAGGGCAATTGTCATCGCGGCCATGAACTTCATCACCAGGTTTAGGTTATTGTTGATTATGGAAGCATAGGCATCCATCGTTCCATTGACGATTTGTGCGTAAATATTGGCCATCTCCAGCGCCTGCTTGTATTCAATGATAACGTCCTCCAGCAGGTCCTCGTCTTCCTCATAGTTGCGCACAAATTTCCCGCGCATCAGCTTCTCCAGAACGGCCTCGTTAGACTTTAGCGAAGTGGAGAAATAAACCAGTGACTTACCGAGCTCCATTAGCTTGAAAAGCTCTTTATTGTTGACCGATTTGCTAAGCATGCGTTCTGTCGCCTCAATGGTCTTGTCCATATAACGCAGGTACTTCAGGTAATCCTTGGCGCCGGCGAACATAATCTGAAAAGTAAACCGAGTGCGGTAGCCGGTGATGAAATCACGCACCCGATTGGTTTTAAACTGGTCAAGCACACTGGCTTCGCGCAAGGCAATGGTTACAATACACTTGCTGGCCAGAACAATACCGACTGGCTGAGTTTCGTATTTGGTGCTGGTGCCGTCGCGGTGAATGTAGGGAAAATCGGCGATAATCAGGACATGATCATTTTCGTCATCAATATCGATACGCGGACGTTCTTCTTCGTCCAACGGATACCGCAGAAATTCGGCCGGTACCTGCAGTGCGTCTTCAACCAGTTTCAGTTCATCTTCCGTCGGCGAAGAAAGGTTGATCCAGCAATCCGGGACGATCTCGTCAATCCGTTCAAGGGTATTCACCGTTCTGTGATTAATTTCTTCTGAGCGTGTGATGAATATTTCCAACATGTGAAAACCCTCCTTTTTTCGGATTTGCTGCTGTAATGTACCAGCTTAATTTTGAGTTAATAAACAGAGCATAGCAGAATAAAATACCCCGCCGGATTAATTCAGGCGAGGCTTCAATCATAAACGATGGAAATACACTGCATTCACAGCAGCTTCCACCCTCCCTGATCGAGCTTTGGCACTTTGCGACGTAGACACGTGACATGTCAGCTACATTAAGTTAAGCCTTAATCCGGCAAAACCTGTTGACCCATTGGCGTCTCTCGACGTTTCCGGGCAGCAGCGATTATTCACAAAGAAGCCTCACCTAACAATGGGTGTAACTCAATAATACTTAGATTATAGGCATTACGGGGTTGTTGTGTCAATGCCGGTTGAACCAAAACCGCCGCCGCGATTGTGCCCTGTGGCGTTCGGATCGGCCTCCTGATCAAACTCGGCCCGGCGGAAAGAAGTTACAACCATCTGCGCAATTCTTTCGCCTGCCTTAATGCGGATTGTGCCGTAAGGCAGCCCTTCAGCATCCACCCAAACAGGCTGCTGCAGCCATTCTGCCAGCAGCGAGTCTGTGTCTGTGTTTGTGCTTGCAGAATTTTGTCTTACTGCCAATGGGTTTTTAGCTGCAGATGCTGGTTCATCCGTTTTCAAAAGTTGACACAACGGCACAAGCCGGTAATCATTTTGCAGTTGCGCCAATAGCTCTGGGTTAGCGGCGACGAGTCCGGGCAGTGTTGCCGGGTTAAAGGTATTTTGCAGGATGACGCCAACTTCATCACGGTAATCGGCATCAATTGTACCAGGCGAATTTGGCAGGCGCAGCGCTGTCCGCAGTGAAAGGCCGCTGCGCGGGCGAATCTGAGCCTCGCAGTCTGGTGGCAAAGCCAATACAAAGCCAAGCGGCATCAGCACAGTCTCGCCTGGTCTGATCACCACATCGGCAGTGGCAGTCAGGTCGCAGCCGGCAGCGCAAGGAGAGGCATAGGCAGGCAGAAACCCACCGGGCAACAGCTTGATGGCAACCGGTGTCGGGCACGTAAATGATTTAGCTTGATCGCTCATTGATTAGTCCTCTCAAGCTCACGCATTTGTTTAACTAAAAAGATGCGTTCTGCCTGGCGTTCTTCCAGGAACAGCAAGCGCAAGCGGGCAGGTGCCAGCTTGATCAGCTGTGGCAAATTAGTAGGTGGTGTTATTGGCTCGGCATTTAAGATTGTAGCTGTGCAATAAGGTGGAGCCAGCAGCAAAGGCATTTGGCGTGCCTTACGGTCCTGCAGATGGTAGCGATGCCCCTCGCAGCGATTACAGCCGGCGACATTACTGCCAACCGGGCAATAACCGGAGTACATCAAACGTTGACGTCCATAGACAAACCACTCAAGGTAAAAAATGCTTCTGGCAGCCTGTCGGCGGGTATTCAGTTTTCCGGCGCAGGTTGCCAGGCGCAACAGCTGGCTGCCGGTCAGTTCGACCGAGGGGCAAGCGGCGCTGGCACCAGCTGCAAAAACCTTTTGCAAAGATAATTGGTTATATATGTTGGCTGTACTGTCAGCTTCGAAGCCAAGTCCAGCTTCAGCTGCGATTTCGGCGAGTCCGGGCAGACCGCCAGAAATGCGGTCAAATAAATTCAGCGTCCCGTCCCGGCGCCATTGCCGCAGAGCTTCAGCCTGCAGACCCGCAGCTGCAGGCGGCAGAACAAGTACGCAAACAGCAGCTGGCTCGTCGGCCCGCAAGCGCTTAAGCTGCTCACGGTTGGCGGTATCTTCCAGACCTGCTGCAGGCAGTAAATAGACATCGGCGCCACAGGCTATGGCATCTTCCGGCTCAGGCCATGTATAGAAACAGGCGGCGACTTGCAGCGGTGCTGTTATTGCCTCTGGTTCGGCTAAATTGATTTTGGCAGCCAAAGGCTGCATTAAACCCTGCAAATTAGAAAGCAAACTTGTTAATATATCAGGATCTGCCAGAAGCTTTGAACTCGCTGCCAGACGTTCACTCAATAAAGTAAAGGCACTGCGGCGCAGCTGATTCAAGCCGCTGATCGAAAGCTGAACCGGCTCATTGACTTTTAAATCGATAATCTGGTAAGCCGTACCTCCGGTCTTGGCCAACTGTTTTTCAGCCCGCTCAATAGTCAACGGCTGCTCGATTTCCTGGTCAGCTGCAGTTGAAACTTCCACAGAAGTACCGCCAAACGGTCCGTCGTTTACACATAGTCTGAGCAGAACACTGCTGTTTTTGCTGCTTAGTTCAGCCTTGACCGCCGTTTTTCGGCTTTGGCTTGCCAGAACCTGCTTGTCGGCCTGAGCGCTGTTCATCCGGAAAACAGAATCCCCTTTACGCAGCTTTTTAAGTACATCTGGATGAAACGCCTGGATAAAAATCCGGTTGCCGAACTGCTCCAATGTACCAATCGGAGCGCTGGCAACTTCTTTTGCCCGGGCTGTGGGTACCATTTCATCAAGCCGTTCAACAGTTCTGCGTACTGAAATTACATCGCCGCGTTCGGGCGTACTGACTTCAGCTAATAGATCAATCACCAGGATGTTACCTTTGGATCTGATTTCCGCAACACTGCCAATTTCAATACCATGGCTGCCTACATTGGCACCGGAAAGAAATGACCGGTCTTTACGGCCGGAAAAAGCCCGGTCTGTAAAACTGCCGCCACGGTTGAACGCCAGCAGCAGACGTTCCTCCATATTGTCCTCTGGATTGTCGTTTTCGCGGTCACCAGCAAGTAAACCTCTGTAAACAGCGGCGGTGTGTGCGACATAAGCCGCGGAACGCATGCGCCCTTCGATTTTCAGCGAGTCCACTCCCGTAGCAATGATTTCTTTAATGTGTTTGAAACCTGCCTGATCTTTAGGCGATAAACAGGCGGCTGCAGGCAGCAGGCGGTCGTCTTCACGCAAGCGGTAATCCAGCCGGCAGGGCTGAGCGCAAATTCCGCGGTTACCGCTGCGGCCACTGGCAAAACTGCTGTAAAGACACTGACCCGACACACTGACACACAGTGCGCCGTGGATAAACATTTCCGTTTCCATGCCTATGGCATGGGCTGCTTCAGTAAAGGCGGCAACTTCAGATAAACTGAATTCACGCGGCAGGATAATCCGGCGAAAACCACTGGCATGAAGGGTCTTCAAGGCAGCTGCGTCATAAATTGTCATCTGGGTACTGGCGTGGAGCGGCAGGCCGGGCAACGCCTGGGCAATCAACCCGGCCAATCCTATGTCCTGCATGATGATAGCGTCAACGCCAGACGCAGCCGCACTGACTGCTGTATTAAGTGCCGCGGGAAGCTCATCGTCAGCGATCAGGGTATTAAGTGCCAGATACACCCGGGCTGAGCGTTCATGCGCATAGGCAACAGCTTCAGCCAGAGCCTCTTGATTAAAATTGGCAGCATTTCCGCGGGCGCTGAAGGCTGACGCGCCAACATAAACGGCATCAGCACCGTTGTCAACAGCAACGCGGAGAACTTCAAGTTCACCCGCAGGCAGCAGTAATTCCGTACGGTTCTGGTGAATGGGATTATTTATTTCATTATTCAAGTCTGGTTAGTCCTTTGTCTAAATATTAATTATTTAAGGCTCATCGTCACTGATAATGTCTTCGACGATTGAGCGGGAAGGTGTATGGTGAGAGAGATACTCGTCCAGCCCTGTTTGGCGCAGCTGATCAATCGGCCTGGGCTGAGCTTCCTCTGCAGGCGGTTCGCCTGGCTCGCCCCAGACAGCGGAAAGGCGGGCTGAGGCAGTTCGGCTGTCTTTGTCAACTTCAATTTCAGGCTCAGGTTCAATTTCAGGCTCAGGTTCAATTTCAGGCTCAGGTTCAATTTCAGGTTCAGGTTCAGGTACAGGCTCCGAAACAGGCTCCTGAACCACTGATTTTGTTGAGTTTGCATCTGTTGCTTTAACTTCTCGCAAGAGCGCGGTCAAGCGCAGAATTTCTTTTTTCATTTCCCAGTTGAGTTCGCGCGCCTTAGCCAGCTCAGTACGCAGCTCGGCGCTTTTCTGCTCAGCAGCTTGCTGCTGTTGACCTGACAGATTCTGTTGATTCGAGAGCCGTGTCAGTTCATCAACAGCATTCACCAATGCCAGCACAATTGCCATTTGTTGGCTGAGGTGCGGACTGGCCATAGAAACCCGGCGGATCATCTCGTCCGCCTTTGCCGCAATTTGACGTGTATACTCTTCTGATTCCCCAGAAACCAGGTTATAAAACATACCGCCAATCCGGACACTGATTCTGTGAGCTTCTTTTTCCATACTGGCACGTCCTCCCTGCAACCAAACTGATTTCAGTATAGATCACCTGTTACGCCTCATCAACTCAACAGAGCCAGATACAGTGCGTACCATTTTTCGGGCGTCAATTCTTCGGCACGACTGTTGTCGTTGATTTCCAGTTCAGCAAAGGCAGCATCGATTCTTGCCGAAGTCAGTCTGCCGTCAGACACATTTTTACTGCTTAGAACATTTCGCAACTTTTTGCGTCGGTTTTGAAAAGCCGCCTGCAAGAAATGCGACAAGCCAAGCCACTGGCTGGCTGCCGGCCGCAGTTGGTTCCCGGTCATTACCAGCAGGCAGGAATCGATATTTGGCCGCGGTAAAAACGCGTCTGCAGGAATTAGCCGCTGCTTGCGCACTGGTCCATATAATTGGCAAAGAACCGCCAGGGGGCCGTATTCACCCTGCCCAGGCTGCGCCAGGATGCGACAGGCAGCTTCATTCTGGATTGTCAGGATTATCCGGTCAGCAGACGGCCACTCTGTAAGTAGTTTAATGATCAGGGGGGTTGTTATGTAATACGGCAGATTGGCAACAACTTTGCGCCGCCCCTGCCAATCAGCTGCGATTTCGCCAAATTCAACCTTCAGGGCATTATCATGAATAATGCTGACATTCTCATAGCCCGAAGTCGTCTCCGCCAGGGCAGGCAGCAGATGGCGGTCGATCTCGATCGCGACAACCTGTCCGGCCGTGGCCGCAAGCAGGCGCGTCAGATGACCCAGGCCGGGTCCAATTTCAAGCACCAGATCATCCCGGTTTAGTTCGGCCGCTGCAATAATCTCAGTCAGATACCTCTCTTCAACCAGAAAATTCTGGCCCAGCGAATGGGTCGGCCGGATATTGTACCGCTGCATCAGCTCGCGTGTCGCCTGACGGTCGAGATTATTGGGCACTGGTGCAGGCACGTTGATCACTCCCGTCGGTCTGCTGTTTGAAATAGCTCAAGGTGTTTTTAGAACATATACTTTGCGGGTCCACTTGCCTACGCTGACTTTGCCGCCTGCCAGTTCCCCCGGGTCGTAGGAAAGGTCGAGCATACCAACATTGGTTTTTGCTCCATGTATATCGGCAATAACCGCAAGGCCATAGCCCTCGACAAAAACCAAAGTACCAAAAGGCAAAGCAACGCCAGTCACTTTGCCATTGCTGCGGTAGGCAAAAGTAGCTGCCAGCCCGCGCTGAGCCGGAATGCCGCTGGCCGTTTTATGGTTGATAGCGGGCGAATGATCGCCGCTGCTTTTACAAACCTGCAAGCCATCATAAACGGTAATAGTGCGTGAACCTGTGTCGGTAATATTGTAATTGCGCCCGTCGAGAGTCAGAGTGCTGCCGCTGACCGAAAAGTTGCTGTAGCTCCTGTTGCCGTTGCGCTTCAGTGTGTCTTTTATTTTATTGAAAGTACTGGCAGCCGCTTTATTAACAGTGCGGCTGTTATAAGGGGCGATCACGACTTTTTTCTTGGTACCCTTGGCGATAACTTTCTGTACCGGGTTAGTTATGATCTCGGTACCGGTTTGAGTTCTGGAGACAAAGATACCGTTTTCATAAACATCGTCATAAATCAGGGCCCGTTGACCGACAATTCCTTCAGTGCGAACCTTGCTTTCACCGATATACATTTCCGGATCATTTACAGTTACTGTACTGAAAGGGATTTCCTCCAGCACCTTTTCTGTTCTGTGTTCCACGTCAACATAGGAAATGACTGCTCCAGCGTTTGATTCACTGTCGGCAACCTGCTGCTCTATACGACTGCCGTCTGCCGTATTCAATAAATCAAACCCGGAACGGCTGATCAGTTCTGCCATCGAAAGATCCGGCGCGGCGGCCTCGACCGCCAGGCCCGCGTACGAAAGCGTGACATTGTTGCGCCTGATTATCTCGACCTGGTAACTGTTACCGGCAGATAACGGTAAATTATCCGGTAAAGAAAGCGTGTCCTTTTCCCCCACCGTTATTCTGGCAGCATCAAGGGCATCGATAATGGTTGGTTCGAAAGTTGTGAATTCGATGGTTTGAGCATCAGGTGTGCGCACAATTAATTGAGCAGGAATCAGCTGACTGTTGGTCAGTAAGGTTGGCTGCTCATTTAGCACCAAAACAGCGGGAACGATTAATAAAGCCAGGATCAGCAGATAACTGCCGCGCAGGATTTTTCGTGCCAGGGCAACATTAATTTTATATTTCATGTGCCAAATTATAATTAATCGTCTGAATACTGTCAAAGCCAGCCTCAGATACGACAGATACCTACAGGCGCCAACCTCGATTGAAGCCCGCCGAAGCCGTGTGTTACAATTGATGAGGATTTACTGAGCACCAGGTTTTATCCGGAGGGCACCATGAAAAGAAATGAAGATTTGCTGCATAGCACGCTTGAAGAGCATGACAATGAGCAGGTACGTAAGTTTATGTCTCGTCCTTTACGGCGGGTTATTTCCGGATTATTGCTTGTAGTATTGCTGGTTTCAATTTTTATTTCTTTGGCTGCTTTCCAGCCTTTTATTGTCACAATGACAACTCCGATATTCGCCTACAGGCAGAACATTACGTCCGACTACCAGGTCAATCTGACGCCGGATGCTCCTTTCGCCCAGCGCACCTTGCCTGCCGGTGGGGCTTATGTTCAGGATTATACCGAATCGGTAACTGTCGATTTCAACCTCGAACAGCGGGCGCTGCATTTAGGCAGCCTGTCCAGCCGGAATCAGGCCGATGCGATTCTGCAGGTGCACGCGCCGAATGATCCCAGTGTTTTATTGATGGAACAACACGAAAACCTGCTCCCTGTTTCTGAATCAGCAGCGACTTTTTTCCGGCAGGATCTTAACAGCAGTGCAACTGTAATGCTTGCCGCTTACAGGCAGGCCGCAGCCGACTTTCTCAGCAAGAGCAAGCACGAGGGCGAGGCTCGCCTGATCATTCGCCTCAACGCGGAAATGGCAGGAAGCATTCTGGGACAGAACGGTACCTCCACTCAAACCGCCGAAGTTGTGATTCCTTTACTAACAGAATCTTTCCGAATCCAAAACAATCCGGTTTCTGTTCAGCGTTTAGTCACCTTACCGGTTTCATATCTGGTTCAGCCAGCTTTACTGCCAGCGTTTGTTTATCCGCTGCTGAGCAGTGTTCTTTTACTGTCACTCGTATTATTTTTGGTTTTAACAGCAAACCGGCCGGACACTTATTTCCGGCGCGGCTTAAAACAGCTTTTACGACAGGGGCGACGCCAGATTCTGATGATCGCTGACAAAGCCTGGGAACCGGATTGGTGCATTACTGTTGCTGATTTCGACAGCATGATTCAAACAGCGCGCCGCCTGCGCCACCCGATTTTTTGTTATGTTGATTACGAATCCGAGACACCGGCAGCTTACTTCTACGTGTACTACGGCGAAAACAACTACTGTTATGTTTACGACGGCAAGCCGCCGCGTAAGCCTGGACGTCAGCGGGTGCCGGCATTTGGATTGCTCAAGGCTCCGGAATCCGAGCAGCTTAAAGATTTACGGCTTACAGCGGAAAAACGTGCTTTAGCGGAACCTGAATTCAGCAAAATTGCCGCAGATGATATCAAAAGCGACTCGCCTTCAGGCGCCGCTGGTTCGAACATCCATACTCAGCCAATATCAGTTCAAGCCGCAGCAGACACGTCAGCAGGGCCTAAAATGCCTTCTCCCGATCCTTTCCTGGATCTAATCAATGATCCCTGGCCTCATATCTCGCCGGCCGCAGACGCTAAAAGCACACCTGAGCATTCGAAACCTGTGCAACCAGAGGCAAAGCTGCCAGCTAACGAACCTGATCAACAAAATGAAGCCAGCTGGCACGGCACCGACGAAGCAAACTTCCGCAAGACGCTATTTTGAAAAATCCTGCAGCTCAGAACATGATCAAGCCCTTGTATTCGCAAGGGTTTAGTTAGCGGTTTGCAGATAAAGCAGATCGAAAGTATCGCCGGTCAGCTCTATCCCCTCAATTATTGTGCTCGCTCTGTTACTGCTGGCTTTGCGGTCGGTGGCCTCTATTTCAATTTTTAGCGCCGGTTGCAGGCGTTTACTGTTCCAGGTAAGAGTATCGTGATTCAGCGGCATTTTAACCGGGATACTGTACGAAACCTGATTCGCACCTGCAGTAACTATGTTAGTTTGACCTAAAAAGGTGTATTTCCAATTCGCAACAGGCTTGTTGAAATTAACGTTAAGCCAAGTTGTTTCCAAACCCAGGAAACGGCGTTTCGCCAACGGCAGCTTGCGGCCGTTCAAAGTTTTTACACCACTGAAATAACCAATCGCGCCTTTAATGTCTGCTGTTATTGTCAACGGTTCTATGGGTTTGTGACTGCGCAGCGGTAGATATTTCACTTGCTCTTGTAAAATAATGTCGCCCATGCCGGAAACCACAAATGTGGTTGCAGTGATTTCAGCCACTCCGGCAGTCGCGCCTTCCAGGATTGAGCGATGCAGTACCTTTGTTCCTTCATAAACAAATGGCCCCATACCACTTCCATATTTGACACCATCCTCAGTGCCAACACCGCGCAGGACAATATCCTTCTCGTTGGCCAGACCGCTTAGAGCTTCAATCCGGCCGGTAACTCGGTAGGAGATGCGCATTTCATCCTCACCCTCAGCAAAACCATACGCTTTATCTTTATCAGGCGGCGTCAAAATTTCCAGTGAACAGCTGAGCTCAGCATTGCCGCTGCCGTTGCAGGTGAAAGTGGCATAACGCGTTTCCCGCCTACCATTCCGGGTTAGATAGTGTTCGGTGTACAGCGCCGAACCAAGATGCCAGGAAGGCGGAGCCAGTACAAAGGCTTTGCGTTCACTCAAACCGAGATTCGAATAATTCATCAGACCAAAAGGCTGATTACGATAATACAATTGCACTTCTTTTAGCTGTTGGCGTTGAGCAGAATCGAGCCGTTGCCAGGATGAGCTGGCGGTGCTGCCGAGATCATTCTCCTTCCAGCTGAAAGGATTGCTTTGCGTAATTCCGCCCGGAGCGTCATCGGGGAACAGGGAATTAGTTACAGGGCGCTCTTCGTAGGAGTAACCAAGCATCGCGTATTGCTGATAAACTGGATCGTAGCGGTTGCCCGGTACCTGGGCAGGTGTACCATAAACCAGCATTTTGTAGTCGTGAAAAGTTGCGAAATTTGCCGGGTAACGGTGGTCGCGGCTGTAAGCCGGTTGGCCAATGCGCTTAAGGTAAGCCAGGAAACTCGCCTGGTCGTCGGGCGGTTTGGGAATGGTGCCATCTGTCCAGACAGCAGCATACAAATTCTTTACACCATAAGGCAGAGTAAATGAAACAATAATGAGGCCTGCACTGACACAGCCTGCTAAAATCAGCTTCAGAAACCTTGATTTTCTCATTTGATCACCTCCAGAAGCAGTATAGCCGCAACGTGTCTGCTTCAGAGCTCATATCAACTGACAGAAAAAGGCAGCGTCCCTCAGCGGAGCGCTGCCTGTCGTATGTTGCTGATTTTTTGTGTCGTTATTTGTTGATCTAATCTTTGTCCCGCTTACAAGAAGTATTGCACGCCGGATCTGAAAATCTGTTGATCCTTGTCACCGGGAACATTGCGGTATAGCTGGGGTCCGATGCGTTCGGAGTGGGCCATCTTGCCAAGAATTCTGCCGTCGGGACTGATCAAACCTTCAACGCCGCCAATTGAGCCGTTGGGATTGTACCGCGTATCGTTGCTGGGGTTGCCCTCCAAGTCAACATATTGTGTGGAGATCTGGCCGGCGGCGGCCAGCTGGGCAACCTGAGCCGAAGAAGCGATAAAGCGCCCTTCACCATGAGAAGCAGGAATAACATGCAGCTGCCCAGGCTCAACACCCGCCAGCCAGGGCGAGCGATTGCTGATCACTTTTGTGGTTACCAATCGGGAGATATGGCGGCCGATTCGATTGAATGTCAAAGTCGGGCTGTCAGGTTTAAGATCGACAATGTCGCCAAATGGCAGTAAGCCGAGTTTGATCAAAGCCTGAAAGCCGTTGCAGATGCCGAGAATCAGGCCGTCACGCCGCAACAAGTCACGCACAGCTTCGGTAACCCGCGGATTACGGAAAGCCGAAGCAATGAATTTGCCTGAACCTTCCGGCTCGTCACCGCCGCTGAAGCCGCCCGGCAGCATCAGCATCTGCGCCTGGCGCAACCGTTTATCGAGTTCAGCCAGAGTTTCGACAATCGCGGAAGAGGTCAGATTCCTTACTATCAGGACATCTGCTTCAGCCCCGGCTTCAATGAAAGCACGGGCGGAATCATATTCGCAGTTGGTTCCCGGGAAAACCGGAATCAGCACACGCGGTTTGGCTATGCCAGTCATAACTGTGGAACGGCTGCCGGCCGGTCGGCGTTTATACACCTCCGGCGCCGCCATTGGAATCGCGTCCCCGTAAGCCGCCAGAGAGGGCGCCATCTCAATGTTCTTTACGTCACTGTCGCCGGTATGGCTTTTTAAAGGTAATTCAAAAGGTTTGGCGTCAGCCTCAGCTTTTGTCGGGAAGATTGGCTCCAGCACACGTTCACTGGCCGCAATGGCATCTGCCAGCGGCAGGCTTTCCTTGCGCCAGACAAGTTGCGGTTCGGTTGTTGTCATGCCTAAACGACGGGCACCGCCGGCTTCTAGAGCAGCAATGGCCGCAGGGCTTTCCACCGCCAGAATCAGGGCGCCGTGGTCAGGGCGGAACAAATCATCTGTAGTCCATTCATCGTCGATGTCTAAACCCAGTCTTTCACCAAAGCACATCTGGATAGCCGTAACCGCAGCGCCATTGCCTTGAACTACGCCGGCAGCGAGAATCGAGGCGGCGATATCTGCTCTGCCGACCAGGTCGAGACCAGCCAGGAAGGCTTCCGGATCCGGCAACTCAAAAGCATCGCGCTGGGGGGAAAGACGCAGCAAAGTCAATCCTGCCCGCGGCAAAGTCGCGGAACGTACTTTTTCTGCCGAGGTCACATTGACCGCGAAAGCCACCAGGGTTGGCGGTACATGCAGATCGTCAAAAGAGCCCGACATGCTGTCCTTGCCGCCGATTGCCGGCACCTTGTAATCGAGCTGAGCCTGATGCGCGCCCAGCAGGGCTGCCAACGGCTTGCCCCACTTTTCTTCACTGGTCAGGCGTTCAAAGTATTCCTGTAACGTCAAACGTGCCTGTCGCGGGTTGCCACCCAGCGCGGCAATACGGGCCAGCGCGGTTGTAACAGCGTAATAGGCACCATGGTAAGGGCTCCAGCTGGAGAGGTAAGGATCAAAGCCATAGGCCATTAATGTGCAGGCAGTTGTTTCACCCTCCGGTACAGGTATCAGGGCAGCCATGCCTTCCTCCGCAGTGCGCTGGCAGCTGCCGCCGAATGGCATCAGAATTGTGCCTGCCCCAATAGTACTGTCAAACCTTTCCGCTAATCCCTGGCGGGAACAGCCTTGCAGGCTGCCGAAAATATTACGTACGGATTTACCGAAATGGTCATCGATGGCACCTTCAGCCGGCCGTTGAAAGTAGCAGATGTTTTCCGGCAGGGTTACGTGAACGCGGGTGCTTTGCGGGGCGCCGTTTGTGTCGATAAATGCGCGGCTCAGGTTGACAATTGTCTGTCCCTGCCAGTTCATAATCAGACGAGGTTCAGCGCTGACTTGCGCGACCACAGTTGCCTCGAGATTCTCTTTATCAGCCGCGGCCAGGAAAGCAGCAACATCGCCGGGAGCGACAACAACAGCCATGCGTTCCTGTGACTCCGAGATCGCGATTTCTGTGCCATCTAAACCTTCATATTTCAGGGGAACTTTGTCGAGGTCGATGACCAGCCCGTCTGCCAGCTCACCAATTGCGACAGATACTCCGCCAGCGCCGAAATCATTGCAGCGCCGGATCAGGTAAGCAACATCCGGGTCGCGGAACAGGCGCTGAATTTTGCGTTCCGTCGGCGGATTGCCTTTCTGAACTTCGGAGCCGCATTGAGCCAGTGAGGCTTCAGTATGCGGTTTTGAAGAACCGGTGGCGCCGCCGCAGCCGTCTCGGCCGGTGCGGCCGCCAAGCAGAATTACAACATCGCCGGGCTGCGGTTGTTCGCGGCGAATCTGGGCAGCTGGAGCAGCTCCGATCACAGCGCCTATTTCCATCCGTTTAGCGATATAGCCGGGGTGATAGCATTCATCAACCTGACCAGTTGCCAGTCCGATCTGATTGCCGTAAGAGCTGTAGCCGGCGGCGGCTGTGGTTGTGATTTTTCGTTGTGGCAGCTTGCCGCGCAAGGTTTCCTCAATCGGCACAGTCGGGTCGCCGCTGCCGGTTACCCGCATAGCCTGATAAACATAAGTGCGGCCGGATAACGGATCGCGGATCGCACCGCCGAGACAGGTCGCGGCTCCGCCGAATGGTTCAATTTCTGTGGGATGGTTATGAGTCTCGTTTTTAAACATCACGAGGTATTCAGTGTCTTTGCCATCAACAGGGATTGTGACTTTAATGCTGCAGGCGTTGATTTCACCCGAATCATCCAAATCTGCCAGATAACCGTCACGGCGCAGCTGTTTCATCGCCAGAGTAGCCAGGTCCATCAGGCAGGGAGGTTTCGCGGCCAGACGCTCCGGACTGTAAAGCTGGGCACGCTGGGCTTCATAATCCCGCCAGACCTTTGCCAGTAATTCGCCAAAAGGGCGGTCCTGATCAAAACGTACAGATTCAATTTCAGTCAGGAAGGTAGTGTGGCGGCAATGATCCGACCAGTAGGTGTCGAGCACCCGGATTTCCGTCATGGTTGGCTCGCGCTGCTCGCGGCGGAAATTAGCCTGGATAAACTCCAGATCAGCAAATGACATCGCCAATCCCAGCTCAGCGATAAGTGCCTGCAAACCGGCTGCATCAAGCGAAACGAAACCGTCGAGAGTTTCAACCGGCGCCGGCGCCTCGTATTGCTCATCCAGCGTCTGCGGCTTTGTCAGTGCCGCTTCGCGCGACTCAACCGGGTTAATCAGGTAATCACGCACACGTTCTGTGTCGATACCCGCCGGTTCGCCGTACAGGGCAATTATCCGGGCGGTCCGCACCTGTGGACGCTCTTTTTGGGTGATGATCTGGATGCACTGGGCGGCGGAATCCGCTCGCTGATCGTACTGACCTGGCAGAGCTTCAATCGCAACCAGAGCCGCGGCACCGTGATAGTCAGCGACTTCGTCGTAAACATCATCAACCGGCAGCTCTGCAAATACCTGGTTTCTGGCCAGGCCATACTCTTCGTCGGTAATGCCGGCGATGTCATAGCGGTTATAAATCCGCACTCCAGTCAAGCCGGTTTGTTTGAGATTCTCCCGCAGATCTTTCAATATGCCCTGCGCTTCGACATCACAGCCGGCGCGTTTAGCGGTAAATACTCGTCTCACCCGCAGCGTCCCGTTCATGCGACTACTCCTTTTCTGCCAGCTCCTGCAGCAGGGTACCGGATCTCTTAATAAAGGCGGCAAGGTCGTCAGCGGCGAGTGAGCCATGGCCAAGCCGGGCCAGGTCAAACAGCTGGGCGGCCAGTTCGCTTGCCCTGTCTTCGCTGCCGGGAATTTGTGAAAGTGCCAGCAATTTACCCGCCAGCGCCTGGTCGTCATTGATCACCAGCTTGCGTTCAATTGGGAACAGGCTGTCAAAATCAACCTTTTCTTCGCTGTCACCGGTGTTCATCTGCTGGAACTGCTTGCGCATTTCCTGCATACGTCTTGATTCTTCTGATTCCACCAGAATAGCCGGCAAAGCATCAGCGCCCACCGAACGGACTTCTACTGTCAGTTTATCATCACCAGTCGCCTTGCGGAACAAGTCTGTCAGGGCTTCCTTGCGCTCATCATCTGCAGTTTCGCCGCCGACTTCAGCATCTACCCGGCTGAACTTAACCCCGGGGTTCTTGTATTCAATGAAGGACATAAAGTGATTATCGAGCTCATGGTTCATAATCACAACGTCCTGGCCACGGTCTTTGGCAAGCTGCAAATAGGTTACCTGGCGCTCGGGATCTGTCGTATAGGCCAGTTTCTCGCCGAGATCCGGCAATGTTTTGAACTCATGTTCTGTAGTCTCAAAAATCAGTGAATCCTTAACGCGGTCATAAAATTTCTCGTCTTTCATCATGCCATACTTGACGAAAACCGCGATGTCTTTCCAATAGCCTTCATAGTCGCTGCGATTGTTCTTAAACAGGTCGTTAAGTTTGTCGGCGACCTTGCGCACGATATGACCGGAAAGCTTGCTGACATATTGATCGTTTTGCAAAAAGCTGCGCGACACATTCAACGGCAGATCAGGACAATCAATCGTGCCCTTAAGCAGGAAAAGGAATTCGGGAATGATTTCCTTGACATTATCCGCAACGAAAACCTGATTGTAGAAGATTTTAATCCGGCCCTCGAGTGATTCGTAAACATTCTCAGTACGCGGGAAATAAAGGATGCCTTTTAGATGGAAAGGGTAATCCATGTTCAGGTGCACCCAGAAAAGCGGTTCACGGAAATCCAGGAACGTATCCCGATAGAACTGCTTGTATTCTTCATCGGTGACTTCGCGCGGGTTCTTCAGCCACAATGGCGAAGTATTGTTAATTGGTTTTTCCACCGGTTCCGGACTGGCTTCTGTCGAAGCGTCTGTAGATGTATCCGTTGTCGCGGCAGCAGTTGATTTGTCTTTTTCTGCTTCGGTTTCAGCAGGTTTGGGCGTATCGTCGTGGAAGTAAATCGGTACGGCCATGAAGCCGCAATACTTCACCAGAATTTCGCGGATATGATTCGCTGTGAGAAACTCGCGCCCTTCCTCTGACAATTTCAAGGTAATCAGTGAGCCGCGGTTTTGACGCTCTGAGCCGGCCATTGTGTAGTTTATGCCATCTTCACTGACCCAGCTGGCCGCCACAGCTCCAGGCTGCCAGGACATGGTGTCAATCCGGACTTCATCAGCAACCATGAACGCCGAATAGAAACCTAGACCGAAATGGCCGATAATGCCGTCTTTTTCCGCTCCTTTGGATTCATATTTTTCCACGAAATCCATTACCCCGGAATAAGCAATCTGGTTGATATAACGGTGGATTTCTTCCGAGGTCATGCCAATGCCGTTATCCTCAATGCTAAGTGTACCGTCTTCATTATTGAAACGGACGTCTATCCGGTAATTATCACTTCCTGCGGGCAGCTCGGCCTCACCCAGTTCGGTCAGGCGCTTCAGCTTCGAAATCGCGTCCGACGCGTTGGAAACCAGTTCACGCAAAAAGATATCCCGGTCCGAATATAACCATTTACGGATAATCGGAAAAATGTTTTCTGTACTGACAGATACACTGCCTGTTTCCTTATTCATATATACCTCCTGAATTTCGCGCGGCTGTTAAGCCGCAAATATTATTTTAAACGCCTTTGCTCCAGGTCAGCGCGCACTATCGCCTGGTAGGCGTCATGTACAGCTTTTATCAACGGCTGGCCGGCCGATTCAAGCTGAGTATCCTCGATCCTCGAAATAGGCAGGATATCGATCGGCGAACCAGTTAAAAACGCAGCTTCCACTTCTCCGGCCGCGATTTGCGCAGTACTTACCAAACCGGTGACAAGCTCGGCGCCTGTGGCTTTTATGGCATCGACAACATGGTAACGGGTTATTCCCAGCAAAATCAACTCAGCCGGGGCAGTAATGATTTTGTTGCCTTGAATAAAAAATACATTACTGCGCGAGCCCTCGGTGATCATGCCCTCACTATTCACCAGTAAAAGCTCAAAAGGGCGTCCGCCCGGGCGTTCTTGGGCAAAGCCTTCAGCCACAGCTGCCTTATAGGCCGCATCAACTGTCTTGATATTGGGGTTGAGGCGCTCACGCTGCAGGTAAGCTGTCGGTACACCGCAGGCAAACTGTTCCGGAGTTGGATAATAAGAGGGGCTGAGGTGAATCACAAAGTCATTTTCAGTTACGACAATGCGCAGGTTTGCCTGGCTGAATTCCTGGCCCGCAGCCTGAACCAGCTTCAGCGAATCGTTCAACAGACGATCCGGGTCGATTGTAAACTGTTCAGCGACAGAAGTTTGCAATCGCCCGACATGGTCATCCCAAAACAGAGGCAGACCTTCTACCAGCCGGACAACTTCGTAAAACAGCTGTCGGTCAGTGGGCTGCAGGTAAGGAGCTGCAGCCTCAGAATTAAGAACTGTTAAGCCAGCTGGCGTAATTACCAGATTACCGGCAGGCTGGTCGATCATCGGAAATGCCACTTTGATTCCCCCTGGAAGTCAAATTTTGCTGCCGTCTCCGGTACTCTGCCAAGCCCGGCTGCGATCAACAGCACAAACTTAATTATACCATCTGCCAACCTTTATGCGAAGTAAACCGATCTCTCTTCGATCAACTGCTGCATAAATCAGGTATCCGCGTGCAGAAACTCGCTTATTAAGCCGCATGCATAATTAAATATGCCAAACACTGCATATTTCTGCATAATTACTGTATATTTTTTGTATAATTACTGTATAATATTAACTTAACAGTTAAGCGGCCTTGCAGCTTAGTATAAATATTTGACTGGTGGAATGCAGAAATACTCAAGTGGTCCGAGTATAATGTTTCACAAAGATTGATACAAAGCCGGTCGCGATGCTGTATCCTGTAAAAAAGGAATATCCACACGTTTCAAAACGTAAACGGTGTGCAAATCTGGAGGTTGCAATTCATGGCTAAAGAAAGAATTCTGCTGGCTTACTCCGGCGGACTCGACACATCCATCATCATTCCCTGGCTTTTGGAAAACTACGACTGCGAAGTTATTGCGATGGCCGGCGAGGTAGGTATTGAGCTCGACCATCAGCAACTGCGTGACAAGGCGCTTAAATGCGGTGCCAGTAAAGTTTATATCGAAGATATCACCGAAGAATTTGTCACCGATTATATCTTCCCCACCCTGAAGGCTCACGCGATCTACGAAGGCAAATATCTGCTGGGCACTTCTTTTGCACGCCCCGTAATTGCCAAACGCATGGTGGAAATTGCCCGTAAGGAAAACTGTACTGCAATCGCCCACGGTGCTACCGGCAAGGGCAACGACCAGGTGCGGTTTGAGCTTACGGTGAAGGCGTTAGCGCCCGAATTAAAAATCATTGCTCCCTGGCGCATCTGGGATATAAAATCACGCGACGAGGAAATAGATTACGCCAACGAGCGCGGCATTCCGGTACCCGTTACCAAAACCAATAATTATTCAATGGATCAGAATCTCTGGCATTTAAGCCATGAAGGCATGGATCTCGAGAATCCGGCCAATGAACCACAATATGAAAAATTGCTGGAAATGTGTGTAACGCCGGAAAAGGCCCCAGACGAAGCTACTTATGTAGAAATTGAATTTGAACAGGGAATTCCAGTCGCGATTGATGGTGTGAAAACCGCACCAGTTGACATGGTTCGCCAACTGAATAAAATCGGCGGAGCCAATGCTATCGGGATCGTTGATATGGTCGAAAACCGGCTTGTCGGCATGAAATCACGCGGCGTTTATGAAACACCGGGCGGCACATTATTGTATGCGGCCCACCGCGAACTGGAACTGCTTTGCCTCGACCGTGACACCTTGCATTACAAAGATCTTGTCGCCCAGCGCTATGCCGAGCTGGTGTACTTTGGCCAGTGGTTCCACCCCCTGCGCGAGGCACTCGACGCTTTTGTCGATGAAACGCAGAAAACTGTCAGCGGTAAAGTTCGTCTCAAATTATACAAAGGCAATGTCATACCTGCCGGCACCACTTCACCCTTCTCGCTTTATCAGGAAGAGCTTTCCACTTTTGGTGAAGATGATGTTTACGACCAGGCAGATGCCGGCGGCTTTATCAATTGCTTTGGTTTGCCCCTTAAAGTAGTAGCTCAGATGAAGCTGAAAAATAACCTGATGTAGAGGTTCTGAGATGAATGACAAGCTCTGGGCTGGACGTTTCAGCCAAAGCACCGACGCTGCCGTCAATGATTACAACTCATCGATTTCGTTTGATTACCGGCTGTTCCGCGAAGACATTCGCGGCAGCCGGGCTCATGCTGCCATGCTGGCAAGTCAGGGGTTGATTGATGCTGATGATGCCGCGGCAATTGACCAGGGTCTGGCAGAAATCGCTGCTGATTTGGAATCCGGGAAGCTGCAATTCAACCCCGCGGCCGAAGATATCCATATGTTTGTTGAAGCCGAGCTGACTAAACGGATAGGCGAGGCCGGTAAACGCCTGCATACAGGCCGCAGCCGCAACGACCAGGTTGCGCTCGATCTGCGGCTTTACCTGCGCAGCGAAGGGCGCCTGCTGCGCACTGGTTTTCTGAGACTTCATCAGGCATTGCTGGAGATCGCTGCCAATCATCTGGAGACGCTGATGCCGGGTTATACGCACCTGCAAAGGGCGCAGCCGATCACCTTGGCCCACCATCTCAGTGCCTACCTGCAGATGCTGCAGCGCGACGTCGGCCGCCTGGACGACTGCCTGGAGCGCATGGATGAAATGCCGCTGGGCTCCGGCGCCCTGGCCGGCACAACTTATCCGCTGGATCGGGAATATGTCGCCAAGGCACTGGGCTTCAGCCGCATTACCAGCAACAGCCTTGACGGTGTTGCCGATCGTGATTTTGCCATCGAATTATTAAGCTGTCTGGCAATCTTTATGATGCACGTTTCCCGGCTTTGTGAAGAAGTGATTCTCTGGTCAAGTCAGGAATTCAACTTTATTGAACTGGATGACGCCTTTTCCACTGGCAGCAGCATTATGCCGCAGAAGAAAAACCCCGATGTGGCAGAGCTCACCCGCGGTAAAACCGGCCGTGTCTACGGTGATCTGATCTCTTTGCTTGTGGTCATGAAGGGATTGCCGCTTGCTTATAACAAGGATATGCAGGAAGACAAAGAAGCTGTTTTTGACGCTATTGATACAGTTAATCTCTGTCTGCCTGCCCTCACCGGGATGCTGAAAACCATGAAAGTGAACCGCGAAGCCATGCGTGAAGCTGCTGCCGGCGGCTACACCAACGCCACAGATCTGGCTGATTATCTGGTAGGTAAAGGCATGCCTTTCCGTGACGCCCACGAGGTTTCAGGGAAACTGGTGCGTCACGCGCTCAAAACAGGCCGGGCATTAGAAGAGCTTACACTAGACGAAATGGCCGGCTTTTCCGGTCTGATCACGGCTGACGTCTACACCGCAATAGATTTAGCAGCTTGTGTCAGTCGGCGGGATCTGCCGGGCGGTCCGGCACCTGATGCAGTCGCAGCCGCGTTAGAAGAATCACGTAACTGGGCAGAAAGGGCGCTTTAACCGCCTTCCTGTTCATGTTCCAGCTCAAAGGCCCGTTCCTGCCATTCGCGCGCTTCATCTTCCAAGCCAATCATCCGGTAAAGCATAGCTTTGCCGTAGCAAGCATCAATATTTCCCGGATCAAGCGCCAGCGCCTGGTCGAAGCATTCGCCGGCTTCCTCGAATTCGCACAATTGGGTCAGGGTGTTGCCCTTGCCCACCCAGGCAGCAACATAATCCGGCGCCAGCGCGATCGTGCTTTCAAAATTCTGGATCGCGGCGTCAAATTCACTGCGGAAATACTGGATCGTACCTTTGTTGCAAAGCGCATCGGCAAATTCCGGTGATTCCTCAATAGCGCGGTCTACCAGTTCAATCGCGGTATCGTCGTCCCCTTCCAGATGGGTCAGGTAAGAAAGCTCATTCAGGGCTATTGGATTATCCGGCTCCAGAGCGACAGCACGTTTAAGCAGACGCCGGGCCTGGTCATCATCATTTTTGCGCAGGGCTACCATACCGAGCAGCACATAGGCACTGACAAATTCAGGATCCAGCCGCAGACAGGTTTTGCAGGTTTTTTCACACTCGCCCAGATAGCCAGCAGCATACTGAGTATCTGCCAGCTCGTAGAGCAGGTCAGGGTCATCCGGATTGAGACGGCGAAGCTGATTGTAGCAAGCAAGCGCTTCAAAATCGCGGCCGATCAGTCCGAGGCATTTACCCTTCCCGCGCAGCGCGTCCTGACGCTCAGGGTCAATCTCAAGTGCCTGTTCGAAGTCGGCCAGTGCCGCTTCAAAATCACCATCTTGTAAATAGACAAAAGCTCTCGCCATATAAACATTAGAGTTTTCGGGAGCCAGGATGCAGGCGTGCTCGGCGTCGGCCAGGGCATTCGTCAATTCACCCTGCAGCAGCGACGTGTTGGAGCGCAGGCAAAAGCCGGCGAATTCCTGCGGCCAGGTGGAACAGATAATGCCGCAGGTTTGCAGGCATTCTTCAATCCGCCCAATCCGTTTTTCAATCCGGGCTTTAATCAGCAAGGATTCAAAATTATTCGGTTCAGCTGTGAGTATTTCCTCCAGATAATGGAGTGATTCTTCAAAGCGGCCGGCATATTCCAGTGCGATCACTGCTTCCAGGAAATATTCAATGCCAAAGCCATAAATCGGGCAGCGGCTGGAGAAGGCTTTCCATTCTGCCAGCGTGCTGATCAGTTTCGGCAGAGAATGCTGCTGCCTGGCCCGGGCAAACAAATATGAGAAATGCAGCCATTCCACCAGATCAGAGTCAAGTCCTGCTTCCTGGCAAGCCTTAATATCCTGCTGCGCCCATTCGAGCTGTTCAGTTTCATAATCAGAAAAATATGACAATAAATATAAGCGCAAAGCCGGAGCCCAACGGCTGGCAAGTACATGATCAGCAGCAATCATCGGATTAAGACGGTGACGGATCCGGTTTATCCGGCGCAGTGATAAATCGTCGATCAGGTCTGAAACGCCTTTATAAGCATTGTACGTGTTCTTTTCACTCAATAAGTAAAGCCTGACCAGACGCGCACAAAGCAACGCCTGTGTTGCTGACGGCAGCTCATCAAGCATGGCTTCAGCCGCCTCGACATTACCGCGGCTGACTTGAACAGCAGCATCAATAATCCGATGCAGCTGCCAGAAGGAACTGCTTTTACTGCCGGGAAACGGCGGCAAATCACAGTTGTTAAGCAGGCAGGTCCGCAAGTCCAGCTCATTAACGAACAGTTCGTATAAGCGGGTGGGCTCCATCATCTTGTCAGTTCCTCATACTGTGGATCGGGGCCGGAATCCGGCCTCCGCGGGCGATAAAGGCAGCAGGCGAGCTGCTGTTAACCGCCATAATCGGTGCTGAACCAAGCAGTCCGCCATACTCAACTTTATCACCAACAGTTTTACCGGGTACAGGAATAATCCGCACCGCTGTTGTTTTATTATTAAAGGTTCCAATCGCCATTTCATCAGCAATTACAGCTGAAATTGTCTCTGCTGGTGTATCGCCGGGTACCGCAACCATGTCAATCCCAACCGAACAGACGCTGGTCATTGCCTCAAGTTTCTCTAAAGAAAGTGTACCAGCTTCCACCGCCGCGATCATACCTTCATCCTCGCTGACAGGAATAAAGGCGCCGGAGAGGCCGCCGACAAATGAAGACGCCATTGTGCCGCCTTTTTTAACAGCGTCATTCAGCATGGCCAAAGCTGCGGTTGTGCCCCAGGCACCACAGGTTTCCAGCCCGAAGGCTTCCAGAATCCGGGCGATTGAATCGCCCACCACAGGTGTAGGAGCCAGGGAAAGATCGATTATTCCATAGGGAACATCAAGCCGGCGGGAGGCTTCCTGCGCAACCAGCTGGCCGACCCTGGTGATCTTGAAGGCAGCTTTTTTGATTGTATCCGCCACTACTCCCAAATCCTGACCAGGCACGCTTTCGACCGCGGCACGAATCACACCGGGCCCGCTGACGCCAACATTAATAGCGCATTCCGGTTCACCTGTGCCTGTAAACGCCCCGGCCATAAAGGGATTATCTTCCGGAGCATTGGCAAACACAACCAGTTTGGCACAGCCAAAAGCATCCCTGTCTGCGGTAAGCCTGGCCGTTTCTTTAATGATACAACCCATTTCCCGGACAGCGTCCATATTGATGCCAGAGCGGCTGGTGGCCAGATTTACTGAAGAGCAAACCATTTCGGTGGTCGCCAGCGCTTCCGGGATTGATTGCAGCAACAGACGGTCGGCATTGGTAAACCCTTTATGCACTAAAGCCGAAAAGCCGCCAATGAAATTAACGCCAACGGCAGCGGCGGCTTTATCCAGAGTACGGGCGAAAATCGTGTAGTCCCTGGTATCGCTGGCAGCGGCAATCAGGGCTATAGGTGTTACAGAAACACGTTTATTGATAATGGGAATGCCATATTCACTGCTGATGTCTTCACCAGTCCGGACCAACCGCCCGGCCACGCGGGTAATTTTGTCGTAAATGCGGCGGCAGCTTTCTTCAGCAGAACCGGAGGCGCAATCCAATAGCGATATGCCCATCGTGATGGTTCGCACATCGAGATGCTGTTCCTGAAACATTCTGATTGTTTCCAGGATTTCAAAATCGGTATACATGCGCGTCCTTCCTCAAATACGGTGCATTGCGTCGAAAATGTCGCTGTGCTGAATGCGGATGGAAATGCCTATTTCTTCACCTTTGGCCTCCAGCACCGCAGCCAGAGCCTGAATGTCTTTGCTGGACTCACTCAAGTCAACGATCATGATCATCGTGAATATTCCCTGCATAATTGTCTGGGAAATATCGTTGATATTTACGCCTGACTCAGCCAGCAGTGTCGCAACCGCAGCGATAATACCAACACGGTCTTTACCGACAACTGTGATTACAGCTGACTTATGACGTTGTTCAGAGTCCTTTGCCTTTACCATTTCCGCACCTCAAATTTTCCCGGTTTGCCTTGCTCTGGCGGCAAACCGAACACAAATATAACTAATCGCCAAGCGACTGTCAATTAATCAAATCTCGTAGGAGTCGCCGTTTTCAGCTAAAACCGCTTCGGCAAATTTCGTCCGGCCTTCACTCAGGATTTCCTGCTCATCGTAAAGCGGCAAAAGATGCGAAAGCACTAATTTGTGCACGCCTGCGGCTTTTGCCAGCTCACCGCATTCCGCGGCTGTCATGTGCGCCATCACCGGTTTACGGTACCGTTCCAGTGAGCCGGCGTCAAGCACAGCCAAGTCAGCGCCTTTAAGAATTTGTCGCAGATTGTCGCATGGAATCGTATCACCGGAATAAACAATTTTACGGTTATTGTTTTCAAAACTGACAGCATAAGATTCAACCGGATGTTCCATCAGCGAAAATCTGACATTAATGCCGAACATATCCAGCTCGGTGCCGTCCGTCACTTGCCCCATCACGAGGCTTTCGTCGGTTAACAGCAGCGAAGCAACCGGCTCCGGCGAAGCTGGTGCGAATACGGGTATGGCCTTAACCGGCCGCTCATGGCGCCGGTTCAGATCGACTGTGTAGCGCAGCAGCTGCAGGTCGCTGATGTGGTCGTAATGCAAATGTGTAATGATCACGGCGTCAAGCGAATCAATATTGATATAACGGAACAGGTTTGCGAGCACACCGCTGCCGCAGTCTACGAGAATATTGCGATTTTCATGCTGTAGCAAATAACCGGAGGTTGCACCGCCGGGAGCCGGAAATCCTCCGGACTTGCCCAGTATAGTCCATTTCACAGGCTCACTTCCCTTCAGGTCAGCAAATTCAGTCTTAAACAGTTTAGTGATTACATTTTACCACTATCGTCTCATTGGGCAAAACAATATAGTCTAGTGGCTGGTCGTGCCCCGCTTTTGGCAGCGGGTCATTCAACAGCTGAAAAGGATGTGCCACGCCGATCAGCATTGGCCTGTGCGGCAGCGAAGCTATAAAGCTGTCGTAATAGCCTTTGCCGAAGCCGATGCGGGTACCGCTGTGGTCGAAAGCCACGCCCGGCATGATCAGCGCACTCATAGGTGTGCCGGTCGGGAGCAATGATTCCGGCGGTGGCTCAGAAATGCCAAAATGTCCGGTATTTAGAAAGAGCCGCAGTGGCTGATGTGGTTCATACAAGCCAAAACGCATACAGTTTTCACCAGTTTCGGGGCAATGGACAATTGCAGGAAAAGCTATTTTGATTCCGGCTGCCACCAGATGCGGCACCAATGGCCGCACATCAGGTTCACCGCGAAAAGCCGCGTATAAGCCGATGGGTTCTTCCGGCAGTTGCTCCAGCAGCGCTGCCAATGGTTCCAATTCACGCAGGCGCTCTGTAATCGCCCGGCTATTGGCCAACAGCTCGCGACGCGGCAACTGCTCGCGCTTTTTAATCAAGTGCTGGCGCAAGTGGTTTTTATGTTCGTCGATTGTTTTGAATTTTTCCTGATAATTGCTCATATAAATTAATCCTTCACAGGGAACATTAAGGCTTCGATAAAAAGGTCGCTGAATTCCGGATCGGAAGAAAGCTCCAGATAGTTGATCTCAGCAGCAGCGACGGTAGCTGCCTCCAGTCGGGAAATGTCCAGCAAAGCGGCGATGGCGCCCATTGCCGAAGTATTGCCGGCCGCGATCACCCGTCCGGTCAGTTCTGCCGGCAGCAGGCCAATCGCCTTGGCGTTCAGTACGTTGAGGTACTGGCCAAATCCGCCTGCCAGGTAAATCAGCTTTACGTCAGCGGCAGCAGTGCCCTCTCGGCGCAGTAACAGCTGAATGCCAGCAGCCAAAGCCGCTTTGGCGTTCTGCAGCTCACGGATGTCTTTTTGAGTCAAGTAAATGTCTGCCCTGGTTTCGGTTTCAACAGCAGAAGCTACCAGGAAAGCAGGCTGCCCATTAATCTCAGTCAGCCGTTCACGTAGAGCCGGCGACAAAATTTCCGGATCTGCTCCAATCCGGCCGGTTTCATCAATCACGCCACTGGCCAGCATTGCCGCAACCAGGTCAATCAGGCCGGAACCGCAGATACCCGCAGGTTTTAGGCTGTCATCACCATTCGATATTACCGAATAACTAAGATCCCCGTTAGTTATCCAGGCATGGTCAATCGCTCCACTGGTGCCGCTCATGCCATTAGTAATATTTGCCCCTTCAAACGCGGGGCCTGCTGCTGTGGCGCAGGCAGTCATATGATCCCACTTCTGCAACACGATTTCTCCATTGGTGCCTATATCAATTAGCAGCGCGGTTTCCTGCCCGGGTTTTTCCAATCCCAAAGCAATTACACCGGCCGTGATATCAGCACCAACATAACTGGCAACGGATGGCAGCAGCACAACTAAAGCCTGCGGAAAAAGATCCAGCTCCAGTTCCGGTGCTGTTACGATTGTGGTCTTAACCGTCACCGGGTTAAATGGCGCGCGGGAAATATTTTCGGCTGAGATGCCGAGCAGTAAATGCATCATAGTGGTATTGCCGGCACAAGTCAGTAAAGCCAGATCCTTTGGCAGCAAGGCACAACCGGTTGGAGCCAAGTCCGACTCACCTGAATATAAACTCTTTTCCTGTGCTTTAGCAGCTTTAGAATATAATGTTTGAACCAGCGAGGAAATGGCTGCCAAAATCAGACGCTTTAGCTCCATTCGATCGCTGTCACTGGCGACAGCCCGGGAAATCCGACTGATAACATCGGCGCCGTAGGCAGTTTGCGGATTGGTCCGGGCGGCGCTGGCCAGACGCTCACCGCTTTGCAGATCGTAGAGATAAGCCGCCAGCGTTGTTGTGCCGATATCTATCGCAACCCCGAGAACACGCTGATTAGAAGTTGCTTCAACCGGCAGGAAACGCATTACAGTTTTGGTGTCACGTCGCCCCCAAAAGCTCACTTTGCCGTTAGCAGCTGCCAGATGGACCGGCAATTCTCCCAGCAGAGCAAAAGGCACGCTAAAGCCTGTTTCACAATAGAAGCGCTCATCGTCTGCTTGCTGATTATTTAAAGTCGGCGGTGGAATTACCGCTTCAAAATGCTGCACAAGCGGCTGCAAAACTCTATCGCGGACCAAGCCATCTATCAAAATCAAAGCCTGTGATTTGCGCGGCAGCCTTACAACTGCCCCGGATACAGGCAAATCGCGCCCGATCACCGTCTGACAGGCCAGGACAGGACCCAAACCGTCAACCTCAACCAGGCATTTGCCACAGGTGCCACGGCCGCCGCAAGGTGAGCTTACAGGTTTTTTCTGCTGACGCAACAGCGTCATTAAATCAACCCCGGGCTCAGCGGTAATATCAAGTGATTCGTTTTCATCAATTACACGGATAAACATCGGCGGCTCTCCTTTATGACAAGCCAAACTGAAAGTGTTTTGTTGAAAATCAGTTTATCACAGTCAAAAGCCAACGTCCGCAGCAAACGCTCACGGAAACAATCTGTTCATTCGCTTTACTAACCTGATCTGCTAAAATGTGAAGAATATCCAGCATTTGGATACAGCAAGGGGAGGTAAAAGTATGCGCACTACCCAGGTTCAAATTGTAATGCCCCGTCACGCCAACGGCGTCCAGCGTCTTTTTGGTGGTCAGTTGATGGATTGGATAGATATAGTAGCGGCTGTTGAAGCGAGGCGGCATGCCGGCTCCGATGTAACTCTGGCAGCTGTAGACCCCTTGGAGTTTCTGGCTCCGGTACATGTCAACGATACTGTTGTCATTCAGGCGCAGGTTACCTGGACAGGGCGCACCTCACTTGAAGTAAGTGTTGAAACCTTCGTGGAGAGGCTCGACGGAGTCCGCGATTTGGTGAACAGAGCCTACCTTGTTTTTGTTGCTGTTGATGAACAGGGTAACCCTGTGCCCGTGCCGCCATATGAGCCCGAAGAAGGTGAACCTGATGAACGCCAGGCTGCCGCCCATCGTCACCAGCTTAGAATGGCACTGCGTGAGGCAGCGAAACAAAATATCCCGCGTACAGAAAAGCAATCTCATATTCTCAGCGAGCATGCTGCTTTCTGCACGCCGCTGGGTGACCGCCAAGACGGTAACTAAGCAAACCGATTCAACAGCGCCGCACAGAGTATACTGTTCATATAACATGTGAATTAAGAGCGGCCAGCTCGTTTATTAATACAGACCAGCTTGCGGACTCACCTGGCTTGTTATCTTTTGTGGCAAAAACCACCTAGCGGCAACAACTAACAACGGAGGCGCTTTATGACAGAATCTGAAAACAAACCAATTAAAAAACAGCGGCGGCGCCCGCTGCTGATTCTGATAAATATATTAATTCTCGCCTTAATCCTGGTTGGGGTCTATTTGCTTTTGGAACCGAAGCTGTTGCACTGGCAGCAGGACCGGAAATCAAATGAGTTGCTCCAGGCAATAGAAAGCGGCGACGCTGAGATTGTAATCGGCGCAAATGCCCTGCAGGTTCCAGGCGAACAAAATGAGTTTGTTGAAGAAGTTGAAAACTGGACAATTGATGAGACGCCGGGAACAACTAACGGTGGCACAACCTTGCCCGGTAATCCCACTGGTCCTGATACAACCGGCACAAGCGGCACAAGCGGCGAGCCCGGTACAAACCCCGGAACTGAACCTGGTTTTGGCACAGGCAGTACAACGGCCGGTACTAAGAAACCGGCAAATGTGGTTATCAAAGGCATAGGCACCTTGATTATCGATAAGATTAACCTGAAAATGCCGATTGCCGACCGCGCCGAATCCGCTCAATTGCGGGTTGCTGTCGGCCTGCTTGGTGGCAGCTCGCAGCCTGGCACCCCCGGATACTCTGTAATCCTGGGCCACCGCATGTATAGCTATGGCCGCCATTTCAATCGTCTCGACGAAGTGACGAAAGGAACCGAGGTTGTAATTCTGACCAAAGCTGGCCGCAAGCTTACTTACGTTGCCGAAAGCCAGTCAACAATCCTGCCTTCCGAACTGCGCCGCGCCTTATCTCAATCAACAAATGACAAAGAGCTTATCCTGGTAACCTGTACACCGGTCCGCGTTGCCTCGCATCGACTGCTGGTTTATGCCCGCCAGGTTTCTGACGAAGCAGCTTAAAACAAAAGCCACCATTATTGGCGGCTTTTGTCTTATCGTTATTCGACACAATCGGTTATTCAATATCAATCTTGAGTGAGTTTTTAGCTTTTTCATCTTTAGGGATTGTGATTCTCAACACACCTTCTTCGAGCTTCGCCTTAGCTTCATCCAGCTTTGCATCAGCCAATCGAACCCTGCGGCTCATGGAGCCGAAGCGACGTTCCCTGTGAATGTAATTATTTTCGTCTTTGTTAACTTCCTCCGACCGTTGTACGGATATGCAGAGGTTGTCGTTCTCGATGCCCAGATCAATTTCTTCTTTTTTGACTCCAGGCAATTCAGCTTCGATTGCATATTCGCTGTCTGTTTCTGCAATGTCGATTTTGAATGTGTCCCTGAACAAGTTGCGACTCGTCATCAAACTGTCGCTAAAAAAGTCGTCAAGCATGTTATAAAAGTTATCAAAACCAGTTTCTGCACGCTCGAGACTCTTGTTCCTTCGGTTAAATGGGATAAGTCCTGCCATGATTAACAACTCCTTTACTTGTCATTTTAGCACTCTCGGCCTTAGAGTGCTAATTTAATGATAACTTATATCTCAAAAATATCAATATAATTTACAAAATATTTACAACTTAGCAACTTTTTGATAAAGCCCTGGTCATTCACCCCGACAAAAACGGCCTGATTCTTGACAGAATCAGGCCGTTATTTAAAGATCTTTTGTCTAGCCGCATGCCAGCAGAAGTTTACCCCCTGCCTGACGATTCGCTATTCTCCGCCCTGTGTCTTTTTGCAATCACTGCGTCGAGTCACAAAGCGAGTTCCGCAGAAATGCGCAGCATTTCGAGGACTTGTCCGAGCGACTGACCG